>NZ_JBIBJD010000006.1:0-640280 GCF_042958445.1 Streptomyces sp. NPDC007991
TGTCGCAATCCACACCGAACCCGGAAGGCCCTCACTCGTTCAAGATCACTCTCCAGTGATCGCTGTCACCAACCTCCGTGGACAGAACACCTAGGGCCCTAGTCTTCGGCGGACGGTCGGGTGGAGTCGCGTACGACGAGGCCGGGGGCGAAGACGCGGGTCTCGTGGACGTGGTCCGCGCGGGCCTCGATCTCGTCGAGGAGCATCTCCACGGCCGCCCGGCCGAGGTCCTCGACCGGCTGCCGGACCGTCGTGAGGGTGGTGGCGCCGAAGGTCGCGATGTCGAGGTCGCCGTAGCCGACCACCTGGACCTCCTCGGGGATCCGCACGCCCCGGTCGGTCAGCCCGCGACACAGGCCCGCCGCGAGGAAGTCGTTGGTGCAGAAGACCCCGTCGGGCAGGTCCCCGAGGCCGTGCGCGATCCGTGTGCCGTACGCGACGGTCATCCGCTCCGCAACGACCTGGCCCAGCCGTGCCTCGCGACGGCTGCGCACGGCCTGCCGGGCGCCCTGGTAGCGGTCGGCGCACTGGCGTATGCCGCGCTCGCCGTTGACGACCAGGATGTCGCGCGCACCGCGGTCGAGGAGGTGCGCTACGGCGATCCGGCCGCCGGCGATGTCGTCGACGGAGGCCGAGCAGCCGTCCCGGTCGGGCATCGCGCGGTCGGCCAGGACGAGCGGGATGCCCCGCTCGCGCAGCCGGGCGAGCCGGCCCGGGTCGGCGCTGAGCGGCACGACGACGACGCCGACGGCCCGCTGCTCGGCGAGCATGCTGAAGTAGCCCTGCTCCCGCTCCGGGTCGTCTCCGCTGTGGCAGAGGACGAGGGAGTAGCCGTGGTCGTAGGCCGCGTCCGCGGCGCCCCGGGCGATGCGCGCGTAGAAGGAGTTGGTCACGTCGGGCAGCACCAGGCCGATGGCCGAGGCGCGCCCGGTGCGCAGCCCGGCGGCTCCGGGGTGGGGGACGTAGTCGAGCGCGGCGACGGCGACGCGGACGCGCTCGGCGGTCTGCGCGGTCACGCGCTCGGGCCGGTTGAGCACGTTCGACACCGTGGACACCGAGACGCCGGCGGCGGCCGCGACGTCCTGGATGCGGGCGGGGCGTGCCGGAACGGCGTCCACCCCCTCGCTGTTGCAGCCGTGCGACCAGGCACGACCGTGGCCTTCATGGGCGCCGCAAGTATAACGTGACCGGGTGTGGAACGTTTTTTCCCACCCGGTCGTCGTGGTCTTACGGGTCAGGCGGAAGGCGCGCCGCTGAGGACTTCCACTCGGCCGGTGTCGAGCGAGTAGTAGGCGCTGACCACGGCCAGGTCGCCCTTCTTCACGAGCGGGGCGAGGTCCCTGTTGGTCCGCAGCTCGGCGGCGGTCTGGTTGATGTGGATCCGCACCATGGCGTCGACCGGGTCGGTGTGCTTCAGCCGGGTGGTCTCCCGGTAGGCCGGCCGCAGGGCGTCGGAGATCGCCTGGAGGTTGCCGGGCAGCTTCTTGCCGTCGCGCATCGCCTCGTAGGCCGCCTTGATCGCACCGCAGCGCTGGTGTCCGAGGACCACGATCAGCGGGGTGCCGGACGTCATCGGCCCGTACTCCACGGACCCGGTGACCAGCGGCCCCGTGACCTGCCCGCCGGTGCGCATCACGAACAGGTCGCCGAGGCCCGTGTCGAAGACGAGCTCCGGCGGGACGCGGGAGTCGATGCAGGAGAGGATGACGCCGTAGGGCTCCTGTGCCTGGGCGACGGACTCGCGCCGTTTCGGGTCGCGGTCGGGGTTCTGGAGATTTCCGTCCACCCAGCGCTTGTTGCCGTCCATCAGCCGTGCGAACGCCGCCCGGGACGAGTTTGGTCGCGGGCCCGCCGCGGGCGAGGGTGCGGGGGTCTTGGCCGCGGCCACGGCCGACGTCTTGCCCCCGTTCGTGCTGTCGGAGTTCGACGAGCAGGCGGTGAGCATGGCTGCGGTGGCAGCGAGCCCGCCGGTGAGTATGGCCCTGCGCTGCGGTGTCCTGACGGTACCCATGCGGCCGTGTCCCCTTCCGGTCTCCTTCTCCCTGGCGGGAGCGGTGATCCAACTGTCGGGGGAGGCCGGTTAGCGCTCGTACAGCGCTGATGCAGCGCAGGAGAAGTGCTGTTCCAAAACGCGGGGCGTGAGGGATTCGGACGCTGGGTGACTGCCGTCGGTGGAGGTGTCTGGGCGAGGGAAGGGTAGGACAACTCGCGGTTGAGGCCGTCGCGGGAGTTGTCGGTCAGGCAGTGGCCGTCGCCGGTTTCGAGGTCGTGGCGCTGCGGCCAGGTGTGTCCGCCGTCCGCGGAAAGGGCCAGGGCCGGACAAGGAGGCCCTGCACGCCGCACCGGCGGGTCCGCGGCGCGGCGGCGACGGGTGGGGCTTGCGCGGGGGCCGGGGCCTCGGGCCTCGCCCGGTCTGCGCCGCGGGCGGGACGTCAGGGCCGGACCGTGCCCGTCGCCGCCGTGCTCGGGGCCTGCGAGCCGCTGGTTCCGAAGTGGATGCCCTTGGCCTCCTTACCCATCGCGCTCAGCAGGATGACCACGGCCAGGGTGGGCACAACGGTCCACGCCATCGCCGACGGATACCCGTGGCGCTCGGCGATGGCCTCCTGGATCGGCAGGTTCAGCGCGGCGATCAGATTGCCGAGCTGGTAGGTGACGCCCGGGTAGAAGCCCCGGACGGCGTCCGGGCTCATCTCGGTCAGATGCGCCGGGATGACACCCCAGGCTCCCTGCACGCACACCTGCATCAGGAAGGACGACAGCATCAGCCAGCCGACGGTCGTGGACAGCACGAAGAACGGCACCACGACCAGGCCCCCGGCCGCCGCGATCATGATCGTCCGGCGGCGGCCGAGCCGCTCGGAGTACGCGCCGAGCAGCACACCGCCGATCATGGCGCCGATGTTGTACACCACGGCGATCGCGATCGAGGTGTTCGCGGACAGCTCCAGGCCCTTCTTCACGAAGGTCGGGTAGATGTCCTGCGTGCCGTGCGACATCCAGTTGAAGGCGGTCATCAGCGCGACCAGGTAGACGAAGCGCCGCAGCACCGCCGGGTTCTTGAACACCTGGTGCGCGGGGGTGCGGTTGAGCCGGACGGTCTTCTCCCACACCTCGCTCTCCTCCACCCGGCTGCGCACCCACAGGGCGACCAGCGCGGGCAGCAGACTGAAGGCGAACAGTCCCCGCCAGCCGAAGACGGGCTCGATGACGAAGAACGCCACGGCGGCCAGCAGGTACCCCAGCGAGTAGCCGCTCTGCAACAGCCCCGACCAGAAGCCACGCCTCGCCGTCGGGATCTTCTCCATGGCCAGGGCCGCTCCCAGCCCCCACTCGCCGCCCATGCCGATGCCGTAGAGCAGGCGCAGCACCAGCAGGACGGTGTAGTTGGGCGCGAAGGCGCAGGCGAAACCGACGATTGAGTAGAAGACGACGTCCACCATGAGCGGGACGCGTCGGCCGCGCCGGTCGGCCCACATGCCGAACAGCAGCGCGCCGACGGGCCGCATCACCAGCGTCGCGGTGGTGAGGAAGGCCATGTCGGTCAGGGAGACATGGAAATCGTCGGCTATCTCGCTGTAGACGAGCACGACCAGGAAATAGTCGAACGCGTCCATCGCCCAGCCGAGATAGGCGGCGACGAAGGCGTTGCGCTGGTCTTTCGTCAGACCCGCTGCCTGCCCTTTCACGGTCTTCAGCACTGCGGCCTCCCGAAGTTCGCCGTCGAGGCTAGGCACGGCCCACGGGGAATCGGGCAAAGCGCGAACCACGATTGGACCAAGAGGGCCCTAGCGGCCCGGAACCCGCCTGCCGGGCGCCGCGACACCGCCGGAGGCCGCCGCGTCGAGGAGGCGGCGGAAGGTGGGGCACTCGAGGTGGCTCGGCGCGGGGCACGCGGCGGCATGCCGCAGGGAGTCGCGCAGGACCCCCAGTTCGCGGATCCTGTGCTCCAGTTCGTCCGCCTTGGCCGCCAGCTTCCGCCGGTCGATCCGCGGCCGCCCGTCCGGCGCGAACATCTGCGCGATCTCGTCGAGCGAGAATCCGGCGGTCCGCCCCAGCGCGATCAGCGCGAGCCGCTCCAGTACGCCGGGGTCGTACTGCCGGCGCAGGCCGCGCCGGCCGGTCGGGGAGATCAGCCCCTTCTCCTCGTAGAACCGCAGGGTGGAGGCCGGAACCCCGGCGCGGCGCGCCACTTCGGCGATGTCCAGCTCTGTCTTTTCCGTCATCCCTGTCATTGCCTTGACTTCAAGTCGACTTGAAGTAGAACGCTGTCATCCCGGTGACGCCGAGGGCAACCAGAAGGAGAGACAGTCATGGACGCTGCGCGCAGGGCCGACGAAGAGCAGGCAGCCCGCTGGAAGGGGCGCGCCGGTCACGCCTGGGGCGATCTGAAGGGCGTGCTGGACGACATGTTCAGACCCTTCGAGGAGCTCCTCGTCGACGCCGTCGCCGCCGAACAGGCGCGGGACGTGCTGGAGGTCGGCTGCGGTACGGGCGGCCTCACCATGGCCGTCGCGCGACGGGTCGGCCCGGCCGGCCGCTGTGTCGGGGTCGACATCTCCGAGGCGATGATCAGCACCGCCCGGGAGTACGCCGGGCAGGAGGACGTCCCGGCGTCCTTCCTCTGCGCGGACGCCCAGGACCACCCCTTCGAACCGGGCACCTTCGACGCCGTCATCTCGCGGTTCGGCGTCATGTTCTTCACCGATCCCGTCCGGGCCTTCGCCAACCTCCGGCGCGCGGCCCGGGACGGGGCCGCGCTGCGGTGCGTCGTCTGGCGTGATCCGGCCGAGAACCCGTTCATGACGACGGCCCAGCGCGCCGCCGCGCCGCTGCTCCCGGACCTGCCCGTCCGCAGGCCGGACGAGCCGGGACAGTTCGCCTTCGCGGACCCCGACAAGGTCCGGCGGATCCTGTCCGACAGCGGCTGGGCCGGGATCGACATCCAGCCGGTCGACGTGGTCTGCACCCTGCCGGAGAAGGAACTGGTGCGCTACTTCACCCGGCTCGGTGCGGTCGGCATGCACCTGCCCGACGTGGACGAGCAGACCCGCGACCGGGTCGTCGAGACGGTGCGTCCCGCCTTCGAGCCCTTCGTGCACGGCTCCGAAGTCCGCTTCACTGCGGCCTGTTGGACGGTCGGCGCCCGGGCCTCGGCAGCGAAAATTTCGTGAGGCCCGGCCCCCTTTCGCCGGCGCGGACGCCCCGCGCATAGTGAGATCACGATGACGCAGAAGAGAGCACTGGTGGTCCGCGGCGGCTGGGAGGGGCACCAGCCGGTCGAGGCGACGGAACTGTTCCTGCCCTTCCTGCGGAGCAACGGATACGCCGTCCGGGTCGAGGAGTCGACCGACGTCTACGCCGACACGGCCGAGTTGGCCCGCACCGACCTGATCGTGCAGTGCGTCACGATGTCGGAGATCACCCGCGAGCAGCTCGCGGGACTGAGCTCGGCGGTCGTCGCCGGCACCGGGTTCACCGGCTGGCACGGCGGCATCGCCGACTCGTTCCGCGCCTCCTCGGACTATCTCCACCTGGTGGGAGGGCAGTTCGCCACGCACCCTGGCAAGGAGCCGTGCGAGCGCCGGGGCGGGGCGGAGGACAACTTCCTGCCGCACACGATCGCCCTCACCGAGGCCGGCCGCGAGCATCCCGTCACCGCCGGCATCGAGGACTTCGAGCTGCACACCGAGCAGTACTGGGTGCTCCACGACGACCTCATCGACGTCCTGGCCACCACCACGCACCCCACCCGGGCGTGGGAGCCCTGGCACCGGCCCGTCACCTCGCCGGCGGTCTGGACCCGCCGGTGGGGCGCCGGGCGGATCGTGGTGACGACACCGGGACACAGCGTCGACGTGCTGGAGAACCCCAACGTCCGCACCATCATCGAGAGGGGCATGCTGTGGGCGACGCGCACCGCATCGGCGTCGTAGGGCTCGGCGTCATCTCCCGCGCGTACCTGGACACGCTCGCCGGCCGCTCCGCCGTGCGGGTGACAGCGGTCGCCGACCTCGACGCCTCCCGGTCGGCCGCGGTCGCCGCCGAACTGCCCGGCGTCCGGGCGCTGACCGTCGAGGAGCTGCTGGGCAGCCCGGACGTGGACACGGTGCTGAACCTCACCACCCCCGGGGCGCACGCCGCGATCGCCCTCGGGGCCATCGGCCACGGCAAGAACGTCTACGGGGAGAAGCCGCTCGCCGCCACGCTCGCCGACGCCCACGCCGTCATGGCGGCCGCCGCGCGGGCGGGCGTCGGGGTGGGGTGCGCGCCGGACACCGTGCTGGGCACCGGGGTCCAGACGGCGCGGGCGGCGGTGGCGGCGGGGCGCATCGGACGCCCCCTGTTCGCCTCGGCCGTGATGGTCACGGCGGGCCACGAACGCTGGCATCCGCACCCCGACTTCTACTACACCGAGGGCGGCGGCCCCCTGCTGGACATGGGACCGTACTACCTGGCGTCCCTGATTCACCTGCTGGGTCCGGTGCGGGCGGTGACGGGGGCGTCCAGCCGGCTGCGCGCGGAGCGGGTCATCGGTTCCGGTCCGCGTGCGGGCGAGCGGATACCGGTGGAGGTGGACAGCCATGTCTCCGGGGTGCTGGAGCACGTGGGCGGGACGCTGACGACGATCACGACGAGTTTCGACGGGGTGGCCACCACGGCGTCGCCGATCGAGGTCCACGGCGAGGCGGGAACCCTCGCCGTCCCGGATCCGAACCGTTTCGACGGCGACGTACGGCTCTTCGGGCTCGGCGACGACCAGTGGCGCACGCTCCCGCCGTCCGCGGGCTACGTCGACGGCGCGCGGGGCGTCGGGCTGCTGGACTTCGTCGCCGCCGACGGGCGGCGGGCACCGCGCGCGAACGGCGAACTCGCCCTGCACGTACTGGAGACGATGACCGCGCTGCTGCGTTCGTCGGCCGAGGGACGGCGGATCGAGCTGACGACGTCGGCGCAGCCGCCCGCTCCCGTCCCGCTGACGGCCGCCGAGGAGTGGGGAGGCCAGGCCGCCCCAAGCCCCGCCTGACCCGCCCGTGTCGCGGCGGTCAGTCCACGGGCCAGGTGTGCGCGGGCGCGTTCATGTGCATGTAGTCCATGTACGAGGTGGTCATCTGCCGGAGCGCCTCCCGGCGGTCGGAGACGCCGGACTTCTCCAGATGATGGACCGTCTCCGCCTGCCACAGGGCGCCGTTGCGCGCGGTGACACAGCGCTGCTCCACGATGCCGAGGAGGGGTTCGCGCCAGGCCGCGTCCAGGCCGGCCAGTTCCAGGCCCCGGTGGGCCAGCGGCAGCAGACGCCGCAACACCAGTTCCGTGACCGGTACTTCGCCCACGCCGGGCCAGTACAGGCGGGCGTCGATGCCGTCGCGGGCCGCGGTGTGCAGGTTCTCCTCGGCGACCGCGAAGGACATCCGCGTCCACACCGGCCGGTCCTCGTCGACGAGGGCGCGGGTCAGGCCGTAGTAGAAGGCGCCGTTGGCGATGATGTCGGCCACGGTGGGGCCGGCGGGCAGCACCCGGTTCTCGATGCGCAGGTGCGGGCCGCTGTCGGTGACGGCGTAGACGGGGCGGTTCCAGCGGTAGATCGTGCCGTTGTGCAGGGTCAGTTCGCCCAGTTGCGGAACGCCGCCGCTGTCGAGTTCCCGCTGCGGGTCCTCGTCCTCGCACAGCGGGAGCAGGGCGGGGAAGTAGCGCACGTTCTCCTCGAAGAGGTCGAAGACGCTGGTGATCCACCGCTCCCCGAACCATACGCGGGGCCGTACGCCCTGGGCCTTGATCTCCTCCGGGCGGGTGTCGGTGGCCTGCTCGAACAGGGGGATGCGGGTCTCGCGCCACAGCTCCTTGCCGAACAGAAAGGGCGAGTTCGCCGCGAGGGCGATCTGCACGCCCGCGATGGCCTGGGCCGCGTTCCAGTAGTCCGCGAACTGCTTGGGGGCGACCTGGAGATGGAACTGAGTGCTGGTGCAGGCGGCCTCGGGGGTGATGGTGTCGGCGTACGTCGACAGGCGCTCCACGCCGTCGATCCTGATCCGCAGGTCCTCCCCGCGCGCCGCGAAGATCTGCTCGTTGAGCAGCCGGTATCGCGGGTCGCCGGAGAGGGCGGACTCGCTGACGTGCTCCTCGTCCAGGGTGGGCAGGATGCCGACCATGATCAGATGGGCGCCCACGGCCGCGGCGCGGTCCTCGGCGTGGTTCAGGGCGTCCCGGATCGTCTGCTCCCAGGCACCGGGGCCGCCGGTCGTCAGTTCCCGCGGCGGGATGTCGATCTCCAGGTTGAAGCGGCCCAGCTCGCTGGACCAGGCGGGCTCGGCGATCGCCTGGAGGACGTCGGTGTTGCGCATCGCGGGCAGCCCCTGGTCGTCCACGAGGTTGAGCTCGATCTCCAGCCCGACCCGGGGGCGCTCGCTCTCGAAGCTGGACTCGCGCAGCATCCGGGCCAGCACTTCGAGGCCGGTCTGCATCTTGGCCCGGTACCGACGGCGGTCCTCCCGTGTGAACACCAGGGCCGGCACGTCACGTCCCATGTACGCTCCCGAGGTCCCTCGGTGGATGGCTCTCGTCCCAGCGTCGCACCTTGTCGTGGTGCCCGCACCCACCTAGCCTGAGTTTGTGCCGCAAATAAACAAACCCCGAACGCACAGTGCCGTGCCGGGCGACGGCAACTCCCTCACCACACTCCGTACAGCGATCACCGTCTTCTTCGCCCTCGACGGCTTCGTCTTCGCCGGCTGGGTCGTGCGCATCCCCGCCATCAAGGAACAGACCGACGCCTCCGCCAGCGCCCTGGGCCTCGCCCTCCTGGGCGTCTCCGCCGGAGCCGTCGTCACGATGATCCTCACCGGCCGACTGTGCCGCCGCTTCGGCAACCACCGGGTCACCGTCGCCTGCGCCGTGCTGCTCTCCCTCAGCGTGGCCCTGCCCCCGCTGACCCACTCGGCCCTCGCGCTCGGCCTGGTCCTGCTGGTCTTCGGCGCCGCGTACGGCGGGATCAACGTCGCCTTCAACAGCGCCGCCGTGGAGCTCGTGGCCGCGATGCGGCGGCCGATCATGCCGAGCTTCCACGCCGCGTTCAGCCTGGGCGGCATGGCCGGCGCCGGGCTGGGCGCCCTGGTCGCGGGGTCCCTCTCCCCCACCCGGCACCTGCTGCTGCTCACCGTCACCGGACTGCTCGTGACCGCCGTGGCGGGCCCCGTGCTGCTCCGGCACGAGCCGCCGGCACCGCCGGAACCGGAGCGGCCGGCGCAGGACGCCCCGCGCCGCCTGGACGGCCGTACCCGGGGGCTCGTGCTCGTCTTCGGCCTGATCGCGGGCTGTACCGCGTACGGCGAGGGGGCGCTGGCCGACTGGGGCGCCCTGCACCTGGAAGAGGACCTGGCCGCCTCGCCGGGCGCCGCGGCCGTCGGCTACTCCTGCTTCGCGCTCGCCATGACGGTGGGCCGCCTGACCGGCACCACGCTCCTGGAGCGTCTGGGGCGGACCCGAACGGTCGTTGCGGGCGGTGCCACGGCGGCGGCCGGGATGCTGCTCGGCGCGCTCGCCCCCGGCCTGTGGGCGGCCCTGCTCGGGTACGCGATCACGGGCATCGGCCTCGCGAACCTCTTCCCCGTGGCCGTGGAACGCGCGGGCGCGCTCGCCGGTCCCGGCGGAGTCGCCACGGCCTCCACGCTGGGCTACGGCGGCATGCTGCTGGGACCGCCCGCCATCGGGTTCATGGCGGACTGGTTCTCCCTCCCGGCCGCGCTCACCAGCGTGGCGATCCTGGCCGCCGTGGCCGCGCTCATCGGTTTCGCAACACGGCGCGCCGCGGCGGGCTGATCCGGCGGGCCCGCCTGCCGAACATCCAGAGGGACAATCAGGTGATCGGCGCCCCGGCATCGGGGTACCCGGGGCCTCGTCCGTTGTGATCACCGGGCCGTACGCCATGGACAAGGAGGCAGACCCGTGACCGATCAACAGCACCCCGGCGATAAGCACCCCACCCCGGAGTTTCCCTCCCAGGACCAGCCGCACCCGGGCTGGACCGGCCCCATGGACCCGCCCCCGGACCACGGCGAGGAGTCCTACCGGGGCAGCGGCCGGCTGGACGGCCGCAAGGCCGTGATCACCGGCGGGGACTCCGGGATCGGCCGCGCGGTCGCCCTGGCGTTCGCCCGGGAGGGAGCCGACGTGCTCTTCACCCACCTGGACGACGAGAAGGACGACGCCGCCGAGACCGCCCGGCTGGTCGAGGATGCCGGGCGGCGTGCCGTGCCCGTCTCGTGCGACGTACGGGAGGAGGAGAACTGCCGCGCGCTGATCGACCGTGCCGTCGCCGAGTTCGGCCGGATCGACGTCCTGGTGAACAACGCGGCGTACCAGATGTCGCAGCCGGACGGCATCGAGGCGATCTCCACCGAGCAGTTCGACCGGGTGCTGCGCACCAACCTGTACGGCATGTTCTGGCTGTGCAAGCTGGCCCTGCCGCACATCCCGGAGGGCGGCAGCATCATCAACTCCACGTCGGTGCAGGCCTACAAGCCCAGCCCGCATCTGCTGGACTACGCGACGACCAAGGGCGCGATCGTCACCTTCACGCAAGGGCTGGCGCAGATGGTGATCGACAGGGGCGTCCGCGTCAACGCCGTGGCGCCCGGCCCGGTGTGGACGCCGCTCATCCCGGCGACCATGCCGGACACCCGGAAGTTCGGCAAGCAGGCGCCCATCGGGCGGCCCGCACAGCCGGCCGAGATGGCCCCGGCGTACGTCTTCCTCGCCTCCCAGGAGGCGTCGTACATCACCGCCGAGATCGTCAACGCCACGGGCGGCACACCGCTGCCGTAGCGCCCCCGCGGAAATCCCGGCGCTTGAACGCGCCCCGTACGGCAGACTCGCGGCATGGAGACTGCCGAGTTCCTTCACGCGCTGGAGACAGAGGGCCGGTTGCTGGCCGCGGCCGCCGAGGAGGCGGGGACCGACGCCAAGGTGCCTACGTGCCCGGAGTGGCACGTGCGCGATCTGCTGCGGCACACGGGCGCGGTGCACCGCTGGGCCGCGTCGTACGTCGCCGATGGGTACACCGAGCGCCGTCCGCTGGGCGACGCCCCGGACCTGGACGGCGCGGAGCTCGTGGCCTGGTACCGCGACGGTCACCGTCGTCTCGTCGACACGCTGGCCGGCGCGTCGCCCGACGTGGAGTGCTGGTTCTTCCTGCCCGCACCGTCCCCGCTGGCCTTCTGGACCCGGCGGCAGGCACATGAGACGGCGGTGCACCGGGTCGACGCGGAGTCCGCGCGCGGAGCCGGCATCACGGCCGTCACCCCGGACTTCGCGACCGACGGCATCGACGAACTGCTGCGCGGCTTCCACGCCCGCTCCAGGAGCCGGGTCCGTACGCCCGAGCCGCGCGTCCTGCGCGTGCGCACGGACGACACCGGCGCGGTGTGGACCGTACGACTGTCGTCCGAGCCGCCCGTGACCACGCCGGGCGCGTCCGGGGACGCCGAGTGCGAACTGTCCGGCCCGGCCGAGCAGTTGTACCTGGCGCTGTGGAACCGGGCTCCCCTGCCGTCGGTCACGGGCGACCGTGCGCTCGCCGACCTGTGGCGGGAGACCTCGGGAGTCTGACCGGGCTCAGGGAATCCGGCCGGGCCCATGGGATCTGGCCAGGCTCAGGGGATCCGGCCGGGCTCAGTCCTCCGCCAGCATCCGCGCCAGCACCGCACGCTGCACGGGCAGCACCTCACCGTGCAGCGTGCGCCCCTTCGCCGTGAGAGCGACGCGCACACCCCGCCGGTCCTCCGGACACATACAGCGCTCGACGAGCCCTTCCTTCTCCAGCCGGGCGATCAGCCGCGACAGCGCGCTCTGGCTCAGATGGACCCGCTCGGAGATCTCCTGGACGCGGTAGGAGGGCGTGCCCTTCGCCGCACGGCACCCGGCCAGGACGTCGAGCACCTCGAAGTCGCTGGCGCACAGGCCGTGTTGGTGCAGAACGCGGTCGAGTTCACACTGTGTTCGCGCATGCAGCGCCAGGATGTCGCGCCACTGTTCCACGAGCGCCTGCTCGGCCTGCTTCGCCGCCATGCGCCGCACCGTAACAGAGAACCCGGGTCGTTGCAGCTGAATTAAATGCGCTTGCATCTCATGCATGCGCATGTAATCTCTCGGGCATGACCTCTCCGCTCACCGCTCCCACGTCCGACGGGCGTTGGACTCCCCGGCTCTGGGGCACCCTGCTGGTGCTCTGCGCCGCGATGTTCCTGGACGCCCTGGACGTGTCCATGGTCGGCGTCGCGCTGCCCTCCATCGGTGCCGACCTCGGCCTGTCGACCTCGGCGCTGCAATGGATCGTCAGCGGCTACATCCTCGGCTACGGCGGCCTGCTACTGCTCGGCGGACGCGCCGCCGACCTGCTGGGCCGGCGCCAGGTCTTCCTGGTGGCGCTGGGCGTCTTCGCGCTGGCCTCGCTGCTCGGCGGTCTCGTCGACTCGGGTCCGCTGCTCATCGCCAGCCGCTTCGTCAAGGGCCTGAGCGCGGCCTTCACGGCACCCGCCGGCCTGTCGATCATCACCACGACGTTCCCCGAAGGCCCGTTGCGCAACCGCGCCCTCGCCATCTACACCACCTGCGGCGCCACCGGCTATTCGATGGGCCTGGTCTTCTCCGGCCTGCTCACTGAGGCCAGTTGGCGGCTCACGATGCTGCTGCCCGCCCCCATCGCGCTGATCGCCCTGTTCGTGGGCCTGAAGCTGCTGCCGCGCACCGAGCGCGAGCGCGGCCGGGGCGGCTACGACATCCCGGGTGCCGTCCTCGGCACCGCCTCGATGCTGCTGCTCGTGTTCACCGTCGTCGAGGCGCCCGGGGCGGGCTGGGGGTCGGCCCGGACCGTCCTGTCCTTCGCGGCAGTCGCCGTCCTGCTGGCGGCCTTCGTCGCCGTCGAGCGGCGCAGTCCCAGCCCGCTGATCCGGCTCGGCGTACTGCGTTCGGGGCCGCAAGTGCGGGCCCAACTGGGCGCGTTGACGTTCGTCGGCAGCTACATCGGCTTCCAGTTCCTGGTGACCCTCTACATGCAGCAGCTGCTCGGCTGGTCGGCGCTGCACACGGCCCTGGCCTTCCTGCCGGCGGGCGCGCTGGTGGCGCTGTCCGCGACGAAGGTGGGGGCCGTCATCGACCGGTTCGGCACGGCCCGGCTGATGGTGCTGGGCTTCGCCCTGATGGTGACCGGCTACGTGCTGTTCCTGCGCATCGACCTCGACCCGGTCTACGCGGCGGTGATCCTGCCGACGATGCTGCTGGTCGGCTCCGGCTTCGCGCTGACCTTCCCGTCCCTCAACGTCCAGGGCACCAACGGCGTCGACGAGCACGAGCAGGGCATGGTCTCCGGACTGCTCAACACCTCGGTCCAGGTGGGCGGCGCGATCTTCCTCGCGGTGGTGACGGCGGTGGTGACCGCGAACGCCCCCGAGCAGGGCGACGCCTCCCCGCAGGCCGTCCTCGACAGCTACCGGCCCGGCCTGCTGGTCGTGACGCTCATCGCCCTCGCCGGCCTGCTCATCACCCTCACGGGCCTGCGGCCCCGGCGGGAACAGCCGTCCGTGGTGGTCGCCACGTCCGCCCCGAAGGACGAGGCCACCCCGCAGGAGGCGGAGCGCGTCGCCGTGCGCGACTAGACCGTCTCCCGGGTGTGCCCGGCGGGCTGCCTTGCCCGCCGGGCACACTGCTGTTTGACTCGTCGTATGACCAGTCACGGGGGACGGCGTACGCAGGCCGAACGCGATGCGATGACCGTCGAGATCGGGTACGCGCTGTGCAGTGCGGCCTTCGCGGCGGCGGTCGTCTTCGGGGCCGTGGCCGGTCCCGCGCTGCTCTTCGACCTCCCGGACACGCCGGAGCGTCTGCTGCTGCGCGCCGCGCTGGTGCTCACGCCCGTCCTCTTCGTGGCCCGGGTCGTCAGTGTGCTGCTCCGGTTCCGCTCTGCGGCTCAGCCCAGCCAGCCCGGCCGCACCAGCCCGGACTCGTAGGCGAGCACGACCAGTTGGGCCCGGTCTCGGGCGCCCAGCTTCACCATCGTGCGGCTGACGTGGGTCTTCGCGGTGAGCGGGCTGACGACCAGACGACGGGCGATCTCCTCGTTGGACAGTCCGATGCCGACCAGGGCCATCACCTCCCGCTCCCGCTCGGTGAGCCCGGCCAGCGCGCCGGCCGCCGCGGGTTCCTTGGAGCGGGCCGCGAACTCGGCGATCAGGCGGCGCGTCACCCCCGGCGAGAGCAGCGCGTCGCCCGCGACCACCGCCCGTACGGCGCGCAGGAGTTCGTCCGGCTCGGTGTCCTTGACCAGGAAGCCGGAGGCACCCGCGCGGATCGCCTCGAAGACGTACTCGTCCAGCTCGAAGGTGGTGAGCATGACCACCTTGACGTCCTTCAGGTCCGGGTCCCCGGTGACCTGGCGGGTGGCGGCCAGGCCGTCGAGCACGGGCATGCGGATGTCCATCAGGACGACGTCGGGCCGCAGTTCGCGGATCCCGCGCACGGCCTCCTCCCCGTCGGCGGCCTGAGCGGCCACCTCGATGTCGGGCTGCGCGTCGAGCAGCGCCGTAAAACCTGCCCGGACCAGTGACTGGTCGTCGGCGAGCAGTACGCGGATCACCGTCGTCCTCCTGACGTGGTTCTGGGATACGGCTCAAGGGCCGACGGAAGCCCTCAACGGAAGTACGGCGAGCACCCGGAAACCGCCGTCCGGCCGGGACCCCGCCTCGATGGTGCCACCCAGCGCGGCGGCCCGCTCCCGCATACCGGCCAGCCCGTTGCCGCTGCCGCCGGCGTCGGCGCCGGTCGCGGGCCCGTCGTCGTCGACCCGCAGCCGCAGCACGTCCGCGTCGTGTGCGAGGTGCACGCGCGCGTGCCGCGAGCCCGAGTGCCGTACCACGTTGGTCAGGGCCTCCTGGACGATCCGGAAGGCGGCGAGGTCCGTGCCGGGAGCGAGCCGGGGCGGCTCCCCCTCGACCTCCACCGTCAGGCCCGCGCTCGCCGCCTGCTCCACCAGCTCGGCTAGCCGGTCCAGCCCGGGCGCGGGCGCGCGCGGCGCGTCACCGGGCGCGCGCAGCGTGTCGAGCACCTGGCGCACCTCGCCGAGCGCCTCCTTGCTCTGTTCCTTGATCGTGGTGAGCGCGGTACGGGCCTGTTCGGGATCGGAGTCGAGGAGCGCGAGGCCGACACCCGCCTGCACGTTGATCACGGAAATGCTGTGGGCGAGCACGTCGTGCAGTTCCCGCGCGATCCGCAGCCGCTCCTCGTCGGCCCGCCGCCGCGCGGCCTCGGCGCGCTCGGCCCGCTCCCGGGCCCACTGCTCGCGCCGGACCCGGAACAGCTCCGACACCGCCGCGATCGCCACCACCCAGGTGGCGACCACCAGTTCCTCACCCCAGGCGGCGGCGGAGTCCCCCGACGGCGGCAGCCACCGGTAGAGCCAGTGCGCCACCAGGACGTGCCCGGCCCAGAGCGTCCCCATCGCCGCCCACGCCGCCCAGCGGTGCCCGGAGACGATCGCGCTGAAGCACGCCAGAGCGACGGCGAGGAGGACCGGCCCGTACGGATACCCGGCCCCCAGGTAGACCATGACGGCACCCGCGGTGCCGAAGACCACGGCCACCGGATACCGCTTGCGCCACAGCAGCAGCGCCCCGGCCACCAGCAGCAGCACCCGCGCGAAGACGTCCAGTGCCGCCCGCTCGCCCGCCTGGCCGTGCGCGGCGAAGTTCGAGCCGACCAGCACGAAGACCGTGACGAGGACGGTGGACCGCCAGGGCCACCCGGGCGCACGCTCCCCCTCGCCCCACCCGTCCCACCGCGCGGGCCCGTGCCGCCACCACTGCCGCGGACCGCCCCGCACCCGCTGCTCATCCATATCGGCCACGCTAGACGCCGCCGGCCCGCGGCGGCGTCACCCGGGCGCGGTGATCACACGTACTCCCGTGGAAGTACGTCGTCCGCCGGGACCCCCTCGCCCTCCCTGACCCGCAGCCCGCGCAGCCGCCGCGGCGCCCACCGGTTCGCCCGCCCGGCCGGCCGCCCGTATGCCACGCAGAACGTCAGCACCGGGATGCTCGGCTCGATCGACCCGGTGGCGGTGAAGCCGAGCGGTCCGGACAGGTGCCCGCCCTGGAAGCCCCACACCAGGCAGCCGAACATCACCGACAGGCTGTGCAGCGCTCACGGTGTACGAGGAGGCACGGCGGCGGCTCGCCGACGCGATGGGCGCGGGCCCGGGGCCGGGCCTGCGGGCCCTGCACGCCCGGGTCCTGCGCCAGGATCCGGCGTCGCTGCCCGGGCCGCCGGTTCCGGTGGCCTGAGCGTCCTGGTCAGCCCTTCTGCGGATACACCAGCCCCACCCCGTGGGCGAGTTGCCCCACCGCGTGCCGGAAGAACGCCTCCCGGTCCTCCACCACCCGGTTGAACTGCCCGAACAGCTCGAAGCCGACCAGCCCGTACAGCTGGGCCCAGGCCGCGACCAGCACCGTCACCACCTCCGGCGGGAGGTCCGGCGCGAGGTCGGCGGCCATCCGCTCGGCCTCCGGGCGCAGGTCCGCCGGGAGCGAGGGCCGGGCCAGGCCGAGGCCACGGTAGGCGTCGCGCACGATGCCGATGAGCAGGAGTCCGACGCGGGCGGCGGCCGGGACGGTGGTGTCGGGGGCGGTGTAGCCCGGGACGGGCGATCCGTAGATGAGGGCGTACTCGTGCGGGTGGCCCAGCGCCCAGCGCCGCACCGCCTCGCACACCGCGATCCAGCGGTGCAGGGGGCCGGAGCCGGCGGCTGCCTCGTGGGCGGCCTCGGCGGTTTCGCCGAGGGAGTCGTAGGCGTCGATGATGAGGGCGGTCAGCAGGTCGTCACGGCTGGGGAAGTAGCGGTACAGCGCGGAGGAGACCATGCCGAGCTCTCGGGCGACGGCCCGCAGCGAGAGCCGGGCGGCGCCGTCGGCCGCGAGCTGTCTGCGGGCCTCGTCCTTGATGGCCGCGGTGACTTCCATCCTGGCCCGGGCACGGGCGCCGTGTGCGGTGCTCATGCGGGAAGTGTGCCATGAAAGCAGAGCAGTGCACACAAACGAGAGCACTGCTCTTGCTTTGGGGCACCGATCCAGGCAGACTGAGACCACAGAGCGAGAGCATCGCTCATAAACGAGAGCACCGCTCACACATAAGAGCGCCGCTCACACAGTCACCCAGGGGGACCCATGTCCACGCACGTCCGCAAGCCCGGCTGGTTCACCATCAACGTCTTCAACCGGCTCGTCAGCTGGCTGACCCGCCGCGGCATCAGCGTCTGGGGCTCCCGCGTCCTCGCCGTCCGCGGCCGCAAGAGCGGCCAGTGGCGCACCACCCCGGTCAATCTGCTGACCCTGGACGGCCGGCAGTACCTGGTCGCCCCCCGCGGCCACGTCCAGTGGACGCACAACATGCGCGCCGCGGGCGGCGGCGAACTGCACCTCGGCAAGCACGTGGACACCTTCGCCGCGACCGAGGTCGCCGACGACGACAAGACCCCGATCCTGCGCGCCTACCTCAAGCGCTGGAAGGCGGAGGTCGGGGTCTTCTTCAACGGAGTCGGCCCCGACTCCCCGGACGACCAGCTGCGCCGGATCGCCCCCGACCACCCGGTCTTCGAGATCACGGTGACGGGCTGACCTCGTCGCCCGCCGCGGCGGGACGGCGGTCCAGCGCGGTCAGAGCCCGCTGGGCCACCGGATACGTGCGGACGATCTCGCCCAGCGACGTCGAACCCTGCGTGATCTCCTTGAACGCCCGCCAGGCCGGGCGGAAGCTCGTCACCGCCGCGTGGAACAGGCCGGGGCGGCGCTCGAACACGGTCAGCAGCCGCCTGCCGACGCTCATCTCCACGCCGAGCCCGGACTTGACCGCGAACGCGTAGTTGAGGGCCTGCCGACGCGTGTCCACCGCGTCGTGCGCCTCGGCGATCCGCACCGCCCACTCCCCCGCCAGCCGCCCGGACCGCAGCGCGAAGGAGATGCCCTCGCGGGTCCACGGCTCCAGCAGCCCCGCCGCGTCACCGCACACCAGCACCCGCCCGCGCGAGAGCGGCGAGTCATCGGCCCGGCAGCGGGTCAGGTGCCCGGAGGAGATGCTCGGTTCGAACCCGGCGAGGCCGAGCCGCCCGACGAACTCCTCCAAGTACCGCTTCGTCGCGGCGCCTTCGCCCCGCGCCGAGATCACCCCGACCGTCAGGGTGTCGCCCTTGGGGAAGACCCAGCCGTAACTGCCGGGAATGGGACCCCAGTCGAGGAGCACCCGCCCCTTCCAGTCCTCGGCGACGGTCTCCGGCACCGGGATCTCCACCTCCAGGCCGAGGTCCACCTGGTCGACCTTGACCCCGACGTGCGCCCCTATGCGGCTGGCGCTGCCGTCCGCGCCGACCACGGCCCGCGCGAGCAGGACCTCGCCGCCCTGGAGGAGCACGGCGACCGTGCGCCGGTCGGGCACCGCCGAGCCGTGCTGCTCGACCCGCTGGACGGTGACACCCGTACGCAGCTCGGCGCCCGCCTTCTGCGCGTGCTCGACGAGCTGCTGGTCGAACTCGGGCCGGTTGATCAGCCCGAACAGCATCTGCTTGGACCGTCGGGTGCGCGTGAAGCGGCCGTTGTTCGAGAACGTCACCGCGTGCACCCGGTCCTTGAGCGGCAGCTCGAAACCCGGCGGGAGGGCGTCGCGCGAGGGGCCGATGATGCCGCCGCCGCACGTCTTGTACCGCGGCAGCTCCGCCTTCTCCAGCAACAGCACACGTCTGCCGGCGACCGCCGCCGCGTACGCGGCCGAAGCGCCCGCGGGTCCCGCGCCCACCACGACGACGTCCCACACCTGTCGCACGTCGTCCGCCGAAGAGTTCTCGCTGCTCACGATGGTCTACTGCTCCCGATCAAGCCGCCTGCCCCTGCTGTCTCCCGCATCCTACGGCGGACCTGGCCCAAGGCCGCTGTGGGAGGATCTACGGCACTCACCGCTACCACCTCGCACCCACAAGGAGCGTGCCCATGTCGTCGAATCCGGTCGCCGGAACCGTCGCCTCGCTGATGCCCAGGGCGAAGGAAGAGCTCACCGAACTGGTGGCCTTCCGGTCGGTGGCGGACTTCGACCAGTTCCCGAGGAGCGAGAGCGAGGGCGCCGCCCGCTGGGTCTCGGACGCGCTCGCCGCCGAGGGATTCCAGGACGTGGCCCTGCTCGACACCCCCGACGGCACACAGTCGGTCTACGGCTACCTGCCCGGCCCCGAGGGCGCGAAGACGGTCCTGCTGTACGCCCACTACGACGTGCAGCCGCCGCTGGACGAGGCCGGCTGGACGACCCCGCCGTTCGAACTGACCGAGCGGGACGGACGCTGGTACGGGCGCGGGACCGCCGACTGCAAGGGCGGTGTCATCATGCACCTGCTGGCGCTGCGCGCGCTGAAGGCGAACGGCGGCGTCCCGGTCCATGTGAAGGTGATCGCCGAGGGCTCGGAGGAGCAGGGCACGGGCGGCCTGGAGCGGTACGCGCAGGCACACCCGGACCTGCTGGAGGCCGACACGATCGTCATCGGCGACGCGGGCAACTTCCGGGTCGGGCTGCCGACCGTCACGACGACCCTGCGCGGTATGACGCTCGTCCGGGTGCGCGTCGACACGCTCGCCGGCAACCTGCACTCGGGCCAGTTCGGCGGTGCCGCGCCCGACGCGCTGGCCGCCCTGATCCGCGTCCTGGACTCACTGCGCGCCGAGGACGGTTCCACGACGGTCGACGGACTCACCGGGGGCTCGGCCTGGGAGGGGCTCCAGTACGACGAGGAGCGGTTCCGGCAGGACGCCAAGGTGCTGGACGGCGTCGGACTGATCGGCTCCGGCACGGTCGCCGACCGCATCTGGGCGCGCCCGGCCGTGACGGTCCTCGGCATCGACTGCCCGCCCGTCGTCGGCGCCACCCCGTCCGTGCAGGCCAGCGCCCGGGCGCTGATCAGCCTGCGGGTGCCGCCGGGCGTGGACGCGGCCGAGGCGACCAAGCTGCTCCAGGCGCACGTGGAGGCGCACACGCCGTGGGGTGCGCGGGTGAGCACCGAGCAGATCGGCCAGGGCCAGGCCTTCCGCGCCGACACCACCAGCCCGGCGTACCAGGCCATGGCGGATGCGATGGCGGTGGCGTACCCGGGGCAGGAGATGCAGTACGCGGGCCAGGGCGGCTCCATCCCGCTGTGCAACACGCTCGCCGCGCTCTATCCGCAGGCGGAGATCCTGCTGATCGGGCTGAGCGAGCCGGAGGCCCAGATCCACGCGGTGAATGAGAGCGTGTCCCCCGAGGAGCTGGAGCGGCTGTCGGTGGCGGAGGCGCTGTTCCTGCGCAACTACGCGGCGAGCTGACGGCTCTGCCGTCGGCAGAAGGCCCTCGTCCGCTCACGGGGGCCCTGCCTACGGTCGTCCCATGGACGTCGTAGAGCTCCTCCCCCGCCTCCACTTACTGCGCTTCCCGGTCGGCCAGGCCTACCTGTGGTGCGACGGCGCCGACCACGCCGACCTGACGCTGATCGACGCCGGTCCGCCCGGCTCCGGTGCCTCGATCGCCGAGGCGGTGACCGCGCTCGGCCGGGATCCGCGGGAGGTACGGCGGATCGTGCTCACCCACTTCCACTGGGACCACGCGGGCGGGGCGGGCGAGTTCGCCGCGCTCAGCGGTGCCGAGGTGCTGGCCCACCGGCTGGACGCGCCCGTCGTCCGGGGCGAGGTCCCGGGCCCGGAGCCGGTGTTCGAGGACTGGGAGCGGCCGCTGTACGAGGAGGCCGCGAAGTTCCTGCCCGAGGGTGACCTCGTGCGGCCGGCGCAGGTCACCGAGCTGGCCGGGGGCGAGATCCTGGACTGGGGCGGCGGCGCGCACGTCGTCCATGTGCCGGGGCACACGCACGGCAGCATCGCGCTCCACCTCCCTGAGCACCGGGTGCTGTTCACGGGCGACACGGTCGCGGCGTCACCCGTGGACGGCTCGGTGATCCCCGGTGTGCTCAACCTCGATCGCGGCCAGGTCCTCGCCGCCTGCGGGCGACTGGCGGAACTCGGCGCGACGGTCGCCTGCTTCGGTCACGGGGATCCGGCGCTGGAGCAGGCGGCCCGGGCGCTGAGGAACGCGGCGCGCGGGTAGCCGGGCCGGGCCTGGGACACCCCTAGGGCCCTAGCCGAGCGCCGGATCCAGGACGATGTCCTCCCCGCGCGCCGCGACCGTCGGCTCCTCGGGGAAGTGGCAGGCGGTGAGATGGCCCGAGGGGCTGCCCTCGACACGTCCCAGCCGGGGTTCCTCGGTGGCGCACTTGTCCTGGGCCTTCCAGCAGCGGGTGCGGAAGCGGCAGCCGGAGGGCGGGTCGATCGGTGAGGGCACGTCGCCGGCCAGCCGGATGCGTTCGCGCCGCTCGGTGGCGTCCGGGTCGGCCTCGGGCACGGCCGACAGCAGCGCGTGCGTGTAGGGGTGCCGCGGCCGGGTGTAGAGGGACTCCCGGCCGGCCACCTCGACGATCTTGCCGAGGTACATCACGGCGACGCGTTCGGAGAAGTGCCGTACGACGGCGAGGTCGTGGGCGATGAAGACGAAGGCGATGCCGAACTCCCGCTGAAGGTCCTGGAGCAGGTTGACGACCTGCGCCTGGATGGAGACGTCCAGCGCGGAGACGGGTTCGTCGGCCACGATCAGTTTGGGCCGCAGGGCGAGGGCGCGGGCGATGCCGATGCGCTGGCGCTGGCCGCCGGAGAACTCGTTGGGGTAGCGGTTGTAATGCTCGGGGTTGAGCCCGACCGTCTCCAGGAGTTCCTGGGCGCGCCGTTTGTGGCCCTGGGGCGGGTTGATGCCGTTGAGCCGCATCGGCGTCTCGATGATGGTGCCGACGGTGTGCCGGGGGTTCAGCGAGGAGTACGGGTCCTGGAAGATCATCTGGAGGTTGCGGCGGGCCTCGACCATCCGCCCGGGAGGCCGGTGGGTGATGTCCTCGCCGTCGAACACCACGGAGCCTCCGGTGGGTTCGAGCAGCCGGGTGATCAGGCGGCCGGTGGTGGACTTGCCGCAGCCGGACTCCCCGACCAGGCCCAGCGACTCGGCGGGCCCGACGGAGAAGTCGATGCCGTCGACGGCTCGTACGGCTCCGATCTGCCGCTGGAAGATGATGCCCTGCCGGAGGGGGAAGTGCTTCTGGAGACCGCGTACTTCGAGGAGGTTCTCGCCCGCGGGGCGGTCGGTGGTCGGCCCGGTGAGGGGCTGGGTGGTGCTCACGGCATGCTCCCTTTCGTCCGCCGCCGTCACTGCGCGGCCCGTGCGGCTGCGGCGCCGCGGTCGTCCGGGCCGGTCCCGCCGCGGATCTCCTGCCTGGCCTCGTCGGTGAGATGGCACGCGGCGAGGTGCCCTCCGGCGCCGGAGACGAGGCGCAGCTCGGGCCGCTCAGCGGTGCAAGGCCCCTGAGGGACCCAGCCCTTGTAGGCGCAGCGGGGGTGGAAGGAGCAGCCGTCCGGCAGGTTGATCAGGCTCGGCGGGGTGCCGGGGATCGGGTTCAGGCGTTCGCCGACGTCGCCGGTGAGGTGCGGCATCGACTGCAACAGGCCCCAGGTGTAGGGGTGCTGGGGCTGCTTGAGGACCTCGCGGGTGGCGCCGTACTCGATGCGGCGGCCGCCGTACATCACGAGGATGTCGTCGGCGATGTCGGAGACCACCCCGAGGTCGTGCGTGATGATGACGACGGCGGAGCCGAACTCCTCCTGCAGATCGCGGATCAGGTCCAGGATCTGTGCCTGGACGGTGACGTCCAGGGCGGTGGTGGGCTCGTCGGCGATGAGGAGGGCGGGGTCGCAGACCAGGGACATGGCGATCATGGCGCGCTGGCGCATGCCGCCGGAGAACTGGTGCGGGTAGTCCCTGACCCGGCGTTCGGGCTGCGGGATGCCGACCCGCTTCAGCATCTCCACCGCGCGGTCCCTGGCCTCCTTCTTGGAGACCTTGTGGTGGACGCGGTAGGCCTCGGCGATCTGGGAGCCGACGGTGAAGAAGGGGTGCAGCGCGGAGAGCGGGTCCTGGAAGATCATGGAGACCGTGCGGCCGCGCAGTGCGCGCATCTCCGCCTCGGGCAGGGCGACGAGTTCCCTGCCCTCCAGCCGGATCTCGCCGAAGACCCGGGCGCTGGTGCCCTTGTGCAGTCCGAGCAGGGCCAGCGAGGTCACCGACTTGCCGGAGCCGGACTCGCCGACGATGCCGAGGGTGCTGCCCTTCTCCAGGGTGAAGGAGACGCCGTCGACGGACCTGACGAGGCCGTCCTCGGTCGGGAAGTGCACCTTCAGGTCGCGTACGTCGAGGAAGGGTGCGGGGGCGGGCGTGACGTCCGCGGGCTGCGGTGAGGTCTGAACGGACACGGGTGTTCCTAAGGACGGAAGAGGGGCTCAGGCGAGGCGCACGCGCGGGTCGACGAGGCCGTACACCAGGTCGACGACCACGTTGGCGAGGACGACGAACGTCGCGGCGAAGAGCGTGGTGCCGAGGATGACGGGCAGGTCGGAGTTCTGGACGGAGTCGACCGCGAGCTTGCCGATGCCGTTGATGCCGAACACGGACTCGGTGATGACCGCGGAGCCGCCGATCAGGGAGCCGACGTCCATGCCGAAGATGGTGATGATCGGGGTGATGGCGGCCCGCAGTCCGTGCTTGAGGACGACGGTGGTGGCCGGCAGGCCCTTGGCGCGGGCGGTGCGCATGTAGTCCTCGGCGAAGACCTCCAGCATGGAGGAGCGGGTGAGCCGGGTGTACATCGCGAGGTAGACGATGACGAGGGTGATCCACGGCAGGATCAGCCCCTTGAACCAGCCGGCCGGGTCCTCGGTGATCGGCGTGTAGCCGGAGGCCGGCAGGATCTGGAACTTGTCGACGAAGAGGTACAGCAGGAGCAGGCCGATGAAGTAGATCTGCACCGAGACGCCGAACAGGGCGAGTCCGACCGCCGCCTTGTCGGCGGCCCGGCCCCTGCGGACGGCGGCGACGGTGCCGAGGCCGACGCCCAGCACCAGGAACGCGAGGGCGGCGCCGGCCCCGAGGGAGAGGTCCGCCGGGAAGTCCTGCAGGAGCGTGGTCAGCACGGGGGTGTCGGTCTGGAAGGAGACGCCGAGGCAGGGCGCCCCGCAGTGGATGCGGACGCTCTGGTCGCCGAAGTCACGGCCGGCGAACAGTCCCTTGAAGAACTCCCAGTACTGCGTCAGATAGCTCCGGTCCAGGCCCAGCGAGTGCTTGATCTCCGCGAGCCGGGAGGGGGAGCAGGTCTTTCCGCAGGCCAGGAGGGCGGGGTCGGACGGCAGCGCGAAGAAGATGAAGAAGGTGATCGTGGTGATCACCAGCATGATCACGGCCGCTGCCAGCAGGCGTCTGATGAGGTAACGAAACATGGGGTGCCGGACCTGACGTGAGTGGGATGCCCGCCGGCGGCCGGGGCCGCCGGCGGGGTTCGAAGCGGTGGGGTCCGTCAGTGCTTGACGTAGACGTGGACCAGGCTCGGCTCGGCCAGGATGGTGTCGGGGATGACACCGCCGACCTTCGAGCCGGACATGTCGCTGAAGTTCATGTACGTCAGCGGGACCACGGCGGCGTCCTTGAGGATCTGCTCGTCCATCCGGCCGTAGGCGGCGTTGCGCTGCTGGACGTCGGTCATCTTGGCGGCCTTGTCGATCAGGGCGTTGACCTTGGGGTCGTTCAGGTACGACAGGTCCTGGTTGGCCTGCGGGTTCTTCTTGATCAGCCGGCCGTCGAAGAGGGTGGGCAGCACCGTGGAGGCGTTCGGCCAGTCGGCGATCCAGTCGCCCCAGGTCAGGTCGTACTGGTTCTTGGTGTTGTTGACGGTGCTGAAGTAGTTCGCCGCGTCGATCGGGGAGATGTTGACGTGGATGCCGATGTGCTCCAGCGCGGTCTTCACCGCGTCGGCGAAGTGCTCCTGGGTGGGTGTGTTCTCCACGGCGATCGACATGGTGGGCTTCGGGTCGCCCGCCTGCTTCATCAGGGCCTTGGCCTTGGCGAGGTTGCCCGCCGGGTTGGCGCTGTACAGGTTGAACTTCTGGTAGCCGCCGATGCCGGGGCTGAGCATGGTGGTGGCGTAGTCGCCGTACGCGGAGCCGCCGAAGGCGCCGCGGACCGTCGTCTTGTCGATGGCGTACTCGATCGCCTGGCGGACCTTGAGGTCCTTGACGCGGGTGGTGTTGATGGCCAGGTAGTTGATGCCCGGCGCGGGGATCTTGTAGTAGCGGCTCTTCAGGGCCGGGTCGCCGGCGAGCTGGGCCAGGTCGGATCCGGCGATGGGCCACTGCTGGATCGAGGTCTGGGCGGTTCCGGCGTCGGACTTGATCTGCTGGTCGATGGCCGACTCGTCCTGGCCGAACTTGACGTCCATCTCGTCGACGTTCTGCTGCCGGATCGGGTCGGTCGCCTGGGACCAGTGCGTGTTCTTCGTGAGGACGAGTTCCTTGTTCTTGGTGTAGGACTTGATCATGTACGGGCCGTCGGACCAGACCTTGGTGTCGTAGGTCGAGCCGGTGTCATGGGCCTTGGGCACGGCCGCCCAGCCGGTCATCGAGGTGGTCTCGTTGAAGTCGGCCACCGGCTGGTTCAGATGGAAGACGATCGTGTACTTGTCCGGCGTCTGGATGGAGTCGAGCTGCTTGCCCTGGTACGGGCCCTTGTAGTCGGCGCCGCCGACGAGCCACTGGGCCGCGTAGGGCGGGCCGCCGTTGATGTCGGGGGAGAAGAACCGCTCGACGCCGTACTTGACGTCGGGTGCGGTGACCTCGGTGCCGTCCTGGTACTTGATGCCGTGCCGCAGGTGGAACGTCCAGACCGTGGCGCCCTTGGACGGTGTCCCGGTGTCGGTGGCCAGGTCGCCGACGAGCTTCGGCTTCGCGCCCGTCTCGTCCCAGCCCGTCAGGTCCCGGACGATCTCCTGGTCCATGCTCGAACCCTCGGTCGTGTAGACGCGCTGGGGGTCGAGGTGGTCGAAGTCCGCCTTGTTCAGGACGGTCAGGGTGCCGCCCTTTCCGGGGGCGCCGCCGGCGCTGCTGCCGGAGGAACCTCCGCATGCGGTGGCCCCCAGGGCGATCACCACGGCAAAGGCCGTGAGAGCGACCGTGCGCGATCTGCGCGTGCTGCGCGTCATTGAGGAAACTCCGTTCTTGCTTCGGGCTCGGCGGCCGTTCGTGGGGCCGCGGGGCCGAGACTCGGGGGGTGGCTTTGTCAGCCGCGCCGGGCGCGGGGGTCCAGGGCGTCCCGGACGCCGTCCCCGAGGAGATTGAGCGCCAGGACGAGGAGGAGGAGCAGGACGCCGGGTACGAAGAGGTACATCGGGTCCTGGAGGAAGAACTGGGAGGCGTCCGACAGCAGCGCTCCCCAGTCGGGGTTGGGCGGGATGACGCCGACGCCCAGGTACGACAGGGCCGCCTCGGTGGTGATGTTCTGCGGGACGGCGAGGGCGAAGGAGATCAGGATCGGCGCCCACAGGTTGGGCAGCAGCTGCCGGAAGAGGATGTGCCGGCGGCCGGCGCTCATCAGTCGCGCGGCGTCGACGAACTCCCGCTCGCGCAGGGACAGTACCTGTCCGCGCACCAGACGGGCGGTGTACGCCCAGGCGAAGACGGCGATGTTGAGGACCAGGACGAGGAGGCGGAGGTTCTCGTCGGTGCCGCCGTGGGTGTTGGTCTGCAGGGCGTTCTGGATCACCGGGGTGAGCGCGATGATGAACAGCAGCTGCGGAAAGGCCAGCATGACGTCCATGACCCGGGACAGCAGGGAGTCGACCCAGCCGCCGAAGTAGCCGGCCGCGAGCCCTGCCACGACACCGACCACGGTGGACAGCACGGCCGAGGCGAACCCCACGTAGAGGGAGGTGCGCAGGCCGTAGACGATGCGGGCGAACAGGTCGTAGCCGGTGCCCGGTTCGACGCCGAGGAGGTGCTGGGCGCTGATGCCGCCCAGGGATCCGTAGGGGAAGTTGCCCGTGTCGGGGTTGATCGCCTTGTTGTCGGGGGTGATCGGTCCCCAGCCGGTCAGCGCGGTGAGGACCGGCGCGAGCAGGGCGATCGCGATGAACAGGAGGGTGGCCGCCAAGGCGGCCATGGTGACCTTGTCCCGCCTGATCCGCTTCCAGGCCATACGGGCCGGTGAGCGGCCGGCGACGACCGTGTCGCCGGGGCGGAGGTCCTGCGTCGACGGCTCGGTCAGCAGCGCGGTGCCGCCCCCGGCGTCGGCCGACTGGTGTTGCGTGGTCATCGTACGGACATCCCGGATCTGCCCCTGGGGCAAGGAAATTGAGTGGCGGTCGGAAGTGCCGCCGTGAGACTCTGCGGACTTTCGCAATCACGTGCGAGTCCGGTCAAGCGGAGCAGGGGCCGGAAAAGGGATTGTTTGCGCTCATGGACGAGTGTTGACGAGCACGGGGAAGGTGATTACCCGCCGCGTGAGGGAGTGCGGGAGATTCCTTGGGCAGCGATTGGGAGTGGCTCCCCGGACGTTTCCTTTTGCTTTTCCCTCGGAATCCCCCGCGCGGGGTAAAGGCACGAACGGCGGAACTCGGCGTCAGCCGACCGGCACCCCGGCTTCCAGATAGAACGCCGCTCCGCGTTCGCGGGCCCGCAGGGCCCAGCGCAGCCGCTCGTAGCGCACCGGTGGCAACAGGTCGGCGGCCTCCTCCTCGGTGACGAACCGGCAGTCGCGCAACTCCGGGCCGGGCAGCAGCAGCCGGCCGGCTTCCGCGGAGTCGAGGAGGCCGCCGTCGAAGAGGAGCCGCAGTCCGCCGAAGCCGGGAGGCGAGGGGCGTTCCCAGTCGACGACGAGGAGGCTCGGCACCTCGTCGAGGTGGATGCCGGTCTCCTCGGCGACCTCCCGGACACCGGCACGGGCGGGCGCCTCGCCGGGTTCGACGACCCCGCCGGGGAACTCCCAGCCGGCCTTGTAGGTGGGGTCGACGAGCAGCACCCGGTCCTGTTCGTCGAAGAGGAGCACTCCGGCGGCGAGGGTCTCGGCGGTGGGCTCGGGCGTCTGCACGATGTCGCAGACGGGCACGGATCCGCTGGTGACGGCCTCGGCGATCCGGGCGGCGGTCTCGTGGGGCGTGAGGTCGCTGGTGTCGACCGGGTGGGCGTCGGCGGTGAGCCAGGAGGCGAGGGCGGCGCGGTACGACTCGATGTGGTCGAAGGACCACTGGCGTATTCGCATCTCGCCGTCGGGCAGGTCCGGCGGAACCTCGCGGCCCGCTATCCGCTCCCGCAGTATCGTTTCGGCCGGAGCGAGCAGGATGTGCCTGACCGGAATCCTGCGGGCGGCCAGGCCTCCGAAGATCTCGTCGCGGTACTCCTGGCGCAGCAGGGTCATGGGAACCACCAGGGTCCCGCCGAGCTCGGCGAGCATCGCGGCCGCCGTGTCGATCACGAGCCGTCGCCAGATCGACAGGTCCTGGAAGTCGCCGACCTCGGCGAGGTGTTTGGGCGGCAGCAGATACCGGAGCGCTCCGCCGATGACCTCGGGGTCGAAGAGCGCGCTGTTCGGGATCAGTTCGATCAGTTCCTGTGCGGTGGTGGTCTTCCCCGCACCGAACGCGCCGTTGATCCAGACGACGGTCACAGGTCCCCCTCTTCTGTTGGCCCCCTGAGGCTTGCCCGCTCCACCCTGCCACGAAAACCAGCCGCAGTTGAGGGCGCATGAAGACGGCGCCGGCGCCCCTGACTCGGGTGCGCCGGCGCCGTGGGCCGGGGACGGGCGGGCCGTCAGCCCTTCCCCTTCTCCGTCGCGCCGTCCTCCCTCTCGAGGGGCAGGCCGTCCGTGGCGACGGTGTCGGGGAGGGTGCTGAGGGTCTCGTCCGTGTTGAGGGGGACGAGCCTGTCCCCGAGGGCGTGCGACGGGGTGACCGCCGCGACGACGAACCCGGTGGCGAGGGAGGCGATGGCGAGCATGCTGCGCTTCTTCATGCCCGGCTCAACTGCCGGACCCGCCGCGCGGTCACGCACCCGGACCCGGCCGGCCGAAGCCGGGGCGTCACGCCAGGTCGTCGTCCGGGGCGGTGCCCCAGACGCCGGGGCCGCCGCCACGCCACTCGATCAGCCCGGACGTCGCCGCGTACGCCTCGTCCGCGTCCTCGATCCCCGCCCGGCGCAGGAACTCGGCGACGTCCAGCAGCCCGTAGGCGATCCCCAGGAACTGGTCGTCGACGCGCACCCGCCGGCCACCGTCCGCGGCGGGCGGGTAGACCACGACGGGTTTCACGGACGCCATGGCACCAGGGTGCGCGGCGACGGCGCCGGGCGCTCGCCGGAGTGGGCCGTTCAGCCGGCCTTCTGCGTCTGGCGGAACTCGTGGACGTCGGCCGTGAGCGTGCCGTCCTGCTGTTCGTAGTGGGACAGGGCGAGTCCGAGACCGAAGAAGGTGGGTGCCCACTCGCCGACGAAGATGCCCCAGCGGTCGGCGCGGGCGACGTTGGTGCCGGGTTCGATCTTCAGGGAGCCCACCCAGGCGGCGACACTGAGGCCGATGGACGCCATGGCGGCCATGTAGGCGTGCTCGCTGCGGACACCCATCTCGTGCATCTTCTTGATGATCATCAGCGGCTCCGTTCTCTGGGAGGTCAGGGAACGGAGTGCCCTCGAAGGCATGCGGTATTCACACTTTCGCCCCATATGTCCAAAAGCGGGGGCGTGAGGCGAGTGCGTCGAGGCTCGTCTCACGGCCCCCGCGTAACGCCGTCAGGCGCCCACGTACGCCGCCAGGTGCTCCCCGGTCAGGGTGGAGCGGGCCGCGACGAGGTCGGCCGGGGTGCCCTCGAAGACGATCCGGCCGCCGTCGTGGCCGGCGCCGGGGCCGAGGTCGATGATCCAGTCGGCGTGCGCCATGACCGCCTGGTGGTGCTCGATGACGACGACCGACTTGCCGTCCTCGACGAGCCGGTCGAGCAGGCCGAGCAGCTGCTCCACGTCCGCGAGGTGGAGGCCCGTCGTCGGCTCGTCCAGGACGTAGACGCCGCCCTTGTCCGCCATGTGTGTGGCCAGCTTGAGGCGCTGCCGCTCACCGCCGGAGAGCGTGGTGAGCGGCTGTCCGAGGGTGAGGTAGCCGAGCCCGACGTCGGCGAGCCGCTGAAGGATCCGGCGCGCGGCCGGGGTGTGCGCCTCGCCCGCGCCGAAGAACTCCTCCGCCTCGGTCACCGACATCGCCAGCACCTCGCTGATATCCCGGCCGCCGAGGTGGTACTCCAGCACGGAGGCCTCGAACCGCTTGCCCCCGCAGTCCTCGCAGGGGGTGTCGACACCGGCCATCATGCCGAGGTCGAGGTAGATGACACCGGCGCCGTTGCAGGTGGGGCAGGCACCCTCGGAGTTGGCGCTGAACAGGGCCGGCTTCACCCCGTTGGCCTTGGCGAACGCCTTGCGGATCGGGTCGAGCAGGCCGGTGTAGGTCGCGGGGTTGCTGCGCCGCGATCCCTTGATCGGGCTCTGGTCCACCGAGACGACGCCCGCGTCGGCGGATACCGACCCGTGCAGCAGGGAGCTCTTGCCGGAGCCGGCGACACCGGTGACGACGGTGAGCACTCCGAGCGGGATGTCGACGTCGACGCTTTGGAGGTTGTTCGCGGTCGCGCCCCGGATCTCCAGCGCGCCGGTGGCCTTGCGGACCGTCTCCTTGAGGGTGGCCCGGTCGTCGAGATGACGGCCGGTGACGGTGTCCGCGGCCCGCAGCCCCTCGACCGTGCCCTCGAAGCAGACGGTGCCGCCCGCCGTGCCGGCGCCGGGGCCGAGATCGACGACGTGGTCGGCGATCGCGATCGTCTCCGGCTTGTGCTCCACGACGAGCACCGTGTTGCCCTTGTCCCGCAGCCGCAGCAGCAGGCCGTTCATCCGCTGGATGTCATGCGGGTGCAGGCCGATGGTCGGCTCGTCGAAGACGTAGGTGACGTCCGTGAGCGAGGAGCCGAGGTGGCGGATCATCTTCACGCGCTGTGCCTCGCCGCCGGACAGCGTGCCCGCCGGCCGGTCGAGCGCGAGATAGCCCAGGCCGATCTCCACGAACGAGTCGAGCGTCCCCTGCAACGCGGTGAGCAGCGGCGCCACGGACGGCTCCGAGAGCCCCCGGACCCACTCGGCCAGGTCCCTGATCTCCATGGCGCAGGCGTCGGCGATGCTGATGCCGTCGATCTTCGAGGATCTCGCGCCCTCGCTCAGCCGGGTGCCGTCGCACTCAGGACAGACGGTGAAGGTGACCGCCCGCTCCACGAACGCCCGGATGTGCGGCTGCATCGCCTCCTTGTCCTTGGACAGGAACGACTTCTGGATCTTGGGAATCAGTCCCTCGTAGGTGAGGTTGACGCCGTTGACCTTGATCTTGACCGGTTCCCCGTAAAGGAAGGCGTGCAGCTCCTTCTTCGTGTACTCGCGGATGGGCTTGTCCGGGTCGACGAAGCCCGACTGGGCGTAGAGCTGCACGGTCCACTGGCTGTCCGACTTCCAGCCGGGGATGGTGAACGCGCCCCCGGACAGCGACTTGGAGTCGTCGTAGAGCTGGGTGAGGTCGATGTCGGAGACCTTGCCGCGGCCCTCGCAGCGGTTGCACATGCCGCCGGTGCGCTCGAAGGTCGCCTTCTGGGCCTTGGTCTTGGCGCCGCGCTCGACCGTGATCGCGCCGCTCGCCCGGACCGAGGCGGTGTTGAAGGAGTAGGCGCTGGGCGGGCCGATGTGCGGTGTGCCGAGCCGGCTGAAGAGGATGCGCAGCATCGCGTTGGCGTCGGTGGCGGTGCCGACCGTGGAGCGGGGGTCGCCGCCCATCCGCTGCTGGTCCACGGCGATCGCGGTCGTCAGCCCGTCGAGCACGTCGACCTCGGGCCGGGCCCGGTTGGGCATGAAGCCCTGGAGGAAGGCGCTGTAGGTCTCGTTGATCAGCCGCTGCGACTCCGCGGCGATGGTGTCGAACACCAGCGAGCTCTTGCCCGAGCCGGACACGCCGGTGAACACCGTCAGCCGGCGCTTGGGGATCTCGATGCTGACGTCCTTGAGGTTGTTCTCGCGCGCGCCGTGCACACGGATCACATCGTGGCTGTCGGCGACGTGCGGTCCGGACGACTGTCTGTCCGTCCTCGTGGCCATGCTCATCGGTCTCCATCTGTCGGGCGGGGCTGCCGCGGTGGGACGATCTGGGTCCCCGCGCCGGCCCTGAGGCACGGGCGCGGGGGTGTTGCGGGTGGGGTGCGGATCCGTGGGCCGGCTGCTACCGGGCCATCACGGATTGAGCTGCTGGATGCGGACCATGTTGCCCGCGGGGTCGCGGAAGGCGCAGTCGCGAACGCCGTACGGCTGGTCCACGGGCTCCTGGACCACCTCGGCGTCGCTCGCCTGCACCTGTTCGAATACGGCGTCGACATCGCGGGTGGCCAGCACGATGCTGCCGTAGGTGCCCTTGGCCATCATCTCGGCGATGGTCTTGCGCTCGTCCTCGGTGACGCCGGGGTCGGCGGCCGGCGGATGCAGCACGATGTTCGTGCCGGGCTGGCCGACGGGGCCGACCGTGATCCAGCGCATGCCCTGGTATCCGACGTCGTTACGGACTTCGAAGCCGAGGGTGTCGCGGTAGAACGCCAGGGCGGCGTCCGGGTCGTCGTGCGGAAGGAAGCTGGCGTGAATGGTGAGGTCCATGGCCATCACGCTAGTTTCGGCCCGGGGCGGGCGCTTCTCGATTCCTGACCGGTCTGGTCACCTGTTTCGCCACGCACGACGGAATGCCCGCGGTGGCGAGGACCGCCTGGCGCCGGTAGGCACTGGGCGGCATGCCGACCAGTTCGGTGAAACGGGTGCTGAAGGTGCCCAGCGACGAGCAGCCGACCTCGAAACACACCTCGGTCACGCTGAGGTCCCCGCGGCGCAGCAGCGCCATGGCGCGCTCGATGCGGCGCGTCATGAGATAGCTGTACGGCGACTCGCCGTAGGCGCGCTTGAACTCACGGCTGAGGTGCCCGGCCGACATGTGCACGCCCCGGGCCAGCGCCTCGACGTCCAGCGGCCGTGCGTACTCCCGGTCGATCCGGTCCTTGACCCGGCGCAGGAGGGCGAGGTCGCGCAGGCGCTGCGCCGGGGCGGGTCTGCTGCTCACATGCGTGATCGTGCCACATCGCACGGACATTCGGTCGCTTTCCGCAGGAAAGCCCGGTATCCCGGACCGACGCCCCCGGGTGCAGCCCAGCCCGTCATGTGGTGTAGTACGTGTCGAACGTTCCGATCCACCAGGCGGCGAGCGGCAGGACGCCCACCTGCACACCGGCCGTGATCCAGCACCGCCCGAGGACCGCGAGCCCGAAGGTCCACCACGCCGTCGAGCGCAACGCGCTCACCACCCCGGCCTGGTATCCCTGCCCGGTGGGATCCATCATGCCGGGATAGCCCATCCAGTCCTCTGTGAAGACGCCGTCCGCCCCGAACACGAGCGCCATCGACACGAGCCACAGGTCGGCCAGAAACGCCGTCACGGCGAGCGCCACATCGAAGCGCAGGTAGGCGGGCGCCGGCACCAGCAGCCGCGCCACGGGGTGTCCGTCGCGCCGCATCCAGTCCTCCGGCCAGACCCGGACGAGTGTGACGGCGGCGTACACCAGCGCGACGGCCGCCGCCGCCCAGCCGCCCATGAACGCGAGCCCGAAGAAGAACATCCCGATGCCCATGCCGGGCCAGATGACGCCCGCACCGGAGCGGTTCCCTCCGGATCACCTGCCGGCGCTTCGGAGATACCCCGCCTGAACGTTCCTGCTCTGTCTCAGACCCCCGCCGCGGCCGCGTCCGTCCGCCTGGACAACGCCGCCGCCGCCGCGCCCACCAGACCGGCGTCGGTGCCCATCTGGGCCGGGGCCACGGTCAGGTGCCGGACGAAGGACAGCGTCGCGTAGGCGCTCAGGGCCTTGCGCAGGGGGGCGAACAGGACGTCGCCCGCCTTGCCCACTCCCCCGCCGATCACGGCGATGTCGATCTCCACGAGGGTCGCGGTCGCGGCGATCCCGGCGGCCAGGGCCTGGGCCGCCCGCTCGAAGGAGGCGACGGCGACCGGGTCGCCGGCCCGGGCCGCGGCGGCCACCGCGGCGGCGGACGGGTCGCCGTCGGGGCCGGGCCGCCAGCCGTTCTCCAGGGCGCGCCGGGCGATGTTGGGGCCGCTCGCGATGCGCTCCACGCAGCCGTGCGAGCCGCACGGGCACAGATCGCCGTCGAGGTCCACGCTGATGTGGCCGATGTGGCCGGCGTTGCCCGTGGGCCCGGCGTGCAGCCGGCCGCCGAGCACCAGGCCGCCGCCGACGCCCGTGGAGACGACCATGCACAGCGCGTTGTCATGGCCGCGGGCAGCGCCCTGCCAGTGTTCGGCCGCCGTGATCGCCACACCGTCGCCGATCAGCTCGACGGGCAGGTCCCCGGCCGCGGCCCGCACGCGGGCGACGAGCGGGTAGTCGCGCCAGCCGGGCACGTTCACCGGGCTCACCGTGCCCGCCGACCGGTCGACCGGGCCGGCGCTGCCGATCCCCACGGCCGCGACCCGCGTCCACAGCGGCGTCCCGGTGAGTTCGCCGAGCACCTGCTGCACGGCCCGCATCACGGTGTCGCCGTCCTCCCGGGCGGGCGTCGGCCGCTGGGCGCGGCCCAGGATCCGTCCCTGGCCGTCCACCAGAGCGCCGGCGATCTTGGTGCCGCCGATGTCGAGCGCGGCCACGAGGTCGGTGTGCATGAGTGTCGGAACTCCCCGTCTACGTGAAACGACTGGCCGGCCAGCAGCGGAGCACGGTCCGGACATGGTGGTGGACAGTCTCCCCCGAGCCTGACAACGTTGTCCAGGCTCTATGCTCGACGCCACATCCTCATACAAACCCAGGACCGACGCACCCCCGTGGACGACAGGACAGGACACCGCACCGTGCCCCAGACCAACCTCCGATCCGCAGCGCGCTACGGCACCCGGCCGACCATGAAGGACGTCGCGGCCCGTGCCGGGGTCGGACTGAAGACGGTCTCCCGCGTCGTGAACGGGGAGCCGGGCGTGACCCCGGAGACGGAGCGGCGCGTCCAGGAGGCGATCGACGCGCTCGGTTTCCGCCGCAACGACAGCGCGCGGGTCCTGCGCAAGGGCCGGACCGCGAGCATCGGCCTGGTCCTGGAGGACCTCGCGGACCCGTTCTACGGGCCGCTGAGCCGGTCGGTCGAGGAGGTGGCCCGCGCGCACGGCGCCCTGCTGATCAACGGCTCCAGCGCGGAGGACCCGGACCGCGAGCAGGAACTGGTGCTGGCCCTGTGCGCGCGGCGCGTGGACGGGCTGGTGGTGATCCCGGCCGGTGACGACCACCGGTATCTGGAGCCGGAGCTCAAGGCGGGTGTCGCCACGGTGTTCGTGGACCGGCCGGCCGGGCACATCGACGCCGACGTGGTGCTGTCGGACAACTTCGGCGGTGCGCGGGACGGCGTCGCCCACCTCATCGCGCACGGGCACCGACGCATCGGCTTCATCGGCGACATGCCGCGCATCCACACCGCCGCCGAGCGGCTGCGCGGCTACCGGGCCGCGATGGAGGACGCGGGCATACCGGTGGCGGACTCCTGGATGTCCCTCGGCGCCACCGACCCCGAGCGGGTGCGCCGGGCGGCCGAGGAGATGCTGTCCGGCCGGGACCCGGTGACCGCGGTCTTCGCGGCGAACAACCGGGTGACGGTCACCGTGATCCGGGTGCTGGCCGAGCAGTCCCGCCGCGTCGCCCTGGTCGGCTTCGACGACATCGAGCTGGCCGACCTGCTCCAGCCGGGCGTCACCGTCGTCGCCCAGGACGCGGCGGCCATCGGCCGGACCGCAGCGGAACGCCTCTTCCGGCAGCTGGACGGCACCCTCGTCGCTCCCGAGCGCATCGAGCTGCCGACCCGGTTGATCACCCGCGGCTCGGGCGAGCTGCCCCCGGCGGACTGAGCGGCCATGGCCCCTCCCATGGGCCATAGCAGACATACTGAACACACTGAACATTCAGAGCAGACGGAACATACGGAGCCTATGGAGCACCTGGCCGATCGCACGCTGCGAGCACTCGGGCTGGCCGAGGCCCCGCGCGCGCACCCCCTGCTCTACCCGGGCGCGTGGCCCGCGGACTCCGGGCTCCTCGACGGGGACCGCTTCCTGCCGCTGGACCGGCTGGTGCACGAGGACCGCACGCCGGTGCTCGCCATCGGCTCCAACGCCTGCCCCGGGCAACTGCGGCACAAGATGGAGGAGTCCGGTATCAGGTCGCCGATCCCGATGGCGAAGGCCCGGGTGACGGGCGTCGACGCCGGTGTCTCGGCTCACGTGAGCCGCATGGGGTACGTGTCGGCCTCGCCGGTCAGCGCCCCGGACACCATGCGGGAGTTGTTCGTCATCTGGCTCGACGCCGAGCAGCTCGCCGTGATCGACGCGAGCGAGGGCGTGCCGCTGCCGGCCGGCAACTACGACCGTGCCTGGCTGCCCTCGCCCGACGTGCGCATCGACCTCGCGGACGGCACCCGGCTGCCCGGCGCGTACGCGTACGTCAACCGGCACGGCGTCCTGCACGACGGCACCGGCGTGCCGCGCACCCACCCGGGCCAGCGTGTGCTGCTCACCGAGCTGCTCGTCGGCCTGCCGCGCTTGAGGGAGCTGTTCGGCGTGGTGCCCGAGGAGTTCTGCGCACGGGCCCGCTCCGACCGGCGGCTGTGCGAGCGGGGCACGCGGCTGTTCGTCGAGGAGAAGCTGGTGACGGCCTCCGGGCTGGAGCGGTACGCGGCGGAGTCACTGCGCGCTCAGCAGACCCGGAGCCCGGGGACGGGCCCGTCGTTGCCGCCGCCTTGATGTAGACGTCGCCTCACCGGGGTCAAGTGGGCCGCGCTCGCGCAGTACGTCGTCCAGGGACGGCCCGTCGACCGGCTCCATGACGATGAGGGGGCGGCCGTCGACCCCCCGTTGACACCGCTGCCCCGTTCTCGTGACCACGGGTCGAGTGGTCAGGCGGACGCCGTCAGGTCGCCTCGCCGGGGCCTCGCGAAGCTCTCCAGGTCGGCGCGGGTCAGGCCGGTCAGCCGGGCGACCTCCCCGATGTCGAGGGCGCCGCAGTCCAGGCCGCGCAGCAGGTAGCCGCTGAGGGCCTTGGCCGTGGCGGGTTCGTCCATGACGTCGCCGCCGGTGCGGTTGGCGTAGCGGGCGAGGCGGGCGGCGGCCTGCTCGAAGCCCTCGCGGTAGAAGGCGAAGACGGCCGCGTAGCGGGTGGGGATGTGACCGGGGTGCATGTCCCAGCCCTGGTAGTAGGCGCGGGCCAGGGCGCGGCGGGTGAGGCCGTAGTGCAGGCGCCAGGCGGCGTGCACCTTCTCGGTCGGGCCGACCGGCAGGACGTTGGTGGAGCCGTCCGAGAGGCGGACGCCGGTGCCGGCCGCGGCGACCTGCATGACGGCCTTGGCGTGGTCGGCGGCGGGGTGGTCACTGGCCTGGTGGGCGGCGGAGACGCCGAGGCAGGCGCTGTAGTCGAAGGTGCCGTAGTGCAGGCCGGTGGCGCGGCCCTCGGCGGCCTGGATCATACGGGCGACCGTGGCGGTGCCGTCGGCGGCGAGGATGGACTGGCTGGTCTCGATCTGTATCTCGAAGCCGATCCGGCCGGGCTCCAGGCCGTGCGTCTCCTCGAAGGCGTCCAGCAGCCGCGCCATGGCGGTGACCTGCTCGGCGTAGGTCACCTTCGGCAGGGTGAGGACCAGCCCGCCGGGCAGGCCGCCGGCCTGCATCAGGCCGGTGAGGAAGATGTCGAGCGTGCGGATGCCCCGGGCCCGTACGGGCGCCTCCATGCACTTCATGCGGATGCCCATGCAGGGGGCGGCGGTGCCGTCCTCGTAGGCCTCGGCGATCAGCCGGGCGGCGCGGGCGGCGGCCTCGTCCTCCTCGGCGTCGGGGCGGTTGCCGTAGCCGTCCTCGAAGTCGACGCGCAGGTCCTCGATCGGCTCGCGCTCCAGTTTGGCGCGCACGCGCGCGTGGACGGGTTCGGCGAGTTCGTCCGAGAGACCGAGGACTGCGGCGAAGGACTCGGCGTCGGGGGCGTGTCGGTCGAGTGCGGCCAGGGCGCGGTCGCCCCAGGAGCGGATGGTGTCGGCGGCGAAGACGTCGCCGGGGACGTAGACGGTGTGGACGGGCTGGCGGGTGCCGGGATCTCCGGGGTAGCGGCGCTCCAGTTCGGCGTCGACCGGGGCGAGGGAGGCGCTGATCTCCTCGCTGACGGCGCCCGCGAGGCTCGTCGCCACCTTCTCCTGTTGCCCCTGACCCATTCCGAGACCCTCCTACTTTCCGCTGTACGGAATCAACAATCCGTAGAGCGAAGCTATCGGCCCACCTTCGGCCTGGTCAACACCGTCCTGAAGCGGGTTCCCCATCCTTCACCCTTGGTCGCTGCAGACCCACCCTCTTCTTCCGTATTCAGAAGGCAAGCTTCATCCTGACGTGCAAGGGGAGGGAGATCACGTGCCGAACGAGGTCGGAGTGACGCGCCGCCACGGGCTCAAGGCGGCGGCGGCCGCCGCCATCGCGGGACCGTTGCTCACCACCGCGGGCTCCACACACCAAGCTTCCGCCGACGAGCACGCGGGCGCCCTGAACGTGATGACGTTCAACGTGCGCTTCGCGACCGTCGTCGACGAGACACCGCGCTGGGCCGTGCGCCGACCGGTGATGCGAGAACTGCTGCGGCGCGAGCGACCGCACGTCATCGGCACCCAGGAAGGGCTCTACCGGCAAGTGCGCGCGATCGAGAAGGACCTCGGCGAGCACTACGACTGGATCGGCACCGGACGCGGGGGCGGCAGCAAGGACGAGTTCATGGCGATCTTCTACGACACGCGCAGACTCGATCCGATCGAGTTCGATCACTTCTGGCTGTCCGACACCCCCTACACGATCGCCTCGAACACCTGGGGCGCGGACTGGCTGCGCATGGTGACCTGGGTCCGATTCGCCGACCTCGCCGCCAGGGGACGGGAGTTCTACGTCCTCAACACCCACCTGGACAGCGTCAGCCAGTACGCCCGGGAACGCTCGGCGAGGCTCATCGGCGAGACGATCGCCGGGTGGGACCGGTCGTTACCGGTCATCGTCACCGGCGACTTCAACGCGGGCGCCCACGACAACCGGGTGTACGACCTCATGCTGGACATCGGACTGGTGGACGCCTGGGACGCCGCGGCCACGAGGGGGCCGGCGTACGGGACGCATCACGGCTACCGGGGACCCAGGCCCGGCGGGCGGCGCATCGACTGGATCCTCACCACGCCCGGGGTGACCACGCACTGGGCCGGGATGAACACCTTCAGCGTGGACGGGACGTATCCGAGCGACCATCTGCCGGTGCAGGCCTCGATGACCCTGGGATGAGAAGCGGCCCCCGTGACCGTTCGCGCGGTCACGGGGGCCTGCTGCCGCCGGGAGTCGATCAGCCCTTGCGGGTCTTGACCTCCTCGGTCAGCTGCGGGACGACGTCGAAGAGGTCGCCGACGACGCCGTAGTCGACGAGGTCGAAGATCGGGGCCTCGGCGTCCTTGTTGATCGCCACGATCGTCTTCGAGGTCTGCATACCGGCGCGGTGCTGGATCGCACCGGAGATACCGGAGGCGATGTACAGCTGCGGCGAGACCGACTTGCCGGTCTGGCCGACCTGGTTGGTGTGCGGGTACCAGCCCGCGTCGACCGCGGCACGCGAGGCACCCACTGCCGCGCCGAGCGAGTCGGCGAGGGCCTCGATGATCGCGAAGTTCTCCGCGCCGTTGACGCCACGGCCACCGGAGACCACGATCGCGGCCTCGGTCAGCTCCGGACGGCCCGTCGACTCACGCGGCGTCCGGCCGGTGACCTTCGTACCGGTCGCCTTCTCCGAGAAGGTCACCGACAGCGCCTCGACCGCACCGGCGGCCGGGGAGGCCTCGACGGCCGCGCTGTTGGGCTTGACCGTGATGACCGGGGTGCCCTTGGAGACGCGGGACTTGGTGGTGAAGGACGCGGCGAACACCGACTGCGTGGCCACCGGGCCCTCCTCGCCGGCCTCCAGGTCGACGGCGTCGGTGATGATGCCCGAGCCCAGACGCAGCGCCAGCCGGGCGGCGATCTCCTTGCCCTCGGCGGAGGACGGGACCAGCACGGCCGCCGGGGACACGGCCTCGTGCGCGGCCTGGAGGGCGTCGACCTTCGGTACGACCAGGTAGTCGGCGTACTCGGACGCCTCGTGCGTGAGCACCTTGACCGCGCCGTGCTCGGCGAGCGTGGCGGCGGTTTCACCGGCGCCGTTGCCGAGCGCGACGGCGACCGGCTCGCCGAGGCGGCGGGCCAGCGTCAGCAGCTCCAGGGTGGGCTTGCGGACGGCACCGTCCACGTGGTCGACGTAGACGAGAACTTCAGCCATGGGACTTCTTCTCTCCTGCTTGCGGAAGATGAGGGGCGGTCAGCGAATGCGGGGCTCAGATGAACTTCTGGCCCGCGAGGAACTCGGCGAGCTGCTTGCCGCCCTCGCCCTCGTCCTTGACGATCGTGCCCGCGGTACGGGCCGGACGCTCGGCCGCGTTGTCGACCGTGGTGTAGGCGCCCGCCAGGCCGACCTCCTCCGCCTCGATGTCGAGGTCGGACAGGTCCCAGGACTGAACCGGCTTCTTCTTGGCCGCCATGATGCCCTTGAAGGACGGGTAACGCGCCTCGCCCGACTGGTCGGTGACCGACACGACCGCCGGCAGGGACGCCTCCAGGCTCTCGGAGGCGGCGTCGCCGTCGCGGCGGCCCTTGACCGTGCCGTCCTCGACCGACACCTCGGACAGCAGGGTCACCTGCGGCACGCCCAGACGCTCCGCGAGCAGCGCGGGCACGACGCCCATGGTGCCGTCGGTGGAGGCCATGCCGGAGATCACCAGGTCGTAGCCGGCCTTCTCGATCGCCTTGGCCAGGACCAGGGAGGTGCCGATGGCGTCGGTGCCGTGGATGTCGTCGTCCTCGACGTGGATCGCCTTGTCGGCGCCCATGGACAGCGCCTTGCGCAGGGCGTCCTTGGCGTCCTCGGGGCCCACCGTCAGGACGGTGATCTCCACGTCATCGCCCGCGTTCTCGGAGATCTGCAGCGCCTGCTCGACCGCGTACTCGTCGAGCTCGGAGAGCAGACCGTCCACGTCGTCCCGGTCGACGGTCAGGTCATCGGCGAAGTGCCGGTCGCCAGTGGCGTCGGGCACGTACTTCACAGTGACAACGATCCTCAAGCTCACGCCGGCTCTCCTACTGCATCGTCATTTCCATGCTGCCTACTTGCAGGCAGCATAGGCGCCTCAAGCGGCCGATCCCGGTCGGGGCGACCCACGCTCCGAGCGAAATATTACTCACCAGTACATCCAGTTCGTTCCCGCTAAGCAAGCGCTTTGAACTGTGACCTTCGCAACGCAGCGTAACCGGAACTCGACGGTCCCGCAGCACCGGGGACACGCGGATCAGTCGCGCAGGCGGTTGAAACGTCCCTGGTGGTAGAGGAGCGGCCGGCCGGTGCCCGTGTGGTCGCCGTGCACCACCTCCGCGATCACGATCCGGTGGTCTCCGGCGGGCACGCGCGCGGCGACCCGGCCCACCAGCCAGGCCGGGACACCGTCGAGCACGGGGACCCCCTCGGGCCCGTCCCGCCAGGCGGTGGGCGGCGCGAAGCGATCGGCGCCGCTGCGGGCGAAGGTGGCCGCCAGTTCCTGCTGGTGCTCGCCGAGGATGTGGACGCCGACATGGCCGGCCGCCGCGATCGCGGGCCAGCTGGAGGAGCCGGTGCCGACCCCGAAGGACAGCAGGGGCGGCTCGGCCGAGACGGAGGCCAGGGAGGTGGCGGTGAAGCCCACCGGGCCGGCGTCGCCACGGGCGGTGATCACGGCTACCCCTGCCGCGTGCCGCCGGAAGACCGAGCGCAGGAGGTCGGGCGTGGCGAGAAGGTCCGCAGGCATGGGGTCAGGCTGACGATAAATGGTTGGCGCAGTCAAGTTCGTTCCCGGATGCGGGACCGGATGTGGGAGATGACTCACCGACCGGGTCGTGTCCCTCACACCGCCTCCCCCAGTGCTGCGATCACATCGGCCTTGCGCGGCTGGCCGGTGGCCCGCCGCACCACCCGGCCGCCGGCGTCGAGGACCAGCACGGTCGGGGTCTTGAGGATGTCCAGCCGTCGTACGAGGTCGAGATGGGCCTCGGCGTCGATCTCGACGTGGGTCACACCCGGGACCATGCCGGCGACCTCGCCGAGGACCCGCCGGGTCGCCCGGCAGGGCGCGCAGAAGGCGCTGGAGAACTGCACGAGTGTGGCCCGCTCCCCCAGGTCCGCGCCCAGCTCGGCCGCGTCCAGCAGCTTGCCGTCGTCCCGCCCGCGCACTCGCACTCTCCCGCTCCGCCGCCGTTGCAGCACTCCGAAGGCGCTCGCCGCCGCGAGCACCAGTACGCACACCACCAGTCCGGTCATCACCTGCTGCAAGCGTTCACGAGACCGCAAAGATTCCCGCCCATCCCAGCGGCCCGTAGTGCGGAATGCTGGGTTCCCATGGACATCGATGCACGAGGGCCGCGTTTCGGCGCGGCCGTGACGACCGTCGTCCTGGCGGTCGCACTGGTCACGGGGAGCGTGTGGCTGCTGGCCTGGCAGACGCTGGCGTTCCTGCTGGGCGCGGCCGGCGGCGTGACCCGGTCGCCCTACGGCCTGCTGTACGGCAAGGCCGTACGGCCGCGGCTCGGGCCGCCGACCGCGTTCGAGGCGCCCGAACCGCCGCGTTTCGCCCAGGCGGTGGGGCTGGCCTTCGCCGGACTCGGGCTCGTCGGCTACACCCTGGGCCCCGGCTGGCTGGGTCTCGCGGCGACCGGCGCCGCGCTCGCGGCCGCCTTCCTGAACGCCGCGTTCGGGTACTGCCTGGGGTGCGAGATGTACCTGCTCATGCGGCGGGTGACGGTCCGCGCGGAGTAATGGGGACGTAAAAGCACGAGGTGGGATCCGGCGGCTACGTGACGAGAATCTCCTCCCGCGCGGGCACGGGGACTGGCTACCCGGCCGTTCTTCGGGCACGATCTGCGGCAAGCCGTAAACCTACGGCTGCGTAACTTCCACTGGGAATCCCTTCCCAGGCAGAGCAGGAAGGGTCCGGCCCGCCCATGGCAGAGCTCGTCTACCGTCCCGTCGTCGGTTTCGCCCGCACGCTGTTCAAGGCGTGGGACCTCAAGATCGACTGCCAGGGTTCGGAGAACATCCCGCGCTCGGGCGGCGCCGTGCTGGTGAGCAATCACATCAGCTACCTGGACTTCGTCTTCAACGGCCTCGCGGCACTGCCGCAGAAGCGTCTCGTGCGTTTCATGGCGAAGGAGTCCGTCTTCCGCCACAAGATCTCGGGTCCGCTGATGCGCGGGATGAAGCACATCCCCGTGGACCGCGAGCAGGGCGAGGCGGCCTACGCGCACGCCCTGGACTCACTGCGGTCGGGCGAGATCGTCGGGGTCTTCCCGGAGGCGACCATCTCGCAGTCGTTCACGCTGAAGAGCTTCAAGTCGGGCGCCGCGCGCATGGCCCAGGAGGCCGGCGTCCCGCTGATCCCGATGGCGGTGTGGGGCACGCAGCGGCTGTGGACCAAGGGCCACCCCCGCAACTTCAAGCGCAGCCACATCCCCATCACGATCCGGGTCGGCGAGGCCATCGAGGCCTCCCGCGACAAGTACGCGGGGGCGATCACCCGTCAGCTGCGCGAGCGCGTCCAGGAACTCCTGGAGGCCGCCCAGCGCGCCTACCCCGTACGCCCGAAGGGCCCGGACGACACCTGGTGGATGCCGGCCCACCTCGGCGGCACGGCCCCGACGCCGGAGCAGGTGCGGGCCGCCGAGGCGCACTGACTCCGGGCTGAGCGTCAGGGAGTTCGGCCCGAACCCGCTCGGGCCATCTCCTCCTTCAGCGCCGACACGAACGTGTCCACGTCCTCCTCGGTCGTGTCGAAGGCGCACATCCAGCGGACATCGCCCGCGGCCTCGTCCCAGAAGTAGAAGCGGAACCGCTTCTGGAGGCGCTCGGTCACGTCGTGCGGCAGGCGTGCGAACACCGCGTTCGCCTGCACCGGGTAGAGGATCTCCACGCCGTGCACGGCGCGTACGCCCTCGGCGAGGCGCTGGGCCATCTCATTGGAGTGGCGGGCGTTGCGCAGCCACAGGTCCCGGGCGAGCAGGGCCTCCAGCTGCACCGACACGAAGCGCATCTTGGAGGCGAGCTGCATGGACAGCTTGCGCAGGTGCTTCATGTGGCTGACGGCGTCCTGGTTGAGGACCACGACCGCCTCGCCGAACAGGGCGCCGTTCTTCGTGCCGCCCAGGGAGAAGAGGTCGACGCCGGCGGCGTTGGTGAGCGTCCGCATCGGGACGTCCAGGGTGGCGGCGGCGTTGGCCAGCCGGGAGCCGTCCAGGTGCACCTTCATGCCGTGCGCGTGGGCGTGCTCGCAGATGGCGCGTATCTCGTCCGGCGTGTAGACGGTGCCCAGCTCGGTGGCCTGGGCGATGGAGACGACCTGGGGCATCGCGCGGTGCTCGTCGTCCCAGCCGTAGGCCTGCCGGTCGATCAGCTCGGGGGTGAGCTTGCCGTCGGGCGTGGGGACGGTGAGCAGTTTCAGGCCGCCGACCCGCTCGGGCGCCCCGCACTCGTCGACGTTGATGTGGGCGCTCTCGGCGCAGATCACCGCGCCCCAGCGGTCGGTGACCGCCTGGAGGGCGACGACGTTGGCGCCGGTGCCGTTGAAGACCGGGAACGCCTCGGCCGTGGCCCCGAAGTGGCTGCGGACGACGCTCTGCAGGTTCTCGGTGTACGCGTCCTCGCCGTAGGAGACCTGGTGCCCGCCGTTGGCCAGGGCCAGTGCGGCGAGCACCTCCGGGTGGGCGCCGGCGTAGTTGTCGCTGGCGAAACCGCGGACCTCGGGGTCGTGATGGCGACGGGCGTCGGTCTTCGGCGGGTTCACGGCTTCTCGGTGAGCCACAGACGGGTTCCGTTCACTTCGGCGGCGGACTTCTCCCAGACGCCGGTGATGGCCTCGGCCAGGTCCTTGACGTCGGTGAATCCCGCGAACTTCGCGTTGGGGCGGTCGGCGCGCATGGCGTCGTGCACCAGTGCCTTCACGACCAGGATCGTAGCCGCCGAGGTCGGACCCTCGGGGCCCCCGGCCTTGCGGAAGTAGTCGGCCATGGCCAGCGTCCAGGCCTCGGCCGCCGCCTTGCCGGCGGCGTACGCGGCGTTGCCCGCGGTGGGCTTGCTGGCACCGGCCGCGCTGATCAGCACGTACCGGCCGCGGTCGCTGCGCTGGAGCGCCTCGTGGAAGGCGAGGGAGGTGTGCTGCACGGTCCGCACGAGCAGCATCTCCAGGAAGTCCCAGTCGTCGAGGCTGGTCCGGGTGAAGGTCTCGCTGCCGCGCCAGCCGCCGACGAGATGGACCAGGCCGTCGACGTGGCCGTAGTCCTTCTCGATGCGGGTGGCCCAGTCGTGGGTGGCCCGCAGGTCGAGCAGGTCGACCGTGTCACCGGTGACGGTGGCGCCGCCGGTCGCGTAGCTCGCCGCGTCCACCGCCTCCGCCAGCCGCTCCGGGTCGTTGTCCGAGCCGATGACGGTCGCGCCCGCCTCGGCCAGCCTGAGCAGTGCGGCCCGCCCCGCGGGTCCTCCCGCTCCGGCCACCGCGATCACCGCGCCGCTGAGCGCCCCGTTCCCCGCCATGGTCTTCGCCTCCTGAGCCGTGTTCTCGCTTCGCCGATCGCTCATGCGGCGATCCGCTCGGCGCCGTCCGCCGTGATGCCCTTGGTGGAGGCGATCACGTTCTTCAGCTTCTTGGACAGTGCCTCATAGAACATGCTCAGCGGAAACTCGTCCGGAAGCACGTCATCGACGAGTTTGCGCGGCGGCTGCGTCACGTCCAGCGCGTCGGGGCCCTTGGCCCACTTCGAGCCCGGGTGCGGCGCGAGGTAGGTGGAGACGAGCTCGTACCCGGCGAACCAGTGGACGAGCTTGGGGCGGTCGATGCCGTCGCGGTACAGCTGCTCGATCTCGGCGCACAGCTCGTTGGTGACCTGCGGGGCGCGCTCCCAGTCGATGGAGAGCCTGTTGTCCCGCCAGCGGACGACGTCGTGCTTGTGCAGGTAGGCGAAGAGGAGCTGGCCGCCGAGGCCGTCGTAGTTGCGCACGCGCTCGCCGGTGACCGGGAAGCGGAACATCCGGTCGAAGAGGACCGCGACCTGCACGTCACGGGCCTGGGGCACGCCGTCCTTCGCCAGCTTCACGGCCTCCCTGAAGGCGGTGAGGTCGCAGCGCAGCTCCTCCAGGCCGTACATCCAGAACGGCTGGCGCTGCTTGATCATGAACGGGTCGAACGGCAGGTCGCCGTGGCTGTGGGTGCGGTCGTGGACCATGTCCCACAGGACGAAGGCCTCCTCGCAGCGCTTCTGGTCGTGGACCATCGCGGCGACGTCCTCGGGCAGCTCCAGGCCGAGGATCTCGACGGCGGCGTCGGTGACGCGGCGGAAGCGGGCGGCCTCGCGGTCGCAGAAGATGCCGCCCCAGCTGAACCGCTCGGGGGCCTCGCGCACGGCGATGGTCTCGGGGAAGAGCACGGCGGAGTTGGTGTCGTAGCCCGCCGTGAAGTCCTCGAACTTGATGCCGCAGAACAGCGGGTTGTCGTAGCGGGTGCGCTCCAGTTCGGCCAGCCAGTCCGGCCAGACCATGCGCAGCACGACCGCTTCGAGGTTGCGGTCCGGGTTGCCGTTCTGTGTGTACATCGGGAAGACGACCAGGTGCTGGAGGCCGTCCGCGCGGTTCGCGGCGGGCTGGAAGGCCAGCAGCGAGTCGAGGAAGTCGGGCACCTGGAAGCCGCCGTCGGCCCACCGGGTCAGGTCCTTGGCCAGGGCCTCGTGGTAGGCGCGGTCGTGCGGGAGCAGCGGGGAGAGCTCCAGGACCGCGTCCGTGACCTGGCGGACGGCGAGCTCGGCGTCGGCCGGGTCGGGCGCGCCCTCGGCGTCGAAGTCGATCGACCCGTCCTTGGACTGCCATGGCCGGATCCGCTCCACGGCATCCTTGAGCACGGGCCATGCCGGGTGGTCCACCACCGGCACCACGGGAGGAACCCGCTCCTCCGAACCCACCTGCACAAGAATTTCCGTCATGTCACACCTTCCACGGGAGAATCTCGCGTACATCGACCGTATACACACGAGGTTCCTCCCAGCAAGGGTCACCTCGGGAAAATATCCTGCCTCACCCGGCCCTTCACCGCACTTTTTCCCGTCGGTCACCCTTCTGCCCGCACGCACGCCGACCATGCCCTCGCCCTCTGCGCAGGGCGGGCGCAGGCGATACGGTCAGGGGGGCCGTCAGGCCCCCAGTGCCGCCTGTCGACGGAAGAGAGTCCCGTCTTGAACTTCCTCACCATCGGTCACCGCGGAGTCATGGGTGTGGAACCCGAGAACACCCTCCGGTCCTTCGTCGCCGCGCAGGAGGCCGGCCTCGACGCCATCGAACTCGATCTGCACCTGAGCAAGGACGGCGCGCTCGTCGTCATGCACGACACGGACGTGGACCGCACGACCGACGGCAGCGGCCCGATCGCCGAGAAGACCCTCTCCGAGCTGCGTGCCCTGGACGCGGGCCGGGGCGAGCGGGTGCCGGTCTTCGAGGAGGTCCTGGAGGCCGTTCAGGCGCCGCTCCAGGCGGAGATCAAGGACGTGCAGGCGGCTCGGGCGCTGGCCGAGGTGATGAACCGGCGCGGGCTGGCCGGCCGGGTGGAGGTGTCCTCGTTCCACGACGAGGCGATCGCCGAGATCAAGCCACTGGTGCCGGGCGTGCGCACCGCGCTGATCGCCAGCCGCTACACCACCGACATCGTGGACCGCGCCGTCGCGGCCGGTGCCGAGACCGTCTGCCTGAACATCCGCCGGCTCACCCTGGAGATCGTGGAGCGTGCCCGCAAGGCCGACCTGAGGATCATCGGCTGGGTGGTGAACACGCAGGACCATCTGCGTCTCGTCCGCGCCTTCGGTCTGGACGGCGCGACCACCGACCACCCGGACATCAAGCGCACGGGCCGCTTCACCGCGTAGCCGCTAGGCGATCTCCTTGACGAGCAGCTCGAACTGCAGGTCGTCGCGCTGCGGGATGCCGAAGCGCTCGTCGCCGTACGGGAACGGGGTCATCCGTCCCGTACGGCGGTAGCCGCGCCGCTCGTACCAGGCGATGAGGTCCTCGCGTACGGAGATCACCGTCATGTGCATCTCCGTCGCACCCCACGTCTCACGGGCCAGCCGCTCCGCCTGAGCGATGATCACCTTGCCGAGTCCCGCGCCCTGGAACGAGGGGCTCACCGCGAACATCCCGAAGTAGGCGTGGTCACCCCGGTGCTCCAGCTGGCAGCAGGCGACGATCCGCCCCTCCCGCTCCACGGTCAGCAGCCGGCTGTCGGGCGACTTGATGACGGCCAGCACCCCCTCCGGGTCGGTCCGCTGCCCCTGGAGGATGTCCGCCTCGGTGGTCCACCCGACCCGGCTCGCATCGCCCCGGTACGCCGACTCGATGAGCACGACCAGCTCGTCCACGTCGGCGTCCGTGGCATCGCGGAAGGTCAGTCCGGTGGCGGCCGTGTCCATTGGTGTACGTCTCCGTTCGTGGCGCGCTGGGGCAGGGATGAGAGTAACGCCACCACTAGGCTCCGGTGCATGGTGCATGTACTCAGCAGCCGGATCCTGCTCCGTCCCACCGACCCCGAGCGGTCCCGTGCCTTCTACGGTGACCGGCTCGGGCTCGCCGTGTACCGGGAGTTCGGTACGGGCCCGGAGCGCGGGACGGTCTACTTCCTCGGCGGAGGCTTCCTGGAGGTCTCCGGCCGGTCCGAGACCCCGCCGCCGCCGGCCACGCGGCTGTGGCTCCAGGTCGCCGACGCGGCGGCGGCGCACGACGAGCTGCGGGCGAAGGGCGTGGAGATCGTCCGGCCGCCGGTGAAGGAGCCCTGGGGACTGGTCGAGATGTGGATCGCGGATCCGGACGGGACACCGATCGTGCTGGTCGAGGTCCCGGCGGACCACCCCATGCGCTACCGGCCCGGCATCTGAGGTCACCCGGGCCGGTGCTCCCAGCCCCGGTCGGTACGGGTCGGTTCGCGAAAGCCCGCGCCCGTCAGGTGCCCGAGCATGGTGCGGTCGGCGGCGGATTCGCAGGCGACGAGCCGGTCCACGCCGCACAGGCGGAGCCAGTCGGCGGCCTGGGCGAGCAGCCAGTGCTCCGGTCCGGTGCCGTGCTGCGCCGGATCGATGCGCAGGTTGCCGATATCGGCCAGGCCGGCGGCGCGGGCGTGGCGTGAGGATGCGGGTGTCGGCGCGGCTCCGTGAACACCGTCCTCAGCCTGGCACAGTTCGCCCGCTGGAACGCCCAGGCGTTCTACGCCGACAGCGCGCTGCCCGCCTCCCTCGTCTACGGCCTGCCCCGCAACTGGCCGCACATCCGGGCCGTCTGCGAACGCGCGGGCTTCCGGCACGCCGGGGACACCGAGGTCATCCTGATCGCCCGGGTGGCCGACCTGCCGGAACCCGAGCCGCGGCCGGGTGTCACGGCCGGGGCCGGTGCGGCACACCAGTGGGTTTCCCCGGATGGCAGGGGGACGGGGCCGCGGCTTAGCGTGCTGGGGAGGCTCATGCCCGGGGACTGACCGCGGAAGGAACGCCATGAAGCTCGACGCACCGGTGACCGGCGGGCCCTGCTGGACCGAGCTGGGGACCACCGACCTGGAGGCGGCCCAGCGGTTCTACACGAGGCTGTTCGGCTGGCGGCCGGAGACGGACCCGCGCCAGGAGGCGGGCGGCTACACCGTCGCACACCTCGGGGACGCGGCCGTCGCGGCGCTCGCCCCGCTGTACCAGCCGTCGCAGCCGGTCGCGTGGAACATCGCGTTCGCCGTGGCCGACGCGGACGCCGCCGTCCGTGAGGTGACGAAGGCGGGCGGGGCGGCGCTGTTCGGCCCGACGGACGTGTTCGACGCGGGCCGGTTCGCGGTGGCCGCCGACCCGGCCGGTGCCGTGTTCCAGCTGTGGCAGGCGGGGACCTTCCCGGGCGCCGGGCTGTTCAACGCTCCCGGTGCGCTGGGCTGGGCCGAGCTGTACACCAGGGATCCCGAACGGGCCGTGGCCTTCTACAGCCGGATGTTCGGGTGGACCATCAAGGCTTCGGAGCGGTACACGCAGTGGGGCGTCGACGCGGCGGACTTCGGCGGCATGGTGACGATGGACGACAAGTTCCCGCCCGAGGTTCCGGCGCACTGGCTGCCGTACTTCGCCGTGGCGGACGTGGACGCCACGACCGCCGTCGTCCAGGAGCTCGGCGACGTCCTGATGGTTCCCACCTCCCTGCCCGGCGGTCGGCGCATCGCGGTGCTGCGGGACCCGCAGGGGGCGATGTTCGGCGTGTACCGGTCGGGCGACGAGGGCTGAAAAGCGTGTGTGACGCCGGGGCCGTGGTTTGCGCTGGAGTGCGCTCCAGCTCATAGCGTCGAGCGGACGACCTGCCCGGAGGGAAGACCGTGCGTTACACACTGTTCGGCAAGACCGGTCTGCGCGTGAGCGAGCTGAGCCTCGGCGCGATGACCATCGGCGACGACTGGGGCTGGGGCGCCGGCAAGGAGGCCAGTGCCCGGATCGTCGACGCCTACGCGGAGGCGGGCGGCAACTTCATCGACACCGCCAACAACTACACCGACGGCAGCTCGGAGCGGATCCTGGGCGAGCTGCTCCAGGGGCGGCGCGACACGTTCGTACTGGCCAGCAAGTACACCTGCGGGATCCGCGAGGGCGACGTCAACGCCGCGGGCAACCACCGCAAGAACCTTCTCCAGTCGGTGGAGGCGAGCCTTCAGCGGCTGCGCACGGACCGGCTGGACGTGCTGTGGGTGCACGCCCGGGACAACTTCACGCCCGTCGAGGAGGTCATGCGGGCGCTGGACGACCTCGTCCGCGCGGGCAAGGTGCTGTACGTCGGTGTCTCGGACTGGCCGGCCTGGGAGATCGCGCAGGCCAACACGATGGCGGAGCTGCGGGGCTGGACCGCGTTCGCCGGTTCGCAACTGCGCTACAGCCTGCTGGAGCGGACCCCGGAGCGCGAACTGCTGCCCCAGGCCCGGGCGTTCGACCTGGCCGTGCTGGCCTGGGCGCCGCTCGCGGCCGGGAAGCTCACCGGCAAGTACCGCAGGGGCGAGACGGGGCGGCTGGGCACCACGGGCGGTGAGGTCGACCCGCGCGAGGAGGCGGTGATCAGTGCCGTCCTGGAGGTCGCCGAGCAGGGCGGCTGGAGTCCGGCCCAGGTGGCGCTGGCCTGGCTGCTGGCCCGGCCGGGCAACGTGGTCCCGATCATCGCGGCGACCAAGGAGAGCCAGCTCGCCGACAATCTCGCCGGCGTCGACGTCCGCCTCGACGCGGACGCCCTCGCCCGCCTCGACGAGGTGAGCGCGGTGCCGCTGGGCTTCCCGCACGACTTCGTCCGCGATCCCGACATCACCCGGAACATCTACGGCGACCGCTGGCAGTCCATCGAGGACCGCCGCTCCACACACCGGCGCACGGCACACGACGTGCTCTGACAGCACGGCGGGGCGGCTGGTGGACGCCTCAGCTCCGCAGCGCGCCCAGGCGGCCTTCCAGCTGGGCGAGCAACTCTCCGAGCAGGGAGGCCAGTTCGCCCTGCTCGGGGGCGCCAAGACCGGACAGGGCGGCCGTCTCGTAGGCGAGCTGGGCGGGCAGGATGCCGTCGACGAGTTCACGTCCGGCGTCGGTGAGGCGGAGATGGGCGACACGGCGGTCGCGGGCGTCGCCGCGGCGTTCGACCAGGCCGCGTCCGGTCAGCTGCTTGAGGCGCTTGGTGACGGCGGCGCCCGAGGAGAAGGTCTCCCGGGCCAGCTCCCCGGGCGTCAGCTCGTGCCCGGTGCGGCGCAGCGCGCCGAGCAGATCGAACTCGGGACGGCTGAGCCCCGCCCTGCGCAGCGGCGCGTCCTCGGCCTGCTGGAGGAGGGCGGCGCACCGGTTGATCCGCCCGATGATCTCCATCGGCCCGGTGTCGAGCCCGGGGTGGACGGCCTGCCACTGCCGGACGACAGCGGCGACGGTATCGCCCTGCCGCTGCCCGACGGGGTCCGCACCGACTGCAACCGGCTCACCGGCCAGGCCCGCTCCGGCTTCAGGGGCGTCATCGGCCAGAGCCGCGCGGGCCTCACGGGCCGGATCCCCTCCGGCCGCCCGGCCTCGTCCCGACAGGTCCTCCCCCGCCGCCTGGGCCCCGCCGACCGCCCGCCTGTTCTCCACCGGCCCGCCCCCGTCGGACGATGGTCCCTCCGTCGCCGTCATGGCCGTGCGTCCTCCGTCTTCGTGTCCGTGCCCCGGTCCGGGAGCAGCCCCTGGCGTCGTGCCGTCGCGGCGAGCGTACGGTGTCCTGACTGCTCGGCGAGCACGACCCGCTCCTGGGGCAGGGCGCGCTGCCACCATTCGCCGGCCGCCGCGTCGGCGGTGGCGCGAAGATCGGCCAGGGCGACGGCGAGTGCGCGGCGGGCGGCCTCCAGCGCGGCGGCGTCGGCGTACGGCTCGGCCAGGAGGCGGGCGGCGCGCTCGCGGGCCCGGTCGGCGCCGGTCAGGGCGCGTTCCGCCCGGTCGCCCGCTCGACGGTTGGTGACGGCCACGGCGGCGGCGAAGCCGACCAGCGCGCCGACGACCGTGTCCACGAGCCGCTCCGTCATCAGCTCGCCCGGCTTCTGGTACCCGGCGAACTCGGTGACGAGTAGCGCCATGGGGGTCACGCAGACGCTGCCGAGCCAGTAGTTGCGGCTGATCAGCAGCTCGGCACCGAAGCTGAAGGCGAGGCAGCACACCACGAGGGCCGCCCGGCCCAGGTGCGCGAGCGGTACGACGGCCGCGAAGACGAGCACTCCGACGACGTTGCCCACCACGCGCTGGACGGCCCGGTTCCAGGTCAGGGCGATGTTCGCCTGGTAGAGCGAGGCGGCGGTGACCAGGGCCCAGTAGGGGCGGCCGACGCCGAGGGCGAGGGAGGCGTAGCCGGCGAGCGCGCAGCCGAGCGCGGTGCGGGCCGCGAGCGGGGTCAGCGGGCCGAGCCGCGCCCAGGGGCCGCGGGCCGTGTCCACACCGAGCAGTTCGTCGGCGGCCGCGCGCGGCAGCCCGGCCTGCGGGACGGGTCCGGTGCCGCGCAGTGCGTCCGCCCAGGCCCGCAGGCGGCCGGCGTCCGCCTCCGTCGGCGCGGCGAGGGCCACCTCGGCACGGACGACGAGCCGTTCGAGCGCGCGCCGGGTCCGGGACCGGGCTCCGGTGGACAGCAGCGACTGCCAGGCGGCCTGGACAATGGCGTAGCCCGCGGCGCGGGCCCGGGCCCGGCCCTCGACCGCCCCGCCGGTGCCGCCCGTGTCGGCGTACGTGGCGGCGAACGCGGCGGCGGCCTTCAGCGCGGCGGCGGTGGCGCGGCGCTCCGGGCCGTGCGGGCGGACCAGCGCGGGCGCCATGCAGACCAGCCAGGCCCAGACGCCCGTCGCGGCGGCCAGGGCCAGATGGCCGGGGACCTGGGCGAGGGTCTGCGGCGCGAAGAGCGAGGCGGAGCTGACGAACGTGAGGACGACATGGCCGGGCGGTCCGACCCTGGTCGCGTCGCACAGCACCTTCTGCGCGGCGGCCAGGAGTGCGCCGACGGTGACCAGCACCACGGCGCTGCCGGTGAGCGAGGCCGCGACCAGGGCGACGGCGAGCCCGCCGAGCATGCCGAGCACCACCCACACCAAGGCCCGGGCGCGGGCGGCGTAGGGCCGGTTGTGGGCGTACAGCGCGCACAGGGATCCGGCCATCGTGTACATCGCCAGGTCGAGCCGGCCGAGCGCCAGCAGGGTGAGGCTGGGCGGGGCGATCGCCGCGACCACGCTCAGCGCGGGCTTGAACCAGATGTCCGAGGGACGGCCGACGCGCAGCACGCCCGCCAGCGGGAGACGCCGGGCGGGCGGGGAGACGGGGGCGGGGGTCGTACTGCTCACAAGAGGTAAGGTTAACAGGTGTTTTATCTGTAAAACACATCCCCTCACCTGCTGTGCTCCGTCGAATGCCCCCCGTGTACACCCTTGCGCTCGCGTGCGCGCCGCACGGCCCGGGCATCGATGGACCGACTGCCGAGCTGACCGTCGAGCGGGGAGGGTGGGCGTGCACGGACCGGCTACGTCCGGCTGGCTGCTGGTGGCGCTGTGCGCGGTGACCGGCGCCTACTGCCTGGTGCGGATGCGCGGCGGCGCCGGGGAGCAGCGCGGCACCGCGGGCGGTGAGGCGCTGATGGGTTTCGGAATGGCGGCGATGGCCGTGCCGGCGGCGGCGTTCACTCCGCCGCCGTGGGCCTGGCCCGTCTACGCGGTGGTGTCCGGGGCGGCCGCGGTGCCCGCGCTGTGGGCGGCGCGGGCCGCCGCGCACCACCTCCACCACCTGGTGGGGGCCGGGGCCATGGTCTACATGTCCGTCGTCATGGCGGGCACTCCCGCACACGTGCACGGGCAGGGGGGATCGGGGATCCCGCTCCTGACGGGCGCGCTGCTGCTCTACTTCGCCGGATACGTGCTGCTGACGGGCGTCCGGCTGGTGCCGGTTGCCGCCCTGGCGGGCGGCGCGGTGGGCGGCGGGTCCTCCGGGTGGGGCGACCGGCCGGAGCTGACGCGCGCCTGCCGGCTCTCCATGGGGATCGCGATGGTGGCGATGCTGCTGACGCTGTGAACAGGACCGTCCCCGCAGGCCGTACGGAACCGTTGCCTGCGTCACTTCGGCGCCACAAGCCGTACCCCTGAGCGGCGCATCGCTCATAGGCTGCGCCTCATGATGCTCCCCGCGGCACTGTTGCTGCTCGGCGCCCTGATCGCCGTGGCCGCCCCCCGGTTGCTCGCCCGGGCGGACTGGCCCGATCGTGAGCCGGTCGTGGCGCTGTGGGTGTGGCAGTGCGTGGTGGCGGCCCTGCTCGTGTGCTGTGCGCTGTCGATGACGCTCAGCGCGGCAGCCGCCTGGCACGCGGTCGGCGGGCCCGTCTTCGCGACGGCGCCGGGCCCGGTCGTCGAGGCCTACGCCCTCGGTACGGCGGGCCCCTGGGCGGCGGCCACCGCCGTGGCCCTGGCCGGGGGCGGGCTGTGGAGCGCGGCGATGCTGGTCCGCGAGATCGGCGGGGCACGCGCCCGGCGGCGCCGTCGGCGTGCCGATCTGCTGGTCAGGGCGCCGCTGCTGCCGGGCGAGGTGGCCGTGTCGGGCCGGCTCGTCGTCCTGGAGAGCGAGCGGCCCGACGCCTGGTGGCAGCCCGGCGCTCCGCCGCAACTGGTCGTCACCACGGCCGCGTTGCGGCGGCTGAAAGGCCGGCGGCTGGACGCCGTGCTCGCCCATGAGCAGGGGCACGCGCGGGCCCGGCACGACTGGCTGCTGAACTGCTCCTCGGCACTGGCGGGCGGCTTTCCGCAGGTGCCGGTGTTCGCGGCGTTCCGCGACGAGATGCACCGCCTGGTCGAACTCGCCGCCGACGACACGGCCTCCCGTCGTTTCGGCCGCCTGACCACGGCCCTGGCCCTGGTCGAACTCAACGAGCACCGCGGCGTGTTCGGCCCCTGCCCGACGCCGCAGGCCCATGTCCCGGCGCGGGTGCACCGGCTGCTCACTCCCCCGGACCGGCTGCCCCCGGCACGCCGGCTGCGACTGACGGCGGCGGCCGCACTGGTGCCCGTGGTGCCGGTGCTGGTGGCGTTCGTACCGGGGCTGCGGGCGCTGGGGTAGCCCGGTGCGCACTCCGGGGCGTCTGCGGCTTCCGTGCCGGTTTCGGACGCTGCGGATGGCCCGTGGGTGGCCTCCGGGTGGCCGAAGCGTGCGGTCCGGGTGCGGAAGATCGGCACCGTACTGGATCCGGAGGCCCCGGTTCGGCGAGGATCGCATCATGCACACCCGGTCCGTCGACTCCCCGCCCCGCCCGCAGCACGGCACCGCCGCCCGGTCGGCCGTCGCCCTGGCCCTGGGCTCCGCTCTGCTGCTGACCCTCGTCGCGGCCAGATGGAGCCCGCTGATCAGCGCGGACGGTGACATCTCCGCCACCACCCACCGCTGGGCGGTGGAGGAGTCCGGCATCACCCAGGCCTGCCGCATCCTCACGGACTGGGTGTGGGACCCGTGGACCATGCGCGCGCTGTGCGCGGCCGTGGTCGTGTGGCTGGTGGTGCGCCTCGCGGCGCGCTGGACGGCGGTGTGGCTCGCGCTGGCCGTCACACTGGGCAGCCTGTTCCAGCAGGCGCTCAAGGCCCTGGTGGACCGCCCCCGCCCGGTCTGGCCCGACCCCGTCGACTCGGCCCACTACTCGGCCTTCCCGTCGGGCCACGCCATGACCGCCACGGTGGTGTGCGGGCTTCTGCTGTGGCTCCTGCACCGGTACGGGGTCGGCCGTGCCGTGTGGCGTACGGCCGTGGCCGTGGCCGCCGTGTCCGTGGTCGGTGTGGGGCTGACCCGGGTCTGGCTGGGCGTCCACTGGCCGACGGACGTGGTGGGCGGCTGGCTGCTGGGCGCGCTGGTGGTGGCCCTGGCGGTGTGGGCGTACGAGCACCGGCAGCCGGGCACCCGTCCGGACACCGCCGCTCGTAGGATCGCCCCATGACGGCTGTGCTGTTCGACTTCTCCGGAACGCTGTTCCGTGTCGAGTCCACCGACTCCTGGCTGCGCAGTGTCGTGGCCGACGCCCAAGTCCCTTTAACCGAGGCCGAGTTGACCGCCGCCGCGCGTGCGCTGGAGGCAGTGGGGGCGCTGCCCGGCGGTGGCGATCCCGCCCGCGTGCCGGCGGAACTCGCCGACGCCTGGCCGGTCCGGGACCAGAGCGCCGCGCTGCACCGGGCCGCCTACACCGGCCTCTCCCGCCAGGTCGCACTGCCCGACCCGGCGTTGCACGACGCGCTGTACGACCGCCATATGACACCGGCGGCGTGGACGCCGTACCCGGACGCCGTCGAGGTGCTGGGCACGCTGCGGGAGCGGGGTATCCCCGTCGGGGTGGTCAGCAACATCGGCTGGGACCTGCGCCCGGTGTTCCGCGAGCACGGCCTGGACCGCTACGTCGACGTGTACGTCCTGTCGTACGAGCACGGCGTCCAGAAGCCCGACCCGCGGCTGTTCGCCACGGCCTGCGAGGCGCTCGGCGCCGATCCGCGCCGGACGCTCATGGTCGGCGACGACCGCAGGGCGGACGGCGGGGCCAGCGCCCTGGGCTGCGGGGTGCACTTCGTGGACCACCTGCCGGTGGCCGACCGGCCGGACGGGCTGCGGCCGGTCCTGGACCTGGTGGGCTGAGGTCACCACCGGGTCCCCGGGTCACCTGCTCACCCGCCTCGGACGATCCCCCGTGTCGCCCGAGGCAGGCGGCATCTCCGGCCGGGACCGCGGGGTCCTGGCCGGACGACTCCGAGTATAGTTGGCTGGCAGCCAGTCAACGCAGGAGTTACAGCATGTCCCCGCGCAGCGCCTCGGTCAATGAAGAGTTGCGGAGGCGTTCGAAGGAGCGGCTTCTGCAGGCGGCGGTCGAGCTGGTCGACGAGCACGGCTTCGAAGCCACGACGCTGGGCGACATCGCCGACCGGGCGGGCTCGGCCCGCGGTCTGGTCTCGTACTACTTCCCGGGCAAGCGTCAGCTCGTGCAGTCCGCCGTGCACCGGCTCATGCACCGCACGCTGGAAGAGGCGCTGGAGCGCGAGCCGCGCACCGAGGACGGCCGGGAGCGGATGGCGCGGGCCATCGACGCGATCCTGGGGCTGGCCAGGGACCGGCCCGTGCTGATGCGCCAGCACATGGCCGGGCTGTTGCAGGCCGAGGGCTTCGTGCCCTGCCCGGAACAGCGGCGCCTGGCGGAACTCCTGCGGGACACCGTCGCCCGGCACGGGTCGCGGGACGTCGACAGCGACTACCCGACGCTGCGGGCCCTGCTGATGGGTGCCGTGTACGCCGCACTGGTGCCGGGGGTGCCGATGCCGGCCCCGGTGCTGCGGGCCGAGTTGTTCAAGCGCTACCGGCTCGACTGGGAGCTGGGCCTCCCGCCGGAGGCCGAAGACTCCGGCGGGAGGGGCGACAGGGACCTGTCGCGGTTCTTCGCCACCGGGGACGCACCGGAGTGCGGCCCGCGGGGTCAGCCGAAGTAGTCCGGCTGCGTCTGCACGTTGAGCTCACGCAGGTGGACCCACCGTGCCGGGTCCGTGCGCCGGTCCTTGATCTTCAGGACGTCGAGACCCTTGGTGATGTCGTTCGAGTAGATGTGGCCGTTGTAGTAGTACGCCGACCACGAGCCGCCCACGATCAGCTGGTCGGTGCTCACCGTGCCGCGTTCGAAGTAGGCGATCTCCCGGGGCTTCGACGAGTCGGTGAACTCCCAGACGGAGACACCGCCCTGGTACCAGGCCTGGACCATGAGGTCCTTGCCCTTCACCGGGATCAGCGAGCCGTTGTGGGCGACGCAGTTCTCGGTGTCCGCCTGATGACGGGGGATCTTGAAGTAGCTGCGGAAGACGAGCTTGCGCTTCTCGCCCTTGCCGACGATGTCGTAGATGCCGTCGGCGCCGCGGTTCGGGCCGGTCGCCTCATTGCAGGTGGCCCCGGTACCGCCGCCGAGCTCGTCGGTGAACACGACCTTGTTCGCCTTCTGGTTGAAGGTCGCCGAGTGCCAGAACGCGAAGTTGACGTTGTCCTGCACCCGGTCGATGACCTTGGGGTGCTCCGGGTCCTTGACGGAGAACAGGATGCCGTCCCCCATGCAGGCGCCCGCGGCCAGGTCCTTCGACGGCAGCACCGTGATGTCGTGGCAGCCGGTGGTCTTGGACACGCCCGGGTTGGTGGGTCCGCCCGGGTTGCCGCCGCCGTCCGGCCCCTCACCGGGGAACAGCACGGGGAAGCCCACGACCGCCGCCTTCTCGGGGGCGTTGCGCGGCACCTTGATGACGGAGATGCCGTCGTGCGGCGGCTGGCAGTCGGGGTAGGCGGCGTTCGGCGAGTACGACGAGACGTACACGTAGACGTTTTGCCGCTGCGGCACCAGTGTGTGGGTGTGCGAGCCGCAGGCGGTCTCGACTGCGGCGACGTACCTCGGGTTCCGCTTGTCGCTGATGTCGAAGACCTTCATGCCCTCCCACGAGGACTTCTCGGTCGCCGGCTGTGTCGTGCTGTTGCAACTGCTGTCGCTGCGCGAGGAGTCGGTGGACAGGAACAGCAGGTTGCCGGAGACGGAGACGTCGTTCTGCGAGCCCGGGCACAGCACCTGGGCGACCGTCTTCGGCGACCTCGGGTCGCTGATGTCGAAGATGCGGAAGCCGTCGTAGTTGCCGGCGAAGGCGTACCTGCCCTGGAAGGCCAGGTCCGAGTTGGTGCCGCGCAGCACGTCCTTGGGGACGTTGGCGACGTGCTCGATGTTGGCGGAGTGGACGATCTCGTCCTGGCCGGGCATCTCTCCGCTCTCGATGGCCTCGCGTGCCTCGGCCCGCGCGCTCTTGGAAACCTCCTTCGGCGTGGACGGCACGTCCCCCGGGTCGGGGACGGCCCCTGCCGGCGCCGCCACGAGGAGCGCGGCCAGCAGTCCGCCGGCGATCGCTGAGGCTCCGAGGCGTCTGCGACGTGTTCTGCGGTCGTTCAACAGGATCACTGTTTTCCTCCCTGGTTCCGTTCACTGCGGAACGGTTCACGCTCCACGCAGTATCGTCCTCGCCATGCGCACACCAACAGACGTCAACAACTCTTAAAGAAGTCACTCGAGATGTCCAGCAACCCGCCCGCCTCAGGAGGTCGTTGTGCTCTTCCGCCGTGCGTCCCGTACGTCCGTCGCAGCGACGGGGCTGGTCGCCCTGGCCGCGCTCATGACCGGCGGCTGCGACTCGGGGCCGGACCGCGAGCCCGCCGCGGCGGACGGGCCGGCCGTGATCGCGCCGGGTGAACCCGGCGAGCCGAACCGCACCCTGTCCGCCGAGGAGGCGGCCGGCCGGCGCTCGGAGAACGACTCCCCCAACTCGGCGGACGTCTCCTACGCCCGCATGATGATCGAACACCATGCCCAGGCCCTCGTGATGACCGAACTCGCGCCGCGACGCGCCGAGTCGGCGAAGGTGAAACGGATCGCCGCGCGGATCGCCGCCGCCCAGAAGCCGGAGATCGAGGCCATGAAGGGCTGGCTGAAGTCGTACGGCAAGCCGCTGAAGGCGGAGCGGCACGAGCACACCGCGATGCCCGGGATGGCGACCGAGGCACAGCTGAAGAAGCTCCGCGCGGCCGACGGCAAGGCGTTCGACCACCTCTTCCTGACGCTGATGACGACCCATCACCAGGGCGCGATCACGATGGCCACGGACGTGAAGGGGCAGGGCAACAACATCCGGATCGAGGAGATGGCCGACGAGGTGATCGCCCAGCAGACGAGCGAGATCACACGGATGCGGGACATGCTCTAGCGGAGTTGTGGACCGCGCCCGGCTGCGGGCCCGGTCAGCGCCGGGCGCGGCGCGGTGTCAGGAGCCCGGCGTCCCGGGCCTGGCCGATCAGCCTGAGGGAGGTGCGGCGGCTGTGCCCGGTCGCGCACATCACGGCGAGGACCGGATCGGCACCCTCCTGCTGGGCCGCGCGGTACTCCTGCGCCACCAGCCACCGCCCCCGCGCGCCGGGCGGCCAGGCCGGCCGGGCCCGCCGCCCCTGGCCTGCGCCGCCTTCGGGAGCTGTCCCGGAACCGGCGCCGCACGCCTCGGCCAGCGAGTCCTCGATCCAGTCGGCGAGCACCGCCAGGTCGTCGAGGGACAGCGCGGGCTGCGCGCGCACGTCCTCCACGCCGACGCATCCTCCGGCCACGACGGCCAGTGCGTCGACGTGGGCGCCGTCCGTGAAGACCAGCCGGACGTCGAACCACCGCGTGGCGTCCTCGTTCTCCCGCACCTCCCACGCGGGCCGCACGGACACCGCGCCGTCCGCCGGAGAGCGATCAGAAAGATTAAGAAAGGATGCTTCCAGCACACACAGAACGTAACCGAATGATCACATTCCCTATAGATCGGACACGCGCCCCGGGTGGCGCACAGCACCCTGTCAGCGGAGCCCCGCCGGTGCGATGCTGGAGGCGTCAGCGCTCTCGTGAGATCCCCCGGGATCCCGGGTAAGGAGTCGCCGTGCTGCGAGTCGCCGTCGTGGGCTCCGGACCGAGCGGGTGCTACACCGCCCAGAGCCTCGTCCAGCAGGACCCCGAGGTGCGCGTCGACGTCCTGGACCGGCTGCCGTGCCCGTACGGCCTGGTCCGCTACGGCGTGGCCCCGGACCACGAGAAGATCAAGTCGCTCCAGGACAACCTGCGCACGATCCTGGAGCACGACCGGATCCGTTTCCTCGGAGGCGTCCAGGCCGGTCCCACAGGAGTGCCGGTCGCCCGGCTGCGGGAGCTCTACCACGCGGTGGTGTACTGCGTGGGCGCCGCCACCGACCGGCATCTGGGCATCCCCGGGGAGGACCTGCCGGGCAGCTGGTCGGCGACGCAGTTCGTGTCCTGGTACAGCGCCCACCCGGACGCCGTGGACGCCGGGTTCCTGCGGGACGCCCGGTCGGCCGTGGTGATCGGCGTGGGGAACGTCGCGGTGGACGTCACCCGGATGCTGGCGCGCGGCCTGGCCGAGCTCAGCCCGACCGACATGCCGCAGGCGGCCCTGACGACACTGGCGGCGAGCCGGGTGACCGAGATCCACATGGTGGGCCGGCGGGGCCCCTCCCAGGCCCGCTTCACCACCAAGGAGCTGCGCGAGCTGGGCACCCTGCCGGGGACCGACATCACCGTGGACCCGGCCGAGCTGGCCCTGGACCCCGGATACACCGACCCGTCCGCCCTGCCCGCCGCGCAGCGCCGCAACGTGGAGGTGCTGCGCGGCTGGTCCGAGACACCGCCGAGCGGCGCCCCGCGCCGGATCCGGCCGCGCTTCTTCCTCCGCCCGGTCGAACTGCTCGCCGAGCGGGGCCATGTGGGCGCGGTGCGGTTCGAGCGGACGGTCCCGGACGGGCACGGCGGCGTGACGGGCACGGGCCGGTTCGAGGACATCGAGGCCCGGCTGGTCCTGCGCTCGGTGGGCTATCGCGGGGTGCCGCTGGAGGGGCTGCCGTTCGACGCGGACAGCGGCACGGTGCCGAATCAGGCCGGGCGCGTCCTGCGCGAGGGCGTCGTCACGCCGGGCGAGTACGTGGCCGGCTGGATCAAGCGGGGCCCGACCGGCGTCATCGGCACGAACCGCCCCTGCGCGAAGGAGACGGCGATGTCCCTCCTGGCGGACGCGCCCCTCCTCCTGACCAGGACCGTACCCGACGACCCGCTCACGGCCCTGCGCACGGAGGGCGCCGCCCCCGTCGAGTGGAGGGGCTGGCAGTCGATCGAGCGAGCGGAAGCGGAGCTGGGCGCATCACTGGGTCGCGGGGTGGTCAAACTCCCGGACTGGCAGTCCCTGATGAGCGCCGCGCAGGGCAACGGTCTCTAGGCCCTGTCGTCACATTCCCGTCGTCCGCCCCAAGGGCGGGCCCCGCGGCGTCAGATGCGTGCTCTCGCCGTGCCGGGCGCGGGGCTGTATCGACGTGCGGCTCCGCCGCGTGGGCGCGACAAGCCACAGCGGACCCGCAGCGATCACAAGAACTCAGCCACCACGAACAGCCCGCCGAGCCGCGGCATCCAGAATGGCATCCAGCAACCCCGGAAACAGCTCATCCAGATCCCCCCGCCGCAGCCCGTTCATCTTGGCGGTCCCCCGGTACACCTGCCGAATCACCCCGCTCTCCCGCAACACCCGGAAGTGATGCGTGGTCGTGGACTTCGTGACCGGCAGGTCGAAGTGCGAACAGGACAGCTCCCCGCCGACCCCGGCAAGCTCCCGCACGATCCGCAACCGCATCGGGTCGGAGAGCGCATGCAGCACCCCCTCCAGCCGGATCTCGTCACGCACGGGATGCGGCAGGTCGCGACTGCTGACGGCGGGAGAGGTCACGGCGGCTCCACTTCCTTCGGGGATTCCATAGTACGAGAACCGTCGTAGTTTGACACTCACCGTACTACGATGCCTATCGTACGAGTCGACATCGACCCCGTGACGAATGGAGTCCGCCGTGACCGCGCTCTTCGAGCCCTGCACCCTGCGCGATGTGACGATCCCGAACCGCGTGTGGATGCCCCCGATGTGCCAGTACTCGGCCGCACCGCAGGGCCCGGAGACCGGCGTCCCCACCGACTGGCACTTCGCGCACTACGCCGCCCGCGCCACCGGCGGCACGGGCCTGATCATCGTCGAGGCCACCGCCGTGTCCCCGGAGGGCCGCATCTCGCCGTACGACCTCGGCATCTGGAACGACACACAGGTCGAGGCGTTCCGCCGCATCACCCGCTTCCTCGCCGCGCAGGGCACGGTGCCCGCGATCCAGTTGGCCCACGCCGGCCGCAAGGCGTCGACCGACCGCCCCTGGAGGGGCGGCGCCCCCGTCGGCCCGGACGCCCACGGCTGGGACTCCGTCGCGCCGAGCCCGGTCGCCTTCGACGACCGGCACCCGGTCCCGGCCGAGCTGACAGCCGACCAGATCAAGGACGTGGTCGGGCAGTTCGCGGCCGCGGCCCGCCGCGCGCTCGCCGCCGGGTTCGAGATCGCCGAGATCCACGGCGCCCACGGCTACCTGATCAACGAGTTCCTCTCCCCGCACTCCAACCACCGCACCGACGCCTACGGCGGCTCGTACGGGAACCGCACCCGCTTCGCGCTGGAAGTCGTGGACGCCGTACGGGAGGTGTGGCCGCAGGACAAGCCGCTGTTCTTCCGGATCTCGGCGACCGATTGGCTCGACGAGGGCGGCTGGACCGCGGACGACACCGTCCGCTTCGCCGCCGATCTACGGGCCCACGGCGTCGACCTGCTGGACGTGTCCACCGGTGGCAACGCCTCCGGTGTGCGCATCCCCACCGGCCCCGGCTACCAGGTGCCGTTCGCGGCCCGGGTGAAGCAGGAGACGACGCTGCCGGTCGCCGCCGTGGGGCTGATCACCGAGGTCGAGCAGGCCGAGAAGATCCTGGCCAACGGCGAGGCGGACGCGGTCCTGCTGGGTCGGGAGCTGCTGCGCAACCCTTCCTGGGCCCGGCTCGCGGCACGGGAACTCGGTGCCGAGGTGCGGGTGCCGGACCAGTACCACCGGTCGGTCTGAGCCGGCACCCGAATCCCGAGGCAGACGCGTCAACCGGCCGCGCACGCCGTCCCGTTGAGGGTGAACGCGGCCGGAGCGGCGCTGTTGCCGCCGTGACCGGCCTGGTAGCCGATGCTCACGCTCGCGCCCGGCGCGATGGTGCCGTTGTAGGACACGTTGGTCGCGGTCACCGACCCGGACGAGGGCGCGTAGGTGGCGCCCCAGCCGCCCGTGACGGTCTGCCCGGCCGGGAGCGTGAAGCCGAGTCGCCAGCCGTTGACCGTCGTCGTACCGGTGTTGGTGATGGTCACGGAGGCGGTCAGGCCGGTGTTCCAGGCGTTCACCGCGGTCGTCACCTTGCAAGCGCCCGGCTGGGGCTGGGGAGCCGGGCCGGACTTGTCGAGGCCGAAGAAGGTGAGTACGCGGGACGCCATGCCGTGGGCGTACAGGTTGTGGCCGACGCCCTGGAGGCTGACGGCCTCCACGGGGGCCTGGTCACCCGTGCCGCCGTAGCGGGTGCGGGTCCAGCCGGACTGGGGCGTGTCGGTGGCGGCCGGCGTCTGGCTCACGCCCTGCACGTTCGTCCACTGTTTGATCTGCTCCCCGAAGTTGGGGTAGCGCAGGACGTCGTCCGCCGTGCCGTGCCAGATCTGCATGCGCGGGCGGGGGCCGCTGTAGCCGGGGTACGCGTTCCGGACGAGGTCGCCCCACTCCTTCGGGGTGTGGGTGATCGTGCCGCCCGAGCAGTTGCTGTTCCACTCGGAGCCGTCGGTGGTGGCGAAGCAGGCGAACGGCACGCCGGAGAAGGCGGCGCCCGCCGCGAACACGTCGGGGTAGTCCCCGAGCAGGACGTTCGTCATCATCGCGCCGGAGGAGATGCCCGTGGCGAACACCCGGCCGGTGTCGGCGTCGTAGGTGCGGGTCACCCAGTCGATCATCGACTTGACGCCGACCGGGTCGCTGCCGCCGCCGCGGCGCAGCGCCTGGGGCGAGGAGACGTCGAAGCACTTGCTGCTGCGCGTGACGGACGGGTAGAGCACGATGAACCCGTACTGGTCGGCCAGGGTGTCGTACTCGGTGCCGTTGTACATGTCCGGGCCCGAGCCGGTGCACCAGTGCACGGCGACCACGACCGCCGGGTTCGGTCTGACGCTCTCCGGCACGTACAGGTACATCCGCAGGTTGCTGGGGTTCGTGCCGAAGTCCGTGACCTCGGTGAGGGTCGCGGTGGGTACGGCCCTGGCACGGGCCGCCTCTCGGGCGGGCTCGCGGGCGGCGGCCGAGGGTGCGGTGAGCGCGCTGGCCGCGAGCAACGGCAGCAGCGCGGCGAGGAGCCCGAGGAGCATCGACCGCAGGGGTCTCCTCGTGGTGGTCCGGGGGGTGGCAGGCACGTCCGGGTCCCTTCGGTTGTGAGGCGCGGCTCGCAGGACGTCGTGCGGTGGTTCAGCAGGTGGGGTTCGTCCGGGTCAGCAGGGCCAGCCGCCAGGGCAGCCGGTGGTACTCGCCGCTCGCTGCGGGGTCCATGCCCCGGTAGAGGAACCGGAGGCGGCACGGGTCGATCGTGAGGGCCTGGTCGACGCCGGCGCGGATCATCTCGCCGTGGCTGACGTCCCTGGTCCAGGCGGGCTGTCCGGCCTCGAAGGCGACATCGGACGAGCGGGCGAAGGGGTCGGCCTCGGTGTCGGCGAGCGGTTTCCACGTGCCGCCCGGGCTGTCGGCGGTCCAGGCCCGGAAGTAGCGCCGCCAGTCGGATCCGGTCGCGAGTGCCTCGACGAGCACGAGGTAGCCGCCGCCGTCGCCGAGCCGGTAGACGTTGCCCGCTTCGAAAAGGTCGAAGCGGTTGGGTTCGGACAGCATGATGGCTGTGTCGCGGAAGCCGTTCGGGAACTCGGCGAGGGTGGTGCGCGAGCGGTACTGGTGGCCGCTGCCGTCCGAGAAGAACAGGTAGCAGTCCGTCCGGTCGCAGATCGTCCAGAAGTCCAGCCAGGCGCCGTCGCCCTTGTTCTCGGTCACGATGGGCGGCTCACCGCCGAAGAAGTTGCGCGGGGCGCTCCAACTGAGCGGGTCCGAGGGGTCCTTGGTGGTGGAGTAGGACGGCGGGCCGGTCTGGTAGACCATGTACCAGGTCCGCTGGGGCGCGAAGTAGAACACCTGGGGCGCAGCGGCGTACCGGTCGCCGATCTCCGGGTTGGCGTCGAGGAACGTCTGGAGGGCCGAGGCGGCCTCGGACCACCGGGCGAAGCTCGTGTGCCCGAGGCGCCAGCGCCCGGCGGTGTCGGCCGTCGTGAAGTAGACGTGCCAGCGGTCCCGGTACCGGAACACCGTCGGGTCCTTGACCGAGACGATCGGATGGCCGGCGTCCGGTTTCGGGCTGATCAGCGGGCCGCTCGAGGACCAGGTGAACGACCCCGGCAGGGAGCGCGCGCGGCCCGGCTGCGACGTGTCCGCGACGGCCGGTCCCGGGCTCAGGGCCAGGACACCGACGTCGAGCAGCGTGAACACCAGCCCGTTGACGAACGTACGCATGCGCGGAGTCCTCATCGGCCCGCCCTCTCGTGAAGGAAAGCGTCCGATCGGCATGGTGGCATGGACATGGCTTTCATGGAAGCGCTCCCACGACGCTTCCCACAGCACCGTCGCCCTGACCAGGTCCGGCCGAAAGTGTTCTGCGCGAGGCGTTGACTAGAAAGCGCTTGCCCCCTACGTTCCGTTCAGCAGTGTGACCCGGAAGCGCCTCCGCCAGGGCGCCCGCCGGGGCCTGCCCGGCCCAGGGAAGTGCACTCCTGCGGCGTGGCGGGACCTCCGGACCGGCCGCACACAGCGCGCGCGGTGAGCAACATGGCGAACGTCATTCATGTACATGACCGATCGGCACCATGAAGGCACCACGAAGGGACGCACCCCACATGCGTACTCATCCCCCACGCACACGTGTCCACAGATCCACCCTGGCGCTCGCCGCCGCATCCGCACTGGCGACCGTGACGGTCCTGGCCGTTCCCCAGCCGGCCGGGGCCGCCGAGACCTCGCCCATCGGGTTCGGCGCGGGGACGACCGGCGGCGGCAGCGCCTCGGCGGTCACCGTGTCCACGCTGAGCGCCTTCAAGTCGGCCGTGACCGGCAATTCGGCCAAGGTGGTCCGGGTCAACGGCCTGATCTCGCTGAGCGGTCAGGTCGATGTCGGCTCCAACACGACCGTCCTGGGCGTGGGTTCGGCCTCCGGGTTCACCGGCGGCGGCCTCCGGCTGAAGAAGGTCTCGAACGTCGTCATCCGCAACCTCAACATCAGCAAGCCGCTGGCGCCGGCCGACGGCATCACCGTCGAGGCGTCGAGCAAGGTCTGGATCGACCACAACTCCTTCTCGGCCGACCGCGATCACGACAAGGACCACTACGACGGCCTGCTGGACGTCAACCACGGCGCGGACAACGTCACGGTGTCCTGGAACACCTTCAAGAACCACTTCAAGGGCTCACTCGTCGGCCACAGCGACAACAACGCGAGCCAGGACACCGGGCACCTGAAGGTGACGTACCACCACAACCACTTCAGCAACGTGTACTCGCGCATCCCGAGCCTGCGGTTCGGCACCGGGCACTTCTACAACAACTACGTCGAGGGCGCCGACACGGCCTGCCACTCGCGCATGGGCGCCCAGATGCTGGTCGAGAACAACGTCTTCCGCTCGACGAAGGTCGCGGTCACCACGAACCGCAGCAGCGACGTCGACGGATACGCCAACCTGCGCGGCAACGATCTCGGCGGAGCCGCCACCGAGGTCTCACGGGTCGGCACCTTCACCAGCCCGCCGTACGCCTACACGGCGGAGCCCGCCTCGTCCGTCGTCGCCTCGGTGACGTCGGGTGCGGGCGCCGGAAAGCTCTGACACCCCGTCCGCTCGGACACCCCCCATACGCTCAAGACGACAGAAGGAATCGGGACATGACTTCTGCGACACGCCCGCGCGCCCGCAGGCGCGCGCTGACCGGCGCGCTGGCCACCCTCGGCCTCTCGATTGGCATGATCATGACCACCCAGGCGCCGACGGCGAGCGCCGCCACCTGGCCGACCCCCAACGGCAGCCAGGGAACCTCCTCCACCATCTCCGTGTCCGGCACCAAGGACTACGGGATGAAGCGGTTCTACGGCACCGGGGGCCTGGCCGGTGACGGCCAGGAGGAGGGCCAGGACCCGATCTTCAAGCTCGCGAACGGCGCGGTGCTGAAGAACGTCATCCTCGGCGCCCCCGCCGCCGACGGCATTCACTGCGAGGGCAGCTGCACGCTCCAGAACGTGTGGTGGGAGGACGTCGGCGAGGACGCCGCCACCTTCCGCGGCGGCAACGGCGCCACCTACCAGGTGATCGGCGGCGGCGCGAAGAAGGCGGCGGACAAGGTCTTCCAGCACAACGGCGGCGGCACGCTGACCATCTCCAACTTCGCGGTGCAAGAGTTCAAGACGCTCTACCGCTCCTGCGGCGACTGCTCCACGCAGTACACCCGCAAGGTCAACCTCAACACCATCGACGTGACCGGCACGGGCACCACCGCCCGGCTCGTCGGCATCAACGTCAACCGCAACGACGTGGCGACGCTGCGGAACATCACGATCCGCAACGACTCCGGCCGCAAGGTCGTCCCCTGCCAGAAGTACAACAACAACACCGCTGTCGGATCCGGACCCGACAGCAAGAACTGCCTCTACTCCACCTCGGACATCACCTACAAGTAGCCCCTCGGGCCACCGCAACCCCCCACGGTGAAGGCGGCCGTGCGAAGCGTCCCGGCGGGCGCTGCGCACGGCCGCTCGCGTCATGCGCCGCGCACGCGCGCGCGTACCTCCCCGATCAGCTGGCGCTGGTAGTCGGTGTAGGCGGCCCGCAGTTCGGTTCCCGGCCAGTCGGCGGGCAGGAGTCCGGGCGGCAGGACGGGGTCGGCCAGCAGGTGCCGCACGACGGCGGCGAAGGCGGTCAGACGCTCGGCCGGGCGAGGCGCCTCGGCGATGTGGGCGAGCAACGCCCGGGCCGTGGCGGACCAGGCGTCCAGCGGCCACAGGCTCCGGGCCGGCTCACGGGCCGGCCGGCCGGGGCGGGCCGTGTAGTGCTGGGCCACCCGGTCCAGGTCGCCGGGCAGGGCGCGGGCCAGGTTGGCGGGGCGGAGCCAGACGCCCTCGCGGAGTTCGGCGAGCCGGAGGGCGGTGAGCCGGGCGCGCAGGTCGGCACGTTCGGCGGGGCCGCGCCCCGTCGCGGTGATCACGACCATCTCCCAGTCGCCGTCCCACGGGCGCGTGCGCGGGTGCACGGCGTCGTCCTGGCGGCGCTGGCGTTCCAGCAGCCGGTCGCTGAGGCGGTAGCCGGTGCCGGTGCGCCGCAGATCACCGGCGGCCACCATCCGGCTGAGCGCCGCCCGCAGCGTGGAGCCGCCGACGCCGAAGCCCTCCGTGAGCCGCACGAGGTCCCTGACCGGCAGTTCGGCGGGAGGCGTGCCGAGCAGCAGGCTCAGCACGACCGACCGCGCGGACAGCGGCCGCAGATCGAGCGCGCCGGGCCGCGCCGGGACGTTCTTCGGCATGGTCACGTACTGTACGCGGCATCATTTCCTGTTGCAGGATTGCTGCGGTCGTAGCTGAAGTGCAACACTCGGTGTATGGTCTCGACACTCGACGCACCGCAGGCGTACGGCGGATCCGCCACGCACGACGTCACGAACCAGGCCCCGCCGCTCGCCCCGTACGACGCCTCCGAGGACACGGCCCTGCTGGAGGGGCTGCGGCGGGAGGGCGCCGGGTGGGCCGAGGAGGACCTGCGGCGGCTGGGCGGGCAGGCCGGCAGCGTCCAGGCTCAGGAGTGGGCCGATCTGGCCAACCGCCACGAGCCGCGGCTGCGGACGCACGACCGGTACGGCAACCGCGTCGACGAGGTCGAGTTCCACCCGAGCTGGCACCACCTGATGGGCGCCGCGATCGCGGGAGGACTGGCCGCGTCGCCCTGGGCGGACGACCGGCCCGGCGCCCATGTCGCCCGGACCGCGGGCGGACTGGTGTGGGGGCACACGGACGCGGGGCACGGCTGCCCGACGTCGATGACGTACGCGGCCGTCCCCGCCCTGCGCAGGCAGCCGGAGCTGGCGAAGGTCTACGAGCCGCTGCTGACCAGCCGGGAGTACGAGCCCGGGCTCCGGGTGCCGACCGAGAAGCGCGGGCTGCTGGCGGGCATGGGGATGACCGAGAAGCAGGGCGGTTCCGACGTCCGGACGAACACCACGACGGCCACGCCCTCGTCCGAAGCCGGGGTGTACACCCTGCGCGGGCACAAGTGGTTCACGTCGGCGCCGATGTGCGATGTGTTCCTGGTGCTGGCGCAGGCCGCGGGCGGACTGTCCTGCTTCCTGGTGCCGCGCGTGCTGCCCGACGGCACCCGCAACACCTTCCGCATCCAGCGGCTGAAGGACAAGCTGGGCAACCGGTCCAACGCCTCCTGTGAGCCCGAGTTCGACGGGACCGTCGCGTGGCTGGTGGGGCCCGAGGGGCAGGGCGTCAAGACGATCATCGAGATGGTCAACTGCACCCGGCTGGACTGCGTGATGATGTCGGCCGCGCTGATGCGCACCTCCCTCGTCGAGGCCGGGCACCACGCGCGGCACCGCAGCGCGTTCGGCGCGCTCCTGGTGGACCAGCCGCTGATGCGCAACGTTCTGGCCGATCTCGCGCTGGAGTCCGAGGCCGCCACGACGCTCACCCTGCGGCTGGCCGGCGCGGCCGACCGGGCGATCCGCGGGGACTCCGGCGAGACCGCGTTCCGCAGGGTCGCCACGGCCGTCGGCAAGTACTGGGTGACCAAGCGGGGTCCGGCCTTCACGGCGGAGGCCCTGGAGTGCCTCGGCGGCAACGGCTACGTCGAGGACTCGGGCATGCCCCGGCACTACCGTGAGGCCCCCCTGCTGTCGATCTGGGAGGGCTCGGGGAACGTCAACGCCCTCGACGTGCTGCGGGCGCTGAACCGCGAACCGGGCACGGCCGAGACCCTGTTCGGCGAGTTCGCTCTCGCGCAGGGGGCGGACGCCCGGCTGGACGCGGCCGTGGCTCGGCTGAAGAACCGGCTGTCCGAGGCGTCGCAGACGACGGCCCGCCGTCTCGTGGAGGACATGGCCCTGACGCTCCAGGCCTCCCTCCTCGTCCGGTACGCCCCGCCGGCGGTCGCCGACGCGTTCTGCGCGACCCGGCTCGGGGGCGAGGGGGGGTACGCCTTCGGGACACTGCCGGAGGGGGCGGACCTGGGGGCGATCGTGGAGCGGGCGCTGCCCGGCGGGAACTGAATCACGGTCAGCCAACCGGTCGCACCGTTCGCGCACCGTTGTCGCCCGATTCCGCTTCGTTGTCAGTGCCGTGGTGCAGACTCCCCGTCAGGTGGCACTTCGCCTGGGGAGGACAACGTGTTCAGGGGGATCGACGAGGTCGACTGGGCCTCGCTGCGGCATGCCGACGGCAGCGCGGAGGACGTGCCCGGACTGCTCCGGAAACTGGCCTGCGGCGACCCGGCCGAGCGGGAGACCGCGCTCGACCGGATGTACGGCGCCGTGCACCACCAGGGCGACGTGTACGACTCGACGCTCGCCTGTGTTCCGTTTCTCCTCGCGCTCGCCGCCCGTGAAGAGGTGTGCGACCGGGCGGGGATCGTGGAGCTCCTCGTCAGCATCGGTGAGCCCGACGGAGGCGGGGGCGGATCGGGCGAAGGCGGGGACGGATCGTGCGATTTCGCCGCGAGGGCGCGTGCCGTCCTGCGGTCGGGTGCCGATGTCTTCGTCGGGCTGGCGGGGGACGCGGACGCCGGAGTGCGCCGGGCGGCTGCGGCGGCCCTCGTGCGATTCCTCGACCGGCCGGCGCGGGTGCTCGCCCTGCTGCGGGAGCGGATCGCCGTGGAGCGGGACGACCGGGTCCTGCTCGCTCTGACCGAGAGCCTCGGCCTGTTCGCACGGCGGCACCTGCCGGCCGCCGACGCCCACGCCGCCGAGGCGGTGGACCTCCTGGCGGCGCTGAGCGGGCCACCTCACGGACCCGGGCTCCGGCTGGCCGCGCTCGGGCAGCTGGCGCGGTGCGCACCGCAGTCGCTCCCCGCGGATCTCGTGCCGACCGTGGTCCGGCTGCTCCGGGACAGGTCCGGGCAGCGCGTCCGCGCCAGGCTCGCGCAGGACGGTCCCGGTGCGGACACGCTCGCCGGGCGGCTGCGGCGGCTGCGTCCCTCGGACGAGGAGGGCTCCCGGCTGCTGCGCACGCTGCACTCCGCGCTCGACGCAAGGGTGGCCGACCGGGTCGCCCTGCTGTGCGGGCAGTTGACCAGCCCGGATGCCCTGGACCGGTGCAACGCCGTGTGGATGTCGGCCGGGCTGTTCCGTGAGTGGCGTGCCGATGCGGCGGAGCCGGTCACGCTCATAGGCGCCCAACTGGGCGCCGAGGAGGGACGGTTGCACGACGCGGCGGTCGCGGTCCTGGCGGAGCTCTTCGAACTGGCCCTGCCCGCGGCGGACCACCTCCACGCCCTGGTGAGCTGCCGTCCCGAGTTCCGGATACGTCACCGGGAGCGGGGCGCCCCGACGCTGGGCGGCCCGCTCAAGGCGCTGGCCAGGACGGGGGACGCGCGGGCCACGCCGGTGCTGGCCGAGGTGCTGGCCGGCCCGGTCGTACCGCACGACCTGGGGCTGGTGATACCCCACCTCGGCCGTGCGGCCGCGCCGCTCGCGCCGGCCCTGCGGCGACGCCTCGCCCGCCTTCCGCTCGACGGCCCCGACACGCAGGAGCGGGCCGTGCCCCTCCTGTCGGCGCTCGCGGCACTGGGCGACGCCGAGTCCGTGCCGTCGGTGCTGCGCCTGCTGCGTGGCATGCCGGACGGGCTGTGGTCGCGCGACGCCGTCACGGGGGCGGCGGTCCGCGCCCTCGGGGCGTTCGGCGGCGGCGCGCGCGAGGCGGTACCGGATCTGCGCGGGCTGCTGGAGACCGACTGCGCCGTCGCCGCCGCGGACGCGCTGTGGTCGGTCACGGGTGAGGCGGATGCCGTCGTGCCCGTGCTGCTCGGGAAGCTGACGGACCCCGGGAGTGGCCGGTACCGTCCCGCGGCTGCCGCGGACCTGCTCGGACGGCTGGGGCCGGCCGCCCGTCCGGCCCTGCCCGGGCTGCGCCGGATGACCGGCTCGGGGGAAGCCTCGGAACGGGCCTCGGCGGCGTGCGCGGTGTGGCGCATCGCCGGGGAGCCGGACCGGGAGCAGGTCCTTCCCGTCCTGCGCGCCGCATGGGTCGAGCATCCGCGCACCCGCACGAGGATCGCCGGATGCGTGGCAGCGCAGGGCCCCAGGGGAGCGCCCCTGCTCGACCTGCTGCGAGCGGAGCTCAGATCCCCCCGACGGCATCGGGCCGGCTCCGGCGGCTACGACAGCGACGCCATCCATGAGGACGAGGGGTTGCTGCGGGTGTGCCGGGGGGCGCTGGGGTGGCAGGGGGGCGGGTAGGGCGGCGGGGCTGGGGCCGGCCACCCCGTCAACGTGCAACCGCTCCACCCGCTCACCCCGTCGTGCGCCCCCACAGCGGGCCGAAGCGGGACCACTCGGTGTCCCACTGGTCCATGCGGCGGCGTTCCAGGCGGCGGCGGACCGCGCGGCCGGCGGCGAGTGGCGCGGTCGCCGCGCAGATGCCCGCCACGCCGCCGATCAGGCAAGCGCGTATGCGGGCCTGGGACTCGGTGACGGGGCGGGTCACCTGGCGGCCCTCGCGGTCCGTCCACACGGTGACCGGGGAACCGGCCCGGCTGCCCGCCAGGACCCGCACCTGGCCGGAGTGCGAGGAACCGTCCGCGGCGGTCCACCGCGCCTCGGCCCACACGTGCTCGGCACGCGAGACATCGCCGTTCTCCGAGGCCGTCCCGGGAGCCCGCTCGGCGAGCCGGGCCACGAGGGGGCGCCACTCGACGCGCTCGCGGGCCAGCCCGTCCTCGACGGACCGGCCCACCGTCAGGCCGGCGAGCACCGCGACACACACGGTGAGCATCCACACCCCCAGCACCACCCAGGCCTCCACCCTGTCGGCACGCCGCTTGAGCGGATTGCGCCGCCAGCGCCACAGCCACACCTTCGGACCACGTAACGCCATCGAAGGCATCCTCCTCACGTGCGCATGACCATCCCGCCGCCCTCCCCATACGGAAGAGGGCCGCTGGATGCTCACTGCACGTACCCCGGGAGGGCGCCGCGATCGAGGGCGGCGCCTTCGAAGGCGAGGGCGGCGGACGCCCGCGCACGGCGTCGACACGGCCCTGACCTGCGTCGGAGTTCGCTCCGGGGGTGACTGTCAGTGGTGGGGTGCAGACTGGCCCGTGTCTGAGACGAGGGCGTCGACGACGACGCCGCGGAGGTGATCGGCATGACCGAGGTACTGCTCGCCGTGGGCACGCGCAAAGGCCTGTTCATCGGGCGCCGGCGAGGTGGTGGCGCCTGGCAGTTCGACGAGAGCCCCTACTTCAACGCGCAGGCCGTGTACTCGGTCGCCATCGACACCCGCACCGCGACCCCGCGGCTGCTGGCCGGCGGCGACAGCGCGCACTGGGGCCCGTCCGTGTTCCACTCCGACGACCTGGGCCGGACGTGGACGGAACCGGCCCGGCCGGCCGTGAAGTTCCCCCAGGACACGGGGGCGTCCCTGGAGCGGGTGTGGCAGCTGCACCCGGCCGCGGCCGAGCCGGGCGTGGTGTACGCGGGCACGGAACCGGCCGCGCTGTACCGCTCGGAGGACCGCGGGGAGACGTTCGAGCTCGTCCGGACCCTGTGGGAGCACCCCACGCGCTCGAAGTGGGTGCCGGGCGGCGGCGGTGAGGGCCTGCACACGGTGCTCACCGACGCGCGCGACCCCAAGGCGGTGACGGTCGCCGTCTCGACCGCCGGCGTGTTCCGCACGCTGGACGGCGGCGCGACCTGGTCGCCCTCCAACTCGGGCGTCTCCGCGGTGTTCCTGCCGGACCCGAACCCGGAGTTCGGCCAGTGCGTGCACAAGGTCGCCCGGGACTCGGCGGCCCCGGACCGGCTCTACCTCCAGAACCACTGGGGTGTCTACCGCAGCGACGACGCGGGCGCGCACTGGACGGACATCGGCGAGGGCCTGCCGTCCACGTTCGGCTTCGCGGCTGCAGCGCATCCGCACAGAGGCGACACCGCGTACGTGTTCCCGATCAACGCCGACGCCGACCGGGTCCCGGCCGACCACCGCTGCCGGGTCTACCGGACGGCGGACGCGGGAAAGAGCTGGGAGCCGCTCTCGGCGGGGCTGCCCCAGGAGGACCACTACGGCACGGTGCTGCGCGACGCGATGTGCACGGACGACGCGGATCCGGCGGGCGTCTACTTCGGCAACCGCAACGGCGAGGTGTTCGCCTCGGCGGACGACGGCGACAGCTGGCAGCAGCTCGCCTCGCATCTGCCGGACGTGCTGTGCGTGCGGGCCGCGGTCGTCGGTTGAGGGGAGGACGAGGAGGGGGACCAGGCGGAGGGAAGCGGGGGGCGAGGCGAGGGATGAGCTTACGGGCGGGCCTTGGCCACCGGTTGATCCCCGCTGCCCGTACGGCAGTAGGGTGACGCGCGTGGCACCACGACCCTTGCATGAAATCGTCGAAGCGGGCTGGGCGAAGGCCCTGGAACCGGTGGCCGAACGCGTCGCCGCCATGGGGGACTTCCTCCGGGCGGAGATCGCCGCGGGACGCACCTACCTCCCGGCCGGGCCGAACGTGTTGCGGGCCTTCCAGCAGCCCTTCGACGACGTACGGGTCCTGATCGTCGGTCAGGACCCGTATCCGACGCCGGGGCACGCGGTGGGGCTGTCGTTCTCGGTCGCGCCCGAGGTGCGGCCGCTGCCCGGCAGCCTCATCAACATCTTCCGGGAGCTGAACGCCGATCTCGGCCTGCCGCAGCCGTCCAGCGGTGACCTCACACCGTGGACGCGGCAGGGCGTGCTGCTGCTCAACAGGGCGCTCACCACCGCCCCGCGCAAGCCCGGTGCCCACCGGGGCAAGGGCTGGGAGGAGGTCACCGAGCAGGCGATCCGGGCCCTCGCGGCGCGCGGCAAGCCCCTGGTGTCCATCCTGTGGGGCCGTGACGCCCGCAACCTGCGTCCGCTGCTCGGCGACCTGCCCTCCGTGGAGTCCGCCCACCCCTCCCCCATGTCGGCGGACCGGGGCTTCTTCGGCTCCCGCCCGTTCAGCCGGGCCAACGACCTGCTGATCCGCCAGGGCGGCCAACCGGTGGACTGGCGCCTGCCGTGACCGGGGCGTCCGACGACTCGGCGTGGGAAGGCGCGGCGTCGGAAGGCTCCGGCTTTCTCGCCGTGGACTCCGGCGGGTCCGGGCTCCGGGTGGTCCTGGGAACCGCCGAGCGCGGACCGCTCGCCCGGCGGGCGTCCGACCAGCCGGTGCGCACGGGTGACCGGGGCATCGACCCCGAGGACTTCATGGCGCGGCTCGTGCCGCTGGTGCGTGCCGTGACCGCCGAGGCCGGTCCCGTGCGGCTGTCCGCCGCCGTCGTCGGCGCGGCCGGGCTCGCCTCGCTCGGTGACGGTCTGCGCGCGGACCTGCCGGGCGCCCTGGCCCGGGAGTTCGGCGTACGGAGGGTGGCGCTGGCCGCCGACGCGGTGACCGCGTACGCGGGTGCCCTCGGCACCCGGCCGGGTGCCGTGATCGCCGGCGGTACGGGACTGATCGCGATCGGCACCGACCTCGCGGGCTGGCACCGGGCGGACGGCTGGGGTCATCTGCTCGGCGACTGCGGCGGCGGCGCCTGGATCGGGCGGGCCGGACTGGAGGCGGCGCTGCGGGCCCATGACGGGCGGGAGGGCGGCTCGGCCCGGCTGCTGGCCTGCGCCGAGGAGGAGTTCGGGCCCGTGGCGGGGCTGCCCGGCGCGCTGTATCCACGTCCGGACCGGCCCGCCGTCCTCGCCTCGTTCGCGCCCCGGGTGGCCGCCTGCGCTGACGGGGACTCCGTGGCGGCGGGCATCCTGCGCGCGGCCGCCTGGCACATGGCCGACTCCGCGGCGGCCGTGTGCCCGTCCGGCGGCGGGCCGCGCATCGCCGTCACCGGCGGCCTGTTCACGATGGGCGACCCGCTCCTCGTCCCCCTCGACGAGGAGCTGGCGCGGCGGCTCCCCCACGCGCGGCGGGTGCCGGCCGAGGGCGATCCGCTGCACGGCTCGGTCCGCATGGCGGCCGACCTGATCGCCGGTCCGCTCACCCTGCCGGGTGACGAGGCCATGCTGAGCGTGACCACCCTGTCGGGTGACTGATCCGGTCGCGCACCACCCGCACGCCATTCCACCCGCACGCCATTCCATCCGCACGTCATTCCATCCGTACGTAACTCATCAGACAAAACCGGACGGATACCGCTCACCTGCCCCCTCCCCGAACAGGGGAGCCCAGGAAACCAGTAACATGCGGCGCCATGAGTTCCCCCACTGGACCCGAGTCCGGCCTCCCAGTACGAATGCCGCGACCCCGCCAGCCCGGACGGCACCGCCGTCCGGAGCCGCTGGTGGCTCCCGAGGGCGCGCCCGCGCTCGTCCTCGCCGTGCCGGGCACGCCCAGTAGCGCCACCCGCAGCCTCGCCGAAGAGGTCGTGAGCATCGCCCGCTCCGAGCTGCCCGGCCTCGACGCCCGCATCGGGTACCTCGACGGGGACAACGCGGAGTTCCCCACGCTTCAGGCCGTGCTCACGTACACCGCCGAGGAGCGCACCGCCCGCTTCGAGCAGGCCCGTGCCGCCGGCATGGACGTCAGGGAGCCCGACGGGCCCGTCGCCGTCGTCGTGCCGCTGCTCGCCGGCCCGGACAGCGCCCTGCTGCGCCGGGTGCGCCAGGCCGTCATGGAGAGCCGGATCGCCGCCGAGCTGACCGATGTCCTCGGCCCGCACCCGCTGCTCGCCGAGGCGCTGCACGTGCGGCTCTCCGAGGCCGGTCTGGCCCGTGCGGACCGCGCCCGGCTGTTCACCGTGGCGACCGCCGCCGACGGCATCATCCTGGCGTCCGTGGGCGGTGACGAGGCCGTGCAGGCGGCCGGGATCACCGGCATGCTGCTCGCCGCGCGCCTCGCGGTGCCGGTGATGGCGGCGGCCCTGGACCAGGAGGGCTCGATCGCGTCCGTCGCCGAGCAACTGCGCTCCTCGGGTTCGCAGCAGCTGGCCCTCGCGCCGTATCTGATCGGCCCGGAGATCGAGCCGGGGCTGGTCGAGGAGGCCGCGAAGGAGGCGGAGTGCTCCGCCGCCGAGTCGCTCGGTCCGTACCCGGCGATCGGGAAGCTGGCACTGGCCAAGTACACGACGGCGCTGGGGATCACGCCGCAGCAGGCTCAGGGCACGCCGGTTCGCTGACGTCGCCCGGTACCACCGAGAAGGCCCGCCCCGGTTCGGGGCGGGCCTTCGTCGTCGGCGAGAGACCCCCGGCCCCCGCCGCCCTGCACCCTGCACCCCTGTCAGCCGAGGAGCACGCACGACGCCGCCGGCACCCTGATCGCACCGGCGCGTCGCGGGACGCCCGTGTGCGGGTCGGTGGCGAACCAGGTCACGTCGCCGGAGCGTTCGTTGGCGACGTAGAGGAAGCCGTCGGAGGCGGTGAGGGCGCGTGGCCAGTGGCCGCCGCAGGGCACCGTGGTGCTCAGCCGCAGTTCCTCGCCCTCGACGGCGAGCACGGACAGGACGTCCTCGCCGCGGGTGGCGGTCCATACGAAGCGGCCGTCGGGTGAGGTGACGATGCCCGAGGGGTAGGCGTCGCGCGCCGGTGCGCCGGGCAGGACAGGGGTTTCGGTCAGCGGTGTCAGCACGCCCTCGGCCGCGTCCCAGCGGCAGACGGTGACGGAGGGGCTGAGTTCGTTGACGACGTACGCGTGCGCCCCGTCCGGATGGAAGGCGAGGTGCCGTGGGCCCGAGCCCGGCCGCAGGGCGGTCTCCCGGTGCAGGACGAGGGTGCCGTCCGTCAGGGTGCAGACCCGCACGGAGTCGGTGCCGAGGTCGACGCTGACCGCCCAGCGGCCGCTCGGGTCGGGTTGCACCTGGTGGGCGTGCGGCCCGTGCTGGCGCGGGGTGTGCGGGCCCGCGCCGGTGTGCTGGAGGACGTGGGCGGCGGACCGGGCGAGGGTGCCGTCGGGGCGGACGGGGATCGCGGTGACGCTGCCGGAGCCGTAGTTGGCGGTCAGGACATGTCCGGCGAACAGGCTGAGGTGGGTCGGCCCGTCCCCGTCGACCGGCACGGGCCGCCCGGCCGGCTCGGGCTTGCCCCCGTCCACGCGGTACGCGGCCACCGCGCCCTCGGCCGTCTCACTGACCGCGTAGAGGACGTCCGCGTCGGGGGACAGGACCAGGTAGGCGGGGTCGGGGACGGCGTCGACGCTGCTCAGGGCGGTCAGGGCGCCGCTGTCGGCATCGACGGCCGCCGTCACGATCCCGGGGCCGCCGGCCGCCGTGAACGACCCGATGTACGCCCGCCGCCCGCCGTCGTCAGCCACGGCTGTCCCCTCTCGTCGCGCATGCGTCCCTCAACCGTCCGGAATGACCGCGCTGCCGATCATGCGCGGTCTAGACCAAACGGTCAAGGACTGGGCCGCTCCCGCTCAGGAGCATGCCGCGCTCACGCCCCGACCCACGGCGAACCCGACGGAGTGCGCAGCGGCCGGGCGAGTTCCGACAGGGCCCGTTCCAGGCCGTGGAGGTGGGCCAGGGCGGGTTCCGTCGCGGTGGGGGCGTCCGCCAGGGCCGAGACGTCTCCGCCGTCGGTGAGCGCCTCGACCGCCGCCTGCACGCGCTGGCACGCGGCGGTCAGGCGGGCGTCGTGCGAGGCGACGGGATCGGCGGCGACGGACACCAGGCCCCGCACTTCGCGGGCGCAGTCGTCGAGTAGCTCGATGACCTGGCGGGCACGGGCTTTGCGCGCACGGAAGGGAGTCAGGGGGTGCATCAGCGGGGCGAGTGCCATCCGTACCCGGCCGAGCAGCAGTTCCAGTTCGGCGGCGTGTGGGGCGGGGTCGCCCTTGGGGTCTCCAGCGAGGCGAGCGGTCGCCTCGGCGGTGGCCGCGTGGACGCACTGCAGTGCCCGCTGGATCCAGGCATCGTTCGTGGCGTGCGTGGTCACCGGCAGGACGAGGGTCACGGCGAGCGCGGCACACAGCGCGCCCACACCGGTCTCCGCGAGACGGAGCCCGAGCAGGCCGGGGTCCAGCACTCCCAGCAGGCCGTAGAGCAGGCTGACCATGACCGTCACCGCCAGCATCATCCAGGAATACGAAACGGCGGCGGTGTAGAAGATGCCGAAGACACAGACGGCGACCAGGGCGGCCGTCGGCGCGGGCGCGCCGTGCAGTGGGATGGCGACCAGCAGGCCGACGGCGATACCGATCACAGTTCCGAAGACCCGGCGGAAACCGCGGACCAGGGTTTCGCCGCGAGAAGCCGTGTTGACGAAGATCCACCAGACAGTGCCGACGGCCCAGTACCAGCGCTCTTCGGAGAGGAACTGGCCGACCAGAAGCGCGAGAGCCGAGGCGGCAGTGGCCTGGAAGGCCTGCCGGGTGGTGGGCCGCGCCAGTCCGCTGCCGGGCAGAGCCGGCGGGGCTGCCGCGGGTGGAGTGTGGCGCTCGATGGGCCACAGCACGAAACGCGTGGCACCGGCCGTGAGAAGGGCGAGACCCACGGCGGTGTACAGCTCGGGCAGCTGGGCGGGAACCGCGTGCAGGAACTGCGCGATGAAGAAGTTCATGAACGCGAAGATCCCGAGCGCGTGCCCCCGCGGGCCCCAGCGGCGGGCATGGACGCCACAGAAGACAACGGCCAGGAACGCGGCGTCACGGACCGGGGCGATGCCGTGCAGTGTGGTGGCGAGCGCCAGCACGGGGAATCCGGCGACGGGAAACAGGGCGGTGGTGATCCGCTGGTCACGGACGGTGGCGTCGGTGACCGTGAAGAGGGCGAGCAGTGCCGCGAGCCCTCCGGTGATCGATGCGGTGAGCGACAGCCCGCAGAGTTCGGGAACGGCGACGGCGGCTGCGACACCGATGACAGCGCGGGTCGCGTTCCGCAGCCTCAGGCGCCCCGGGTCCGGAGCCACGAACATCCTCTTCACGGCGGTGCGCCGCCCCCTCGCGGTGGTACGCGTCCCGCCCGCGGTCGTCCCGGGTGGCGGACGACAAGCAGGCAAGACGAAGGCACCGCGGTCCGGACCGGCCTCGTCGCCGTCCGGCGCTACGCGGCGCCGCAGGTGCATGGATAGGACCAGGTAACCACCTTGAGGCCCAGTGGCTCAACAGTCGCGCTATCGACAGTGCCAATGGCACAGCCGACCAGCCTCGACGTCGACCGATGGCAGGCCAATGGATCAGACGACTGCGGCCGGCTCAGAAGGCCGGCGGGGACTGCTCGGCGGCCTGGCCCTGGCGGCGCGCCCCCAGTACCGCCTCGTGCAGCCTTTCCTGAGCGATCGTCAGACATGCGTAGACCGCCCCTTGCGCGGTCGAGATACCGATCAGCTGCGGCACGGTCCTGATCTCCGGGACCGCCGGAAGGCTCCGCTCGAGTCGTCCGCGCACCTCGGGAAGCACCTCGTCGACGAGCGGACGCAGACGGCCCACGAAGTAGACCGACTCCGGGTTCAGCGTCACGGCCACGACGCTGACGGCAGTCGCGATCGCCGTGGTGAACGCCTCCAGCACCTCGGCACGCGGCGCCTCGTCGTGCGGCTCCTCCCAGAGGCTCTCCACCCGCTCCAGGTCGAGCCCCTGCTTGCGGGCGAACCGCAGGAGGCCACGCGTGCTCAGCAGCTCGTCCAGGGTCTCGTCATCAACCCCGGAGGAGAGCACACCGATGTCGCCGAAGGTGGGCGTCCTTCCCCGGGCGAGCTCGTGATCCGTGCAGCTGGCGAAGTTCAGTATCGTACTGAGGCTGAACAGCGCGGCGTTGGTGATGGTGGCGTCGTTGGTGAGGATCCCGAGCAGCGACGCGTTGGCATCGCTGTCCAGAAGCACGGGCGCCTCGACGAGGTCCTCGATGGCCCGGTGGAGATCGGAACCCGCGAAGATCTTCATCGACTCGGCGGGGCCGAAGATCTCCGTGCCGCCCCGGACCCGGCCGGGCACGGCGGCGACGATCTGGCGCAGGGGGCCCTGCGCGGACTCGGCGGCCCGCGCGATCAGGTCGACCAGCCACCGCGCGGCGTCCGTGACCTCCTGGTGGTCGGCGGTGGGCACCGTCATGTGCTGGATCTCACGACCCCTCAGGTCGGTGACCAGCACACCGGTGGTCTGTGCGCCGAAGCTGATCCCGACCACGTGCCCGGTCGTGCCGGGCAGGTCCAGATAGGTGGACCGGCGGCCGCGTCCGGTGACGTCGTCGACCCCGCCGTCCACGACGAAGCCGTCGGCCCGGAGCTCCTCCACCGCTCTGGACACCGTGGCCTTGCTCAGGCCCGTCAGGTCGATGAGCCTGTTCCGTGTCAAGGGCGCGTGCGAGAGGACCACGTCGAGGACCGACGCCTTGTTGTAGTCGCGAGAGGTGGGATTAGTGGTCACGTGATGACCATAGCGAGCCCGGTACGCCGGTCGGGCCGTGACCGGCTTGGGCGTGATGGTCGCGGGCTGCGACGCGGTGACCGGCGGCTGTTCCCGTGCGCCCATCGCTTTCGCCTGGGTGGGCAGGAGGGGGTCCTTGCCCACGTCTTTCGCCTTGCCGGACAGTTCTCGGCTCATTTGTCATGCACTCCGGAGGGTCCCCGAAGCACTCCACGGCAGCATCGCCGCGTTGCGGCAGACCGGGAGGCTGGGGGTCGATGACCAACTGACTGTCGGCAGCGAGCATCGATCAGACGGTGGACCCCTGTGCGGTCAGCCGTCGGAACGTCGTTGACGTCACCGGGCTGATCACCCTGCGGACAGAGCGAGTTGACCGCATGCCGGCGAGCGTACCACTCACGATCAGCGCCTTTCCGTCGACGCAAGCGGTCTACGGCGGGGCACGACAGAAATCCCACGAAGAGATTCTTGTTTCAGATTGGAACTGGAACGAAGAGTGGTAGGGTCTGAGCGCAGCAGCGAGCACCCTTGCGTTCAGAGCGGCTGACGGCACTGGCAGGAGAGAGCAGCGATATGAAGTTCACCCCCTACTGGCTCGACACCGCTCCTCAGGGACCGGACCGGTCCCGGACCCAGATCGGCGGGCGCGTCGACGTGGCGATCATCGGAGCCGGCCTGACCGGCCTCTCGGCGGCGCTGCACCTGGCGCGCAAGGGTGCCAACGTGCATGTCTTCGAGAAGGAGACGGTCGGATTCGGCGCGTCCGGGCGCAACGGCGGTATGGCCACCCTGGGCATGTCGATCGGATTCCGCTCCGCGATCTCCCGGTACGGCTTTGACACCGCGAAGCGGTATCTGCTGGCCTACCACGACGCGGTCGACACCATCGAGAACCTCGTCAAGGAAGAGGACATCGACTGCGACTTCGCCCGCACGGGCAAGCTGAATCTGGCGTCCAAGCCGGCGCACTTCGACGGTCTGCGCAAGACCCACGAGATCATGTCCGGCCGGCTCGGGATCGAGACCCGTCTGATTTCCAAGAGCGAGCTCCACACCGAGATCGGTTCCGACCTGTACCACGGCGCGATGGTTGACGCCAGGAGTGCCGGACTGCACGTCGGCAAGTTCACCAAGGGGCTCGCCGAGGCGGCGGCGCGGATCGGTGTCACCCTTCACGAGAAGGCACCGGTCGAGAAGGTCAACAGACTGGGTGGCACGAAGCACGAGCTGGTCACGCCGCGTGGCACCGTCCAGGCCGATCAGGTGCTGGTCGCGACCAGCGGGCATACCCGTCGGCCGTTCCGCTGGCAGCAGGTCAGGATCGCTCCCGTCGGCAGCTTCGTCATCGTGACCGAGCCGCTGGGCAAGGACGTCTGCGACATGCTGCTGCCGAACCGGCGGATGGCATCGTCGTCCCTGAACCTGCTGAACTACTTCCGTATCACCCCGGACCACCGGTTGCTCTTCGGTGGCCGCGCCCGGTTCGCCATGTCCAACCAGCAGTCGGACGCGAAGAGCGGGCGCATCCTGCACAAGGCGATGACCGAGGTCTTCCCTCAGCTCACGCAGGCGCGCGTCGACTACTGCTGGGGTGGTCTGGTCGACATGAGCATGGACCGGATGGTGCACGCCGGTGAGCAGGACGGGCTCTTCTACTCGCTGGGCTATTCCGGCCACGGCGTCCAGATGGCGACGCACATGGGCAAGCAGATGGCCGCGTACATGAACGGTGACTCCGGCGCCAACCCCTGGAGCGACCTGCCCTTCAAGCGGATCCCCGGCCACTTCGGCCCGCCCTGGTTCCTTCCCTTCGCGGGCGGTTTCTACAAGTTCCTCGACGTCGTCAAGTAGGCGCAGGGCAGAGATGCTGAGCACACGTGCGGAGCGCCGTGAGGTCCTCCTCGCCGCCCCGCCGCAGGCAGGGGGCATACCGAAGATGGCGGGCCGATGACGGCCGACCGGCCCGGGGGCGACGGGCCCGTATGCCTACGACGCCTCCAACCAGCCTGCCGTGGTGGCATCCCGGGCACGGCCCGGGGCAGTGACACCAGCCTCGCCCACATGCCGGCGACGAGGCCGACCGATCGATGCGCCTGATGGACACCGAAATCTTCGGCCCGGTCGCCGCGATTCCGACCTTCGACCACTAGGACGAGGCGTTTCCCGCGCCCACGACGCGCTCGGGGGTCTCGTCGACTACGTCTTCCCCCAGAGGCTCGGCCGCGGCCTGCGCGTCGGCGAAAGACTGGAGGTCGGCATGGTCGGCCTGAACACCGGCCTGGTCTCCGCTACGGCCACTGCGTAGACCGCCCCGCGCCCGGCTCCTTCCTCCAGGGCGGGCGCGGAGTATCGGTCTGGCTCCCGTGGCCGTCGCACAGCCGCGAGACCGCGCTCCGATCCAGGCGAAAAAGTTTCTAGTTTCAGGCTGGAACTGGAACGAGCGATGGTATGGTTCCAGCCACAGCAGCGAGCAACCTCGACGAAAACCAGACTGAAGGTGTGCCTGCAGATGACTTCCACACTGAGTCGGGCGATCGCCAACTACCCCAACCGGTTCGACCCGGGTGTACTGAGCGAACTCCCCGAACACCTCCAAGAGACCATCCGGCGCCGCGAGCGGGTGCTGGGCCCCGGCTACACGCTCATCTACAAGGAGCCGGTCGAGTTCGTCTCCGGTCACGGGGCCCACCTGATCGACCGTGACGGCAACGACTATCTCGACGCCTACAACAACGTCCCGTGCGTCGGGCACGCCCACCCGCACGTGGCCGAGGCCGTCGCCCGGCAGATGGCGGCGGTCAACACCAACACGCGCTATGTCCAGGAAGCACTGGTCGACTACGCGGAGCGGCTTCTGGCGACGTTCCCCGAGGAGTTGTCGAAGCTGAGCATCGCGTGCAGCGGTTCGGAGGCGAACGACCTGGCGGTGCGGGTGGCGAGGTTCCACACGGGCGGCGAGGGCATCATCGTCACCCGCTGGGCCTACCACGGCATCACCAGGGAGGTGGCGAGCTTCTCGCCGACCCTGGGCGCGGGCTCGCCGCTGGGCCCGAACGTCAGGCTCATCGACGCTCCTGACCCGCGCCTCGTCGCGCCGGGATCCACGCTCGACGAGCACATGCGGCAGCAGGTGCGCGCCGCGATCGACGACCTCGAGCGCCACGGCTACCGGCTCGCGGCGCTGATCACCGACAGCGCCCACAGCAGCGACGGCATCTTCACCGACCCGCCCGGCTTCATGCAGGCCGTGGTGGAGGAGGTGCACGCCGCCGGTGGTGTCTACATCGCGGACGAGGTCCAGTCGGGATTCGCCCGGCTCGGGGACTCGATGTGGGGGTTCAGCCGCCACGGCGTGGTGCCCGACATCGTCACCATGGGCAAGCCGATGGGCAACGGACTGCCGATCTCCGGTGTGGTCTTCCGCCCCGAGGTGAGCGAGGAGTTCGGACGCAACGTCCGCTACTTCAACACCTTCGGCGGCAGTTCCATCCCCGTGGCCGCCGGCGCCGCGGTGCTGGACGTCTTCGAGAAGGAGAACGTGCAGCGGCGCGTTCTGGAGAGCGGCAACGCTCTGCGCGCGGGGCTGCGGGAGATCACCAGCAATTCCCCCTACGTCGCCGAGGTCCGTGGCGCCGGTCTCTTCGTCGGCGTGGAGATCGTCAAGGACCGTCAGACCCTCGAGCCCGACCGTCTGCTTGCCGAAGACGTCATCAACGACATGCGCGATCGCCGCATTCTGATCAACGGCACGGGCACGTCGGCGAACACGCTGAAGATCCGCCCTCCGCTGGCCTTCGACTCCGCCGATGTGACCCGCTTTCTGGAGACCTTCGCCGAGGTCGCGAAAAACCGCCTGTAACACGCCGGCCGAAGGGACTGACCGTGAACACCTCACCAGCTCCGACCTATGCTCAACGGCTCCTTGAGGAGAGCGGGCTGACCTCGTCCCATCAGCCCATCGACGTGATGCTGGTGAGCATCTTCCTTGAGGAGCACTACCGCCTCAGCGGGCGTTTGGAGCGACTGGCGACCGAGAAGGACGACACGTTCAGGCTCAGCGCCGGCTCGAGAAGCTACCTGGTGAAGGTCTCACCACCTGACGAGGCGGAGGCGGTTGTCGCCCTCCAGACCGCCGCGATGCGCTACCTCGAAAGCACCGCTCCGCACTTGCCCGTCCAGCGGGTGAAGCTGACCGCCGGCGGAGATGACAGTGTGACCATCAGGATGGACGACGGCAGGACTCGGTTCCTGCGGGTGTTCGACTTCGTCGAAGGCCAGGTCCTTGCCGATGCGAACCCGGATACGGAGCGGCTCGCCAGTGCGGGCGAGATGCTGGGGTTGATCGACGTGGCGCTCAGGAGGTTCGCGCACCCGGCGGACCGCCGGGGTCTGGCATGGGACATCCGGCACTTCCACCACCTGACCGAACTGGTCGAGCACACGCCCAGCCCCGAGCACCGCCGGGCGGCCCTATCGGTCTTCCGGCTCTTCGGCGAAAACGTCGTCCCGAGGCTGGGAGATCTCGACACGCAAGTCATCCACGGTGACTTCAGCCCCTACAACATCGTGGTGGATCCAAAAAGTGATCACTTCGTCACCGGGGTCATCGACTTCGGCGACACGGTGCGCAGTGCGGTGATCTTCGACCCCGCCGTTCCCATGGCGAACCTGCTCGGCAGGACGCCGGACCATCCCTGGCGGGACGCCTGCGCCTTCGCCGCCGGCTACCAACGGGAGCGGCCGATCCAGGCCTCGGAACTTCCGCTGCTCCCGGTTGCCGCGCTGGCACGACTCACACTGCGTGCGCTCATCACGAACTGGCGCGCGGAGCGAGCACCCGAACGGCGCGAGTACCTCCTCGGTCACGCCAAGGACGACTGGATCAATGTCGAGCGTTCCTTGGCCGTGAGCCTGGACGACGTCGTCGCGCACCTACGGGAAGCCCGTCATGGGCATTCCTGAAAATCCATTCCCGAACATGTGCGGTTTCCACGGAGAAGGACAGGAGCATCCTCATGGCCATTCCCTCGTTGCAGTTCCGGCCGAAATACGTGTCGTTCGACTGCTACGGCACGCTGATCGAATACCCGATCACCCCCATCACGCGTGAACTCGTCGGCGACCAGATCCCCGCCGAGCAGTGGGACCAGTTCGTGCGGGAGTTCCGCGGCTACCGCTACGACCAGGTCCGTGGCGAGTACTACCCCTACGAGCAGGTGCTGCAGGACTCCTTCGAGCGGGTCTGCCGCAAGTGGGGTGTGAAGGCCGCCCCGGACGCCGGCAAGCGGTTCGCCGACGGCGTCCGCAGCTGGGGGCCCCACCCGGACGTGGTGGAGCCGCTGAAGAAGATGGCCGAGCACTACAAGCTGGTCATCCTGTCCAACGCGGACGACTCCTTCCTCGCGGAGAGCGTGCCGAAGCTCGGCGCGGACTTCCACGCGGTCCTCACCGCTGAGCAGGCCGGCTACTACAAGCCCCGGTACGCCGCGTTCGAGTACATGCTCGAGAAGCTCGACGCGTCCCCCGAGGACTTCGTGCACGTCGCCTCGCACACCCGTTACGACCACCAGTCGATGCACGACATGGGCTTCCGCAACCTGGTTCTGCTGGACCGCGGCTACGACCCGGTGACCCACGGCTACGACTACGTGACGGTGAAGTCCCTGGACGACCTCAACACCATGCTCGGCATCTGATCCAAGGCAACACCAGTCCCGCACGGCGCGCACCCGAGCTTCTCCCACGGCTTGTGCTGCCGTGCGGGACGAGAATCCGGTGCCTCCCGCACCCATTCCACGGATGCACTACGGGCCCCGGTCTCGCTCGGCGGCCTGAGCCCCGCGCGTTTCCGTCCGCCATTACGGCGTTCCAGCCCCCCTCCGCCGGGACCAGTACGTCCCCGCATCACGGATTCCCCCCGGTATACCCAGCGATTTCCAGGAGGCTCTGCCATGGAAGGCAATCTGATAGGACGCAGAAGCGTACTTCGCACCGCCGGCGCGCGCTGGCCGCCGCCAGCGCGGTGACCGGCTGCGGCGCCCTCATGGGCTCCGGTGAAAGCCGCGGCTCGTCCAGCGGCGGCGGCAAGAAGCGGCTCGTCGTCAGCAACAGCGGTGGTGCCTACAACGACGCCCTGACGAAGGCGATCTACGAGCCCTTCACCAAGGAGACCGGTATCACGGTCACCACGGTCAACTACCAGTCGGCGCAGGTCATCGCCCAGGTCAAACAGGGCCGGCCGCAGGTCCACCTGATGGACAACACCCTGCTGATCTTGGGCCTACCGCACGGACAGTCTGAAGCGCGCGCCGAAGAGCTGGGCCGACTTCTGGAACACCCACTCCTTCGCCGGTCCGCGCTCGTTGCAGAGCGCTGACGCGGACTACCCGGAGCTGGAGTTCGCGCTACTGGCCGACGGCGTGCCGCTGGACAAGCTGTACCCGCTGGATGTGGACCGGGCGTTCGCCTCGATGTCGCGGATCCGCGGCGACGTGAAGAAGTTCTGGAACACCGGAGCCCTGCCGGCCGTCCTGCTCGGTCGCAAGGAGGTCGTCGCGACCAGCCTGTGGAGCGGCCGCGCGGACGAGCTGATCAAGCAGGGGCAGCCGGTCGCCTACCAGTGGAACGGCGCCCGCAGGCTCACCAACGGCTGGGGCATCCCGAAGGGCGCGGACAACACGGACGCCGCCTACAAGCTGATCGACTTCTCCCTGCGCCCCGAGGTGCAGGCGGCCTTCGCCAAGCTCTACCCGCAGGGCCCGGTCGTCCCCGCCGCCACCAAGCTGCTCTCGGACGACATCCTGGCCACGCTGCCCACCTCGCCGAAGAACCTCAAGACCGGGTTCGACACCGACGTGGCCTGGTGGGACAAGAACCTGGAGGCGGTCACCAAGCGCTGGCAGGAGTGGGCCGATGCCTGAGCGTTCCAAACTTCTCGCCACGGCTCTCGCCCCGGAACCCAGCTCGCTGACCGGTAAGTCGTTGTCCGTGACGGGGCTGCGCAAGTCCTACGGCGGAACGACGGTGGTCGACGGTGTGGACATGGAGATCGCGGCGGGTGAGTTCGTCACCTTCCTCGGCTCGTCGGGCTCGGGCAAGACGACCACGCTGATGATGCTGGCCGGGTTCACCGAGCCCGACTCCGGCACCGTCAGCGTCGACGGCCGGGACATCACCGGCCTCAACCCCGGCAAGCGGGATTTCGGTTTCGTCTTCCAGCAGTACCTGCTCTTCCCGCACATGACCGTGACGGAGAACGTCGCCTTCCCCCTGCAACTGCGGGGAGTGCCGAAGGCGGAGATCCGCCGCCGCGTGGGGGAGACGCTGGAGGCGGCCGGGCTGTCGAGGTTCGCCGGCCGCAAGCCGCGTGAGCTCTCCGGTGGTCAGCAGCAGCGTGTCGCCCTGTGCCGGGTGCTGGTCTACCGCCCGCCGATCGTACTGATGGACGAGCCGCTGGGCGCGCTGGACAAGAAGCTGCGCGACCAGATGCAGACCGAGATCAAGACCATCCAGCGCGAACTGGGCCTGACCGTCGTCTACGTCACGCACGATCAGGAGGAAGCTCTGGTCCTGTCCGACCGGATCGCCATCATGCGGGACGGCCGCATCGAGCAGTTCGACACCCCTCGCGGCCTGTTCGAACGCCCCCGCACCCCCTTCGTCGCCGACTTCCTCGGCGCCGCCAACTTCCTCAACGGCAAGGTCGAGGAGCCCACCGCGGACGGTTGCACCCGTGTGCGCCTCGACACCGGTGGTGTGCTCACGGCGCGCGCTCACTCGTGCGTTCCCGGGCAGCGGGTGCGGGCAGCGGTGCGGCCGGGCAAGCTGCGGCTGGTCGGTGTCGAGGAGAGCTGTTGTTCCGGCACGGTCGAAACAGCGGTGTACGTGGGTTCGCTGACCCGGATCACGGTCCGCCTGGACGGAGCGGCTCCCGGTACGCCTCCGCTGCGGATCGAGACGGCCCTGGCTCCGCCGCGCCCCGGCGAGCGGGTGTGTGTGACCGCCGCTCGCGAGGACGTCAGCGTCTTCGACGAGATGGACGGGGGCTGAGCCCGTGGCCGGCACCGCTCTCGCACCCGGCAAGGTGCGGGTGAAGACATCCGCCCTGCGCGGGCACCGCTCCCGCCTCGCCCTGGTCAACGCCGTCCCCGTGACGCTGTTCCTCCTCGTCCTGTTCGTCTACCCGATCGTCGGCGTCCTCTCCCTCAGCCTCAAGGGCGACACCGGCGGGTTCACCCTGCACTGGTACGCCGACGCGCTCAGCGGCGTGAACCTGTCGGTGCTGATCTCCACGCTGCGGATCTCGGCGGAGACCGCGGTGCTGAGCCTGCTGGTGGGTTTCGTCCTGGCCCACGCCATCACCCGGATGCGGCCCGTCTTCGCCGCGCTGGCCATGCTGATCGTGGTCGTACCGCACTTCATCAGCGCGCTGGTGCGCACCTACGGCTGGATCATCATGCTCGGTGAACACGGCCTGATCAACACGCTGCTGACGTCCGTGCACGCCCCCGGCGCGCCCTACTCGCTGCTCTACAACGAGACCGGTGTCGTCATCGGCACCACCTCCGTCATGCTCCCCTACACCGTCCTGGTGCTGCAGGGTGTGATGCGTGGTGTCGACCGCCGGCTGCTCGCGGCGGCCGCCGGGTTCGGCGCTTCACGCCTGACCATCTTCCGCAGGGTCTACCTGCCCCTGGTGGCACCGGGTGTGGGCACGGCGGGCCTGCTCAGCTTCATCCTGTGCCTGGGCTACTACATCACCCCCGCCCTGATGGGCGGCGACAAGCAGACCGTCGTCGCGGCACTGATCGACCAGCAGGTGATGAAGCAGGACCAGTGGAACTCCGCCGCCGCCTTCGGCGTCATCCTGCTCCTGCTCACCTTCGCCGGGCTCGGCGTGCTCGGCCTGGCCAAGCTCCGCCGCAGGAAGACGGCTGCACGAAGGAGCGGCTCATGATGGAACTGCCCGCCACCCGAGCCGGACACATCGGCCGCGGCATCAGCGCCACCGCCATCCTGCTCTTCCTGGCCATGCCCATCGTCATCATCCTGGTCACCTCCTTCGGCGCCGACGGCATCGGCACCTTCCCGCCCAAGGAGTACAGCGCCCGCTGGTACGAGCAGATGGCCGCACCCGGCAGCGACTGGGCCACCTCCATCGCCCTGTCCAGCCTCGTCGCCACCCTGACCACCGTGTTCTCCCTCATCCTGGGCGTCACCGCCGCCACCGCCCTGGCCCGCGGCCGGCTCCCCCTGCACACGGCCGTCTACGGCCTCGTCCTGGCTCCGCTGCTCATCCCGCAAGTGGTCATCGCGCTCGGGCTGTTCCTGTTCTTCGAACCGGCCGGCATGCTCGGCAGCCCCCTGGCCATCGCCCTCGGCCACACCGTGCTCGCCGCACCCATCGCCGTCCTCATCATGATCTCCACCCTGCGCGGCATCGACGAACGCCTCGAAGACGCCGCCGCCAGCATGGGCGCCGGCCGCATGACCATCGCCCGGCGCATCACCTTCCCCCTGGCCACCCCCGGCCTGATCGCCGCCGCCGTGTTCTCCTTCATCACCAGCTTCGACGAGTTCTTCATCGCCCAGTTCATGTCCACCCCCGACACCCGCACCCTGCCGGTCCTGGTCTTCAACGCCCTGCAGTTCGACGTCGACCCGACCGTCACCGCGGTCAGCGCCGTCCTCATCGCGCTCGCGATCCTCGCTCTCGCCCTGGTCGCCCTCGTCCGCAAACTCGGCGGCCACCGCAACCAGCAGCAGGGCGTGCTCCCCGTCGAACCCCTCACCTGAGCATCAGCGGGTGGCACCCACCCTCGGCGCCCGGTGTGGTGCTCAGCAGACACGGATCACGACCGTCGACCAAGCACGGGCCCCTCTCCTCCCCCCTGGGCCCCGTGCTGACCCCAGGCAGGAGACACAGCCAGCGACGCTACGGTCGCCCGAGGCCGCACGGCGCCACTGGCTCAACAGCCTCCTCCTAGACTGATCCATTGGTACAGCCGGAGCGGCCCGAGAGCGGCCGGGACAGGGCCAACGGACGAGGAGGGCGCGGCATGGCCGTGGACGAGCTCGACACCCGCATCCTGCGGCTGCTGCTGGAGCAGCCGCGCACGAGCGTGCGCGAGTACGCCCGTGTCCTCGGTGTCGCCCGGGGCACGTTGCAGGCGCGGCTCGACCGTCTGGAGCGCGACGGCGTGATCACCGGCACGGCACCGGCCCTGTCCCCCGCCGCGCTCGGGCATCCGGTGCTCGCGTTCGTGCACATCGAGGTCACCCAGGGACATCTCGACGAGGTGGGCGACGCGCTGGCGGCGGTGCCCGAGATCGTCGAGGCGTTCTCCATCACGGGCGGTGGGGATCTGCTCACGCGGGTCGTGGCGCGGGACAACGCGCATCTCGAGGACGTCGTCCAGAAGCTGATCAGTCTTCCCGGGGTCGTCCGCACCCGCACCGAGATCGCCCTGCGCGAGCGCGTCCCCCACCGGCTGCTGCCGCTGGTGGAGTCGATCGGCCGCGCGGCCCGGTCATGACCCCCTGGCGATCTGCGGATCATGGTCTTTGACATGCTGGAACCATGAGCAATCTCGGCGGCGTATCGGTCATCTTCGATCTCGACGGAACGCTCGTGGACAGCGAACCCAACTACTACGAGGCGGGCCGGCAGACCCTCGCCGAGCACGGCGTCACCCACTTCAGCTGGACGGACCACGAGCGGTACGTCGGCATCAGCACGCAGGAGACGGTCGCGGACTGGATCGAGCGGTACGGCCTGCGGGCCTCCGTCGAGGAACTGTTCACCGCCAAGAACCGCCGCTATCTGGACCTGGCGCGCGGTTCCACACGCGCGTACCCCGAGATGCGCGCGTTCGTCGAGCTGCTCGCGGCCGAGGACGTGCCCATGGCCGTGGCCTCGGGGTCCTCGCCCGAGGCCATCGAGGCGGTCCTGGCGGGCACGGGCCTCGACGCCCATCTGCGGACCGTCGTCTCGGCGGACGAGGTCGCGCACGGCAAGCCGGCCCCCGATGTCTTCCTGGAGGCGGCCCGCCGGCTCGGGGCGGACCCGTCGGCCTGCGTGGTTCTGGAGGACGCCGCCCCGGGCGCCGCCGCCGCGCACGCTGCGGGGATGCGGTGCATCGCGATCCCGTACGTCCCGGCGCAGGCGGACGCCCCGGAGTTCGCCACCGCGGGGCTGCTCCTGCGGGGCGGCCAGGCGGAGTTCACGGCACGAGCCGCGTACGACTGGCTGCTGAACTCGCCCGGCCTTTCCTGAACTTCACCTCTCCCGCCCCGTTGACGCTCCCCCGTCCCCTCCCTAGGGTCTGGTCGACTATCCGCACAACGTTCGATATATCGATCATCTCGCCTACCAGGACCCTGTGGACCCGTGGAGGAGCACACATGGCACGGCCCCTCTCCCGACGAACCCTTCTCCAAGTCGCGGCCCTCGCCGCGGCGGTACCCGCGACATCCGAGGTCACCACACGGCCGGCTGCCGCGTCCGCCGCGACCGCGGCGGTTGCCGCCGGCACGCCGTCCGCCTGGACCGTACGGCCCTTCGACCTGGACGACGTCAGCCTCGGCCGGGGCGTCTTCGCCGACAAGCGGCAGCTGATGCTGGACCACGCCCGCGGCTACGACGTGAACCGGCTGCTCCAGGTGTTCCGCGCCAACGCCGGTCTCTCCACCGGCGGCGCGGTCGCCCCCGGCGGCTGGGAGGGGCTGGACGGTGAGGCCAACGGCAACCTGCGGGGGCACTACACCGGCCACTTCCTGACCATGCTGGCGCAGGCGTACCGCGGCACGAAGGAGCGGGTCTTCGCCGACCGGATCGGCACCATGGTCGGGGCGCTGACCGACGTGCGCGCCGCGCTGCGGCGGGACCCGCAAGTGCTGAGCGTCCCCGGGAGGTTCGGCACCGGCGCCGATCAGGTGCGGGGCTCCTACCAGTACGTGGACCTGCCGGCGGCCGTGCTCGGCGGAGCTTCGGCGATCACCCTCTCCGTCTGGGTGCGGCCCACCCACGACGCCGGCTGGACCCGCGTCTTCGACTTCGGTGACAACACCACCCGTTACATGTATCTGGCCGCCCGCAACCAGGCCGGAGTGCCGCGCTTCGCCATCACCACGTCGGGCGCCGGCGGCGAGCAGGCCCTCGACGGCACGGCGGCGCTGCCGCTGAACCAGTGGAGCCACCTGGCGGTGACGATCGCGGACGGCACCGGCACGCTCTACGTCAACGGCACGGCCGTCACGCGGAACACCGCGATGAGCCTCACCCCGGCGGTCCTCGGCACGCCGAAGAACAACTGGCTCGGCCGTTCGAACTACTCCGCCGACCCGGTCTTCGCGGGCGCCTACGAGGAGTTCAACGTGTTCTCACGGGCGCTGACGGCCGCCGAGATCACGGAGTTGCAGAGCCGCCGGGCCGCCGACGCCTCGACGGGCCGGGGCGATCTGGCGTCGTACGCCTTCGACGAGAAGGCGGGCGGGACGTTCGCGGACGCCTCGGGCCGGAACCTGACCGCCACCCTGCGCCGCACCTGGGGCGGGCCCAGCCACCCCGGGTTCCTCGCGGCGTACCCGGAGACGCAGTTCATCGACCTGGAGTCGCGGACCAGCTCCGACTACACCAAGGTGTGGGCGCCGTACTACACCGCGCACAAGATCCTCAGGGGGCTGCTCGACGCCTACGGCGCCACGGACGACGACCGGGCCCTGGACCTCGCGTCCGGCATGTGCGACTGGATGTACTCCCGGCTGTCCAAGCTGCCCGAGTCCACGCTCCAGCGCATGTGGGGGATCTTCTCCAGCGGCGAGTTCGGCGGCATCGTCGAGGCGATCTGCGACCTGCACTCCATCACCGGCAAGGCCGAACACCTCGCACTGGCCAAGCTGTTCGACCTGGACCGGCTGATCGACGCGTGCGCGGCGAACACCGACGTCCTCGACGGGCTGCACGCCAACCAGCACATCCCGATCTTCACCGGCTATGTGCGGCTGTACGACGAGACGGGCGAGGAGCGCTACCTCAGGGCGGCGAAGAACTTCTGGGACATGGTCGAACCGCACCGCATGTACGGCATCGGCGGCACCAGCACCCAGGAGTTCTTCAAGGCCCGGGACGTGATCGCGGGCACGATCGGCGCGACCACCGCCGAGACCTGCTGCGCGTACAACATGCTCAAGCTGAGCCGGACCCTGTTCTTCCACGAGCAGGACCCGAAGTACATGGACTACTACGAGCGGGCCCTGTACAACCAGGTGCTCGGCTCGAAGCAGGACAAGCCGGACGCGGAGAAGCCACTCGTCACGTACTTCATCGGGCTGACGCCCGGTCATGTCCGGGACTACACACCCAAGCAGGGCACGACCTGCTGCGAGGGCACCGGCATGGAGAGTGCCACGAAGTACCAGGACTCGGTGTACTTCGCGAAGGCCGACGGCAGCGCGCTCTACGTCAACCTGTACAGCCCGTCCACGCTGGCCTGGGCCGAGAAGGGCGTCACGGTCACGCAGACCACCGGCTTCCCCAGGGAGCAGGGCAGCACGCTGGCCTTCGGGGGCCGCCGGGCCTCCTTCACACTGCGGCTGCGGGTCCCGTCGTGGGCGACGGCCGGGTTCCGGGTGACCGTCAACGGGCGTGCCGTGTCCGGGACTCCGGAGCCCGGGAGCTACTTCGACGTGCCCCGGACCTGGCGGCCCGGCGACACCGTCCGCATCGCCATGCCGTTCCGGACGCGGGTGGAGAAGGCCCTCGACGACCCGTCACTGCAGACCCTGTTCCACGGCCCGGTCAATCTGGTCGCCCGCGACGCCGCCACGGAGTACCTGAAGGTAGGGCTGTACCGCGATGCCGGGCTGTCCGGCGATCTGTCGCACTCCCTGACGCCGGTTGCGGGCAAGCCGCTGCACTTCACGCTGGACGGCACACAGTGGGCGCCGTTCTTCGAGGGGACGGAGGATCCGACGCACGCCTACTTCCGGCGCTCGGAGCCGAAGGTCGTCTTCGGCGGCCGGGACTCGGGTGTCGCCAACCCGGCGAAGGCCGACGGCACCACGCTGCTGGACGAGGTCTGGGCCGGGGCGCCGTTCCGGAACAAGGGGGCGCTGGTGGCGCGGGTGCGGTCCACGGTGGACGCGTGGGTGTCGGCCGGGCTGCTGAGCCAAGCGGACGGCGACGAGGTGGTGCGCACGGCGGGCGCGGCCTCGTACCGGCCCTGAGTCTTTCCGGCCAGGTCCGGTGCCGTGTCGCCCTCGGCACCGGGCCCGGCCGGTTGACCAAGTTTTTTACGGCATCGGTGATTGTTTCGCCCCTGGCATACGTACTTCCTGGCGTTGGGCCGTTCATATCCCAGGAGGCACGATGCGCATCTCGCGCAGCACGGCAGGAACCGCGTTCGTGGGCGGTGCGATGATCCTCACGCTCACCGCGCTCGCCTATCCGAGCATGCTGGGCGTGCAGAACACGGCTTCCGGCCAGGACCGCATCATCGCCAACACCCAGTACGGGCCCCTGACCGAGGCGGACCGCGACTTCGTGGTGAAGGTGCGCGCGGCCGGGCTGTGGGAGTCACCTCTGGGTGCGCTGGTGATGCAGCGCGGCGGATCTGCCGCAATGAAGGAGGCCGGCAAGCACCTCGTCGTCGGACACGGGCGGCTGGACATCGCCTGCCGCAAGATCGCCCCCGAGCTGGGCATCACGCTACCGAACCAGGCCTCGCCCCAGCAGCAGCAGTTCGTGGCGACAGTGGAGGGCGCCCAGGGCCAGGAGTTCGACTCGACGGCGGTGAGCATCATGCGGGTCACCCACGGCCAGATCTTCTCGACCATCGCCAAGGTCCGGGCCAACACGCGGAACACGCTGGTGCGTCAGCTCGCCGACCAGGCCAACTCCACGGTGCTGGACCACATCACGATCCTGGAGCAGACCGGTCTGGTCAATCACGAGCAGGTCAACCTCCAGCAGACCAGCCCGCCCAAGATGCCGCAGGAGATGACGACGCCACCGCCTCCTCAGCCGGGCGCCCCGGTCCTGTCCCTGAAAATCCCCAAGGAGCTGGAGGACCTGCGTACGGAGGCTCCGAACGCGCTCCAGCCGTCTCCGTCGGCGGGGTGAGCCGGCCCCCGGGGGCTCGCGGCTAGGAGCGGCGGCGGGGTTTGCCCTGCTTGCCGCTCCTGCCGCTCTTGGCGCTCTTGCCGCCCTTGGGGGTGCCGCTGGAGGAGCCGCGTCGGCTCACGCCGGCCTGCCTGGCCGGCTGCCTGCGGCGGTCGTCGCGCTGGGGCTTGTCCTGCGCGGGAGGCTGCCGGCGGCCCCGGGTGCTGTTGGCCGTGCGGCCGCGGACGATGCCGATGAAGTCCTCCACCAGGTCCGTCGTCGCGTCCTCGGGCCAGGCCAGGGCCACGCTCGACTCGGGGGCGTCCTTGAGGGGACGGTGGGTGAGGTCCTTGCGGTGGTGCAGGCGGGCCAGCGACAGGGGGACGACGAGCACGCCGATCCCCGCCGCGACCAGTTCGACGGCGTCGGCCGTGGTGGCGGGGCGTTCCAGGGCGGGGCGCCCGGGGAGGTTCTCCCAGTCGAGGACGTCGTCGAGGGGGTGCAGCACGATGTCGTCGGACAGGTCCTCCGGGGACACCTCGTCGACCGCGGTGACCAGGTGGTCCTGGGGCACGACGACGACCGTCTGCTCGGTGTAGAGGGGGATCGCGCTGAAGACCGTCCGGTCGACGGGAAGGCGTACGAGGCCCGCGTCGGCGTCCCCGCCCAGGAGCCGCCCGGCCGCCGCTCCGGCGGGCACCTGCGTCAGGGCCAGCGGGACATCGGGCTGCCGCTCGTTCCAGATGCGCACCCACTTGTCGGGCATCACCCCGGGGACGTACACGAGCCGGAACGAGGGAGATTCATCCGAGCCTGTCACCCGGCCAGGTTACCGGCCGTGGTGGACGGTCGTGGCCGGCGGCCGTGGTCAGCGGTCGTGCACACGCTCGATACGCTGGACGCCATGACGTCGCACCAGAGCACCCAGACCATGAAGCCCGCGACCGCGGCGAAGAAGCTGGGTGTGTACCTCGAGGCCACACCCGCCGAGTTCCGGGAGGGCGTCGTCTCGCGCGCCGAGCTGAACGAGCTCCAGGCGAGCCCGCCGCAGTGGCTTCAGGACCTGCGGAGCAACGGCCCGCACCCCCGCCCGGTGGTCGCGGCGAAACTCGGCGTCTCCATCGCGGGTCTCGCCCGCGGCGGCGTCACCGAGGCCCTCACCACCGAACAGATCGAGACGCTGAAGCAGGAGAACCCCGAGTGGCTGAAGCGGGAGCGCGCCACCCAGGCCGAGGTGCGCAAGGAGGCGGCCCGGCTCAAGAAGAAGAACGCCGAGCGCGCCGAGCACCGCGGCTGACCTCGGACCTTCTCTCACACGGCCCCAACCGGTCCATCCGGTTGGGGCCGCTGTCGTTCCCCGGGCCCGCGCACGGCTTCGTGTGGCCTCATGTGGCATCGCGTGACCTCGTGTGACCTCGGTGAAATATTTCAGCCATGTATTGACATGGTGATGAAACGATCCTAGCTTGGCCGATCATTTAGATTCGTGAAGTTGGTTCACGGATATGAACGGAGAACCATCCATGCGGGATCGCCGACGCCTGGCCGCCGCGCTCGCCGTCTCGGGTCTCCTGTTCGGAACGGCCGCCTGCGGCTCCGGTTCCGGCAGCGCCCGGGCCGGCGATCCGAACACGCTGGAGGTGTGGACCCGGAGCGATCCGGAATCCGCCCAGACCTACAAGAGGGTGTTCGCCGCCTTCACCAAGAAGACCGGCATCAAGATCGACTATCAGCCGGTCATGAACTTCGACCAGCAGTTGCAGAGCCGCGCGTCCACCAAGGACCTGCCGGACGTCCTGATCAACGACACGGCCCTGATGGGCAGTTACCAGGCCCAGGGCCTGCTCAAGCCCATCACCCCGGCCTCCATCGCCGGACACGGCGAGATCACCGCCCAGTCCTGGTCGTCCACCGTGGGCCGCGACGGCCGGCACTACGGCATCCCGTACTCCCGTCAGGCCATGACGCTGTTCGTCCGCAAGGACTGGCGCGAGAAGCTCGGCCTGCCGCAGCCCAAGACCTGGCAGGACACCCTCGCCCTCGCCAAGGCCTTCGCCACCCGCGACCCGGACGGCGACGGCAAGAAGGACACATACGGCATGGTCGTCCCGGGCAGCGCCCAGAACGGCTACGTCGCCTGGTGGGGCGCCAGCTGGCTGTGGCAGGGCGGGGTGCGGATCATCGAGAAGGAGGGGTCGGGCTACCGGCCCGCCATGGACTCGGCGGCGGCCCTGCGCACCGTCACCTGGATGAAGGACAACCTCTTCTGCGGTGACAACGGTGTCATCCAGCCCAGCGCCCTCACCTCCGTCACCGCGACCACCACCAACTTCCAGGACGGCAACGCCGGGATGTACCTCACCGGCCCGTACAACATCTCCACCTTCGACAAGGCACTCGGCAAGGACACGTACGAGGTCCTGCCCGCGCCGTCGGGCCCGGCCGGCAACAACAACGTGCTCGCCGACGGCGAGAACGTCTACTTCGGCGCGAAGACCGGGAAGGCCCGGCTGGAGCGGACGCTCGCGGCCTTCCTGATCTCCCCCGAGGGCCAGACGCTCGCCATGACCGGCGACCACCAGCCCGTCGTGCGCATCCCCGTCAACTCCACGCTGGACGCGGCGAAGGTCCGCCACGACCCACGCTGGAGCGTGGTGCAGAAGGCGTACGAGACGGCCTCCGTGCAGTTCCCCAACGCGCCCGACTTCGCCCCGATCAAACAGGACACCGCCGACTCGCTCAACGCGATCTTCACGTACTGCGGCAGCGACGTCCGCTCCGGCCTCAAGGAACTCAACGACACCCTCGCCGGTGACCTCAAGGACCAGGACCTGTTGAAATGACCGCGACCGTGACGACACCCGGGCCGCGCAGAGCCCGGTTCCTCAGCAAGAAGGCCGTACTGCCCTGGCTGTTCCTCGCGCCGGGTCTGCTGCTCGCCCTGGTCTTCAAGTTCCTCCCCATGGGCAAGGGCGTCTGGCTCAGCTTCTTCGACGTGCGGCCCTTCCTCGGTGACAAGTGGGTCGGCCTCGACAACTACACCCGGGTCCTGAGCGACCACCGCTTCCAGGACGCCATCGGCCACACGCTGGTCCTGGGCATCGGCATGTCCCTCGGCGGCATCGTCGCCGGCGTCCTGCTGGCCCTGCTGCTCGAAGGCCAGGCCCGGTCGCTGAGGATCATCCGTACCGCCGTCTTCCTGCCCGTCGTCACCGCCACCGCGGTGGTCGGCGAGATGTGGAGGCTGATGTACTACCCGACCTCCGACGGCCTGATCAACAGCGGTCTCGGGCTGCTCGGTCTGGGGCCCGTGCCCTACCTCGACAACCCCGACACGGCGCTGTGGGCGACCATGGCCATGGGCATCTGGATGCTCGCCCCGTACAACATGGTGATCATCCTCGCCGGACTGGCGGGCGTGGACCGCTCGCTGTACGAGGCCGCCGCGATGGACGGGGTGTCGCTGTGGCAGCGGCTGCGGCACATCACCCTGCCCGCGATCCGCCCGGCACTCGGCATCGTCCTGACGCTCGCCGCCATCCGCGGACTGCGCGTCTTCACCGAGGTGTACGTCCTCACCGGCGGCGGTCCGGCCGGGTCGACCGACGTGTGGATGACCCGCGCCTACACCCTCGGTTTCTCCCGCAACGACATCGGCGGCGCCTCGGCCGCCTCCGTGCTCCTGCTCTGCGTGACGCTGCTGCTCACCGTCACCGTCAACTACTTCCGCAAGAGGGGAGACGTGAGATGAGCGCGCCCGCCATCGACCCCGTCCGGACCCCGGTGACCGCCTCTGCGACGGGGAAGTCCGCCGGGAAGCAGCGCACCACCCCCGCCCGCTTCGACACGGCCCTCGGCTGGAGCGACCGGCCGGGCCTGGCCTGGGCGCTGCGCGTCCTGCTCTGCGTCCTCGCCCTGGGCGTCTTCGCGGCGCCGTTCGTGACGGTCTTCTCCGGTTCGTTCAGCGAGAAGGCCAGCGGTTCGACCCTGTCGTTCCTCCCCCACCACCCGACCCTGCTGAACTTCCGGGTGGCGGGCGAGCGCGGCATCTGGGACTACTTCGGCAACTCCCTGGTCATCGCGGGCGGCGGACTGCTGCTCCAGTTGGTCGTCTGCACGCTCGCCGCCTACGCCCTGGCCCGGCACAGGTTCCGCGGGCAGGCGCTGATCCTGACCCTGTTCATGCTGACGATGATGCTCCCCGAGGAGGTCATCGCCATCCCGCTGTCCCTGGTCCTCGGCCATGTGCCCGTGGTCGGCCTCGATCTGAAGGGCACCGTCTGGGGCGTCATCCTGCCGCTCGGCGCCTGGGGCTTCTCGGTGATGGTGCTCACCGAGTTCATGAAGGACATACCCGACGAGATCGAGGAGGCCGCCCGCATCGACGGCGTCGGTGAGCTGCGGATGCTGTGGCAGGTCATCCTGCCGCTGTGCAAGCCCGCGCTCGGCGTGGCCGGGGTGCTCGGCTTCATCATGATCTGGGACCAGTACCTGCTGCCCCTGATCGCCGCCAAGGACCCCACCGACTACACGGTCACCGTCGCCCTGTCCATCCTGCGCACCGACCCCGAGGTCGGCTCGGGGGTGGTGCTGGCCGGTGCGGTCATCGCCCTGATACCCAGCCTGATCGTCTATCTGCTCCTCCAGCGCTCGCTGGTCACCGGCATCGCCGCCGGTGCCACCAAGGGCTGACCACCCACCCCCCCCATGTATGAGGGAGACATGAAGTTCCACGGAGTGCTGTTCTTCCCGGTCACGCCGTTCGCGGCGGACGGTTCACTGGACGAGGAACGGCTGGCCCAGCACATCGAGTCGGGTGTCGCCGCGGGCGCGGGAGGTGTGTTCGTCGCCTGCGGCACCGGCGAGTTCCACGCCCTGTCGGCCGATGAGATCGAGCGGGCGACCCGGGTCGCGGTGCGGACGACCGCCGGGCGGGTCCCGGTCTTCGCGGCCGCCGGCGGTCCCGCACCGGTCGCCCGGGACCAGGCCGCCCGGGTCGAACGCGCCGGCGCCGACGGCATCCTGCTGCTGCCGCCCTACCTGGTCGGCGCCCCGCAGCAGGGCCTGGTGCGCTACGTCCGGGAGGTCACCGCGGCCACCGCGCTGCCCGTCGTCTTCTACCAGCGCGGTAGCGCCCGGCTCACCGCCGACACGGCCACCGAGATCGCCGCCCTGCCCGGGGTCGTCGGACTCAAGGACGGCATCGGGGACATCGAGCGGATGCACCGCGTCGTCCGCGCGGTGCGTGCCGTGCCGGGCACGGAGGGCTTCCAGTTCTTCAACGGCCTGCCCACCGCCGAGATGACCGCGCCCGCCTACCGGGGCATCGGCGTCGAGCTGTACTCCTCGGCGGTGTTCGCCTTCGCCCCGGAGATCGCCCTGGCCTTCCACCGGGCCCTCGCCGAGGACGACGAGGCGCTGGTCTCGCGGCTCCTGGACGAGTTCTACGGCCCGCTGGTCGCCCTGCGCGACGAGGTCCCCGGGTACGCCGTGTCGCTCGTCAAGGCCGGTGTGACGCTGCGCGGCCTGGATGTCGGCGGCGTCCGGGCTCCGCTGCTGGATCCGACGCCGGAACACATCGCCCGGCTGGCGAAACTCCTCGACCACGGACTGGAGGTGGCCGCCGCATGAGCTCGACGCGTATCCGTGAGCTGATCATCACCCCCATCGCGTTCAGTGACCCGCCGCTGCTCAACTCCAACGGGGTGCACGAGCCGCTCGCGCTGCGGATCATCCTCCAACTCGTGCTGGAGGACGGCACGGTGGGGCTCGGCGAGTCCCCCGGCGGCACCGCCCGGCTGGAGCGGCTCCAGGCCGCGGCGAAGGTGGTCGCCGGGATGGAGGTCTTCGACACCACCGCCGTCGCCGCCGCGATCGACGCGGCCCTGCTGCCGACCGTGCCCAGCTCGCACGAGCGCGGCTGGACCACCTCTGCGGTGGAGGTGGCCTGCCTCGACGCGCAGGGCAAGCTGCTCGGCCGCCCGGTCAGCGATCTGCTGGGCGGCACGGTCCGCGACGCGGTGCCGTTCGCCGCGTACCTCTTCTACAAGTGGGCCGAGCACCCCGCGCTCGACGGCCGTCCGGCGATCACCGACGACTGGGGCGAGGCCCTCGACCCCGCCGGGATCGTCGAGCAGGCCCGGCTGATGCAGGAGCGGTACGGCTTCAGGTCGTTCAAGCTCAAGGGCGGGGTGTTCCCGCCCGACGAGGAGATCGCCGCGATCCGGGCGCTGGCGGAGGCCTTCCCCGGGCAGCCGCTGCGGCTGGACCCGAACGTGGCGTGGACGGTCGGGACCTCGAAGTACGTCGCACGTGAACTCGACGGTGTACTGGAGTACTTGGAGGACCCGGCCAAGGGCATCGACGGCATGGCGCAGGTGGCGAAGGAGTCGCCGATGCCGCTCGCGACCAACATGTGCGTGATCGCCTGGGAGCACCTGAAACCGGCCGTCGAACAGAACGCGATCCAGGTCCTGCTCACCGACCACCACTACTGGGGCGGGCTGCGCCGCACCCGGGAACTGGCCGCCGTCTGCGAGGCGTTCGGGATCGCCCTGTCGATGCACTCCAACTCGCACCTGGGCATCAGCCTCGCCGCGATGACCCATGTCGCCGCGGCGATTCCCAACCTCGACCACTCCTGCGACACGCACTACCCGTGGAACTCGGCGGACGACGTGATCGTCCCCGGTGTGCTGGAGCTGCGCGACGGGCAGGTGCGGGTGCCCACCGGGCCGGGGCTGGGGGTCGAGCTCGACCACGACAAGCTGGAGAAGCTGCACCGGCGGTACGTCGACTCCGGGATGCGCGGCAGGGACGACACCGGCTACATGCGGCGGATCCAGCCGGAGTACGAGCTGCGGCTCCCCCGCTGGTGACGGGCGGGCGCCCCTCCGCGCAGGAGGGGCGCAACCCGGTCGCTACTTGGACTTCGGCACCTTCAGCCGGTCCCAGGTGAGCTTGCCGGGGATGCCGTCGGCGTCCTTGCCGGAGAAGCCCTGCTTCTGCTGCCACAGCGCGTAGGAACGGCGGTCGGCCTCGGTCCAGTCGGGGCTCGGCCCCTCCTCGTAGCGGCTGCACCCCTCGGCGACCAGGCGGCGGCCCATCGCCGTGATGATCGGGGAGCGCTGCCCGACGTGGAAGAACGCGGCGCCCGGGAACGGCTCGTAGGACGGCTTGGGCGCCGGCTCGGGGTCCGGGGCGGGCTTGCCGCCGCCTCCGGCGCCCTTGAGCCGGTCGCGTATGCGCCCCCGCATGCTGTCCATGGTGAAACCGCGCGGGTCCACCTTTCCCGGCTGCCACTCCTTGTGGCCGATGACGGAGCGCTCGGACCAGCCGTGGTGGCGGCAGATCGCCGCGGCCACCTTCTCGATGGCCTCCTTCTGCACCTCCGGCCAGGGGTCCTTGCCGTTGCCGAGGTTGATGCACTCGAAGCCGTAGAAGTGCCGGTTGCCGTCGGTGTCGGCCTCGTTGTCGTGCGGCAGCTTCGACTCGTTGATCACGGCGCGCAGGACGTCGCTGTCGCCGAGGCCCGCGTGGTTGGCGCGGCCGTTGCCGACCAGGTGGACGTGGCCCTTCTTGTCGATGACGCCGTGGCAGAGCGGGCCGGGCAGGCTGGAGTAGCCGTCGTAGCAGATGTCGACGGAGGCGGCGGTGCCGGAGGTGACGGTGTGGTGGATCATCACGCCGTTGACCGGGCCCCAGGGTCCCTTGCTGTTGCGGTTGTGGGTGCGCCATCTGCGGACCTCGTGGACGGTCAGGCCCTCGGCTCTGAGGATCTCCACCAGCTTGGACGCGCTCAGCGGCTTGGCCATCAGTTGTCTCCTTCCACGGCGGCTTCCGCCTCGGCGGTGGTGTGGGACCGTCCGTGGGAGGGGTCCTCGGCGGCCAGTTCCTCGCGGCGGGCCTGCTCCTCGGCGGCGAGCGTCGCCTCGTCCGCGGGCGGCATGCTGCTCGCCAGCGGGCCGAACGCCAGACGCAGGTCGACGGCGCTGCCCTCGCCCTTGATCAGGGCCAGCGGGGCGAAGTGCCGGGCGATGCCGGCCGGTGGCTGGAGGAGGGGGCGGCGGGCCGGGTCGACGGGCCATTCGACGCTGCCGGTGGCGGTGCGGGCGGGCACGATCCAGTGGTCGCCGGTGCGGTAGGCGCCGCCCTTGGCGAAGTACACCTCGACGCCGTCCTCCAGGGGCAGCCACTCCCCCTCCGTGACGGGGACCGCGCCGCCGCGCAGGGCGGTGCTGCGGCCCTTGCGCTTCGGGCCGCCGCGGTGGTCCCAGCGGCGCAGGTACGGGTTCAGGTGCGCGAGCCGTCCGACGCCCGGGGCGGGTTCGGCGGACAGGCGGACGCGGCGGCCGGGCAGGTCCAGTTCCTCGACCCGCAGCAGCGGCAGGGGCTCCAGGCGGGAGGCGTAGGCGGTGTCGACGAACTCCACGTGGTCGCCCACGTCCAGGTCCAGCTTGTCGTCGTGCCCGAGGGACGCCAACTGCACCCAGGTGCCGTCGAGTTCGTCGACGGGGAACACGACGGAGCCGTTCTCGCGGGACCACTTGAAGGTGGCGTCCTTCGCCTCGCCGCCCTCGTGGACCTCGACCCGGTACAGCTGGTTCTCCGGGCCGCGGTAGCGGGCGTCCGGCTTGACCAGGCACGGGTCCTCGTCGGCGTGGTCGGGCCGCTCACCGCACGCGGCGAGCCGGGCCGAGGGGGCCGACTGGCGCTGCGCCCAGCGGGTGAACGCGGCGCGGACGACCTCCTTGGAGGGGTCGCTCTCCTCGATCTCCAGGGCGGCGAGGGACAGCGGCAGCACCTGCCAGACGACCTTCACGCGCGCGGCCGTGTCGGGCATGGCAGCGCCGAGGGCGACCTCGCGCAGCGCGGGGTCCTCCGCCGCCGTGACCGAGCGCTCCCACACGTTCAGGTAGACGACGAACGGCGACTGGGCGGGCGAGGGCAGCCGGTCGCCGGGTTTCTCCGGGTCGCGGAAACCGTCGGGCTGGTCCCAGTACGTCCAGTGCGCGGGCGGCTCCGCCGCCTGCTCGTCGCTGTCCTCGTCGGTGACGGGCACTTGGGCGGCCGGGCGGCCGGCGTCGCACAGGATGCCGTCGACGTAGTAACGGCCGCCGTGGATGAGGAGGGTGTCGATCTCGTGCTTGCCGCCGACGTACTCGATGCGGAAACCGGCGGCGTCGCGCGGCCCGCCGTGCGGTCCGATCAGGTCCGCGGCGAGGCTGCGGGCCTGGTGGAGCTGGATCGCGGTCTGTTCGTTGAGGTCGGCGTCGAGCTGGACGCGGCCCTGCTGGGCGACGACCGCGGAGTAGTGCCGCTCCGGGCGGAACGTGGAGCGGGAGAGGTCTGCGTGCATGAAGGGTGTCCCCCCTGGTTCAGAAGTGCGGGTTCACGAGGTCGGTTGCGGTGCGGCTCACGTCACGAAGAAGATCCCGGCGTCGGTGCCCGCGGGCGTGTACTCGGCGAGCCGGGCCCGCAGGCCGTCCTCGCGCTGCGGCCGGTACAGGTCGTGGAAGGCACCCATCTCGGCGCCGTCGTCCGCGCCGCGCCGGATCTCCTCGGGGCACCGGTCGGCGAGCAGCCCGTACCAGGGCGTGCCGTAGCGCTGGGAGGTGAACAACGGCCTGATGTCCGGGGCCTGTTCGGGCTGGCAACGGTGGCGGCGCGGGGTGCGCGAGCCGGTGGGGACGTAGGAATGACGCAGGCAGCCGATGCCGCGCCGGGCGACGTGGAGCCGGCCCGTGAAGACGCTGTTCTCGGCGATCCGCACCGCGTGCGTGTGGATCTCGCCGATGACGGTCGTGCGGTGCAGGTGCAGCACGGCGTGGGCGTGGCGGCAGTCCGGGGCGGACAGGGCCTCGCGGTCGTCGGCGGTGGCGTCGAGGATGCTGTCCCGGATGTGGATGTCGAGGGGGTCCTCGCTCACCTCGTCGCCGATGACCTCGATGGTGCCGAGGATGCTGTGCTCGATCTGGAGGCAGGCGGTGGTGCGGTCCAGGACGATGCTCGGCTCCTCGGGCGAGTGCGGCTCGCACTCGGGCTCCAGGGACCAGCCGGGCACGAGCGTGCTGTGCCGTACGACGACGGCGCCCACCGCCCCCGCCACGTTGATGCCGCGCCCGGCGACGAGCAGCCCGTCGAGGACGACCCGCGGCCGCTCGTGCGGGGCGCAGTCGTCGGACACCGCGCGGATGTTGAGGGCGTCGGGGCGGTTGCTGTACCAGTCGAGCAGGCGGATGACCGGGCGGGTGCCCTCGGCGGCGCGCAGTTCGAGCCGGTCGCCCGGGTCGAGGTCGAAGTCGAGCTGCTCCTGGTAGGCGCCGCTGTGCGTGATCTCGATGATGCCGGCGGGGCCGGTGCGGTCGGCGCGGCGGTCGTGCTGCCAGGCCCGGTAGGCGTCCATGATCTGCCGGTGGGGCTGTCCGGGTCCGACGCGGTACACCTCGGCGTCGGGACGGGGTTCGCGGTCGCGTTCGTACTCGCCGCCGCCCATGCCGGCGGCGGACGCGTAGTGGTAGTCCACCCACACGCCCTGCCGGGGCGCGGAGCGCGAGCCGAACGCGATCCGGCCCAGCTCGGGGTCGACGGCCACCTGGCCGCGCCTGGGCCGGTAGCGCCAGTCGGACAGGTCGGCGACCACGATGTCCGAGGGCGGTACGGGGTTGTCCTCGCCGTCGAGGCGGATCACGAAGCTCTTGCCGGGGCCGTAGTAGTCGAGCAGCCGGTCGTGCAGGAGACGGCGGGTGACGAACGCCGGCACGTTGTCGACGGTGGCGATGTGCGCCGGCGAGGGCTCCGGGAACGGCTTGGTGACCAGCGGGGTGTCGTTGCCGAGGATCGAGAAGGTGTAGAGGTTGCGGGCCCGGTCGATGCAGTAGGCCGGGGTCCGGGTCAGCGCGTAGGCCTTCAGCCGCCACACGAAGAGCGCGACGCCGGCCGGGCTCCAGCCGCCCTGCCGGTGCCGTGAGGCGGCGCGGCGCACGTCGACCGTACGGGCGCTGTTCGCGAACGGGCCGCCGCCGAGGGCGAGTTCGGCGCCGTCGCGCAGGTCGGCCAGCCGGCCGTGCGCGCCGCGGTGCGTGCCGGTGCCGGTGGTGTACAGCTTCACCGGCTGGGTGTGGGCGACCTGCCGGGACAGCTCGACGGCCCGCGCGGGCAGGCCCGCCACGTGCTCGGACAGCTCCTCCAGCAGGTGCAGGGTGCCCTTGCGGCGGCGGTTCGCGACCGTGGCGGCGACGTCCCGGCGCGGGGCGACCGCCTCGGCCAGGGCCGCCCGGCCGCCGTCGTGCAGACCGGTGGTCAGGACGCGCTCGTAGCCGGGCAGGGTGCGGTAACCGACCAGGTCGCCGAGGTACGGCAGCACCCAGGGGGCCGCCGTCTCCACGAACAGGTCCTCGTAGCCCTGCTGGACGCCGTCGCGGACGCGGTCGAGCTGCTCGGCGATCACCGCGAGCAGGGCGCGCAGCGGCTCGCCCTCCTCGGCGTCGCGCAGCAGGTGCCAGCGGGGCAGCAGTTCGGCGAGCCCGTCCGGCTCCCTGGGCACGCCACGGGCCGGCGTCTCCGACTGGGTGTCCGGGGACATCACTTGACCTCCGTCAGGATCAGGGTGTCCGCGGCCCGGGGCGACAGCAGCGCGAGCTGGGCCGGGCGGATGCCGCGGAAGACGTACACCGACCGGCCCTTGGGCAGGCGCCGGGTGTCGGTGATGTCGGGGTTGAGGCGCAGCAGTTCGGCGAGGGGGATGCCGTAGCGGGCGCAGATCTCCGACAGCGTCTCGCCGTCGTCGGCGCGGACGGTGTGGGTCTTCTCGTCGTACGTCGCCGGGTGCGCCCGGACGGTCGCCTTCGGCGGGCCGGGCCGGGTGAGCAGCTCGGTGAGTTCGGCCGGGGTGGCGGAGGCGGGCACACCGGTGAAGACGTCGACGTCCATGTAGTCGACGCCGGGCACGGTGTGGGCGGTGGCCAGGACCTCGGAGAGGCGGGCGGGGCGGCCCAGCTCCCGGCCCTCGAAACCGAGCCGGTGCAGCAGGGCCTGCCGCAGGCGGGGCTCGACGATCTGCCAGGCGTGGTCGGCGGCGACCTTCACCTTGGCGGCGATCAGCAGCAGGACCAGTTCCCGGCCGTCGACACGGACCGGGAGGTTCGCGTCGCCGTACTCGGTGAGGGCGCCGCGCAGGGCGCGCAGGGTGTCCGAGTCGGGTGCGATGGGCACGTCGTCGGTGCCGGCGACCGTCACGTGCAGCACGCGCCGCCGCCCGTCGAAGAGTTCACGCGCGGCGGCCCGGCCGATGCCGGCCCGGGAGCGGGCGAAGTCCTCGTAGTCGGACTCGGAGACCAGCCGGTCCAGAGCCGAGACGGCGAGCGGGACCGTACGGCGGGTCAGGGCCGGGCCGTCGGCGTCCGCGCCGCCGGTCGCGGGGCGGGGGTTGGTGACCGCGGTGACGCCGAGGGGCCGGGTGAGCGGCTGGGTGACGCGGTCCGCCGGGACGTTCGCTGCCCTGCCGGTGCCGAAGCGGTAGCGGGCGCGGACGTTCTCGTGGCCGGAGGGCAGCCGGGCGCCGTGCACGCCGTCGCCGAAGGTCACCGTGGTGCGTCCGTCGGCGGTGGAGCCGGTGATGTAGACCCGCTCGGTCGGGCCGCGTCCGGCGAGGCTGTCGACCTCGTGCCACAGCACACCGTCGACCCTGATCTCCAGCACCGCCGTGGCGCCGAGGGGGTTGTCGTCGGCGAGCCAGGTCAGCGGGGACTGCCAGAGCGCGAAGGTCTGGTTGACGCGGTCCGAGTCGCCGCTGCCGATGGCCTCCTCGCGGCTCTCTCCGTGGGTGGCCTCGACGACGTTGCCGAGGATACGGACCGTCTCACGGCGGTAGCGGTGGGCGAGGTCGGCGGTGAGGGTGAGCCGGGTGTGGACCTGGTCGCCGGGGAGCCGGGGGTCCGCTGCGGGGTCGGCGGCGGCGATCGTGACGATTTCGGTGGCCCGGACCCCGGCCGTGCCGGGGATGTCGCTGCGTTCGCCCTCGACGATGAGGGTGCGGCCGGGGCGCAGCCCGTCGTACAGCTCGGCGAGTTCGATCTCGTTGCCGTGCACGTCCTCGCCGAGCGGTTCGTCGGCGAGGCGCAGGGGCTCGCCCGCCGCGTGCACGGTGGTGTCGCGGATGTGCGACAGGAGCACGTCGAACTCGTCCAGCCAGGGGTCGGCGAGGGTGAGTTCGGTGCCGCGGCCGGTGATGCCGTAGTTGGTGTACGCGGCGGTACGCACGGCTACCACCTGGGTGGTGACGAACGCCAGCTTCCGATCGCCGGGGACGCCGTTGCCGGCCCCCTTGGCGGGCCGCTGGATCGCGACCCAGCTGCCGACGGTGATGCCCTCGTGCACGATGTCCAGCTGGAGCGTGCGGCGGTTGACGGGCTCGGGCTTGGTGGCGATGACGATCTCGACGTTGGGTTCGGCACTGCCCACCGTGTACTTGAGGCTGACCTCGTGCTCGCCGTGCGTGAACTGCTCACTGGCGCCCGGCCTCAGGGCGATCTGCTCGGACGTGCCGTTGTGGACGCCGACGTGGATCAGGCCCTCGTCGTCGGGCCGGGACACGAACAGGGTGCGCTCGGGCAGGCCGGAGTGGAGGCGGGCGGTGACGCCGGGTTCCTGGGAGTCGGCGGGCCGCCGGTTCAGCCAGCTCAGGTCGCGGTCCTGGCCGGAACGCACCGACAGCTCGACCTGGCCGGGGCCGAGCGTGAAGGTGACCGGCTGGGTGACGGGCAGGTTCTCGGCGCGCTGGTCGGAGCTGCTGCCCTCGACGTACTGGAACTCGGCCCGGACCGGAGCCTTGCCCGCTGTGTCGTACACGACCCGCATGGTCGCCAGCACCGCTCCGGTCAGCGGCCAGTCGGCGGTGCGGATGACCCTGCCGCGATCGTCCTGGACCGGCTTGAGCGGGGCCGTGGCGCCGAAGGGGGCCGCGGTGACACGCAGGGCGAGCAGTTCACGCAGAAGCCGCGGGACGCCGGGTGCGGCGGCCGTACGCCAGGCCGGGTAGAGGCTGCCGAGGCCGGGGTTGAGGGCGGAGAGGAGCCGGGCGGTGTCGGTACCCGGGAACTGACGGGCGGTGGTGGCGCCCCGGGGGGCGGTGGCGCGCAGGGCAGGCAGTACGGCTTCCAGGGCTTCCAGAGCGGCGGCGTGCGAGTCGCCCCCCAGGGGCGCGGGGAACTGCGCGACCGGGCCAGACGGCGCCGCAGACGGCCGACGGCCGGTGGCGGCACCCTCGTCCACCGTCTGAGCGGGCGCCAACTCCAGTGCGCGCTCGGCGAGTTCCGCCAGCACCGCCTCCAACCGCTCGAACCACTGCGCCACGTCCTCATACGGCTCGGCGAGCACCTGCGCCTCACCGAGCCGGGCGAGGGGCTCAGCGAGACGCGCCGCGAGCCGCTCGGGCGTCTTCACACCGTCCAAGTCGTCCCGCAAGGGCTCCAGGACCTGGTCCTCGAAGTCCTCGATCAGGCGGCTGACCGGCCGAGGGTTGGGCACCTCCGGGGTCGGCGGCTCCTCCCCCGGCTCTCCCGGCTGCGCCGGAAGCGCCGTCCAGCGCCGCACCTCGTCGACGAGTTCCTTCAGGCTCGGCGGCGCCGACTGCGGCAGGGAGATCGCCGTGACGTCGTCGTCCCGGTCGACACGCGTGTCCGCCACCGGCACCAGCTTGCGCTCCCCGCCGGCGCCTTCCCCGAAGACGAACAGCAACTGGTCACCGGTCCGCAGGGAATGCGCGGTGCCCTCGACGAACAGCGCGGAGCGCTTCTCCAGGTCCTGCGGGGTGAGGAGCGAGGGACGGCGGCGGCGGACCTTCAGTTCGTTGAAGTCCCAGCGGGCCGTCAGGTCGCGGCTGGTCTCGAAGGTCAGCGACTCCTCGCCGGCGGACGCGGGCACGCTGTGGCTGCGGGCCCCGCGCGGGATCAGCACGTTCTGGGCCTCGGCGCGCGGGTCGCGTTCGAGGGTGTACGCCAGGTGCGTGGCGGCGGCGACGCCGGGGCGCGGCCGGTGTCCGACGAGCCGGCCCAGCAGCACCAGGGAGCGGTGCTCGTTCGCGGTGCGGATATAGGCCTCGTCGGCGATGCGCTCGGAGTGGAAGGTGAGCAGGTCGCCGAGGACGGCGGTGGCGTCGAGCAGGCCGATCGCCGGATCGTCCGGGGTGCGGACGGTGAGCCGGTTCAGCGCGGGGTAGGCGGGTGAGGCGAGCCGGTCGAGCAGGGCGGCCAGGAAGGAGCCGTACTCGCCGACGCGGTAGTCCAGCGCGGTGCGGCCGGGCGGGTTGTGCAGCGGGGCCGGCGCGAGGCGCTCGTCGTGACCGCCGCGGCAGGCGCCGCCGCAGCCGCACCCGCCGGTCGCGGTGACCGGGTGCGAGTCCGTCATCGGGCACCTCCCAGGGATATCGCCAGCAGGCCGTTCTCCGGCCGGTCCGGGTCGTTGTCGCAGGTGGCGATCTCCAGCGGGCCGAGCCGCAGCACGCCGTCCTCCCTCTCTCCGCGGTCCTGTCCGTGCAGCCGCCGCAGCCGGGTGACCTCGACGCTCTCCACTCCGGGCACGGCCGCGGCGACGGCGACCAGGCGGCTGAGCCGGACCGGTTCGCCGAAGGTGAGCGCGTCGGGGTGGAAGAAGCCGAGCCGTCCGCCCGGCAGCCGTCCGCTGCCCAGGACGCGGTACAGCTCGGCCAGGATCTGCCCGTGCTGGTGGCCCGGCCGGGCGCACACGGTCAGCGCGATGTCGAGCGGCACCAGGCGGGCGGGGCCCACGACGAGGTCGTGTCCGATGCGCCGGTACGTCTCAAGTGCCTGGGCGACCGAGTCGAGCAGCTCCGGTGCCGGGGCCGCGGTGCCGTACGCGTCGATCGCGATGTGCGCCTCCTGGACGCTGCCCGTCCAGCGGAGTTCGGCCGCCGCCCGCTGCACGTCCGGCAGTTCACCCGCGAGTGCCGCGTAGTCCTCGGCGGTGACGGCGCGCAGCCGGGTGCGGCGCAGGTCGAGCGGGGCCAGCTGGCGTACCTGCTCGACGGGTTCGGGCTGGGTGCCGCCGGCCGCGGGCAGTGGGTTGCGCACGGCGACGGCCGGCGCTTCGCAACCGCTGTGCACGACGAGGTGGTTGATGGCCTCGGCGCCGACGTTGCCGGCGGTGCCGCCGCCGAGCCGGTAGCGCAGTGCCAGACGGGAACCGGGCGGGGGCTTCGCGCCGTGCCGGCCGTCGCCGAAGCGCAGGGCCAGGCGGCCGTCGTCCTCCAGTTCGCCCACGAAGTGCCGCTCGCGCGGGCCGCTGCCGAGCAGGTCGCGGCGTGGCTCCCAGGTCTCGTCGTCGCCGTGGACGCGTACGGCGGGCAGTGCCCGGCGCGGGTCCTGGGCGAGGGCGGCGGTGGCCGAGCCGCGCAGCACCGTCTCCTCGGGGTGGAGGCCGGCCGCGTAGGCCGGGCCCCAGCTGTGCGCGATCTCCCAGGCGATGTGCCCGTCGAGGACCGTGCCCGCGCGGGCCCGGGCGGCGAGGACCTCGACGCGGCGCAGCTTGGTGTCGAGCAATTGGTCGCTGCGGAACAGCAGTTCACGCAGGGCGCGGACCGGGTGGCGGCGCAGTTCGTAGCGTTCCAGCACGTTCAGGCCGTAGACCACGGCGAGTTCGGCGATCTCCTGCTCGCCGAGCCCGTCCCGGTCGCGGGCGCTGCGCCACAGCTCGACGAGGCGCTGCCGGATCCGGCCGGGGATGGCCGCGATCCGCTCGGCCTGGCCGGCGGCGACGGTGCGGGGGGCGGGGAAGGGCACCGCCTGGGTGACGGGCCTGCGGCCGAGGACGGGGCGGAAGCGGGGCGCGATGCCCGGGTAGACGGACTGGGCGAGCAGGGTGCGCAGCGCGGCGGTCTGGGCGTACGCCGTGCCGGGCACGACCTGTTCGTGCCGCTGCCCGGCGCTCTCCAGGCCGAGGCCGGCGCGTGCGGTGGCGCGCTCCCCGACGACTTCGAAGAGTTCGCGGACGTCGTCGGGGACGAGCGCCCGGCCCGACTGGGTCCGTTCCGTCAGGGCGTTGATCAGCCGCGCGGGCGCGTTGCCCTCCTCGGTGTCGTGGCAGCCGAAGGCGGGAGGGTCGCAGGGGGCGGTCACGGCGGGCACGGGCGGCACGGTGACCGTCTCGGGGAGCCCGGTCAGGGTCCGGCCGTGGTCGACGAGGACGACGTTGCCGCGGGCGAGGGTGACGTCCTCGACGGGCAGGCAGTCGCGTCCGCCTCGGGTGGTCAGGCAGAGCGGGAAGCGCAGCGCGTCCTCGGCGGCCCAGGTGACCTCCAGGACCGGCTGGTCCTCGATCCGGTCGAGGCCGGGGGTGACGGAGGTGAGGCGGACGGCCTGGCGGTGGGCGGGGTCGGCGTCGCCGGGGGTGCCGGTGCGCGGGCCCTTCACCTCCTCCAGGACGATGACGTCGCCGGGCTTCAGGTCGAGCCGGCGCTCGCGGCAGGTCTCCGGGTCGACCCAGGCGTCCCGCAGGGTGGCGGCGGTGGCGCCCTTCGGGAGGGTGCACTCCTCGCCGCCCCACGTCCACAGCCGGATCGCGTTGTGCGCGACCCGCAGCTCCAGCGGGTCGGTGGCGACGACCGGTTCGAACACCTCCACCGAGCCCCGCTCGTCGAGGTCGCCGAGCTCGCTCTCGTCGATGACGGTGCCCGGCTCCGGGCGATCGTGCGGGTCGAGGCTGCGCACGTCGACGGAGGCGAAGCGGAAGGTGCCCGGGGCGAGCGTCCGGTCGTCGGCGGTGCGGACGGTGACGTAGGCGCGGGCGTTGCAGCCGTCGTGCATCGCGTAGTCGATGAGCTTCACGTGGCGGCGTACGGAGACGCGGCGGCGGGCGGTGTCGAGGTAGGCCTCGGTGGCGACGGCGTCCTGCTGGTAGCTGATCTGGTCGCCGGTGTACGCGAGGAGTTCGACGAGGGTCGTGCCCAGGTCGGCGGGGTTGCGCTCCACCCAGTCGGGGGTGGTGAGCGCGAGCCGGTCCAGGAGCAGCTTGCGGATGGTGTCGTAGTCGCGGGCCGTGTAGTCGATGACGGGCGCGGCGGGGAAGTCCGGCTCCGGCTGCTCCTGGTCCTTGCAGTCGAAGGGAGTGGGGCAGTCGGGCCGGAAGGAGAACGTGGCGCTGTGGTAGCGCTGGTCGAAGCCGCGGTACGGCTCGGTTCCGGGCCGTCCGTACGGGTCGGTCTCGACGAGGGAGAGCCGGTAGCGGGAGGTGTCGCCGGCCTTGTCGAGGGTGACGTAGAGCCGGTCGTCGAGCTCGGGGTCCTCCTCGCGTTCGACGCTGACGTCGACGGCGGCGATGCCGGTGATGCGCCGGCCGCCGTCGATGCGGACGTTCTCGGCGCCGAGGCCGTGCGGGGCCTTGCCGAGGAAGGTGACGGTGAGCAGCAGGCCGTCGTCGCCCGCCTCGACCGTATCGACGCCGTTGAGCTGGGCGGCCCGTACACGGGCTCGGCGGGACGCGGTGCCGGTGGTCATGCGGCCCTCCCTTCGAAGACGTCCTCGTGCCGGGTGCCGGTGGCGCGCAGGGCGTACGACAGGTACACGCACACCACGTGGTCCTCGCTGACGACGTCGAGGGCCTCGACGTCGATGAGGTCGCCGAGCCAGCTCTGGAGCGAGGCCTGTACGGAGAGTTCGAGCGTGCTGATCAGTTCGGGGCTGTTGGGCGTGAACACCAGGTCGAGGAGCCCGCAGCCGAAGTCGGGGCGCATCACGCGCTCGCCGGGGCTGGTGAACAGCAACTGCTCGATCAGGTCGTGGACGTGCTCGCCGTGGGTGGCGTGCGCGGTGCGGCCACGGCGGTCCGCGCGGAACGGGAAGGCGATGTCGCTGCGGGGGCGCATCCCGCGGCTCGTGGGACTCATCGGACGGTGACCTTTCGCTGCGTGCCCTGGACGACGGGCGGTCCCTGCGGGACGAAGGCCGCGGTGAAGCACTGGGCGGCGGAGATGTCGAGCAGCACGGGCGCGCCGTCGACGGTGATGCCGCTGCCGCCCGCGGTCCAGCGGACCGTGACGCACGGCATGGGCACCCGGTCGACGGTGTGCGGGCAGCCGGTGACCACGTAGTGGTGCGCGGTGGTGGCGACGGCGGCGCCCGCGACGCGTACGCCGCCGGCCGGCGGGGTGGCCGCCGTGACGCGCCCGCCGTGCGGGCAGCCGATCACGGCGGCGGCGTCCAGCAGACTCCCGGATGTTCCGGACACGTTCTTCGTTCCCCCGTTCCTATCGCTTGGACGCGACGGTCAACTGGCCCTCGTTCACGTCGACCTGGTCGCCGCGCAGGGTGATTTCCGCGCCCAGTCCGTTGGAGATGACGATGGCTTCCTTGGTGATGCGGATGTACGCCCCGCCCTGCGCCTGGAGCAGGATCCCCTGGTCGGTGCCGGGCGGATCGCTCATCACGATCTTGTGCGCCTCGGGTGTCTGGACCACGACGGGCTTGGCCTGGGACGCGGGCTGGACGAGCCGGCGGGCGTCGGGCGGCAGCTCGGCCTGCGCCCCGTACCAGCACCCCGTCCACACCGGGAAGCTGGGGTCGCCCTGCTCGAACTCGACCCACACGCCGGCCCCGGGCGACGGCACCGTGAACTGCCCGGCCTGCGGGCCCGTGAACGGCAGACAGGGCAGCGCCCAGGTCGACGGCTCGTCGCCCAGGACGTCCGGGACCTCGACGGTGATGCGGCCGATGTGCAGCGGATCGTCGTTGTCCACGACTCGTCCGCGGAACTTGCCGAGGTAGCGATTGCCGGGTGCCGCCATGTGAACTGCTCCTGGTCGTGATGATCGGTTCTGGGTGGATCAGGGCCTGACGTAGGCGCTGCGTGCTTCGAGTCCCTCTCGGGAGAGCGTGAAGTTCTGCCGGAAGGAGCCCGGGCGCAGGGTGTGCGTGACGGACTTGACGTAGTAGTCGCCGTCGTACGTACGGCCCGAGCCGCGCACGCCGACCAGTTGGCGCGGCTGGAGGATGTAGCCGTGCCGGTTCACATCGAGGGAGCCGGAGCCGGAGATGACGTCGGCGGACACGGCGGCCCGGGCGAGCAGTTCGGCCTCGGCCTGCTCACGCTGCTGTTTGGCGGTGCCGGAGAGCGTCTTGCGTTTCAGGGCGGGGGTGGGCCGCTTGCCCAGCGGCGGCCGCAGCGGGCTGATCGGCGGTTGCGGCAGCAGGGTCGACTGCCGGGTCCCCGGGTCCTGCCAGCGGGCCTGCGGCTCCTCCCGCGCCGTCCCGTCGTAGGCGAAGGTCAGCTGGTCGACGGTGGAGTGGGCGTCCATGTTGACGTTGAGGGCGTGCTGGCGGATGCCCAGGCGGACCTCGGGCCCCCAGCGTGCGCTGGACTGTCCGGGGGCCGGTCCGGGTTCCAGGTAGAAGGTGTAACCGTTGGCCCGGGCGAGCTCGTTGATGTACTGGAGGTCGGTGCCCGTCTGGTAGTGGACGCGGAGGTCCTGGTGCGGGGGCTGGGTGACCTTCTCGGTGTACACGTCGGGCCGGATGCCGTAGTCGGAGTAGCGGCGCAGGAGGGTGAGGACCCGCTGTGAGGGCGGCATGTTGGGATACCGGTCCGTGCGCTCCTCCAGGTCCATGACGAGGGCCAGGTCCTCTCCGGTGACGGTGAGGGTGGAGTGGCCCGGCTGGTTGCTGGCCCCGACCTCCTGGCGGACGATCAGCCCGTCGAACAGCACCTCGGGCGTGCCACGGACGGTGACGGTGACGACGAGACGCGTCTTCGGGTCGAAGAAGCCCTCGGGCAGCAGGGTGCGGTTGATGAGGCCGTTCTTGGTGAGGTCGAAGGCCAGCTGGAAGCCGCTGCGTTCCCCGGCGGTGGCGGTGATCTGGGCGGACAGCAGGGCCTCGGTCACCTCGGCGGGGACGGGACGCACCAACTGCGGTCCCATGTGCAGCGTGATGTGAACGGGCCCGCGGCCCACGGGCAGTTCAGCCACGCCTCTCTCCTCGCGGGAAGTGCCCGGCGAGCGGGATGTCGACCTCGCTGCCCGGTTCGGCGGTCAGCTCACGCGGGTCCAGCACGGGGTTGGCGTCGGCGATCTGCCACCACTGGCCGGGGTCGCCGAAGTAGCGCTGGGCGAGGAGATCGGGACGCTCACCGGTACGCACGGTATGCACCTGCGTGTCCTCGCTCTCGTCGACGGGCGGGAGCAACCGGCGCTTGGTGTAACGCACTTCCCTTCCGTCGGGCTGCCGGTGCACCCCGATCTCGGCGTCGTGATAACGGCTGGTGCGCGGGTACGGGTGTGCCCCCGGTATCGCGTCGAGCGCGCTCTCGTACGGTTCGATGCCGGCCATGTCCGGTACTCAGCCCCTTCCCACCGTGATGTCACCGGGCCTGAGCCCGAGCGATCCGAGCCCCGCGGTCCGTGCCGCGCCGGCGAGGCGTTCCTTCTGTGCGAGGTGCGCGTAGTACAGCTCTGCGCCGGGGTGGCCGAGCGGCAGATCACTGACGGTCAGCACCTTCAGGCCGATGCTCAGGGAGGCCCGGATCGGATTGAGGTTCACGTCGAAGGCGGACTCGTTGATGGACAGCTCCGTCAGCCGCACGGGCATGACACGCTTACTGCCCCAGGTGAACAGGGTCAGCGGCATCTCGATCGGGCTGATCTCGATGGTCCCCTTCTTCGACAGCCGGCTCGCTTCCCTGAGCTGCGCGGAGGTCGGCTGCACGAGCATTTCGAGCACGGCGAGCTGGGGGTGGATACCGTCGGGCGCGGCGATCTCGAACTGGTCGGTGGCGTCGATCTCCGCGGTGAACTTCCAGGTCTCCTGAGCGGGGCCCTTGAGGCGGAGGGCCTCGTTTCTGTCCCCGTTCCCGCTGCCTCCTCCGCCGGAATCCCCACTGCCTCCTGCCGACTGCGGCGAGAGGCTGCGTTCCAGGGTGTCGGGGTTGAACTGGAGGACGATGATGCGTTGGGGGGTGCCGCGGTCGGGGTCCAGGAGGACTATTCCGGAGCGGATGGGTTTGGGGATGTCTGCGTAGCGGGTCATTGGGAATCGCCTACCTCGTTGAACACCCTGATGGCCTCTTCGATTTCTGCCAGGACGGCTGGATCCTGCTCGTCGCTCCGCATGTGCTCGAGATAGCTCTTGAGCTCCGGCCAGGCGGTGTAGCGGATGGCCCACACGGCAGCCCGGCGCACGGCAGGCTTCTTGTGCCCGATCGAGTCCCGGATCCTGGAGGTGACCGTGTCGTCAGGGCGTTTGGGCGCGCCCACGCCCAATCGCAGCAGCCAGGCCGCCCACCCAGCCGGATACATGTTGATGTCGAACTCTTCCGCGAGCTGTGGAACGGAGTAGGAAGGCAACGAGTCCTGGATGGTGTCTGCGATGCGATCGGCTTCTGCCTCGCTCTGGTGCTGAGCCACCATGTAAAGGGAGTCGGCAAACTCATCGATGATGAAATGGACGGTGTTCCCCTGGCTCGTCTCCCACCGGGCTTCATAGAACACGCCTCGCTCGGGATCCCTCGGCACATGCCCCAGGTAGGACCAACCTTGCCGCTCGGCGAAGTCCCAGATCTGCGCGTCCGGGATGTCGTTCCTCAGCACGATGCGACGGCTGGCGTGTCGTTCGGTCATTTTACGACTTTCTGTCTGATTCATGGGGTGAACCCGTAGATCCTGTACACCTCGGCACGTATGCGACCGAAAAGTTCCTTCTTCGGATCCGGGCTTCCCGCGTAGTTGAGTTCCAGAGAGGAAGCCCATCCTTGCAAGAACCTGACTTCGCGACGAGCCATCTCCTTGGCGCCCGGAGAGTCGATGACAGATTTCTGCGCCACCGCGCTGCCCCATGCCGCCCTGGCGTACGACTCCTCCCAGCGTGACATCTTCTGCCGAGCCCGCTCGCGTTCCTCGTCACCGGCGTTCTTGTCGAGGGCAGTCTTGCGAGCCTCGTTGTAATCCTGCTTCGTGATGCCGTCGGCGGTTGTGTGCTTGTCCCGACGGACCCCGGTGAGCTGCTCGAGGTCAGGGGATGTGAGCCCTTCCCTCCTGCCGTGGGCGGTCATCCTGTCGATGATCCGGTCTTCGGGCTGGGTCTCGCTCGCACCGGCGATCTGATCCTCGAAGAGCAGTCTCGCGTTGAGCCGTCGGGCCATGCTCTGGGCTCCGCCACCCCATTTGGAGTTCTTCTTGGCCACCTTCGTGGGGAGGCCCATCGGAATCTTCGGGAGGATCTTCTGGAGCGAAGCCATCCCTCTCTTCCGCTGCGCCTGGTTCACCTGGCTGCTCGGGCGCGCGGCCAAGCTGTAAGCGAGCCCTCGGTAGACGAGGTCGCTCGGTGAGCGGTTCTCCTCGACCGCACCCAGGCTGTGCAGGAAGAGCCGCTCGTGCCTGGGGGCGGTCGCGGACCCTCCATTTCCATTGAGGTCATTCACCATGGACTCGGCCAGTTCCCGTTGCGCCGGTCCTGACATGGGGCCCAGCATTTCCGCGTAATCGTGGTTGAACTGTTCGGCCTTCGATATACCGACCTGCGTCACGAACTGATTGCGCGGGCTGTCCGACTGCTGCACCGACACCGAGTTGCCGTGCGCGTCGGTGAACCGCACATTCTGCCCTCGCGTCATTTCGGTTTCCGGGCTGCGAAGATGTGACGCCATCGCCGGAGAGTATCCGTTCGCGCCCACGTCGACTTGCCTGCCCTGCCCCGACAGAGCGGCGGCCCGACCCTGCACCCGCGGCGAGTTCTGGACCTCGTCGGCCACCTCCCGTATATAGCGGAGCAGTTCGTCGCGGTCGACACGCACGCCGGCAATCTTGGTCTTGGCCCGTGGATTGAGGACCGCTTCGAAGTCGAAGTTCCTGCCGCCGATCACCGTGAGTGCGGTGAGGCGGTGCCACATGCGCAGGCTTGCGGTCGTGGCGCGAAGCAGCTTGCCCTGCACGCCCTTCTTGAGGAGACCGAGCAAGACCGGTCGAATGCGGGACACGATCTTTGCGAGGCGCGCCTCTTTGGAATCCTCTTCCTTCTTCCGCTTCTCCTTCTCCGGCTTCGACTTCGGCCTGCCCGGACCGGCCTTGTCGGGTTTGGGCTTGGCATGGCCAGGACCGCGGCGGGCCGGTTCCGTCCGCGTCTTGGGCCTGGCGGGGCCCTCCTTGTCCGGCTTGCGCTTGTCGGAAGCGTCCTTGTCCGGCTTCTGCTTCGGCTTGCCGGGCGCGTCCTTGCCGCCCTTGGAGTCCTTGGGCTTGCCCGGCTCGTCCTTCGGCTTCCGCGCGTCCTGGTCCTTGGGCTTGCCCGGGGCGTCCTTGCCGTCGTCCTTCGCCCTGGTGCTGTCGCCCCTGTCCTTGTCGTCCCTGGGCTTGCCCGGGGTGTCCTTGTCGTCGTCCTTCGGCTTGTCCGGTGTCCTGCCGTCGGTGTCCTTGGGCTTCGGCTTCGCGTCCGCGTCGCGCTTCGCAACCGGCGTCGGGCGGGTGTCCGGCTGGGTGTCGGGGGCCTTGTCCGTCTTCGGGCGGGCCGGCGCGTCCGTGGCCGTGGGTTTCCTCGTGTCGATCGGCTTGTCCGACTTGGGCTTGCCCGGAGTCGAGTCCTGATCCTTGCCGGGGCCCCTGTCCTTGCCCGGCACCTGCGTCGTCGGCCGGTTCGGGTCGGCCTTCGGCTCCGGCTTCGCGTTCGGCTTCGTGCTCGGGCCCGTGGCCTTGCCCGGCTTCGGCAGGGTGTCGGCGGGAGCGGGACGGGCCGGCTTCGAGTCGTCTCCCTGGCCGGTCTTCGGCTTGTCGCCGCCCTTGCCCGGCTTGCCGAGCTTCGCCGCCACGCCCTTCAGACGGCGGCCGATCTTCGCGACGTACTTGCCGATGCCGCTCAGAAGCGCCTCGTAGGCCAGTTCGAGGAGCGCGACGATACCCGCCGCGACCGCCTTGGCGAAGAGCACGCCCGCGCCACCCTGGCGGACCGCCTTCAGCCAGTCGAGGACCGCGCCCATCGCGCGCAGGATCTCGCCGAGGGCGCCGATGGCCGTGCGGATCGCGTCGATGACCGCCATGACCCAGCCGGCGCCGGGGATCAGCTTGGCGATGACCTTCGTGATGACGATCTCGCCGATGATGAAGGGGAGCTGCGGGACGATGGCGTCCCACGTCTCCTTCACGATCTTCTCCAGGGTGTAGCCACCCTTGATCAGCTTGTCGAGGATCGCCCTCGGGATGCCGATGATCTCCTCGATCTTGGACTGGAACCAGGACTTGACCGCGGCCTGTACCTCACGGAACAGGTGGTTCTTCGCACCGTCCACGGCGGAGTTCTTCGCGCCGCTCAGCCAGCCGCCCGGGTCGGAGAGGAAGTCGACGGCGACCATCATGAACTCGCCGAGCCCGGCGAGGAGTTTCGAGGCGTAGTCGAGCACCGTCTTGACCGCGTCCACGACCGCCTTGACGACGTCCATGAGCATCTTCTTGAGGATGTTCAGGATGTCGCTCAGCAGTTTCGCGAGGGCGTCCAGCAGATCGGAGATGAGCTGCTTCAGCTGCGCCGCGAGCTTCGTGACGAACGCGATCGCCGCCGCGATGAGGTCGGTGATGAACTTCCTGATGCGGTTCGCCAGTTCGATGACGGCCCGGACCATCGCCTTGGCGAACTCGATCAGATCGTTGATCAGGTTCTTGACCGTGTCGACGATGAACCTGCGGGCCTCGTTGATCCAGCGTTCGGCGTTCTCCTTGAAGTTCTTGATGAAGTTGACGACCGCGTCACGCGCCGCCCGGATGATCCGGACGATCGCGTTCTTGATCTCGATGACCTTCTCTTTGAGCCATTCGAAGGCCTTGGTGACCCAGTTGCCGGACTCCTTGGCGGCCGTGTCGGTCTTGTTCTTCGCGTCCGACTCCGCTGTGGTGGCCTTGTCCTGGATCTTCTTGTCGCTGTCCTTCTTCTCCTGCTCGACGTCGTCGTCGGTCTTCTTCTCCCGCTCCTTGACGTCCTTGCGCACCTTCTCGTGCTTCTCGGTCTTCTTCGTACCGAGCTTCTTCAGCTCCTCGTCCTGCTCGGTGCGCCAGTCGGCGCGCTGTGACGTGACCTCGTCGAGGGTCTTGCCGCGTTTGCCCGCCTGCGCGTCGGTGTTCTTGCCGACCTCGCTGTCGACGTTCCGCTTGTGCTTGTGCTGCGAGTCGCGGAAGTCCCTGTCCTTGGCCTGACGGCCCTCGGACATGCCCTTCTGGCCCTGGCTGAAGGCCCGTTGGAACTCCGGGCCGCGGTCGTGCTCCGCCACCTCGGACGCCGCCTCGGCCGGCACGGCGCCGGTTCCCGCGCCCCCGCCTGCGGGCACACCGCCCTTGCCGCCGCCCTGCTGCCCCGGGACCTTCCCCTTCAACTGCTCCTCGGGAGCGTTGGGGTACACCTGGTTCTCGCCCATCGGGCGGGCGGCGTCGTCCTTGCCCGTCGCGACGGTCTCCTGGCCCTTGCTGTCGACCGCGGCGCCCTGCTCGCCGGCCGTCTGCTCGGCGGCGCCCTGCATCTCCACGCCCGGCGCGTTGCCGGCCTGAGCCTGCTTCAGGGCCTCGTCCTTGGTGGGCAGCCCGGCGAACTTGGCCGCCAGCTCCTGCGGGTCCACCACCGGTTCGTCGGCGCCGAAGAAGCTGGTGACCCCGTTGACGATCTTCGCGCCGACGAAGCCCAGGGCCATCTTGAAGGTGTCCCAGCCGCCGGGCTCCTCGGCCTTCTCCGCCTCGATCTGGCCCTCGGGCTTCTTCTCGCCCTTGACCTCGGCCTTCTCCTCCTTGGGTGCCTCGGCCTTCTGCGCCGGGTCCTGCGAGTACCGCGCCGGTGCGTCGGCCTTCGGCTTGCCCTCCAGAGTCTGCGGCGCGCCCGCCGGGCGCTGCATCGAGGGGGGCGCGGCGGCGAGCTGCTGGTGCTCGTCGCCGACCGTGCGGTCCACGGCGCCGCCGACGCCGCCCATCGCCTGAAGCGCCTTGTGCGGCTTGAGCTTGGAGGCCGTGGACAGGCCGGCCTCCGGGGAGACCTGGGAGAGGTTCGGCGCCGGTGCGGAGTCCTTCTTCTTGCCCTTGCCCGGCGCGGATCCCCTGCCGCCACCGCCGCCACCGGCGCCTCCGCCACCCCGTGGCGCCCTGGGCGCGGGCGCGGCCTTGGGCTCCGGTGCCTCCTTCGATGCCTTCGGGGCGTTCCTGGGGGCTTCCTTCGACGCCGGTGACGAAGACGGGGCGGCGGGCGCGGGAGCCGGGGACTCCGGTGCCTTCGTGGGCGTCGCCGCCGCAGGCGCGGAGTCCTCGCTCCTCGTCGGCTCCGCCTCGGGCGACCCGCTCTGCGTCCCCTCGGCCGCCTCGTTGCTCGCGCCGCCCGGGGTGTTCGCGTGGGAACCGCCCGTGACATGCGTATCCCGGGCGGGGGACGGGGACTTCGCGTCCGCCGACGGTTGCCCGCCGCTCGTCGAGCCGCCGGCACCCTCCTGCGTCTGGCCGGTGGTGGCGCTGCCCTTGGCCACGGTCTCCGGCGCCGCCGCCGTACCGCCCGCCGCCTTCTGGGACTGCTTCTCCTGAGCGCCCTGGTCCCTGTCGCCCGCGGCCCGGGTGTTGCGCTCCTCCTTGGCGGCGGTCTCCTTCTCCGCGCCGCCGCCCTCGGAGTTGCCGGGGGCCTCCTGGACCGTCTTCTGCGCGGCGACGGGCCCCGCCTTCGGGTCGTCTCCGCTCTTCGGGTCCTTCGACGGTGCGCCGGGGCCGGGCCGGGACTCGGCGTCCCGCTCGGCCCCCAAGCTGCCGAGGAGGCTGTCCCCAGGGCCGCCCTCGGTCTCCACCGAGGGGCCGGGTTCCGTGGGCGCCGCGGCGTCGTCCTCCTCCGGCTCCGGTTCGGCCGCCTCGTCCTCGGCGTCCTCCGCGTCACGTTCGGCCTGCACCTTGTCGGCCTTGGTCACGGGGGGAGCCGGGAACGACGGTGCGGACTGCCCGCCGGAGGAGGACGGGTCGAGCCGGCCCGCGCTCGGCACGCCGGACACGTCCGGGTCCTGCTCCGGCAGGAAGTCCTCCGGCTGGAGCTTGACGTCCCAGGCGCTCTTCTCGGCGCCGCCGACGTCCACCTCCGACTCGCTGCCCGAGCCGAACGGATCGTCCTCGGGGGACTCCTCGGGCCCTTCGAGATCCTGGTTGCGTACGCCGTCGAGCCTGCTCGTCCTGCCGGGCAGTTCGGTGTCCTTGCCCGCCGCCGTGGCCGAACCCGCGGGCTTGTCCCTGCCGCCCTTGTCCTCCTGCTTCGGCTTCTGGCCCGCCGCGAGCTGCTCGGCCGCTCCGGGGCGGTTCCTGGCCGCGGACTCCTCCCTGCTCGCGGCGTCCGCGCCCTGCCGGCTGGTGGTCTCCTCTTTGCCCTGCGCGCCCTGCTTGTCCTGGCCGCCCTTCTTGTCCCCGCCCTCGTCCCGGCCGCCGTCCTGCTCGCGCTCCCGGGCGCCCGCACCGGACCCCTCGGAATTCTGCTCCCGGGTCCGCCCGGCTGCCCCGGCGGAGGCGCCGGCCGGCTCGCTCGTGGCGGCGCCCCGGCCCTCGGTCTGCCCCGACTGCTCCTGCGACGCGGCCGGCGTGCCCTCCTGGCTTCCGGCCGCTCCGGACTCCTGACGCCCTGTCGCTCCGGGCTCCTGACGCCCTGCCGCTCCGGACTCCTGACGCCCCCGCGGCGCTCCCCCGCCCTGCGGCGTACTCCCTCTCTCCGCGGTCCCGCCGTTGCGCGGGGTGCTGCCAGGGGCGCTCTCCTCCTCGGCTCGGTCCTTCTCCGGTCCGGGTGCCAGGGCCGGCCGCTGGGCCCGGGTCTGCTCCTCTTCGACGGAGCGCTGCTCGCTCTCCCGCTCCTGCCGCAGTTCCTCCGCCGCGTCGGGCTCGACGGCCGGTGCGTCCGGCGGCGGACGCTCCGCGTCACCGCCGAGGGCCGCGTCCGCCTCGATCTCCTCGACGAGGTCCAGCACCTTGTCCTGCTCCGAGCCGAGCAGCCTGTCCTCCAGGCGCTCCAGGACCCGGTCGAGCAACTCCTCGGGAAGCCGGACCAGTTGCTGCCGCGTGCGCTTGGAGAGGTCTTCCGGGTCGGCGCGCAGCGACCGTACGACGGAGTTCGCCAGGCGGTCCAGCATGGTCGCCGGGTCGATCTGCTCCAGCCGGTTCCGGTCCGCGTCCACGGTGGCGTACCGCAGCCAGCCCGGCGTGGCCTGCCCCGCCTCCAGCTCCGGGGTGCCCGGGGCGGACCGGTCGTTCCCCGCGGCCTCCGGACGCGCGAGATCCTTCGCGACGGATTCGGCCTCCCGCTCGATGGCCTGCTGCGGCAGGCTGACCGCGCCGAGCTCGCGCCCGGCCCGGAGCGCACCCAGGCCGTGCGGGTTCTGCACGGTGTGCAACAGCTCGTGGGCGAGCAGGCGTTGGCCGTCCGTGGTGCCGGGGCGGTAGGCGCCCTCGCGGAAGAAGACGTCCTGGCCGACGGCGACCGCGTCCGCACCGAGCAGCTCCGTCAGCCGGCCGGCCTCCGGCCCGGTGTGCAGTCGTACGCGGCTCAGGTCGTGGCCGAGCTGCTCCTCCAGGTCCCGCCGTACGCCCGCGTCCAGGGGCTGGCCGGCGCCGCTGACGATGTTCTTGGGCTCCGGGCTGCGGGCCTTGGCCGCCTTCTCCCGGCGCTTGCGGCGGCGCTGCTCGGCGGACTGTTCGGAACGGGAGTCCTGGGTCGGGGACGCGCTCACCGCGTCACCCCCCCGCGGCCGGAGAGCCCGCAGTGCACGGCGCGCGCCAGTTCCTGGCCGAGCCGGCGCGAGGAGAGTCCGGCGGGCAGCGGCGGCAGTCCGGTCAGCGTGTCCAGGGTCAGGGGGCCGTCGGCCGCCAGCGGTACGCCGTGTTCGCGGACCAGCCGGTCGAGTTCCCGCTCGAAGGCGGCAGTGACCCGGTCCGGGTCCACGCGGAAGCCTTCGAGGACGAGTTCGCCGATGTCCACCCGGATCGCGCTCGGCGCGCGATTCTCCTCGGGGCCCCGGTCCCTGCCCGCGTTGCGGCTGCCGCCGTCCCGGCTCACACCCATCCGCGCACCTCCGTCGGCGTCAAGGAGCGCTCCAGCTTCAGGTATTCGGTCCGGGCCGCCGCGGCCATGTGCCGCATCTGCAGGGCCTCGCCCTCCTCGGCGGCCAGGAACGCCCCGGACAGGGCGATGTTGCGGATCGAGCCGCCCGCCACGGTGAGCTGGGCGAGCAGCCGGGGGTCGAGGTCCTTGACCGGTGCCTGCGGCGGCAGCACGCGGCGCCAGATCTCGGCGCGTTCGTGTTCGGCCGGGAAGGGGAAGTCGACGACGAAGCGGATGCGCCGCAGGAAGGCGTTGTCCAGGGCCTTCTTCATGTTGGTGGTGAGGATGGCGAGCCCGCGGTAGGCCTCCATCCGCATGAGCAGATAGCTGACTTCGAGGTTGGCGTACCGGTCGTGGCTGTCCTTGACCTCGCTGCGCTTGCCGAACAGGGCGTCGGCCTCGTCGAACAGCAGCAGCGCGCCGCCCGCCTCGGCGGCGTCGAAGACCCGGCGGAGGTTCTTCTCGGTCTCGCCGATGTACTTGCTGACGACCTGGGAGAGGTCGATGACGAACAGGTCGAGGCCGAGTTCCTTCGCCATCACCTCGGCGGCGAGCGTCTTGCCCGTGCCGGAGCCGCCCGCGAACAGCGCGGTGACGCCGAGGCCACGGCGCAGGGTCTGAGCGAACCCCCACTCCTGGTGGACAGTGGGGCGCTGCCGCACATGCGCGACGATCTCCCGCAGGACGCTGGTCTGCCGCTCGTGCAGCACCAGGTCGTCCCAGCCTGCCCGCGGTTCGATACGGCGGCCCAGCTCGTCCATGCCCATACGGGCCTCGCCCAGACCGGCCCGCCAGGCGAGCTGTACGGCCTCCAGCTCGTCCTCGTAGGGCAGTTCGCGCCGTACGGTGGCGGCGGCGGAGCGCACGACGTGCGGAGGCAGCTGGAACTGCGCGACCAGTGACCGCAGTTCTCCGTCGTCGAGGTCGGCCACGTCCCGGAAGGCGTCGGCCCACAGGTCGAACTGCTCGTCGTCGTCGAGGGGCGGCACGGACACGCGGGTGCCGTGCGGGCGGTCGCCGCGGCGCGGGTCGGCGCTGGACACGATGACGGGTACGGCGGCCCCGGCCAGGAACGCCTCGGTCGCCGCCTGCTGGTCCCGGTCCAGTTCGCCGGCCTCGACCAGCAGCGCGGCGGGCAGCAGGATCGCCTCGCGCTGCCACAGCCGGGCGAACCGGTCGCGTTCGGCGGCATCGGTGGGGATGTCCTCGGCGCTCATCGTGTACAGGGCGAGTCCGGCGCGTGCGGCGCCCGCGGCGGCGATGTCGGCGCGGCTGCGCAGGTCACCGCCGACCAGTTCGACGAGGAGCGGCGCGTCCGGCCGGGCGCCGTCCGCCCAGCCCGCCGCGACCCGGCTCGCGGCCAGGTCGTACGACGGCGGCAGCCGGTCCGGTACGGGGGTGCGGCGTGCCTGGCCGTGCAGCCGGGTGTCCAGGTAGGGCGAGCCGAGCAGGAAGTGCAGGATGCGTTCGTCGAGCCGGAGCCGGGAGGTCGTCAGCCGGGTCTCGTCCTCCAGTTCGACGATCCGCCAGCGGCGCAGCGGCGACACCGGGGTGAGGGCGCTCCAGTGGGGTTCGGCCAGGGCGGCCAGGGCGAGCGAGAAGGTGGGGTGGGCCCGCTCGGGGTCGGCACTCGCGGCGGCGCAGCGGGCGCCGGTCGTGGGGTCGAGTTCCTGGGCGGCGGTGAGCACGACGAGGTCGCGCTCGAAGGGGGTGAGGCCGAAGCAGGTGACGAGCGCGTCCAGAGCGGCGGTCCCGGGACCGGCGGCGGCGACCGGGGCGGTTTCGGACGCGGCACGGGCGTCGCCGTCGGCCGACGCGGCCGAAGCTGCCCCGGGTGCCTCGCCGTCATCACTCCTGGCCCGCTCCGCATGCGTGTCGACACGAGCAAGGACACGCCGGATCTCGTCGGCCAGCGCCGGTCCGCCGCCGTGTGCGGCGGTGCGTGCGGCGGCCTCCCGCGGCTGCCGCACCTCGTGCGAGCCGTGCGCTCCCATGTCGTCTCCCGCCCCCGTCGCTGCCATGTGCCGCCTCAGCTCTCCGCGTCCTCGCCGCCGGACGGGGTGTTCCTCGTCTCCTCGGCGGGGGACTTGGCGGTCTTCTTCGCGGTGGCGGTCCTGCGAGCACGCGCCGGAGCCTTGGCGGCGGTCTTGGCGGCGGTCTTGGCCGGGACCTTCGCGGCGGCCTTCGCGGGCGCCTTCGCAGGGGCGGCCTTCGCAGGGGCGGCCTTCGCAGGGGGCGTGCCCGACTCCCGCGTGGGCTCGGGCTCCGCGGCACCGCTCCGCTCGCTCGGCCGGGCTCCGCCCTCGGGAAGCCTCGGCGGCACCGGCGCGCCGGGCGCGCCGAACGGCAGCACCCGTACCTCGGGCCGCTCCACCGGCTTGCCGGGCACCGGGATCTCACGGCCGTCGATGAACACCAGGGCGGCCTGGTAGACGACCGACAGCGTGTACGGCGTCTGGTGGAGCATCCCCCACAGTTTCGACGTCTCGTCGATGTCCATCACGGTGGGCGTGAACCGCACCCGCTGCGCCGCCTCGGCCAGGTTGCTCCCCGACAAGTGGGCGCGTTCGCCCGCCAGTTCGATGATGTCCTTCGGCAGGACGGGGATCTCGTGCAGCGTGCGCACGACCGACCCGATGAGCCGCTGCCCGACCAGCTCGGCCTCCTCGCCGTAGGCGCTGATGAGGTAGTGCAGGTCGAGAGGTGCGGCCGCCCGCCGGACCAGCGTGCCGTCGGCGGCGCGGGTGGGCAGGTCGGTGTTGCGCTGTGCGGTGTTGGGCGTGACCTGGTACAGGAACACGGTGATGGTGGGCTCGGTCGGCGGGTCGGCCGGGGGTTTACGGGGCTCGACCTTGACCGCGATGTCGATGTCCGGCGGCAGGTTGGTCTCGATGAGCAGGGCGAGGGCCTGGGTGACGTGGGCGATGGCAAGTGCGTTACTCATGGCGTCGGTTCCTCGGTCCCTCTAGTCCTGCTCGTCCTGCCGGTCCCTCTGGTCCTGCTCGTCCCGCCGGGCCTGCTCGTCCCGCCAGTCCCGCACGTCGCTCTCCTCGTCCTCACTCGCGCCCCCTGGCCAGGTAGTCCGCCAGGCTGACGGCCGCCCGCGGACGCTCCGCGTCCCGGGGCCGGGGCCTGCCGCCGCCCTGGGGCGCGCCGCCGGCGGTGACCTCCAGCCGTCCGATCTGCACTTGCACCACCTGCTCGGCCTGGCGCCCGGGCCGCCGGGCCGCTGCCTGCCGGACGGCGTCCCGCGCGGCCGCCGTGTCCGCCGCGCGGGGGAGCAGTGCGGCGGACACGGCGGCGGGGGGAGCGGCGTCCGCGCCAGGGGGGGTTGGCACGGACGCCGCGTTCGTGGGGGCCGCCCGCTCCGTTCGGCCCCGGCCCGCCGCGCGGTGCGCGGTGTCGGGGACCGGCCGCGGCCCGGGGCCCGTCGGCGTGACGGGACGCAGCAGCGGCCTCCCGGGCTCGGTCGGCCGGGCGGGACGCATCCCGGTCTCGGTCGGGGCCGGGGCCTGCTCGGTCCGTACCACCGTCCGCTCCCGCTCCGTGCGGACGACCTCGCGGGCCGCCGGGCGGGCCGGGTCCGGCCGGGCGGCGGCGGACGGTGCGGCGACGGGCCACAGCGGCTCGGTGCCGTCCGGGTCCGGCGCGCCGCCCCGTACGGCCTCGATCCGTTCGAACGGTCCGGCAAGCCGGGGCCGTACGCGCGCCACGCCGGGGCGCCCCGCGCCGGGTGCCGCGTGCCGGGCGAGCAGCCGGTCGAGGAAGTCGGGCTCCGGGCGATCGGGCCCCGTGGACTCAGACATCCGCACACAGCTCCAGGTAGTAGCGGCGCCGCAGCGGGCTGAGCGCCAGGATCTCCGGCTCGCTCCAGCCGTACGCGGTGGCGAGCAGATGGACGTCGAGCAGGAGGTCGCGGGCCCAGGCGTCCAGTTCGGTCCACAGGTAGGAGGTGATGTCCAGTTCGGCCCGGGTGGCCTCGCCGCATTCGGGGCAGGCGACGTTGAGCGTGACGTCGCCGCCCGGGTCCGCGGCCCGGGCCGCCTCGGCGATCCGGCGCTGTACGGCGACGGGCAGCGCGTCAGCGGACACGGCCTGCCCGTCGCGCACGGCGGTGACCACGCACCGGGCGAGCAGGGCCCGGCGCGGGTCGGCGTCCCGGGCCGCCGCCGTCAGGTCGGCGACGGCGGGCACCCGGAACTCGACCTCCCAGCCGTCCTCGGCGACTCGCACCAGCGGATCGCCCCGGTCGGCCAGGGTGCGGGCGAACTCCCCTGCGTCCAGCTCGAACTCCATGTCCGCGCCGCACGCCGCGCATTCCAGGCGCACCTGCATCCGCTCGCCGAACAGGGCCCGGCGCAGGGCGAACAGATCCGCCTCGCGCTCCCCCACCGGCAGCGACAGCAGGGCCTGCGGGTCTCCGCCCAGGTCCGGCCGGGCGGCCCCGTGCAGCAGCAGGGCCCGCCCGGCCGGGGTCCGGTCCAGCCCGGTCTCCCAGGTGGCCAGGAACTCGGCCGCACGCGTGATGGCCATGCCATGCCTCCCCCCTTGCCTGCTCTGCCTGCTCTGCCTGCGGACCGCTTACGCCGGGTTCAGGAAGGAGGGCTCCTCCGGCTCGGGCACCTCGTAGTCCCGCTCCCAGCCCTCGCACTCGAGCTTCAGCGACTGGATGGCCACCGCGTTGGCGTTGGCGTCCAGTTCACCGAGGACCTGGTATTCGCTGGGCCAGGTCCGGTACAGCTTGTGCGAGACGGCGACCTGGCCGGCCTCGTTGAGGACCTGAATGACGATGTCCTTGCGGAAGTCGGCCAGCGAGACCTCCGATCCCAGGCCCGCGCCGACCTGCCAGACCTTGTTGGCCCAGCGGTCGAACTCGGGGTCGTGCGTGACGCCGCGCTCCAGGGTGATGCCCTCGAACTCGGAGCGGCCCGGCGACTTGCGCGGGGAGGACGGGTCGCCGCCGTGGCGGTGCTTGACGACCTCCGTCGTCCGCTTCAGCGGACTGATCTTGCTGATACCCGCGACCGTCCGACCGTCCCACAGGACCAGGAACTTGAAGTTCTTGTACGGGTCGAAACGATGGGCGTTGACCGTGAACTCTGCCATCGAAATTGTCCTCAGGGATTCCTAGGAGCGTTCCTCAGAGCGCGAACTGCCCGGACGTCTGCTGGATTTTGACGATCACGAATTCGGCCGGGCGCACCGGCGCGATGCCGACCAGGACGTTGACGATGCCGTTCTCGATGTCCTCGGCGGTCGTGGTGTCGCTGTCGCACTTGACGAAGTAGGCGTCGCGGGGCGTGCCGCCCTTGAAGGCGCCCTGGCGGAAGAGGGTGTGCAGGTACGAGGAGGCGGCGAGCCGGATCTGCTGCCACAGGTTCTCGTCGTTGGGCTCGAACACCGCCCACTGCAGGCCGCGTTGCAGACTCTCCTCGACGTGCAGGGCGAGCCGCCGCACCGGCACGTACTTCCACTCGCTGTCGAGTGCGTCGGAGCCCTCCAGGGTGCGCGCTCCCCAGACCACCGGGCCGGTCACGGGGAAGGTGCGCAGGCAGTTGACGCCGAGCGGGTTGAGCAGGCCGGTCTCGCGGTCGGTCAGGTTGACCGTGAGCGAGTGCACGCCGGCGAGGCGCGCCTCGGTGCCGGCCGGGGCCTTCCACACGCCGCGCTCGGAGTCCGTCCGGGCGATGACGCCCGCGACCGCGCCGGACGGCGGGAAGGAGCGCAGCCGGCCGGTGAGGGGGTCGGTGAGCTGGAGGTGCGGGAAGTACAGGCCGGCGTGGTTGCCGCGCACGGCGTCGAAGGCGGCGAGCCCGGCCCGGGCCGTGTCGACGCTGACCCAGGTGCCCGGCGCGTCGACCAGCAGGAAGATCCGCCTCTCCTGGCACAGCCGCTGGGCGGCCGAGACGACGGTGACGGCATCCTCCGTCTTCTCGTAGCCCGCGAGTTCGGGCAGCACGAGGAGGTTGACGTCGGCGACGCCGCGCAGTGCCTGGATGCCGGACTTGTCGGCCTCGGAGCCGATGAGGTCGCGCGGTCCGGGCGCCTCGCCGTCCTCGCCGCCCTCCAGCGGGAAGACGGGCGGGTTGACCGAGGCCTCCAGGCCCAGGTCGTTGGCGCACTCGCCGAGGAAGCGGACGACGTCCTCGGGGTCGGTGGAGCCCGCGACGACCTGGATGCGCCGGCCGAAGGCGGTGACCTCGGCGCCCGCGAAGGCGTGCTTGCCGGGCGCGTCGGGCAGGGCGCGCAGCTTGCGCTCCAGCAGCAGCGCCAGCTCGGCGACGGACGTCGGGGCCTCGCCGTCGCAGTCGGGGTCGTAGAGGGTGAACTCCCGCTCGACGTCGCCGATCTTGACGGTGAGGTCCACGGCGAGGTCGGGCAGTTCGTGCCCGAAGGGCTTGGAGACGGTGCCGGACGGGTCGGGGCGGCCCTCGCCGACGACCTCGACGCGGATCAGCCGGGAGCCGGCGTTGACGACGGTCTGCACGTACCGGCCGTGGGACGGGTCGGTGGACAGGCCGGTGTAGCTCTCGCGGGCCTCGCCCTTGGCGTCGTGGACGCGCAGGTTGAAGGTCTCGTCGGGGCGGGGGGTGTCGTAGTCGACGGCGACGCGCAGGCCGTTGCCCCACACGCCGGGTTCCTTGGCGTGCACCGTGAGGACGTCGCACTCGCTGTGGCCCTCGGTGGACTCCAGCGTGACGCAGGCGGCCTGGCCGCTGCCGGCCTTGGCGACCCGGACGATCACGGCGACGGTGCCGCCGTTGCCGAAGAACTGGTGAACGGCGTAGCCGACGGCGCTCTGGGCGCTCAGTCCCCCGAAGCGGCGCTCGAACTCGGTGAAGCTGGTGACGCGGACCGGTTCGTTCAGCGGACCGCGGCGGGTGTGGCCCACGAAGGCGGTCACCGAAGTGGTCAGGGTCGAGATGGTGCGGGTGCTGCTGGGAAGCTCTTCGACGTAGACACCGGGATACGTCGGCTTGGCGGCGCTCACTGCACTCATCGGCATTCCCCCTCCTATCCCTGTCTCGGGCACCGGATGAAGGCACCAAGAGAGGTGAGGGAGAGACGTGCCGGCCATGCGCGAGGACTCGGTCCCCGCCCCGTCGGCGGTGGACACGCGCGCACCTCATCAGTTCCCCCGTCAGCACCCGTGCGGTTCGGCCGCACGGGTCAAGCAGCGCGCTTGTGACTCCTGATGCTCAAGTGCTCAACCCACCTTGCTGCTCTCGGAGTTGGCCGAGCAAGGCGCGTTCTGGCCAGCACAGTGGGAGGTTCTGTGAAGGCAAAAAACCGCGATCCGCACATCCCGCCCGCGCGCCCTCGTGGACTGGTCCACACCTCCTGCACAGCGGCAGTGATCGCCGGGTGGAGGGCATGCCTGGAAGACCCCGCATTTCCGGCATGGGCACCTCATTCGCCCGGGGCGCTCCCCGGGTCCTCCCCCAGTCGCACATCCCTCGATGGCCGGTTTCAGCGGGACGGCATGGACGCGCACGGAGTTGATCGATGCCTTACGGGATCCATCTCCGTGTGCCCCCTTTCGACCGGGACATGCCCGACCCAAACGCCAGAGCGCGCCACCCCTTCCAGGCGGTAGAAATATCTACGAGCATGGCCGGTGCCGGACCGGCACGCGGAGCAGTGAGGCCCCGCGGGTCACCGGCCCGTGTCCAGCGTGCGCCCTTCGGGGCGTCGGCCGACTGCGCCTGGGGTGGCCATGCAGAGCGTGATGTGGAAGCAAGCCGTCGAGTGGCTCGCCGCGGCCGCCAGGGACCCCCAGGAGTGCAAGCGGGAGTGGGACTACGGCACGGGGACGGTGCTCGTGGAGGCCGGGCGTTACTGGGACGTGCTCAGCGTCCCCGACCGGCTCGGCCTGCTCGCCCTGGACTGTCTGTGGCGCGACCCCTTGAAGGTGCCCGGCCCCACCCTCGTGGACTGCACGGCACGCAGGGTGGGCTTCTTCCTGCCGCCCGACCCCGTCAGCGAGTGGGTCGGTTCCGGTGTCCGGCACGTCGGCCGGGGCTCCTGGGTGGCCGTGCCGCCGCCGTACCGGCCCGCCGGGCGCCTGGAATGGCTCGTCCCGCCGGACGGCACGGGCAGCCTGCACGCCCCCGGCACGCTGGAGTCGGCCCTGCGGGAGGCCACCGAGACCCTCGCCGTGCTGGCACCGGTCAGCGCGGAGCACGCGGTGGCCGACTGCTGGTGAGGCGAGGGCCGTCGGCGCCGGCCGTCCCCGGGTGCCGGCCGGCGGTCCAAGTGGTGAGGGCGGCCCAGGTCTCGCTATCGGACGGCGCCGCGAAGGAGACCCACTGGCCGTCACGGTGCTCCGGGACCGCGTGGCCCCTGGCCTGCCATTCGGCGACGAGCGCCGCGTAGATGGGCGGATGCCCCGCGTATCCGCTGGTGAGTTCGGCGAACGACCGGGGAGCGGCGTCGTTCCCGGCCGGGCGCCGCGCCGTCTCAGTACTGTCCATGCCCGGTCAACGCGACCCGGCGCACGGGTGGCACGCGGGCGGAGCCCCGTCCGTCGGGTCGAGTGAACCCGTCACCCGTACGGCGGCACGCGAGCACCGGACAAACATCCAGTGAGGCGGTCGCCCGTTCAGGGGCGGGGTGTTCCGGGGCGGGGCAGGGCGGGGTCATTTCCGCCCCCGGCGGGGTGATTTCCGGGCCGGGCCACGATCACTCCCGCCGTACCGGAACCGGAGCGCGACCGTTCGCCGGCCGGCGGAGCGGTTTCCGAGCCCGAGGCACGATCGCCACGGCCTGCGCCCGCCGTTCCAGCACCGGGGCGCTACCGTCCTGGTCCGCGGTGCGCCCCTTCCATGCCGGGGCGGAACCGTGCCTGAGCCGCGGCACCATCGCCCCCGAGCCGAGGCCTGTCGCCCCCTGCCGAGGCGCGGCCGTTCCCGAGCCGAGGCCCGTCGCCCCCCTGCCCGGGCGGGGCCGTCCCCCAGCCCGAGGCACGATCGCCCCGGCCGGCGCCCTCCGTTCCAGTACCCGGGCACGATCGCCCCCTGGCGGGGGCACGACGGTTCCCTCCGAACGAGGGCCTCCAGCCCTGCCCCCTCGCATTCCGGCACTCTCCTCGACCCCGGCCCTCCGCATCCGGAACACTGACCTGAGACCGATGGCCGGGCCGGCACCGCGCCCGGAAGCGGTCCTCCCGGTACGACGTACGACGGCAGGGAGAGGCCATGTCACAGCGCCCTGACCTCCGGCAGCGCAGGGCCGTGCTGGAGCACGAGTGGTCCCGGTGGGTGCCGCGGCTGAGCGTCGCGGGTGCGCGGCCGGGCGGCAGCGCGGCGTTGCGCCACGAGGTGACCGAGTCCTGGGCGCGTTCGCTGAGCAGCGTGGACCCCGGGCGGGACAGCGCCCCGGTCACCGACGGCGGCCCCGTCCACCAGCGCTGGACGTCCTCACCGCTGTACCGGCCGGTCTCGGGCCTCGCCGGGGAACTGAACAGCATCGCCGAGGACGCCGGCTTCGTCACGGCGGTCACCGACGAGTCCGGCACCATCCTGTGGACCTGCGGCGGCCCGACCATGCGCCGCCGGGCCGAGCGCGTCAACTTCGCGCCGGGCGGCCGCTGGGACGAGCAGGCCATGGGCACCAACGCCCTGTCCCTCGCCCTGCGCACCGGCCGCCCCAGTTCCGTCTTCTCCGCCGAGCACCTGGTGTCGGCCCTGCACGGCTGGGTCTGCTACTGCGCCCCGGTCCACGGCCCGGACGGGCGCGTCCTCGGCGTACTGGACCTGTCGACCACCTGGGACCGTTCGCACCCCCTGGCCATGTCCACCGTACGCACGCTGGTGTCCACCATCGAGGCCCGCCTCGCCACGGAACAGGCTCGTCCGGGTCAGCTGCGGCTCACCTGCCTCGGCGCGGAACGAGCCGTACCGGCCGTTCGGGAGGGACGGCCACTCCCCCTGCGCCCCCGCCAGGTGGAAATCCTCACCCTGCTCGCGCTCGAACCCGACGGCTTCTCCCCGGAGCGGCTGCGCGCCGCCCTGTACGGTGACCGGCCGGTCACCGTGTCCACCTTCAAGGCCGAGATCTCCCACCTGCGCCGCGCCCTCGGCGGCGGCATCTCCCCCCGCCGCTACGCCCTGACGATCCCGGTCTCCTGCGACGCCGCCGACGTCCTGCGCGCCCTGGAGCAGGGCGACACCGACACCGCCCTGCGCCTCTACGGGGGCCTGCTGCTTCCCCGCTCCGAGGCCCCCGGCATCGAGGAGTGGCGCACCCGCCTCGAAGTGGCCGTACGCGAGGCCGTACTGGCGAGCACGCGCCCTGAACACGCCCTGCGCTACGGCGAACGGGCCCCGTACGACGCGGAGATCCACGAACACGCGCTGCGCCTGCTCGGCCCGGACGACACCCGCCGCGCGATCGCGCGGGGCCGCCTGACCACGGCCCGGCGCGACTGACGGCACGTCACGGCGCCAACCTCGCGCCAACCTCCCGGGAGCACAGTGAGGTGGTCACGACGGCGTGAACCGTCACCCGCCCGTCATCTCACCGAGGAGAGCCGCCATGGTGTACGCGCAGCCCGGAACCGACGGCAGCATCGTCACCTTCGCCCGCCGCTACGACAACTTCATCGACGGCGACTGGGCCGCCCCCGTCGAGGGCCGCTACTTCGAGAACCCGACCCCCGTGACGGGAAAGGTCTTCTGCGAGGTCGCCCGCTCCTCAGCGGCCGACGTCGACCTGGCCCTGGACGCCGCGCACCGGGCGGCCGACCAGTGGGGCCGCACGTCCGCCGCGGAACGCGCCCGCGTGCTCAACAGGATCGCGGACCGCATCGAGGAGAACCTGGAGAAGATCGCGGTCGCCGAGACCTGGGAGAACGGCAAGCCGGTCCGCGAGACGCTGGCCGCCGACATCCCGCTGGCCGTGGATCACTTCCGGTACTTCGCCGGTGTCGTCCGCGCGCAGGAGGGCAGCATCGCGGAGATCGACGCCGACACCGTCGCGTACCACTTCCACGAACCGCTGGGCGTGGTCGGCCAGATCATCCCGTGGAACTTCCCGATCCTCATGGCCACGTGGAAGCTGGCCCCCGCGCTGGCCGCCGGCAACTGCGTGGTCATCAAGCCGGCCGAGCAGACCCCGGTCAGTCTCCTCTACGTCATGGAGCTGATCGCCGACCTGCTCCCGCCGGGCGTGGTCAACGTGGTCAACGGCTTCGGCGTGGAGGCGGGCAAGCCCCTGGCCTCCAGCCCGCGGGTGGCGAAGGTGGCGTTCACCGGCGAGACCACCACCGGCCGCCTGATCATGCAGTACGCGAGCGAGAACATCATCCCCGTCACGCTGGAACTGGGCGGCAAGAGCCCGAACATCTTCCTGCCCGACGTCATGGCCGCCGACGACGACTTCCTGGACAAGGCGGTCGAGGGCTTCGTGATGTTCGCCCTCAACCAGGGCGAGGTGTGCACCTGCCCGTCCCGCGCCCTGATCCCGTCGTCGATCTACGACGACTTCATGGCCCGCTGCGTCGAGCGCACGCGGGCCATTCGCGGCGGCGACCCGCTGGACCCGGACACCATGCTCGGCGCGCAGGCGAGCAACGACCAGTACGAGAAGATCCTCTCCTACCTGGACATCGGCAGGAAGGAAGGCGCCGAACTGGTCACGGGCGGCAGCCCCCGTACGGTCCCCGGCCTGGAAGGCGGCTACTACATCGAGCCGACGATCTTCCGCGGCACCAACGACATGCGGATCTTCCAGGAGGAGATCTTCGGACCGGTGGTCTCGGTGACGACGTACGACTCCGTCGACGAGGCCCTGAAAATAGCCAACGACACGCTGTACGGCCTCGGCGCGGGCGTCTGGACCCGCGACGGCAACACGGCCTACCGCCTGGGCCGCGAGATCAAGGCGGGCCGGGTGTGGACCAACTGCTACCACGCGTACCCGGCGCACGCGGCCTTCGGCGGCTACAAGAAGTCCGGCATCGGACGCGAGACGCACAAGATGATGCTCGACCACTACCAGCAGACGAAGAACCTGCTGGTGTCGTACTCGCCGAAGAAACTCGGCTTCTTCTAAGGACACGAAAAAAGGCGCCTGACCCGGGCTTTTGCCCGCCAGGCGCCTTCTCCTCGGCCGACCCAGAGCAAGGACCGACTTACGTCATAACTCCCAGTTCCTCCCACCGCTGTCCCGCTCCTGACCAGTACTTCCGGACCAGTCACGGACCTCCCCAGTGCCACAGTGGGCGCAGCACACCCAGCACCCCTTTTTCGAGGAGCCGACCGTGCCTCAGAGCACCACCTTCCGCACCAGCGCCAAGCAGGACGCCCTCGCCGACCACATGGTGGAGTTCCTCAGCCGGGTCTCCCGCGCACTCCGGAACTTGGCCGACTCGGCTGACCACGCGGCGAAGATGGTGCGGAAAGCGGACGCAGCACGGCGAAGCTGAACCAGCACACCCAGGTAGGCCAGCAGACGTGCTCTCCGTGGCTGGCTATGTCCCGGCCGAAGGTGTGGCAGGCGGCCTTCAGCTGCCCGGGGCAACGGCACCCCGACCAGAGCCCGACGCAGCCGAGCGACATCGATCCGGCCCTGGTTCAGCCCGGAGTAGAGGGCACGTGTCCACGCCGGTGCTCGGGGGCGAGGGCCAGGTCCACGAGCGTGCGGACCGGACCGTCCGTGCACAGCAACGCGTCGCACAGCTCGAACAGGGCATCGCCGCGCGAAAGCAGGCAGGAGTACACCTCGGTCCGGAATGCCGTCACCGCTACGAACGCGTCCTGTTGAACCCCGTGCTCAACCCGTTCCACGATCTGGCCTCCACGCGCCGCGCCGACGTCTCCTCGCAGGATCAGGCCCCCGGCCTCACGGACACGCCGTGAACAGGGAAACCCTGAACAAATTCGAGCCCGTGCAACGGCGGACCAAAACGTCAAGCTCAACTCCGAGCAGCGCTCCACACGGTGGTCCTCGCGCCCCCCGATGTCAGTGCGGCGGGATACCGTGCTGGAGGGGGCCCGGTCGGAGCAAGTCCTGCGCATGGCACGGCAGGTGAACGCGGTGTCGTACACGAGCGCGCGGGAGTACGCCGGCCGCTCGCTCTTCGAGTTGCTGCAGAACGGCTACGACGCGCATCCGAGGGACCGCCGCGACGGACGGGTCCACGTCCTGCTGGACGAGGCGGAGGGCGAGTGGGGGACGTTGTACGTCGCCAACGGGGGGACGCCCTTCACCTGGCGGGACGTCGAGCGGGTCTGCGAGCTCGCGCAGAGCTCGAAGGAGGTCGGTGAGGGCATCGGGAACAAGGGCGTCGGGTTCCGCAGCATCCTGTTGATCAGCGACGCGCCCGAGATCTACAGCGCAGACCCCGACAGCCCGCTCGGCCGGGAATTGGACGGGTACTGCTTCCGCTTCGCGCAGAAGGTCGACGTGGAGGAGTTCCTCGCCGGTGAGGACAACGCCCACGAGGTGGCCGCCAAGTATCCGCCGCTCCAGGCGCCCCTGCCGCTGGACGATGTGCCCGCGACCTGTCGGCAGCTCGCCGCCCAGGGGTACGTAACCATCGTCCGGCTGCCCTTGCTGAGCGAGGCCGCCCGGGCCGAGGTCCGGCTGCGGATGCGCGAGCTCGCGGGGGCGAAGGTACCCGTGATGCTGTTCCTCGACCGGCTCGCTGGCCTGACGCTGGAACGGCGGGTCGCCGGTGGCGAGGCGGGCGAGTTGGACGACCGCCAAGAGGCGCAGGAGCGGCACGAACTGACCCGCTTCGAGGAGTGCTTCGCGGTGGCGCGGGACGGTGCCGGGCACGGGTTCCCCGTCTCCTGCGCGACCGTGGACTTGGGGCCGTCCGGCACCTTTCTCGTAGCCCGGGGCACCGTGGAGAAGGAACGGCTGAACCGCACCCTCGCCGAGGCCGTGGGTTCCGGGCTCCTCGACGACACGTGGCAGGAGTGGAAGCAGTCCGCCGTCGTCGAGGTCGCGCTCCCGCTGCCCGCCCCGCGCCGACCGCGACGCGGGCAGATCTACACCTTCCTGCCGATGGGCGAGGACCAGGCCGCGCCGTTCCCGGGACACCTGAACGCCCCGTTCGTCACCAAGTTCGACCGCACCGGGCTTCCCTCCGACAACCCCCTCAACGCGCTGCTGCTCGACGCGGTCGCCGAGACCTGTCTGGCGGCCGCCGCAGTATTGCGTACTGTGCCCGAGCCGTCCATGCGGCAGCTGGCCGTGGACCTGGTGAGCTGGGAGAGCGAGAAGGGCTCGGCGGGGCGCCTCCGGGCGGCGGCCCTGCGCGTGCACGGGAGCGAACTCGCCGACGTGCCGCTCGTGCCCGTCCTCGCCGCGGACGGCGCCCTGCCGGATGCGGGCTGGGCCCCGCCCCGGGGCGCGGTCCTGTGGCCGGACCTCGACCTGACCGTCCCCACGGCACACCGCGCGCACGAGGCCGGGATCGTGGTGGCTGATCCCGAGATCGGTGGCGACCGGCTGAAACGGCTGGCCACCCTGTGCAAGGCCCTCGCATGCCCGTGGGAGCCGGGCCCGGAGATCCTCGCCGAGTATGTGGAACGGATCGTCAGTGGCCTTCCCCTCCCCCGGTTCGGTGAGCCCCCCGACGAGCAGTGGAGCGCGCTGTACGAGGACCTGGCCGCCCTCTTCGAGGACGACGGGCACGTCCTGCACGGCAGGCAGTTGCTGCTCACGGAGGACTGCACACTGCGGCACACCAACCGTCCCCTCGGCAGGGCGGGTACGGGCACAAGTACACGTACACAGGGCAAGCCGAGCGGTCAGGGTGTCCGCCGCGAGGCGTTCTTCCAGCCGGTGCGCACGGAGGCGAACCAGACCGAGCCCCGTCCATCCCCGCCCTGCTCGGCAAGCGGTTGTTCTCCCTGCACCCGGGGCTGGTCTGGAAAGACCGTGGCGAGCGTACGCGCGGGCGGGCTGCCCGCGCCTTCCTCGAGGAGGAGGGGCTCGTCCGGCCGTACGACACGCGGGGCCTGCTGGACCACGTGCGGCAGGCGCTCAGCGCGAGCACCGATCTCCGACTGCGGATCCAGACCCTGCGGTTCGTCTTCCGGCTGTGGCAGCCGCGGCGTTCGCTGGGCGGGACGGAGATCTCCTCGCTCGGACTGTACGTACCGTCGGCGGACGGCCGGCTGATCAGGGCGAGCGGCGCCGTTTTCGGCCGGGGCTGGGGCCGCGCGTCCGTCGGTGAGGACCTGGCGGCGGTGGTCGTCGCCGGGCAGGACGTGTCGAAGAGCCTCAAGGCGATCGCTGGACGCCTCCTTGCCGCGCCCGAGGAGTTTGCCAAGCGGGGGGAGACCGAGGAGTGGCGGGCGTTCCTGCTGGAGGCCGGGGTGGCCGACGGGCTGGTCCCGGTCAGGTCCTCCGACGCCTTGAGCTGGGTAGAGCAAGGCCGGGAGCTCAGCGCTCGGCATCTGGTCCGCATGGCGAAGGGTGTCGGCCGAGGTGCAGGAGCAGTGGGCGCCGTACGTCCACTGGCCCGGTGTCTACTACCCCCGGACGCCGTACCGGGGAACACCCGCCTGGCGGCTCCCCGGCCAGGACGTCGTCGGACGCCTCGGGCAGGAGGCCCGGCTGGCGTACGCACGGCTTGTCCTGCATGGCCTGGCCGGCTGGGAGGATGCGAGGTTCGCCAGCGTCTGGACCAGTGCCGGCAGCCAGAGTTCCCCGGACAGGGAACGGGTCCCGACCCCGCTCGGCGCCTTCGTCCGGGAGCAGCCGTGGCTCCCGGTGCGGGGCCGCGACCGGGCCGAACGGTTCGTCCGGCCAGCCGACGCCTGGCACTGCCCGCCCGGGCTGGAGGAGGAGCCCTCGTACGCGCCAACCGTCGACCATCGGCTGCGCCACCTCCTGGAACGCGGGAAGGCAGGAGACCGCCTGCGGGAAATGCGGCTGCCAACCTGGGACGACCCCCGGGACAGCGACCGCCTCATCGCAGCGCTGGGACGGCTCGCGGCGGAGGGCGCGCTGGGGGCCGAGGACCGGCCCGCCGCACAGCGCGCCGATGAACGCGCCTGGAAGCACCTCGTACGGCGGCCCCGTCCCGCACTGCCCAAGGGCGCCAGTCTGCTCGCCGAGTCCGGGGACCGACTGATCAGCGTACCGCTGTCCGCCCTGGACAGCGGGGAGAGCGATGGCGATGGCGATGCCGGGACCGCGCTCTACGTCAGCGGTGAACGCGACAGCCTGACGGCCCTGCTGGTACGGGAGATGGCGCGCCCCCTGCTCACCCTGCCCGGTGTATCGGCGAAGGCCGCCGAGCTGTTGGCGGCCGAACACCCCACCACCGTCCGGCACACCGACGACCTGATGTTCACGGTGACCGTGGACGGCACACGGGTTGACCCCGCGGCCATGGGAGAACCACTGGTCCAGCAACTGCCCTGGCTCACGCTGGCCGTGGGCGTCCTCTCCGACCACCTGGGGCGCGGCCCCCGGGCGAGCGAGGCCGAGCTGAGCGAGCTGACGTCCCTGGTCCGGAGTGTACGTCTGCACCGATACCACTCCTGGGACATCGAGCTCGACGGCCGGCCCGTGACGTTGCCGGGGCGCCTCGGCGGAGTGCTGCCGCTGCCCGATCCGAAGCATCCGCTCGTCCTCGCCCCGGCAGGCGAGCCAGGCTGGCCCGAGACCACCCGCATCGTGATGGCGGTCGCCGAGCTGCTGGGACGTCGGGAGTTCGGCGACCGGCTGCGCCTCGCCGCCCACCAGCTCGCTACCCGCCACGCCGACCTGCGCGACCCGGGCCAGGAAGAGCTCGCTGACGCCCTGGAAGTCACGGTCCACCAGGTCGAGGAAACGAGCCGCCGGATCGACGGGGCCGTCGGCCTGGTCCTGGAGCGCTGCCGCCCTTCCTCGTCCACCTGCTCGGCACGGAGGCGGCGAACTCGCTGTTCCTGCCGCCGCCGGGCGACACCCGGGAGTTCCAGACTCACCTCGAGGAGTACGCCGCCGAGCTCCCGATCCCCGTATCCGAGTTCATCGCCAGGGCCCGCGCGGCCCGCGATACGGACGAACTGCGGCGCGACCTGGGCATCGGATTCGCCGAGCTGAACGACACCCTGCGCGCGACGAGCCCACCCCTGGACCCGGTCAACCACGCCAACGAGCATGAGGAGGCGCTCCGCATCTATGTGGACCTGCACAGGAAGGAGCTCGTCAACCGGCTGCGCTGGGCGGTGCTGGAGGACTTCGACGCACGCCGTCCGATGCCCGACTGGCCCTCGGTCCGGGCCCTGGACTGGATCACCGCGCCGGAGGCATGGGAGTACACCGTGGACACGGCCGACACGGGGAGCCTGGAGGCGCACGTGGAGGAGCAGCTGGCGCTGCGCCTGGGCCGTCCGCTGCCGTCGCCCCGGTCGGGCGAACGCCTGCCCGCCCCCGACCAGGTACGCGGCGCGAACCTCCGTACGATCACCGACCTGGCCGCCGACCTCGCGGTCCTGGTCAGGGCGGCCGGACACCCGTTGCCGGCGGCCCTGACCGCAGCCGAGCCCGCCGAGGAGGTCACCGCGCGGCTTGAGGCCGTGGGCGCGCTCGACTTCCGGCCCCTGTCCCCCACCGACGTCGTCGGCTGGCTGGCGGCCCTCGGCCAGTGGCCCGACGGGATGGCGGTGGCGACGGATCCCGAACGGCACGGGCTGTCCGGGGCCGACCTGGTCCGGGTGCGCAACGCAGCGGAACACGAGCGCCGCGAACGGGAGCGCAAACGGCGGTCGATCTCCGTCGTCGGCCGCGACTTCGACGTGCACTCAGGCGACTTCACCGCCCTCACCCGCGAACTCGACCGGGTCCTGCAGAGCGGCTCGGCGCCGGGCGTCACCGCCGCCGGGCCGCTCCGCTTCACGGACCCCCGCCCCAGACCGGGCGCACCCAGGCCACCGGTCGCACCCGCGGGTGGCGGTACGGGGGCGGCACGGACAGCGGGCTGACCAGGCCCAGCGGGAGGCCATCGGGTACGTGGGCGAGTGGTACGCGTACCAGTGGCTGTGCGCTCGCTACCCGGACCGCATGGACGAAACCTGCTGGGTGTCGGGCAACCGCCGCAAAGCCTTCCCCGGCCCGTCCGGCGACGACGGCCTCGGAGGCGCCAGCGGTCGTGGTCACACACGCCCTCACCCCTCACAAGATGGCCATCCAGATGCTCCCCAACCCCTACGGAAAGCGCGGCCGGGGCCGCTACCGCGAGGAGGGCGGGGCACTGCGCTTCTCGTACCTGTTGTGACCTTGACGTTCAACTCCAGCGCGAGATGAGTCGGGGTTGAACGTCAAGGTCAACGAGCTCGTGCACGGTTGGCAGTGAGACGTGGGGCTTGGATGATTGATCACGGTCGGGTGGTGGGGAACCCGACTCCTGCGTTGATCATCAGCAATCGGCGGATCACGAGCCGCTCCTCTATGTCTCTGAGCGCGACCAGCACGTAGACGATCGCCGCGAACAGCGTCTCATCAGGCGTGTCCTGTGTCCCAGCGCCCTGCGGACGCACCCGCGACGGAGGGATCAGTGGCTTCGCTATCTCCCATAGCCCGTCCGGAACAATCCAACTCCACGTACCCCTCCCCATGAACGAACCAACGACCGACTCACCACGTAGGACAGGAGGGGCAGGACGAGAGGGTGCGGGGCCAAGGCGCGTGGAATCGCCCCTGGGCCTGACGCCGCCTCGTGGTTCCGTGCCGCAATCACGCGGTAGTGGTCGCCTCCCTGGTTACGTTACTCCGCTATTCACCTCGGATATCCTTCGATGATGAAGGAATGCGCTTAAAAACAGATGACCATGGAGCCCTCCGGCGTAAGTGATCACGCATTTCTGCGGCCTGGGAAAATTTGTCTACATTCCTGGGCGAAGCCACCCGCCGCGGGTTTGCGCACATACATCACCCGCGCCCTTCGAAGCCATCAGTGTGACTAGCCATCAAGTGGCTCATGGGGGACCTGGGCGAAGCAGGCACCGACGTCGAGAGCGGAATTACGGTCACGCATCCGACTTTTCCAAACGGGCGGCTGCTGCCGGTGATCCCGCCCTTGAACGAGACTCCGATGTTCTCGAGGCGAACACCCCGTGACTGGCATGTTTGCGTCATGCCAGGTGTTCACCGGCAAGGATGCTTGACAGGTGTAGGTAATCGGCACAGTTCCCGCAGATGGTCGCCATCGGTTCCAGGCTCACGCCAGCCATCCGGGCGACCTCGCCCGTGTCCGTCGCTCCGCCGTGCGGATACTCCGGCACCTCATGGATGGCCGGCGCACGACTCTTGCGGCACAAGCCACCCACGAAAACACTGTCCAGTCTCAGGAGGCCTTTCGCCTCTCTCACGAATCAGTCGACGTTTACGACTTTCCACAGCTGGCTGTCGACGTTCGTGTCTGTCGTCTGGACGAGCCGAGTGCCAGCCGAGGACACGTCGAGCCGCTTGCTGCTGTTCACGTTCTTGATCTTGTAGTAGCCGTTTCCGGCGGCGATCAGTATCCAGCGCTGGTTTGCGACGTTGTCGTCGGATGACTGGACGATGGACGCGCCGTCCCTGGTGGCGGCACCGCTGACGTCCATGAGCAGGGCACTGTTCCGGCTGACGATCTCGTAGCTGCCGTCACCCACCGGGACGAAGCGCCAGTTCTGGTTCAGGGCTCCGGTGTCGGTCCACTGGATGACGTTGGCTCCGGCGGACATCGATCCGCCTGAGACATCGGCCGCCTTGGAACTGCTCTTGTTGAGAATCCTGTAGTTGGCGTTCGTCGCGGGGAACGCGACGGAGGCGAACGCGTCCAGTGCGCAGACGGTGCTGGAAGAGGCGGCGTTCTTCGTGCCGGTGCACACCACCCTGATCGTGTGGGGGCCAGCCGCGAGATCGGTCTTCTCGAACAGCGGCACCTGCTTCCTCACCGTCGAGGCATAGGCGTCGATGCCCGCCTGGGCGAGGGTGCCGTCGAGGTAGACGTCCACCTTGCCCATGTTCGGCTGCGTCATGCTCAGGTACCGGACGCCCGAGCCGGTGAACGAGAACTCGGCGTAGTCGCCCGCGGTGCTCGTCAACTTCTCGGACCCGTTCATGTCCTTCGTGTCGTTCCAGTTCGACCAGGTGCCGGCATAGGTCACGCCGGGCGCCTTGTCGTCGACGTGGTTCCAGCGCTGCCGCACGAGCGCCTTCGACGCGACGGACGCGTTCCCCTGGGCATCCACGACGTAGAGGCGGTAGTCACCCGCCGCCTGCGGGACGCCGATGGTCGTCGAGGTGCCGCTCGCGCTGGTCTTGGTGGGGCCGGCGGCGAACGTCGTCGTGCCGGCGGGAGCCAGCCAGAGGCTCTTGGTCCCGTCTCCGGGACTTCGCACCGGAACGGTGGTCACACCTTTGCCCGTGAACGTGCTGGCGGGCAGCGCGTAGTCCTGAAGCGCCACGTTCCCGGACGGGATGATGTCCTTGTAGAGGTCCTCCAGACCCGCGTTCACCGCGATGCTGTACGCCTGCGACGGCCACACGCGGTCCGCGTGCACGTGCACGTTCTCGATGGTGCTGTTCGGGACGCTCTTGCTGAAGATCGTGTTGACGGGGCCGTATGTGTTGGTGATCTTCAGGTCGTGCTGCTTGCCCCAGGTGCCGGAGTTGATGGCGTACTTGACGTCCGGGTCCACGTCGAGGACGTTGTCGTGTTCGTTGATGTTGGCCGAACCTTCATCGGGGTGGATTCCGTACTTGTGCCCGGCCGGCACACCCTGCATGTAGTTGTTGCTGATCTCGGTGCCCGGCTGGTTGCCCAACGTATAGATGGGAGCGGAGTCGCTGAGCGTCTGCATGGTGTCGATGAGCTCGTTGTACCTGAGGGTGTTGTTACGCGCCGTGGTGGTCGGGGTCCCCTGATTGATAGAGCCCGGCGAACCGTCGAAGTTCCACCATCCCCAGCCGAGCGTGATGCCCGCCCATGGGGACTTCTCGATGCGGTTGTGCTGCAGGGACAGGGTGTCGGTGAAGTAGGCCGACACGGGGCTGGACCCCTCGAACAGGACCGCGCTGTCGTGGAGGTAGTTGTTCGTGACGGTGATGTTCTTGCAGATGCCCTCGACGTTCACCGGGTACTTCTCGTTGTTGTGCGACTCATGGTCCCCGATGTACACGTGCTGGGGGTGCCCCACGGTGAGGGCGGACCCGGCTATGTCATTGGTGTAGTTGCCGGTCAACTCCGAGTTCGTCACGTCGTTGGCCAGAGTGATCCCGTCGGCACCGGTGTGCTGCACCGTGTTGCGCCGCAGAATGATCCCGTCGGCGTTCTCGATCTGGATCACCGCCGGCGGCAGGTCGACGTTGCGGTAGGTGTAGACGTGGAAGTTCCCCCTCGTGTACACGTTCGCGCTGGCGTTGCCCTGCTGGCCCTGCCGGAAGACGGAGTCCCCCACTTTGACCAGGTTCCAGTCGGAGTGCTCGACCGTGAGACCGGAGAATGTGATGTTCCGCGCGTGATCGGTCGTGGACGTGCCGGCGATCTTGAGGAAGGTGGACACATTGTTCGGAGCGAAGACCTTCGCCGTGGTCATGTCCTCGGAGCTGGACTTGTAGTAGTAAAGCGCGTGGTTGGTCTTGTCGAAGTAGAACTCACCCGGCTGGTTCAGGAACTCGAACGCGTTCATGAACGTGTGGCTGCCGGTGGGGCTGAAGTTGCCGTTCGGCGGTCCCTGGGCGATCGCCGCGCCCGGCTGCTGGAACATGGCCACGCGATGGGCGCCGTCCGAGCTCGTGGTGATCTGTTCGACGCCCACGATCGTCCTGGTCCAGGTCGTCGACGACTTGATCTCCACGTCGTCCTGGTTGGACGCGACGGCAGGCAGGTCGGAGAGGCTGTACTTGGATCCGTCGCACTCATCAACCGCCTCCCAGGCCCAGGACGGCAAGGGGGGATCGAGCTTGTAGCTCGCGTAGCATCCGGCCGAGTTGATCGTCTTCGCGGCCATCTGGGCGCGCTTGCCGTTGACGTAGAGAGCGCGGAGCTTGTTGTCGCGGTTGAGGGTAGCCTTCCAGATGTTCCCGCTGTGCTGTGTCCAGCCGGTCACCTGAACGCCTCCCTCCAGAACCGGCTTCTCGCCCGGGTAGGCGGCGTACACGACACGGTGCCCGTTCGTGCCGGAGTCGGCCTTGGTGAAGTCGATGGTGCCGCTCATCGGATAGGTGCCGCCCCGGAGATGGACGTTGATGTCTCCGGTCATGTTGCTGTTGACCGTGCGCACGACGTCCCGTGCGTGCTGCAGGGTCTTGAACGGCCCTGTGATCGTGCCGGTGTTGGAGTCGTCACCGTCAGGGGCGATGTAGTACGTCGCCTGAGTGGCGGCCGAGGCCGGGATCGGCGTCATCAGGGAGGTCAGCAGGACGGCGGAGACCGCCGTCGCGAGCGCTGCGGGCAGGAGACGGAGGACAGAGGCAGCCGGGTGTCTGCCCCTCCTGGTGGTACTGGTGGTCGGACACGCGTGCATGGGGCGGCTCCGCGGGGGTGTTGTGTGTGGTTGATGCGGTCCAGGGGTGTCGTCGGCGCGGGGTAGCGCGGATACTCGGCGCGTCGGCGCTGAGGTTTTGAAGGGCGGGCGGCCGTCGCCGCTCGCGGTGGGCACGTCAGCCCTGGTCAGGTCCTGCGTACGCAGCTCGTCCCAGAGGTCGTCGGGGACACGCTGAGCGTGCAGTTCGACGTTGCGCCGGACCTGTCCCCCGGTGCGCATGCCCAGGGTGACGTCCTCCCGGCAGGTCTCCCGACGCATCCGGCCCAACCGTCTCCCGGGCCCACTCACCCTGCATGCCCACAAGACTGGCCTCGGACCAGCCAGTCCGGGGCCAAAACGCAGAACGTTTTCAGCAGTCTTCCAGAGGACTCCGTGAGGTCGATTCGACCTCCGGCGAAGGCGATCGCGCGGCATTCGGCCCAGCGCCCCGCCGGACGAGTTCCCGCAGGCCGGCGCCGCGCGCCTCCTCGATCCCGAGGGAGGTGACCGCGATGTCGATCAGGCGGACGATCTCGTCGTCGTTGAGCAGGTCGGGCTTGGCCAGCCACTGCAGGCCCTCCTCGGGCATGCAGTACGTGCAGCGCAGGTTGCAGCGGTCGGTCAGCGAGACCCTCAGGTCGGTGGCCACCCGGCCGTAGGTGTCGATGAGCACGTGGGGCCTCTCCTCAACGCGTACCGGCTTCTCGTGGCTCGTCAGCGAGCGCGCGACAACTCGGCGCGGGTCATGCGGCCAGGACCGAAGCCGGTGACATCTGGGCCGCCGGATCGGAACCGTGGATGGGACCGGGGACGCGGGACAACGGCAGGCCGGTGCCGTTGTTGATATGGGCGATGATCTCGGCGGTGATGGAGATCGCCGTCTCTTCGGGGGTGTGGGCGCCGAGGTCGAGCCCGATCGGTGAGTGCAGGAGCGCGAGTTGCTCCTTTGGCACGCCGGCCTCACGCAGACGTTCCAGGCGGTGTTCGTGGGTGCGCCGCGAGCCCATCGCCCCGATGTAGCCGACCGGGAGGCCCAGGGCCAGACGCAACAGGGGGATGTCGAACTTGGCGTCGTGGGTGAGGACACACATCACGGTGCGGGCGTCGACCTCGGCGTGCTCCAGGTAGCGGTGGGGCCAGTCGACGACGACTTCGTCGGCGTGCGGGAAGCGCTCCGGGGTGGCGAACACTGGGCGGGCGTCGCAGACGGTGACCCGGTAGCCGAGGAAGCGTCCCGCCTGGCTGAGGGCGGCGGCGAAGTCGACGGCGCCGAAGATCAGCATGCGGGGCGGTGCCGCGTGGGTGTGGACCAGGAGCGTCAGCTTCTCCGGGCAGGTGTCGGCGTCCCCGCCGACCTGGACGCGGGCGGTCCGGCCCGCCCGCAGCAGCGCGCGGACCTGGATGGCCGCCGCCCGGTCCGCCTGCTGGCTGCCCAGTGTCCCGTCGTAGGCGCTGCCGTCCCCGAAGACGGACAGGGTGCGGCCGAGGAGGCGCTGTGGGCCGTCGATCACCTGGGCCACGGAGAAGGGTACGCCGGCCGACGCCTGTTGCAGGGTGGTGGTGAGGTGGGGCTGGTCGGCGGGGTCGATCCGCTGGACCAGGACCTCCAGTTCGCCGCCGCAGGTCAGGCCGACGGCGAACGCGTCGTCGTCGGAGTAGCCGAACGAGGCCCGTATCGGGGGTTCGCCCGACTCCAGCACCTGCTGGCACAGTTCGTAGACGGCGCCTTCGACGCATCCGCCGGAGATGCTGCCGACCGCTTCGCCGTCCGTGCCGACGGCGAGTGCGGTGCCCGGTGGCAGGGGAGCGCTGCCGCTGACCCGGATCACGGTGGCCAGGGCGAAGGGGCGGTCCTCGCCGCACCAGCGGTACAGCGTGTCGGCGATGTTCAGCATGAGAGGTGTCTTTCGGTGGGTGGTTGGGGAAGCCCGCCGCCGCGCCGACATGGGGATCGGAGACACGGCGGCGGGCCGACCGGATCGGCTGCGGGCTCCCCCCGGTGGGGAGGGAGGCCCGGCCGCCCGGCGTTCAGAGCAGGGCTTCGGCGGTGATGGGCAGTTCGCGAACGCGGCGTCCGGTGGCGTGGAAGACCGCGTTGGCGATGGCGGGTGCCACGCCGATCTGGACGAGTTCCCCGAGGCTCTTCACGCCGATGGGGTCGGCCTTGTAGTCCTCCCCGTCGAGGTAGATCGCCTTGAGGTCGGGGATGTCGGCGTGGACGGGCACAAGGTAGTCGGCGAGATTGGCGTTGACGATCCGGCCGTCGCGGTGGTCGGTGACCGTGTGCTCAAGGAGGGCCGCGCCAATACCTCCCACCATGCCGCCGATGGCCTGGCTCTCGGCGAGCTTGGGGCTGATGATGCGCCCCGCGTCGTAAACGCCGAGCATCCGCCGCACCCGGACCAGGCCGAGCCGGGCGTCGACCGCGACCTCGGCGAACATCGCGGCGTAGCCGTACATCGAGAACCGGTTGTTCTCCTCCGGGGTGTAGGACCCGCGCGACTCCAGGTGGGTGCGGTTGTTGCGGGCCAGGAGCTGCCGGTAGGTCTCCCCGCGCGCGGCGTTGCCCTTGACGTGCAGCCGGCCGCCGCGGACCACGACGTCGTCGGCGTCGACGCCGTGCAGCGGCGAGCGCTCGTCCTCGACCGCGAGGGTGATGGCCTGCTGTCGCAGCTTGTCGCAGGTGTCCTGGACGGCGGAACCCACGCTGGCCGTGGTCTGGGAGGCGCCCTGTGGCGGGGCCGGCGGCATGGTGGAGTCGCCGAGCCGGAACTCGACGTTGCGTACGGGCAGGCCCAGGGCGTCGGCGGCGATCTGGGTCATGGAGGTGTACGTTCCCGTACCCACGTCATGGGTCGCGGACTGGACCACCACGGTGCCGTCGGCGTCGAGCCGGGCGTGGGCGTTGGCCCTTCCCAGGAAGACGTCGTAGCAGCCGGTGGCCACGCCGGTGCCGATGAGCCAGTCGCCGTCACGGGTGGAGCGGGGCTTCGGGTCGCGCCGGTGCCAGCCGAACTCGCGGGCGCCGACTCGGAAGCACTCGCGCAACCGCCGGGTGGAGAAGGGCTGCTGCGTCGACGGGTCCTCGCCGGGTTCGTTGCGCAGCCGCAGCTCGATCGGGTCGATGTGCAGTTTGTAGGCGAGTTCGTCCATCGCGGTCTCGATGGCGAAGGCGGCGCTGCCGTAGCCGGGGCCGCGCATCCACATCGGGGTGCTGACATCGAGCGGCACGATCCGGACGTTCTGGCTGACGTTGGGGACGGCGTAGAGCATCTGCCCGAGCGCCTGGTTGGCCTCCCAGAACTTCTCGTAGCGGGAGGTCTCGTACGTCATCTCGTGGGTCATCGCGGTCAGCCGTCCGCGCCGGGTGCTGCCCAGGCGCAGCTTGTACTCGTAGGCGGGCCGGTAGCCCACTGTGAAGTACATCTGCCTGCGGGTCAGCGCGAGTTTCACCGGGCGTCCCACCTCGCGTGCGGCGAGCGCCGCGATGACGACGTGCGGCCAGGTGCGCAGGGCGTTGCCGAACGCGCCGCCGACGAACGGCGAGAGGACGCGCACGTTCGCCGGCGAAATACCGAACGCGGCCGCCGCCTCGTTCTGCGCGCCGATCACCCACTGGGTCTTGTCCCACAGGGTGAGCTTGTCGCCGTCCCAGCGGGCGATGGTGGCGTGCGTCTCCATCGGGTTGTGGTGGTTGCGGGAGAGCCGGAAGGTCATCTCCATCCGGACGTCCGCGGAACCCAGCGCTTCCTGGGCGTCGCCCCGTGCGTAGGGCTGAGCGAAAGGCGGGGGCCCGGCTTCGGCCGGGCTGCGGGTCAGGTCGGTCGCGGGTTCCTCGGCGTCGTAGGAGACGTCGATCAGGTCGGCGGCGTGTTGCGCGGCCTCCAGTGTGGTGGCCACCGCCACGGCGATCGGCTGGCCGAAGAACTGGACGGCATCGTCCTGGAAGGCGCGCAGCCGCCGGCCCGGGAAGGGGAAGCTGACCGGGTTGTCGCGGTATGCCAGCCTGGGCGCGTTGAGGTGGGTGATCACCTTCAGGACGCCGGGCTGGGCTTCCGCGTCACGGGTGTCGATACCGGCGATACGACCGCGCGCGATGGTGCTGCTGAGGATGACGGCGTGGACGACGCCGTCGATGTCGTGGTCGGCGGCGTACTTGGCCTGACCGGTCACCTTCAGCCGCCCGTCCACTCGGGACAGCGGCGCTCCGACGGCTGCCTGCGGCTGCGGGCTCACTTGCCACCTCCTACGACGCGCAGTTGGCGCTCGACGGTCCGTTTGAGCAACTCGACTTTGAAGCGGTTGTGCTGGAGGGGCCGGGCCCCGTCGGCGGCGTGTTCGGCGGCCTGGGCCCACAGGGCGTTCGACGGCCGCTTGCCGATGAGCTGACGCTCGACGGCGGGCAGTTTCCAGGGGACGGTGCCCACGCCTCCGGCGGCGACCCTGGCCTCGCGGATCACCCCGCCGCGGATGTGCAGGGCGACGGCCGCCGAGGTGAGCGCGAACTCGTACGACTGCCGGTCACGCACCTTCAGGTACCCCGACCTGAGCGGGCGCGGATGGGCCGGGATCTCGACAGCGGTGATCAACTCGCCCTTGCGCAGGGCCTGTTCGCGGTTCGGGGTGCTGCCCGGCCGGAGCAAGAAGTCGGCGAAGGGCACGGTGCGCTCGCCGTCCGGCCCCAGCAGATGCACACTCGCCTCCAGCGCCGTGAACGCCACGGCGACGTCGGAGGGGTGCGTGGCCACGCAGTCGTCGGAGGTGCCGAGGATCGCGTGGGTGCGGTTGACGCCGTGCAGGGCCGCGCAACCCGAGTTCGGCTCACGCTTGTTGCAGGCGGCCGACACATCACGGAAGTACGTGCAGCGGGTGCGCTGCATGATGTTGCCGCCGATGGTCGCCATGTTGCGCAGCTGCGCCGACGCGCTCAGCTCCAGAGCCTGCGAGATGACCGGGTACAGGGCGCGCACGCCACGGTGGGCGGCGGCCTCGGACATCCGTACCAGGGCGCCGATGCGCAGGCCCCCGCGCCGGGTGACCACGATCTCGCGCAGCGGCAGGGAGCTGATGTCGACCAGCGTGCGAGGTTGTTCGACGGTCTCACGCATCAGGTCGACCAGTGTGGTGCCGCCGGCGATGTAACGGCCGCCGTCACGACCCGCGTCAAGGGCTTGTCGTGTGTCGGAGACCTTGGTGTAGGAGAAGGGATGCATGGGGACCGTGCCTCATTTCCCGCGGGCGGTCTGCTCGACGGCCCGCACGATCTTCACGTAGCAGCCGCAGCGGCAGATGTTGCCGCTCATGAACTCCCGGATCTCCTCCGGTGAGCCCGTGTGGCCTTCGTCGATGCAGCCGACGCCGGACATGATCTGGCCGGAGGTGCAGTAGCCGCACTGGAAGGCGTCCTGGTCGATGAACGCCTGCTGCAACGGGTGCAGCCGCTCCCCCTTCGACAGGCCCTCGATGGTGGTGACCTCGGCACCGTCCAGCCGGACCGCCAGTGTCAGGCAGGAGTTGACACGGCGGCCGTCGACCAGGACGGTGCAGGCGCCGCAGGCACCGGCGTTGCAGCCCTTCTTCGAGCCGGTCAGGCCAAGGTGCTCGCGCAGCAGGTCCAGCAGCGAGGTCCGGTTGTCTACCGTGACGGTGTACTGCTTGCCGTTGACGGTCAGCGAGACGCGGCTGTCGGGCGCCGCCTCGGCGGCGCCCGCGGGCTCGGCGCCGAACACGGACGGCCCGCCTATCAGGCCGCCCGCCACGACCACACCGCCGACGACGGTGGTGGTCGCGATGAACGTGCGCCGGGACGGTGCGGACGCAGATCCCTCGGGAGATCCCTCAGGAGAAGAAGCAGGTGACTCGGGGGGTTCGATGGACATGCCCACTCTCTTTGGTCGACGGAAGACGGTTGGCGGTACCGGCCACCGTCATGTGCACGAATCGGCGTGAGGACGAGACATCACGGCCTCTTTCAGGAGGACGTGACAATGCACATGCGGGTGGTGGCGTGCGTGGCAGGGGGCTGGGCAGCGGATTCAGTGCCGGATTCAGGCCGTGTGCAGCCGTCCGGGAAGCGGGCGGGCGGCGCGTCCCGCGCGAAGAATGTCTTGGCGCGCCAACACGTCGGCGCTCTTCAGGACATCGCCCGGTGCGGTGCCGTCGCCGCACAGGGCCTCTCCGAAGTTCATCTTCAGGAGGCGGCCCAGTTGTTGAGCGTGCCGACCGACGGTTCGGCGAGCCGGAGCAGGCCACCCGCAAAGGTGATGACCTCCCTCAGGGCGCGACCGGCCATGGCCGCCCGGAAACCGAGACCGGTGGTCTCTCTCCAGGGCGTTGAGTGGTCCAGGGAGCGCTTGGTGTGTAAGGAGAGCGAGTACCAGCACAGGGGAGAGGTGATCACTGGCTCGGTCGCGGCGAGGGTGGCTTTGAAGGGCGAGCAGCGGTATGGGGGCGATGCCCTTACCGGCCAGGGTGAAGACCGAGCCACCCCGGCGTCGGAGCGCCCTGCACCTCACCGAAGTACAGCGCGAACGTCTGCTTCAGCCGCTCGACCTTTGCGCGGTCCTCCATGAACTGCGGAAAGCCGTCAAGGTGGGCGTTCGGGTACTTCCAGATGGGCTTCGGTCCGCCCTCGGGGGTGACGTCCGTGCGTACCGACCAGCCGTTGAACGACCTCTGCTGCACCTCGGTGCTCAGCAGCCAGTTCAGGTAGAGCTGGGCAGCGGCGGGACGGGCGGCCTGCTTGAGGATCGCGGCGCGCTGGCCCCAGGCCATGAAGGGGTGCCCGTCGGCGATCACGGTGCGGCGCGCCGCGTCCGACGCCGCGAGGAGATTGGCCGACGTACCGACTCCGATGGTCTTCTGCTTGCCGGTGACCGCCTCGGACGGGGTATAGGAACCGCGGGCGAACCGCGGCTGCTGGGCGGCGAACTTCTCGATCCACTCCCAGCCGTATGTCTGCTGGTACAGGGCGAAGAGGTAGAGCACCGCGTCGTCGTCGTGCGGATAGGAAGAGGCGATGGCGCCCTTCCAGCGCTGGTCCACCAGGTCCAGCGGCGTACGCGGCGCATGCGTGCCGGCCGCGGCGGGGTCGTACAGGAAACTGAAGGCGACGACCTGCACGGCCGTCCACGCGCCATGCGGGTCCCGGAACTGCGGGTGCAGCCGGGAGAACCCGGCGGGCTTGTAGTGCAGCAGCCGCCCCTGGCGCTTCCAGCGGGTGAAGTCGTGCAACGTCTGCAGTTGTACGACGTCAGGAACGAGGGTGCCGGTCGCGAACTGGTTGTCGACGCGTACATCGTGGAACTTGCTGTAGTCCATGACGATCGTCAGGTCGATCTCCGGGAAACGGCTGCGGAAGCCGGCCCTGATACCGCCGGCCTGACTGTCGATGTCACCGCCGGCGTAGACGACGAGCTTTCCTCCCTCGGTGATCGCGGACCGGTACAACTCGTCGAGGGAGCGGGTCTCCTCGCGGCCGGCCCCGGGTGTGGTCGCGCCGGGGGTCTGGGCAAGAGCCGGTGCGGCAAGCGTCGATGCGGCGGCGGCACCGAGAGCCGCGCCAGCCCCCGCGGTGAGGATCCGGCGCCTGCTGAGGTTGTTGGACATGAACATCCCTCCGAGTTTGAATTTTCAAACCGAGCACCACGGTACGAGACTTGGATTGAAACTTCAATCGTGCTGGCTAAGCTGTTCCCATGTCCCCGACGCCACGCTGGCTGAACGCCCAGGAGCGGCGAGCTTGGCTCGCCTATCAAGACTTCTCGACGCATCTGAGCGACTACCTCAACCGCCAGCTCAGGCGCGATTCCGGCCTGACGCGCTACGACTACGTGCTGCTCGTCCACCTGTCGGAGGCGCCTGAGCGCGCCCTGGCCATGTCGGAGCTGGCACGGCTGCTGAAGATCACCCGTAGTCGGCTGACTCACGCCGTCACACGCCTCCAGGACGCCGGCTACGTGCGGCGCCGGGAGGACCCCGAAAATCCGCGCAGCCAGCTGGCCGTCCTCACCGACGACGGCACGCGGCTCATGGAACAGGCCGCTCCAAGGCACGTCGAGGCTGTACGTCGTACGGTCTTCGACGTCCTGACCCCGGAACAGGTCCGGCAGTTCGCCGAGATCGGCGAGTCGATCAACGCCGCCCTCCAGCGCGTGGACGACACCGGTGCCGATCCGGACGCGCTGCCATGGCGGCGCAGATGAACAGGCGTTGCGGCCTGAGGCGCTGAGTTGCCGCGCACTGCGGGTGCACGCACGTTCATCTTCCTCGGCCGGCATGGGTGCGTCCCCAGCAGCCAGTCGCAGCGCACCTGCTCGTGGAGGCCGCAGCCCTGAAGCGGCCGGCACGTACACAGCGACCATGCTGCCGCCGAGCAGGAGATGGCCCGGCCGTGGGGGCCCAGCCCCACGGCGTCAGCCCGCGGTGGGAACACCTCCGCAGTGCCTCGAAGGCGTCGAACCTCCAGGCGCTCGGGGCGGCCGCGAATTCCGTTCGCCGAGTCCGTGACCTGGCAGAGCTGATCGGGCGCCCGTGGTACCGGTCTTCCTCGGCCGACGGTGGCGGCTGTGCAGCAGCCCCTATCGCTCCCGGACCATGCCGGCCTCCCAGGCCCAGGCGGCGGTCTCGACCCGGTTACGGGCGTCGATCTTCTCCTGGATGTTGGCCAGGTGCGTCTTGACGGTGGACAGTGACACCACCAGCTGGTCGCAGATCTCCTGGTTGGTGCGGCCCACCGCGACGAGTCGGGCCACGTCGAGTTCGCGGTCGGTGAGCGGGCTTTTGGAGTCCGGGGCGGGCCGTGTGGCGGACAGCTCCCTCAACAGCCGGACGGTGACGGCGGGGGAGACCAGCGCGTCGCCGCGGGCGGCGGCCCGCACCGCCTCGACCAGCAGGCTCGGCGGGGCGTCCTTGAGCAGGAAGCCGCACGCCCCGTTGCGCAGCGCGGTGTGCACGTAGTCGTCCTGGTCGAACGTGGTGATCACGACCACCCGCATCGGGGTGTGGACCCCTGGTCCTGCCAACGCCCGGGTGACGTCCAGGCCGTCCAGTTGGGGCATCCGGATGTCGACCAGGCACACGTCGGGCCGCAGTCGGCGGGCGAGTTCCACGCAGGCGGCACCGTCGGCGACCTCGCCGACCACCTCGATGCCGGGCTGGGCGTCGAGGATCAGCCGGAAGACCATGCGGACCATTTTTTGGTCGTCCGCGATCAGTACGCGGACCGCCGTGTCGTTCACGCCGGTGATCCTGCCACAGCGGCCGGCACCGGGAAGTCGGCGATCACCCGCCAGCCGCCGCCGGCGGTCGGGGCGGCGGTCAGCGCGCCCTCCACCGCTTCGACACGTTCACGCAGGCCGACCAGTCCGAAGCCGCCGCGTCCGCCGACCGGGCCGGCATGACGTGCGGCCGGTGCCGTGTTGTGCACTTCGACCCGCAGCCGGTGCCCGTCCACGTCCACCCACACGGCGACCACGGCACCGGGCGCGTGGCGGCGCACGTTGGTCAGGGCCTCCTGCACGACCCGGTGCACGGAGGTCTCCACCTCGGGGCGAGACGCGCCTCGCGGGCCGCCGCGGCGACGTGCAGCTGGACGTCCGCTTCGTCCGCGGAGAATACGGAGACGAGACGGGCCAGTTCGCTCCATACCTGCCCCGGCCGTACGCTGTCGTGGTCGTCCTCGCGCAGGACCCGCACCAGGCGCCGCATCGAGTCCAGCGTCTCCGATCCGGACCGGGTGATGTTCTCCAGCAGCGGTCCGACCTGTTCCGGTGCGGTGTGCTGGAGGATGAGCGCCGCGTTGGCCTGGACGATGATGCCGGTGACGTGGTGGGCGACGAAGTCGTGCAGGTCGTGGGCGAGTTCCAGGCGCTGGCGCTGGCGTACGGCGGCGATGTCGCGGGCGCGCTGTTCCTCCAGCAGCCGCGCGCGCAGCCCCCAGGCGAGAGCCAGGCCCGCAGCGAGCGTCATCAGCAGGGATCCGTTGAGCGAGCTGTCGCTGTCGTATCGGATGTCCGTCGGCAGCCAGCGCAGCGGGACCGTGATGACCGCCGCGGTCAGTGCGGCCGAGACGGCCACCGCAGTCCTCGGGCTCGGCACTGCGCGCACCGCACGGGACAGCAGCACCAGCAGAGCCACACTCTCCAGCACTCCGACCGTACCGACACTGTCCGGGCCCGCCCGCACGACGATCACAGCCGTGAGGACCAGCGAGCTGCCCGCCACAGCACGGCACGGACCTGCACACTCGGCCGACGGGCGGGCAACAGCAGCGCCACGCAGGCAAGCGGACCGGACACCATCGGCAGCAAGCTCGCCCATCGGCCGTCGGGCACCCCGTCTGCGAACACGTCGAGCAGCCCCAGCAGCCCGAGCATGATCCAGCCGGCGGCGATCAGCGCCCGGCGGCGCAGCGGAGTGTCCGAGTTCACGCCCGTCAGGATACGGAAGCGACGCTTCCCCTCGCTCTCGACCGAATGGCCGATGTCCGGCCCTCACAACCGGCCGTCCGGCCGAGCCCGCCCGGTGCCGTGCGCCCCGATCGTGGACGGCATGCATCCGATGATCACCGTTTCTTCCGGGGAGTCCGCCCGATGAACACCCCCGCCGCCGTCCTGACCGGCACCGGCCTGTTCAAGTCCTACGGCATGGCCCACGCCCTGGCCGGCGTCGGCATCGTCGTGACGTCCGACCAGTCGCTGGCCGTCATGGGCCCGTCCGGCTCCGGCAAGTCCACCCTGCTGCACTGCAGACGAGCGCCAGGAGACCGCCACCGCCTTCTGGACCCGCGCCCACGCCTTCTTCACCCAGGCCGGAATCACCATCGAGCGGGTCATGACCGACAACGGCTCCTGCTACCGCTCCCGGCTATGGCGTCGGACCCTGGCCGCCGCCGGAATCACCCACAAGCGCACCCGCGCCTACCGGCCGCAGACCAATGGCAAGGTCGAACGCTTCAACCGCACCCTGCTCGACGAGTGGGCCTACGCCCACCCCTACCGGTCCGAGGCCGAACGACGCCAGGCATTCGACGAGTGGCTGCATACCTACAATCACCACCGCGGACACACCGCGCTGAAGGGCCAGCCACCCGCCAGTCGCGTCCCCAACCTCACAGGGCAATACACCTAGCCGTCCCGGCACACCAGGTGACGCAGGTGCGGACGCTGGCCGCACAACGCTTGCACGCCGCCGGGGTGACCGCAGGGATCGGTGTGGACGACGCCCCAGTGGCCCAGGGCTCCGCCGACGGCCGTCAGGTCACTGCCACCGTCTCCGGCGGCCCGGCCGAACTGGACCGCGCCCGCACCGCGCTGACCGGCCTGCTGCCCGACCAGTACCCCGTCACCAGCACCGACGTGAACTGGTCCGAGAACCGGTTCGCCCGGGACTTCACCACCATCACCCACGTGGTACTCGTGGTGACCTTCACCGTCGCCATCACCTCGGCCGGGATCACCGCGACCGCCGCTGTCCTGGACCGCCGCCGGACGTACGCCCTGCTGCACCTGGCCGGAACCCCCCTGCGCGTCCTGGACGCCGCCCGCAACCGCGAGATGCTCATCCCGGTCACCGTGCTGGCCGGCGGGGCCGTCGCGGCCGGGCTGCTGTGCGGGGGGTCGATGATGGTGGCCGGCGGCGACTCGTCGTTCGACGCACACGGCGCGATGGTTCTCGCGGTGTGCTGCGCCGCCGGGGTCGGCGGGATCCTGGCGGCCGGCGGGCTGAGCCGCCCCCTGCTGCGGGCGGCTACCCGGCAGGCGGGGGCTCGCGGCGAGTAGCGCGGTGGGGGCCTGTCCGACCCGGCCTCGTCCACGCACCCGGATTGTTGACTACTCTCCACCTGTCCTCCACGGACAGGTGGAGAAGGCGTGGTCAGCCGTGGAGGACGCGGTTGATCCTCACGACGGGAAAGGGGAGCTCACAGACCGATTGCGATCACGCGTCCGATGTCAGGCCGCCAGGCCGTTCCACCGGCGGCAGCCAGCTGGTGAGTCTTCTCCGGCCGAAAGGAATGTCACGTGGCAGCACCCGCTCCGCATGGTGTGCCGAGCAGCAGCCCCGAAGCCAGATCCATACCGCCCGGGCTGGCCGAACCGCTACGGAACGATCTCGAGGCCGTTGCGGACGAGGTGGTGCAGGCGATTCTCGAGCACGTTCCCGAGTATGCCGGGCCCTCCACACGAAAACTCCGAGCCGTCGCGGTCGAGGCGCTGACGCTCTTCGTCGACCTGATCGCCGACCCCCAGAGCCAAGGGGACGCCGTCTCCGCGAGGTACCACGACTTGGGGCGGGCCATGGCCAAAGGAGACCGCAGCTTGGAAGCCCTGCAGTCGGCGCTGCGTGTAGGGGGGATGCAGGCCTGGCGGCGACTGAGCAGCACGGCGGAGGGGCTGGGGCTGGGCTCGGCGGTGGTTTCCGCGCTGGGCGAGCTGGCGTTGCACACGGCGCACGAAGTCGCGGAGGCGGCGGCTCGGGGATACGCCGAGGAGCGACTGCGCAGTTCGGACCAGTTGGAGCGACAACGACGCCGGCTGATCGGCCTGTTGCTGGGCGATGGTCCGGTGTCACCGGAGGCGGTGCACGACTTGGCGCACGCCGCACGCTGGCCGGTCCCCCGGCAGGTCGCGGTGGTCGCACTCGCGTCGTCGCCGGACATACGGGAGGAGACGTGGCCCCTGACCACCTCTGACATCCTGGTGGACATGGAGTCCCGGCCGCCCCGCATGCTGGTGCCGGATCCGCACAACCAGAGCCACTTCGCCGGGCGTGCTTTCGCACTGGCCATACGCGACCGCCCGGCCGCGATCGGTCCCACGGTGCCCCTGGCACAGGCGGCACGGTCTTTGCTGTGGGCCACGCGAGCGCTCGGGCTGATGGGCCGTGGGATTCTGCCCCGGCAGGAAGTCGTGCGCTGTGTGGACCACCTGTCCACACTCCTGCTGCACAGCGACGAGCCGCTGCTCGGCGAACTGCGGTCGCATGTGCTCGCTCCGTTGGACACGGTCTCGGAAGGACAACGCTCACGGCACGCCGAGACGCTGCTGGCGTGGCTGCTCAGCGGCAGCAACGTGCCTGACGTCGCCGCCCGTCTCCACCTCCACCCGCAATCGGTCCGCTACCGCCTGCGCCGGCTCAGGCAGCTCTTCGGTGACGCGCTGGACGACCCGAACACCCGCCTCGACCTCATCCTCGCCCTGCGCGCCGAATCACTACGTCAGCCGGATTCGTCCGGCCGGTGAGCCCCGAGTTGACCTCCTGTCCCTTGCCGCGTCGCGGTTTCCGCACGCCTTCGCTCCAAGAGGCCGTCCCGTGAAACGCCCGCCGACCACCGCGGCGGCGCGAACTCCGCGGCAGAGCCGACCGCGCGGCCTCATGCGCTACCTCCCCCTGAGCGCCCCGTCCCGCTGTCGGCCATGCCCTGCTGGGTGCTGCCGACACCGGCCAGCACTGGCCGCTGCCTGCCAGGTTGGTCGGCACCGCCGTGTTCGTCCTCGGCCTCGTAGGTATGCCGCTCCCGATGGCGCGCGGCCACAGTCGGCGTCAGGAGGGCGGGGCGGCGATCCTCGGCGACACCGTGCTGGGCGAGCTGGGTCCTGTTCACCTGGTCCGTTCTGCTCGGCGTCTTCTTGCGGCTCGCCCTGACCGTGGCCGGCGTCGGCGAGAGCCAGGACCAGGCCAGAATCGTCGCTTAGGCCGTCCTCGCTGTGACCGGCATACTGCTCGCCTGGGGCTACGCCGAAGCCCGCCGCGTGCCACGCGTGCACCCACTCGACGTGCAACTCCCGCGAGTGGGTGCCGGGTTGGACGGGCTGCGTATCGTCCTCATCACCGACGCCTACTACGGCCCACCCAATCGCGCGCGCTGGTCGGCGCCGGTGTGCGAGACGGTGAACGCGTTGGAAGCCGACCTGGTCTGCCACACCGGCGACATCGCGGACGGCACGGCCGAACGCCGCCGCGCCCAGGCCGCCCCACGGCCCCGCGTACACGTCACCGGCAGCCACGAGTACTACAGAGAGGCCCAGGGCTGGGTCGACCTGATGGGCGAGCTGAGCTGGGAGCCGCTGCGCAACCGCCATCTGCTGCTCGAACGCGGAGGCGACACCCTCGTGGTCGCCGGCGTGGACGACGTCACCGCCGAATCCTCCGGCCTGGCGGCCACCGCGCCCACCTCGCCGGGGCCCTGGGCGGCGCCGAGCCCGACCTGCCCGTCCTGCTCCTGGCACACCAGCCCAAGTTCATCGACCGGGCGGCAGCCGTCGCCATCGACCTCCAACTCTCCACCCACACCCACGACGGCCAGACCTGGCCCTTCCAGGTCCGCACCGACCGGCCGGCCCTCGCCGGCCTCAGCCACCACGGCCCCCGCACCCTCCTCCACACCAGCCGCGGCACCGGCTTCTGGGACCCGCCGTTCCGCGTCTTCGCCCCCAGCGAGACCACCCTGCTCGTGCCACGCTGCCCGCACCGGTCCACCTCGCGACAGCCCTGAGCGGGCCAACGCACCGGGCACCGACAATCAGCACGATGGGACGAGGGCGCGTCCGCGGTGCGCAAGCCGTGACAGGCTTCCCAGAGCCACGGCGCCGACGGACAGACTGCCGACCATCGGAGTAACGGCTCGTGGCACCGCCGAACTATCACCCACCGTCGTTGAGCGGCGGGGCACGACGTCCGAGACGAAGGTCATCTACCGGCCATCCCTCGAAATCAACAGGCCTGAAGTCGCGTTGAGGACCACACTCGGCGTCTCTAGCCTCCTTTGACAATCGAATGGAGGCATTTCCATGACCCGAACCTTGAACTTGTTGGCGACGGTGGTCCTGGCGTCCGGTGCCCTTCTGGGTGTCAGTACGCCGGCAGGCGCGGCCGACCCGGCTCCTGAGGTCATCCCGATCGACCTCATGCTGGCCGGCTCCTACACGGACGCAGCGCGCGAGGCGATCGAGATCTGGAACACGGCCGTCCCGTCGATCAAGTTCGTCGAACAGGACACTCCGGCACCGCTGCGGGTCATGGAGTACAAGACAGCCAAGGGAGTCCAATCCCACGTCAACATCAAGGGCGCGGGACAGGGCTGGGTGTACCTCGAAGTCGGCGACGCCCAGCTGTACAAGCCTTCTCGCATCGTCGTCCATGAGCTGGGCCACATCCTGTCGCTCCCCGACCTGGGCCCGGGCAGCCCCTGCTCCAAGGTGATGTCAGGCGCCTGGGGCGGATCGGACTGCGTCAACACCCAGCCCGACGCCGCGGAAAAGGCCGCCGTCAGGGACTTCTTCGCCGCCAACGACGTCGGCGACCGAGTGCCCTGGTGGGGGTCAGCAACATCTGCGCGGTAGGGCGAGCTGTCGCCAGGCCTCCGGCCGTGGCACGGAGGCCTGCTGCCACCGATGTAGCCGGGTTCGGGCCGTGCGTGACCGATCCCCCGGCCCGAGGGACAGCAACGGTTTTCGCGCACCGGACAGGCGTGGCCGTCGGTCGTGACCGTGACGTCGGCCCCGGCCGGAAGCGGCGCCTGGACGGTGCGACGGTGGGCCGGCGTGCTCGAACGCCACGGGAGGGTTCCGTACAGACGCAACGCTGACCCACGCGTCGGTGAAGGCCGCGAGCGTCGTCGATCAGGCATTCTTGGTTTCCCCTGCGGTCGTACCCTCGACAGCGAGTCAGTGATTCCGCGATCTCCCACAGCCCGTCAGTGATCTGTTGAGGCTTCGGCGGCCCCGGCGCGGGACTGTGACCGAAGATCGACGGGGGTGTTACCGGTCCATGTGATCTTGAATGCGGAGAGTCTGATGGAGTCAGGTGGTTCTTTCGAGCCGAGGTCCTCGCCGGAGCGGGGTCCGACATTGGAAGGTCTGCTGTCGTTGGTGGGGGCTGGTGCACTCGAACTGGTCACGGCTCCACACGGTGTGGCGACTTCCGTGCGAGGCGTGACGGTGTGGGACGCGCTGGAGCCGGAGGCACGGCCAGGAGAGGTGCTGCTGGCGATCGGAGTCGACGCGCGATCGAGTGCGGCGGTCGATGTCGTTCGGGCCGCCGGTCGGTCCAGGGCCGTGGCAGTGGTCTTCGGTCCTGGCGGGCGGGAACCGGCGCGTTCGGAGTTGCGCGGAGCGGCCGAGGCCGCGGGTGTGGCGGTGCTCATCCGCCCGGCGTGGGTGGGGTGGATGCAACTGGTGGGGATGATCCGCGCCGGTCTGGTGGCTGTCGGCTGCCCGGCCGATCCCCCGTTCGCCCAGGTGGCCCTGGGGGACCTGGAGGAACTGGCCGACGCTGTAGCGGTGACGGTCGGCGGGGCGGTGACGATCGAGGACCAGCAGTCGCACGTGCTTGCCTACTCGTCCACGGACGAGGACGTGGACGAGATGCGCCGACGCACCATCCTCGGTCGCCGAGTGCCGGCTTCCACGGTGGCGGCGATGCGGGAGAGCGGCTTCTTCCGCGTCCTGTGGAGTTCAGGGGATGTGGTGCGCCGACCGGCTGAAGAGGATCTCCCCGAGCGGCTGGCCATCGCGGTGACCGCCGGCGGTGAGGTTCTGGGATCGATCTGGGTGGCGCCTGCCGGACGTCCGCTGCCGGAGACGGCCGAGGACGACCTGCGGGCGGCCGCCCGGGCTGCGGCTCCGCACCTGCTCCATCACCGGTCTCGACGGGCCGGTCACCTGCAGGCCGTGCAGGAAGCCGCACGGGCTGTCCTGGACGGTTCGGGCTCCGCCGAAGCCTTGGCGACATCCGCCGGGCTGCCTGTCGACAGCCGGTGCGCGGTCTTGGCGGTGCGCGCCGGTCCCGGTCCGGACCGGGACCGAGGTGAGGGTCGCCTGCCGGACCTGGTAGCCCTGCACTGTGCCGCACACGGGCATCAGGCGGTCGTGGTGGCAGTCCCCCGTGGGGCGCTCGGACTCGTGGGCAACCTGCTGCCGGACTCTCAGCGCGCCATGGCGCAGGTGACGCGGCTGGCCGAGTCCCTGGCCGGACACCTGTCCACGGCGGTCGACGCCGACGTGCGGATCGGTGTCGGAGAGGTGGCGGCGGATCTTCACCGCGCGGCCGAGTCCCGACGCACGGCCGATCTGGCACTGCGGGCGCTGTTGTCCGGCGGCACCTCCCGCGCGGTGGCGCGGCTGGGTGAGGTGGCGGAGGCAGCGACAATGCTGCAGCTCCTGGACGCGCTTCAGGAAGTACGCCTGCCACCGGAGCTGCCGGTGACGCGCCTGACGGCTTACGACGCCGAACACGACGGCGGCATGGTGGACACACTGCGCGCCTACCTCGACCACTTCTCGGACGTCCCCGCGGCAGCCCGGGCGCTGGGCGTCCACCCCAACACCTTCCGGTACCGGATCCGGCGGCTGCGCGAGGTGTGCGGCCTCCACCTCGACGACCCCGAAGCCCGTCTCCTGGCCCAGTTGCAGCTGCGCCTGATGAGCCGCGGCGGCTCCGGCGACCGGTGAACCTGTCGCCGCGCACCATCGCCACGGGCCGGCTTCGTGCCCGGACACAACCACCGGCGGAGGGCTCACGGTCCCTGTCCGCAGGCACGGCTCGCCCCGGAGAAGTGTGCATCCGAGGATGAAGACGCGGTCGCGACAGTCCGGGAATCTGGCCTTCGAGTGCCCGGTACCACCCGGGTGGGCACAACGACTCGGAAGGTGCAAGGTGACCATTTCCCAGGCAGCACAACGGCGTGAGCACATTTTGAGCGCTGCGGTACAGCAGCGGCTCCTCGACGCCGACGACGCTCCGCTGGCGGGGTTCGTCGACCTCGACGGCGTCGCCGCCAGCGTCGCGGCCCTCCGGAGCGCCTTCCCGTCGTCGGTCTCCGTGCAGCATGCGTTCGCGGCGAAGGCGAACCCCCTGGTGCCACTGCTCCTGGAGCTCCGAGGGCTCGGCATGGGCTGTGAAGCAGCCAGCGCGGGCGAACTCGCCCAAGCGCTGGCCGCCGGATTCGCCCCCGAACAGATCGTGTTCGATTCTCCGCTGAAAACCCGCGCCGAACTCCGTCAGGCACTCGAACTCGGTGTCGCGGTCAACGCGGACAACTTCCAGGAACTGGCCCGCATCGACACGATCCTCACGACCCGCTCGTCGAACTCGCGTATCGGCATCAGGATCAATCCCCAGGTCGGCGCCGGCTCGATCGCCCACAGCAGCACAGCCACCGCCACGTCCAAGTTCGGCATAGCGCTGGAGGACACCGGCAATTTCGCCCGGCTCCTGCAGGCCTACCGCGAGCACCCTTGGCTGACCTGGCTGCACGCGCACGTCGGATCGCAGGGCTGTCCGCTCGACCTGATCGCCCAGGGCATCGCCAAGACCGTCGCCTTCGCCGAGAAGGTCAACGCCGGACTCGGCCGACGGCAGATCGTAGGCATCGACATCGGCGGGGGGCTGCCGGTCGACTTCGACAGCGACGACAGCGCCCCCGGCTTCGACGCCTACGTGGCACGGTTGCGCGACCATGCACCGGGCCTGTTCACCGGCGACTACCGGATCATCACCGAGTTCGGCCACTCGCTGCTCTCCAAGAACGGCTTCACCGCCGCCTACGTCGAGTACACGAAGACCGCCGGGGAACTCCCGATCGCGATCACTCATGCCGGTGCCCACGTCGCTGCACGCACCGTGTTCCAGCCCGACTCCTGGCCCCTGCGCGTCTCCGCCCACCACCCCACGGGTGAGACGAAGACCGGTCCGCTCACCGCCCAGGACATCGCGGGCCCTCTCTGTTTCGCCGGCGACATGATCGCGCGATCTCGTCCCTTGCCCGAACTCGCCCCTGGCGACCTCGTGGCCGTCCTCGACACCGGCGCCTACTGCTTCTCCGCGCCTTACCATTTCAACGGCATGCTCGAGCCCGCCGTCTACGGCGCACGCACGGCTGCCGACGGGGGCATCGACTTCCAACTCCTGCGTTCCGCCGAGACCATGGACCACCTGCTGAGCCGAAGCGGCACCGATGTCATGAGCTAGTGCCGCGTCAAGAGCCCCCTGCTCCGGGGGGCACGTGCAACCTCATGTCGGTACCGGTCCGGACGGCGCGGTATCGACGGGCAGGCGTTGCAGCTGACATCAAGGCGTGGTGGGCCTCGTACTGGCCGATGCCAACATCCCCAGCAGCTACCTCGTGGCTCCGACCCGCAACGCGGCCTGGCTGACTTGCCAGCGGGGCGTCTTCCCGTTCTCGCGAGATGCCGGCGACAAAGCGCGCGGCCCGCTCGCAACGCCATGCGCTTGCTTGGGCAAACGGTTACCGGAACGTAACTCGACCGGCGTTACCGGTGGTAACTAACGGTGCTAGTTTTTCGCGCAACCACGCAATGCAGCAGCACGAGGAGTGAGCTGTGAGCCGTTACCGAAGCCGTCCGCGTTCCAATCGTCTGGCCGCCGTCTCGCTCGCCACCGTGGCCTGCGTCTGCGTCGGCGCGACCACGGCCGACGCCACCGCGACCGGGGCCACAACCGCGCCCGTCGTATCCCGGGGCGTCGCCATCCCGGCCTTCTACACCCCGCCCGCCCAACTGCCTGCCACCAACGGCGCCTTGATTCGGCACGAGCCCCTCCCCCTGGGGCTCTCGCTGCCCGGCCTCGACGGCCGCACCCTGCCGGGCACCGCCACCCGGCTGATGTACAAGTCCACCGACTCCGACGGCCAGGCCGTCGCGGTGACCGGCGTCTACATCGAGCCGTCGGCAAAGTGGGAGGGCGACGGGCCCCGCCCTCTGGTCGCGGTGGCCTCGGGGACTATGGGCCAGGGCGATCAGTGTGCGCCCTCGCTCGGCCTGCAGCATCCGCTCACCGTCAGCGGACAGACTCTGTCCGTCGGCTACGACAACATGGCGATCTACCGTCTGCTGGCCACCGGAGCGGCCGTCGTCGTCACCGACTACGTCGGTCTGGGCGCCACCGATCGTCTGCACACCTACGTCAACCGCCTGGACGAGGGACACGCGGTGCTGGACGCCGTCCGTGCGGCGCGCGCTCTGCCCGGCACGTCCCTCACCTCCGGCTCCCGCGTCGGCCTGTACGGGTACAGCGAGGGCGGCGGAGCCACCGCGTCGGCGGCCGAACTCCAAGCCACGTACGCGCCCGACGTCCACCTGGCGGGCACCTACGCGGGCGCGCCTCCCGCCGACCTGACCGCCGTCATGAAGGGGATCGACGGCAGCGTTCTGGCAGCCGCCCTCGGCTGGGCGATCAACGGCTTCGTCCAGGCGTACCCCGACATGCGGGCCGCCGCCGAGGCGAACCTCAACGATGCAGGACGCAAGGCCCTCGCCGACACGTCGACCATGTGCATCGGCGACGCGATGCTCGGGTACGGCTTCTCGCGGAGCAGCACGTGGACGAAGAGTGGCAAGTCCGTCGCCGAGATCATCGCCGCCGATCCGCGCTCGCAGGCCATCCTCGACGAACAGCGGATCGGGACGCTCAAGCCGAACGGCCCCGTCAGGGTGGCCACCGGCATCCAGGACGACATCGTTCCGCACGCCCAGGCCCGCCGACTGGCCGTGGACTGGTGCCGCAAGGACGGCAACGTCACCTACCAGGCCGTCAACCTGCCCAACCTCGGCGACAAGATCCTCACCAACCACCTCGCCCCCCTCATGACCGACCAGGGAACGGCGATCTCCTGGCTCACCGACCGCCTGGAGGGCAAGCCGACCACGTCCAACTGCGGGACCATGCCCTTCCAGCGCTGACCGAGCGATCCGGCGGCCCGATCACCCCGTGGGCCGCCCACTCGGCCTTTCGGCCGAGGCGACTGCCCGATCCGGGGCCGAGCCCGGCCGTTCGATGCGGGTGAGGGGCCGGCGGCGGGAGGGTGAGCCACGGCGCCCGGCCTTCTCCGCCCCACGCCAGGGCCGGACGCCCGATTCGACTCGTCTCCCCTGAAGACACGATGACCAACGCCCCTGAACTGACCGGAATAGCGCACCGCCACGTCAACCTCGGCCAGATAGATATGCATGTCGCCGAAGTCGGCACCGGCCCTGCCGTGCTCTTCTTGCACGGATTTCCGTCGCTGTGGCTTACCTGGCGGCACCAGATCACCGCCATGGCCGAGGCTGGCTACCGGGCCATCGCCCCCGACCAGCGCGGCTACGGCGACACCTCCGTCCCGAGCCGTGTCCAGGCGTACGACATCGAGCACCTGTCTGGCGACGTGGTGCGACTGCTGGACGCGCTGAACCTGGAGCAGGCGGTCGTGGTCGGACACGACTGGGGCGCGTTGGTCGCCTGGTACACGGCGCTCCTCCACCCGGACCGGGTCCGGGCCGTCACCGGGGTGTCGGTCCCGTTCGTGCCACGCACTCCCGTACCGCCCACCCAGTACTGGCGCGAGACACTCGGCGAGGACTTCTACATGCTCTGGCTCCAGGAACCCGGAGTCGCCGAAGCGCTCTTCGACGCCGACGTCGAGCGCGCGCTCAACGGTCGCCGGGTCCAGGGCCGCGAGGCGTGGCTCAACGGGCCGGCCACCGACCGTCTCACCTACCCCCTCCCCCGAGGACCGGGCGCTGATCGCCTCGCTGAAGCGGAACGGCTGGACAGGACCGCTGAACTGGTACCGCAACTTCGACCGCAACTGGGAGCTTCTGGCCCCCTACGACGGCCGCACCGTCGACCAGCCGTCCCTGTACATCGGCGGTGAGGGGGACCGCGGTTCATGCCGCCGTCGCTGATGGAGGGGCACGTCACCGACCTGCGCGGCGCCGACATCCTGCCCGGAGTGACGCACTGGATACAGGAGGAAGCGCCTGACCAGGTCAACCGACGTCTGCTGGATTTTCTGGCGGGACTCTCGAAGTGGACCGCCGACGACCGGGACGGGCCGCGAGGTGCATGGCAGGGGGCTTCTCATACGCCCCCTGCCATGGGCCCACCAGGCGGCGTCAGCCATCGCACAACGCGCCTCGCGCGGCGTCTCGATCGGGCGCGGGCAGGCTTCGCCGTCTCCCGGTTCTGTCACCACACGTGGTACGACGCGTAGTTGCTCACGGCCAGGTTGGTCGTCCAACTGCCCCAGCGCTTGTTGGGGTCCCAGCGGTACAGGTAGGCGTTGCCGTCGGGCCTGCCCGGGCTCGGCAGGCAGGATTTCCCCGTGGAGTGGTAGATGCCCTGGAAGACGCCCTTCGTCCAGCGGCGCTCCACGACCTGGATCGGCTGGGCCTTCTGCTCCGGATTCAACTCGATCGAGAAGGTGAACGAAGTGGTGGTGGAACCGTTACGCCCGTACGAGGGGGTGACACTGACGAGGTCCTTGGCACCCGGGATCGGGATCTTGACATTGAGGCCGACCGACCACTGCCAGCCCGTTGTCTTCGATTTCCCCCAGTCGTATCGGCACTTGGGAACGTTCCAGGCGCACTTGTAGGTCTCACCCCGCCAGATCCAGTCCTGCCAGGTGTCGCACGCCTGCCGCGTGGTCACCGACCGGGTTTTGTCGGGAGTCGACCAGTTGCCGGACCGCGTGCGCACCGCCCGTGACTACCAGGACCGGATCATCTACCGGAAGACCTACACCAACTTCCGGTTCTCCGAGACGTCGTCCTGGTGGACCACCTAGTGCTGGGTTCCTCAAACGATGTACACATATCGGCGCCGTAGTCGGCGGGTCGGGGGTGCTGGTCTGCCCCTAATCCAGGCCGTGGCATGGGAGTTGAGCTGTCTGGTTGCAAGGGTGGTGGCGTGTTCGACGTCGTCGCGATTAGCGAATGAGCGGCCGGCGAGGGCGGCTTCGCGGAAGATGCGCCACCAGCCTTCCTGCAGGTTGAGCCAGCACGCGCCGACGGGGATGAAGGCATGGTGGATGCGGGGATGGTCTTCGAGCCAGGTCCGGGTGGACAGGCTGTTATGACTGGACAGGTTGTCCGCGACGATCCAGAGCTCGCCGGTCGGGTTGGCGTCTTCGATCTGTTGACCAGGTTGGGGTGGTGGAGCCCGAACGGGCGGCGGGAAGCGCTCTGAGGCTGCTCGTCGGCCGTACCTTGGTGGAGTTGCCCGCAGTTCGTCGAGGTGGAGCCGAAGCTCATGAAGTACACGCTGACCGAACAGCAAGCTGACATGCTCCGCCAGATCGCTGCAGCGTCCAGTGCCGTGCCCATTGCTCCCAAGAGTTCGAACGTGGCTTGGGCCCTTGAGCGGCGTGGGCTAATCAAGCGGAGCTGGCGCGGTAGCGGGACCGGCCGCTCTGACCTCGGCTGACGTGAACAATGCAGATCCATGCACACAGCTGAGGTCAGAGCAGTTCTCAGATTCGCTTCACCACCGGGCCGAAGCCCGGTGCACTGCGAATAGACCCGGTAGCTGGTCAGGAGTACCCGGCCTCCGACTGGTTTGCCACCTCCACCGTGCCCCTCGACTACGCCCGCGCCCTGTCCCTGAGGATCGACCCGCGCGGGCTGGGCGCCGGCAGTCCCTCAGTACGGGCCCAGACCGAGGACGAGCGACCGTACCGGGCAGCCACCTTCGCCGAGGACACCGGCCGCGCCCGGCGCATCGACGCCCGGTGCGTCGTCCGCGTGGGCGCCCGACTGCCGTACATCAACTGGCTGCACTGGTCGACTGAGGCAGCCGGTGGCACCGATCAGACTGAAGCATTCCCGAGCCGCAGCCGCTCGCCATGCCCAGCGCGCGTACGTCTTCCTCGGCCGGGTCTGATCGACCGCCTCATCAGCCAGAAGCTTCCTCGGTCGGATGCGTCCGCATCAGCGGCCGGGGTGCAGGCCGAGCCGGCCCGGGGACGGCGCGCCGCTCACCTCTCCCACGTAGAGGGTGAGTTGCTGCTTGAAGCGCTCGACGAGGGCGCGGTCGGCCATGAAGTGCTCGAAGCCGCCGAGGTGGGCGTTGGGGTAGTCCCAGATGGGCCGGTAGCCCGCGTGCGGGGCCACGTCGGTGCGGACAGACCACATGTAGAAGTCGGACTGGGTCTGCTTCGACAGCCACCAGTTCAGGTACAGCCTGGCCGCGGCCGGGTGGCTGGCGCCCTTGAAGATGGCGGCGCGCTGGGCCCAGGCCATGAACGGGTCGCGCTCGGGCAGGACGAAGCGGGTCTTCATGCCGTCGGCCGGGGTGAGCATGCCGTCCGTGCCGAGCGCGACGGCGGCGGTGCCCGCCTCGACGCGGTCGGCGGGTTCCTGTGTGCCGCGTACCCAGGCCACGTCCTGGGCGGCGAACCGGCGCAGCCAGTCCCAGCCGTACTTGTCGATGATGAGCTTGTACAGGTACAGCACCGCGTCGTCGTCGTTCGGGAAGGTGGAGACGATCTTCCCTTTGAGACGCCGGTCGAGGAGGTCGCGAGCGGTGGCCGGTGCCTGCTTGGCGCCTACCTTGTCGATGTTGTAGATAGTGGAGAAGGCGTCGACGAAGATGCCGGTCCACGCGCCGTCGGGGTCCTTGAAGGCAGGGTGGACGCGGGAGAAGCCGGCCGGCTTGTAGGGCTGCAGGACGCCTTCCTGCTTCCAGCGGGGGAAGTCCTGGAGGGTCTGTAGCTGGACGACGTCGGGGACGAGGGTGCCGGTGGTGAGCTGGTTGTCGATGCGGGCGTCGTGGAACTTGCTGTAGTCCACGACGATGTTCAGTGTGATGCCGGGGAACGCCTCCTCGAAGGCGGCCTTGTTGCCGTCCTGCTGGGTGGCGGTGTCACCGCCGGCGTACACGGTGAGCGTGCCGCCCTCCGCCTTCGCCTCACGGTACAGCTGCTCCAGGCTCTTGGTCTCCTCACGCGTGCCGGCGCGTCGGCCTGAGGCCTCTGGGGTCGTCGCGAAGCCGCTCGCTCCTCCGAGTGCGAGAGCGGCAGAGGCGATCGAACCTCCCACCAGTACCTGACGTCGTGCCATCGGCATTGCCGTGTTCCTTCCTTGGACGGTGATGCGAACGGGGAGCATTCGGCTGCATTGGCAGGCACGGGACGGGCGGACGATCAGGGAAGCTCAGAACTCCCCCGCTGCCCGCGTCCTCTGCCGGTCAGTACGCGAGGGTGATGCGGCGGCGGATCGTGCTGTCGTTCTCGGCTTCGTCGACGAGGGCTACGGCGTAGTCCTCGGCGCTGATGAAGCTGGTGCCGTCCTCGGCGGTCAGCAGGTCGTCGCCGCCGAGGCGGAAGGTGCCGGTGCGCTCTCCGGGGGCGATCTCGTCGGCCGGGGAGACGTAAGTCCAGTCGAGGTCGGTCACCTCGGCGCGCAGCAGGCGCAGCACCTCGCGTTGGGCCAGCGACTCGGCCTTGTACATCGCGGGGAAGTCCGGAGTGTCGACCCGGTCCCTGCCCGAGGCCGTCTTCAGGCTGCCTGCGCCGCCGACGACCACCAGGCGGCGTACGGCAGCGGTGCGCAACCCGTCGGTCAGGGACCGGTACGTGGCCAGCAGCGGGGTGGCCGGGTCGGAGCCGTCGCGGGGCGGGGAGACAGCGGATATGACGACGTCGTGTCCGGCGCCGGCCCGGGCCACCTGGTCCGCCACGGCGGCGTCGAGGGTGAGGGCGCTCAGCTTCGGGTGCTGCGGCAGGGCGTCCGAGCTGCCCGAACGGCTGGCGGCGGTGACCTCGTGGCCGCGGCTGAGCGCTTCCGCGGCGATGCGCGAGCCGATCATGCCGGTGGCGCCGATCAAGAGGATCTTCACAGATGACTCCATAAGTGCTCGTGGGTGTCGTATGCGTTGAGTGGTCAGTACTGGATCGCGAAGGTGACCTTCGCCTGCTCCACCGTCTCCTGCAGCACACGCACCTGGCCGGTGGCGTCCTTGTATGCGCCGGTGCCTCCCGTGATGGCGAACCGCTCGTCGAAGACGGGACCGGTGGGAGAGAGCCTGGCCGTGCCGGACGTGGTGATCTTTCCGTCAGGCAGCTCGTAGACGAAGGTCAGCAGTTCGGCGGTGCGGGGCTTGGCGTCGGTGGAGACGGCGACGAAGCTGCTGGTGCCGAGTTTGCGGCCTGCGGGGGTGGTGAGGTCGCCGGTGCCGATGAGCTGGTCGCCGAGGGCGGTGTCGGCGGGGGCGACATCGACCATGTTGATCGCAGTGCCCCTCTCGATGGCCTTGATGGTGAGCGTGCGGTGCGGGTGCGAGGGCGGGGCTGCGTCCGCTGTGGCGGGGCCCAGGGCCAGGCCGACGGCGAACGCACCGGCCGTGGCGGCGACAGCGAAGACGGAGAGGAGGGGCTTGCGCATGATCGGCTCCACAGGGGCACACAGGGAGATTTACCTGCCGGTGCAGACAATATATCTGCTGAGCAAGATATTGCAACGGCAGCTTCTTCTGTGTGCGACCTTCTGTCACCCTGGGGAGGTGAACGAGGAACTGCTGAACGACGACGACGTGACGCTCTACGGGCTGTTCGTCGAGGCGTACACCCGCCTCAAACCGCTGGTGCACCGCGAGCTGGGCTTGCCGGAGACCTGGTTCGAGGTGTTGCTGCGGCTGGGGCGAACACCCGAACACCGGCTGCGCATGACCGACCTGGCGGAGGCCGTGTCCTTCAGCTCGGGCGGCTTCACCCGGCTCGCCGACCGTATGGTGAAGGAAGGGCTGATCCGCCGCGACCCCGACCCGGTCGATCGACGGGCCGCACTCGCCGTACTGACCGACAAGGGCGCCGATGCACTGGACCACGCCATGACCAAGCACGTGTCCCAGCTGCGCACCCATGTCTCCGGGCCGCTCTCGCTGGTGGATCGCCAGCACCTGGAGCGCGCTCTGCGCATTCTGCGCGACGCCTCGAGCCCTACGCGGCCATGGGAAGACGGATCACGCTGACCTATCACCCGCTTGAAGCGACAAGCCTCGTGCAGTCGCCTTGTGACGACGCCCGATCAAGGTCCGGCGTTGTCACCACTTGAGGCGAGTGCGACACCTTCGGGCCAAGGGCGGTCGGCGGCAGCGAGGCCGCCGGGTTCAAGGGCTCAACACAGCGCACCGAAGGCACCCGCCAGTGAGCCGCCAGAGGTCAGTGGGGACGAGCGCGACGAGGTCATGCGTCCTGCGCCTCTGAGGGGCCACTGGCATGGTCGGGCAGCTGGGCGGACCGGCATGAGTTGCCCTGCCGGGTATCGACCGGCAGGGCACATGCGGCTTGGATCTCGAAAAACAGCAGGCTCATCGGCGCAGCAGGATGACGCTAGACGCGCTCGAACATCCAAGTGACGCTGGTGGCGTCAGCCTTGAGGACGGAGACCGGGATGGAGAGGTCCTTGCCGTCACCGTCCTTCGCGGTGCAGGTCACCTTGACCCCGGCCACCGCCTTGAGATCCGGGCACTTCATGACGGACGTGTCACCGCCGATCCATGGCAGCGGACTGTACTTCGACGAGGTACGGCCTGCGACGATGTCTCCGCTGAGCGCCTTGTGGCCGTCCACGGTCACGGTGGTGGACTTGTCGAGCCCAGTGGTCGACTCCGTACCGCTCATGGCATAGGTGAGGGCTCCGCCACCCACGGCCACCGCTGCCAGCGCGACGCCGGTGACGATCAAAGGCTTGCGTTCCATGGAGTACTCCTGGTGAGGACAGACGGGGTTGCGGCACCCAATCTCGCCCCGCACAAGGGGAGCCGGCCTCGGCCGAACGGCCGGTTGTGACAGCTCACCGCACGCCTTCCTCGGCCGGATGGCCGACCCTGCAACCGGCCAAGACGGCGGACGGCTTGCCGGGGCGGTGGTTGGGACCCGCTGGACCGGAAGGGTATGCAGCACTGGCACAGCTGCGCTCAGCCCCAGCGCCTGAGCACTACCCGACGCCCTCAACAGCTCCCGGGCGCTCCGTACAAGCTGAGGTTGAGAGTGTGTCGTTCCACGTCCCTAGCCGGTTCAGGGGTTGCGGCCGGCGCGTGAACGGCCGTGCCGCCACCCGCCCGCTCGGGTGAGCGTCATGAGGGCCGACCAGCGTATGCCGGACGGCCCCCACGTTCACGCCCGCGTCTTCGACGTCAGGCCGTGTTGAGGGTGAGCCCGTAGTGCGTCAGGGCGTCGTCCAGCGGCTGGAAGTAGGAAGATCCAGGTGCGTTGACGCTGCCGTTGCAGCGCTGGCTCGAGGGGCCTCCGGAAGTCATGCCCTGGGCCTGGTTGCCCGAGATGTAGGCACCGCCGCTGTCACCTCCCTGCGTGCATACCGAGGAGCTGGCCAGGCCGGTGACGACAGTGTTCGGCCCGCCGTTGGGGTCGGAGTACGTGACCGTCACGTTGTAGGAATTGACCCGTCCGCACGTCCAGAAGGTGGTGCGGCCCGACTTGCAGAGGGTGGATCCGGAGGCCGCGCGCCTGCTGCCGAGCACCGTGGGCTCGGCAGTCCTGCCATAGGTCCCGACCACGGTGGATATCGTGTTGCCGACATCGAGACGTGCGATGCCCATGTCAACACTGCGGCTGCCCAGGGCAAAGCGGGAGTTGGTGCCCTGGGCGAAGCGGGCCCCCTGGTACGAGAGGACCGGGAGGTCCTCGATGCAGTGCCCTGCGGTGACGAGGTACTGATGGCCGGCGGAGTCGCGGGCACCATAACCCACGGAGCAGACGAAGCCGTTGAAGGCCATTTCCGCGCCGGGCTTGATGGTCGCCTGTGGGGCCAGGTCGGGCTGGTCGGACAGGACACGCACGGCGTCTCCATAGGACCGTGCCTTGTCGAGGAAGGCCCGGGCCGAGGCACTGTCGCCGTCGTTGACCTTCACCGTGACGGTGTCCGCGGCGAGGTCGACCTCCCAGGAACTCACCCCGGTGGGAGTTCTACCGAGTGCCGCATCGTCCAGGGCGGCCTTGACCTTGTTCAGCTCGTTCTCGCCATGGCGGACAGTGCGTGCGCTCAGCCCGGCACCTTCCACTTCTCGTGATGCCTTGGCGTCGTCGGTGTTGACGACCAGTTCTCCCTTCGCGTTGAAGAAAGAGCCGTCGGTCGCCACACCCTGGCGCTCGAGCGAGGAGAGTGTTCTCTGCTGGTCGGCTTCGCGGTCAAGCCGCTCCACAGCGGCCTGTTCGCTCACGCCGAGCGAGGTCGCCAGAGCGCTCATCATGGCGGCGTCGTAGCGCGTGTCTTGCGAGTCGGCTGCCTGCGCGCCGGACACGGCGGTCGCCGACGAGAGCAGAACAGTGGCAGCGAGTGCCGCGATTTTCTTACGGGAGATACGCAAGAGTCGCTCCTTCTGGGGAGCAGGAAAAAGGCCGCGAACAGTGGGGGGGGGTAGCGAAAGGGCACGAGCGAGCCCAAAGTGACCGTTTTCCTGGCGGTGCGCACGTTGACGACGACCGCGCTTGAATATTGAAGGACACTCACAGGAAAGAACAAGGAAAAGTTCCAGCCAAGCGATTACCAGACAACCCAGCATAAGTAGAGGCGACTTCGAGAGTTGAGTTCTACCTCTATCTCCCTTTTGCCTTGCATGGACGTCAACCTCGATGGACATGACGACTCATATGCATTCGACTCGTCTTCTTGTGGGCGATAATCGCTGACCCGAACCCAGGCCTTAGCCCTCACCGGCAACAGACGAGATCGAAAGCTGACCGCTGCCGCATGACCACCGACTCGTCACACCCACAACCCAAAAGCAGATGCCGCCCACTCTGTTGACGGCAGCGGACGCCGACGGCCACGTCCTCAACGAGCTCGGATGGCCACCTGCAATGACGGACTGACATCGGATGACGGGCCAGTTCCTGCACTCGCCGTTACTGACTTTGAAAGCGCGATGCCGTCAGGGTGAGGCGAGCACCAGTCTGGTTCCGGTGAGGCAGCCGTCGAGCACGTCATGGCGGTACTGGAGCCGGCATAGGCCCCGCCGGACGGCGGTGATCAGGTCTTGCGGGTCAGCGAAAGCGCGGTTGCCAGTGGTGGCATGCGCGAACGAGCCGCCGCCATCGGCGGCACCGTCACCGCCGGACCGCGGCCCGAAGGCGGCTTCCAGGTCATCGCCGAACTGCCGGTCTCGCTCTCGCCCGCGCCTGCCTGACACCACGTGAGGAACCATCGCTCACGACCATTCGCATCCTGCTCGCCGACGACCAAGCCCTGCTCCGCGGCACCTTCCGGCTGCTCATCAACGCACAGCCGGACATGGAGGTCGTCGCGGAGGCCGCCAACGGCAGGGAAGCGGCCCGACTGACCCGGTCCGAGCGCGCCGACGTCGTGGTCATGGACATCCGGATGCCCGAGGTCGACGGCATCGAAGCCACACGGCTGATCGCCCAGGACGAGGATCTGGCCGGGGTCAGGGTTCTCGTCCTGACCACGTTCGAGGAGGACGAGCTGGTCGTCCAGTCCCTGCGGTCCGGGGCGAGCGGCTTCCTCGGCAAGGGGGTCGGACCGGAGCACCTGCTCCACGCCGTCCGCGTCGTGGCCGCCGGTGAGGCGCTGCTCTCCCCGGCAGCGACCAAGGGCCTCATCGCCCGCGTCCTCGCCCAGCCCTCCCCAGCGACCTCGTCGACACCGAGCGCCTGACCACGCTGACTCCCCGGGAACGAGAAGTGCTGACTCTGGCGGGCTCGGGCCTGGCCAATGACGAGATCGCCGTCACCCCGCTCACCGTCAAGACCCATGCCAACCGCGCCATGGTCAAGCTCGGCGCCCGCGACCGGGCTCAGCTGGTCGTCATCGCCTACAAGACCGGTCTGGTACGCGCGGGAGAACGGCACGACTGAGTCACACCCGCCGTTGGCCTGGGGTGCCATGTCGTACCGCAGGAATCGCACGCGAACACCACAGATCACGAACCAAGATCCGGACCAGGTGCGGACCGACTCGGCTCAGCAGCAGACGATTCCACGCTTTGCCGCAGGTCAGAAGCGCCGGTGAGTGTGTACCACCAGCAGACGAAGAAGCTGCTGGTGTCGTACTCGCCGAAGAAGCTGGGCTTCTTCTAGAGGCACGAAAAAAGGCGCCTGACCCGGTCTTTTGCCCGCCAGGCGCCTTCTCCTGACCAGTACTTCCGGACCAGTCACGGACCAAACCCCTACTCAGCCTTCAGCCTCCGCGCCCTGGCTGACGCGGTCCCACTCCTGCATGGACTGCTCGATGAGGCGGTTGGCCTGCTCTCGGACGCCGTCCAGGAACTTGGCGTTCTGTACGGGTCAGGACGTACTTCCGTGCCCGCGCCCACGTTGTGCGATATGCAGCTGCGTCCACGTAGTTGCCGGCCTGGTTCCGGAACAGTCGGCCGTCCGGCGCCACGCCGAAGCGTTCGATGTGCGCACGGAGCATGCGTACGAACTGCGGCGGGATGGGCACAGGCCGGGTCGCGGTAGCCGCGCGACGCTTGAGGGAGTGCACCTCGTGCACCGAGCCGCCGTCCGTCCATTCCTTGCCTGAGGTGACGACGCCCCCCGAAAGGTTGAGCATCCCCCATCCGGAGTCCGGCAGATGGCACTGTTCGACGCCAGGATAGTGAAGAAGCGGGTGAAGTCGGTGATCTCGTGGTCGGCCGGCTTGCGCAGCCGCTTCAGCAGTTCGGTGCGCCCGGCGCCGGTCAGGCTCAGTACGTACCGCGCTGGGCCCGCACCCGGGTCGGCACGCCGCTCCAGCAGGCCCGCCTCGGTGAGACGGCTGATCGCCGGATACAGACTGCCGTCGCTGACCGGCCGCGTGTACCCAGTCAGCTGCGAAACCCGCCGGCGCAGCTCGTGCCCGGGCAGAGCACCCCCGGCCAGGAAGCCCGGTCAGCCCGACCTCCTTGGAGTCATGCAGCAGATCGGTGCCGTACCGGCACCATGCAGCAGGCAAGGAGCGCATACGTTCGATGCGGGAGGAGGGCAGTCGGGCTGCCCACGCAGATCCCACATACACCTCAGCTGCTAGTTCAGAGAAGGTCACCGTGCCGATCAACGTTGCCAGCGCTACCGAGGACCACTCGATCAGGTTCCACCAGTACCACCTCGAGGACATGGGCCGGGTGCGAGTACGCAAGTACTGCGAGATCGAGGACCGTGAGGTCGACCAGGGCGAGATCGCCTGCCGACGGCAAAGGTGATCGAGATCGTCGCGTTCGTGCCGCTGGACTCCGTCGACCCTCTGAAGATCGGCGAGGGCTAATACCTGGCGCCGAGCGGGCAGGTCGCCGCGAAGCCGTACAAGCTGGTGCGCATGGCCCTGGACCGGAGCAGCAAGGTGGCCGTCGCGAAGTACGCCTGGTCCGGACGCGAGCGTCTGGGCCTGTTGCGGGTGCGGGACGATGTCATCGTTCTGCACGCGATGCGCTGGCCGGATGAGATCAGGTCGCCGGAGGAGCTGCTGCCGCCGCCGGTCGAGCTGAGCGATGAAGAGATCGACGGTGCGCTGGCGCTCATGGAGACCATGACCGCGAGGATCTTGAGGGCGAGGAGTTCGAGGACGCCTACACCGAGGCCCTCTCGCAGATCATCGAGGCCAAGCGGGAGCACCGTGAGCCGCCGAAGCTTCGGCAGCCGGAGGCGGGGCCGGGGCAGATCGTCGACCTGATGGCCGCGCTGAACGAGTCCGTACAGCAGGCCAGGGCCTCGCGCGGCGAGGACGCCGACGTGCACGAGCTGCCGAAGACGAAGACGGCGAAGAAGCAGCCGGCCAAGAAGACGGTGGCGAAGAAGACCACGAAGAAGGCCGCGGCCAAGAGGAGCAGGCGTGAACCACGAGGAGGCCGCCCGCAAACTGGGCGTCGAACCGGCCTCCCTCACCCCTGCCCCGCCCGCGCCCCGCTTCTCAGAGACCCGGTCGAATGGGCCGGGGGTGGACGGCGGCGGGCCGGGACCTCGGCCTGTTCATGGTCTGGCTGAGGTACACCCCGGCGCCTCGGGACGGGGAGGCCCCCTCCGCGCAGGCCGCAGCCCGGAACCCGGAAAGGGCCCATCGGCCGCTCCAGGACTACGCCGGACGTGGTCCTGGCCGACAAGGCCTCATTGTCCCGCGCGATCAGCACCCATCTCCGCCAGCGCGGGATCCGGGCGGTGATCCCCCAACCCTCCGACCCTCGCCAAGCGCAAGAAGCGAGGCCGATCCGGCGGTCGCCCACCGGCCTTCGACCGCGAGACGTACAAGCAGCGCAACGCCGTTGAACGACGCATCAACAAGATCAAGCAATGTCGCGCTCTGGCCACTCGATACGACAAGACCGCCACCATCTACCTCGCCGGACTCCACATCGCCGCCATCTTCATCTGGTCGGCGAGGTGATCCGAAAGAAAACGCTCTAGTGCTGTCAGTGCCCGTTGATAGCGTGCTTCGTCCAGTCGTGGAGTTCATGAAGGGACAGGGCACGTGCGAGATGTGACATGCCATCAGGTCGGCGAGCAGCGGTTGGCCGAGGCGCTCGACGACATCGCCGGGCGGGCCCACAGGCGGTGGCACTCGCTGCGGTACGGCAGCATCTCGCCGAGGCTGATCCGAGCCATGGCGGACGAACTGCTCGACCATGTCGCCGCGCGAACGGTGACGGAGCCGGGGCTCGACGTCGCGGCCGGCACGGTCGCCGTCACCGCCGCGGAGTGTGTGCACGGCGTGCTGAGCATCATGTGCTTCCCGAACGGGGACCAGGAACTCCGGTTCCCCCTCGTCGGGGAGCGGATCAGCACGGACCCGGACGACGACGAGTTCGGGGAAGGGCCCATCACCTTCCGGGACGTCGTCAAGGAGGCGCCCACCGCGCGGACCTGGCTCGACATGTTCGAGATGTGTGTCGTGAGCGGGCATGTGTGGGACTGGGAGCGGGCCACTGGGCTGCTGCTGCGCGGCGACTACGCGCCCGCCATCCGTGACGGCGTGCCCTACAACCGGTACACCTCCGTCTCCGACCCCGCCGACCTCGCCGCCATGGATGCCCTGTGCCCCTATCTCACCGAGGCGGCAGGGCATCTGCCCCGCGACTGGCCGACGGTGCCGCTGCGCAAGCCCGACGCCGGGGAGCGCGCGGAGGCCGCCCGGCGGCTCGACGAGGTCGGCGACGCGCTGAGCGCGGACCAGCGGCTGCTCCGCGTACTCCTCGACGACGACCAGCACGCCTTCGAGGACGCCCTCGTCGCCCGGCTGGTCGCGTACCGGGAGAGCGTCAAGGCCGATGCCGGTGATCCCGCGCCCCGGTCCCTCCTCCCCCTCGGCACTCTCGCCCTGGCCTGCCTCGCCGTCCAGGTCCATGGGTGGGAACTCGGTGTCCGATCCGGGTATCTGCCGTACGGTCTGCTGGGATCGCCGGACGCGCCGCGTCGGGCGGCGGAGGGGAACCGGAACAACTTGGGCTACTGGGCCGCCAAGTAGGCCACGGGCGGGGCATGGGCGTGACCGGCGTGGCGGGTGTGGTCTTTGCGGGAGTACCGCGCCGACGAACGCGCGCGGCTGAAGGTGCTCGCGCCCATCGCGCTGATGCTGGCGTGCGGAGTGCTTGAGGTGGTCATCAACGACCTGCCGGGCTGGGTCGCGGCGATCCTGATAGGAGTTCTGACCACCGTCGACGGCGTGTGGGCCGGCCCCGACGTTGGTGACGCTCTCGCGGAGGCGTGCTGCTGGCGGGTTTCCGGCGGCAGCACTATGCGGCCGGTGGTAGTTGTAGTGGATGTTCCATACCGCGATCGCGGCTGACCGGGCGTCCTCGCTGGTGAACTCGCGGGCGTAGAGGACTTCCTCGGCCATGATGCGCTGGTAGCGCTCCACCTTCCCGTTGTGCCGAGGTGTGTATGGCTTGGTTCTCTGATGCCGGGTGCCTTGCCCGACGAAGCGGGCGAAGTCGCCGGAGCGGTAGCAAGCGCCATTGTCGATGACGACCCGGTGGATGTGGTTGATGCCGTGGGCGGCGAACCAGACCTTCGCCCGGGCGAGGAAAGCAGCAGCCGTCGCGCCCTTCTCATCGCCCAGCGGTTCTGTGTAGGCGAGCCGTGAGAAACCATCGACGACGGAGTGCAGGTAGACGTAGCCACGCTTCGCCCCGGCCGACTTCGCCCGACTAGCGACCTTGGCCTGATCGCTGTCCCGGCCGTGGATCCGCCACCCACCGCCATCAGGGATCCGGCCGGCCTTCTTCACATCCAGATGCACCATGTGTATCCGGGCCAACGGGCGGTGATCTTCCCCGGCTTCCTGTTGTTCTCACCGCCTGGGTCGATGAAGCGGCGTTTGCCGAGGCCGAGCCGGGTCAGGTGTCGGCTGACAGTCCGCCGGTCGATCACAAACCCGATGTTCGCAAGTTCGTCGGTGATACGTTGCGCGGACCATTTGTGCTCGCGGCGCCAGGACTCGATCTGCGCGATGACCCATGCTGGTGTCGCTTTCGGACTCCGGTGCGGGCTCGACGGCCGGTCTTGCAATCCCGCATCACCGTGTAGCCGCCAGCAATTTACCCACTTGCCGGCGCATGCGCGAGAGATACCCATCTCAGCGGCGACGTGGGCGATGGGACGTGTCTGGCACCGCTTCACGAGCCGCCTACGGCCCTCGACGCTCAGGGGCGCATTCGCGTGGGGCACTCGTCGTCCTCTCGACGTCAGACAACGGCAGGCGCGACACCTATCGTGCGCGCCTGCCGCGTTGCGGCCTTTCAGCCCCGGGGTGCGACGCGGATTCGGTTCCCGTCAGGATCGGCTGCGAGGAAGGTCAGCCCGAACCCCAGATCATGAGGCTCGTGAAGGATCGTGACGCCCTTGGACTGCCACTGCTTGAAGATCGCGTTGACCTCGTCGGGTCCACCGTCGATGGCCAGGCACACCTCACCGGTGCGCGGGACGTCCGGTGACAGATCCTCGAACTGGCCAGACCACACAGCGAGGTCAGCGCCGGGCCCGAGGTCGAAGGTGATGTATCCCGGAGTCTCGAACGAGGGGCTCATGCCGAGGAGGTCGCCGTAGAAACGAGCTGCGGCGGGAGCGTCGTTCACGTAGACGATGGACACGACGGATGTGGTCATGGTTGTTCCTTTTCGCAGGTCGGAGGTACGCATCCGCCAGCCTGACCGGGATATGCGCCGTATAGTGTCGCAATTCCTGAAAGACTTGGTGTGTGACCCCAGATCGCTTCTTCTCCCTGATGCTGCTCCTCGCATCAAGGGATGCCGCGACCACACAGGAACTTGCCTCGGCGCTCGGGGTGTCCCTTCGAACCATCACCCGGGACCTGAACTGGCTCCGCGACGCCGGTCTCCCGGTGACTGCACAACGGGGCCGCCTCGGAGGCGTGACCATGCTGCCTGGGTCCGGGCTCGACCTCACGCGACTTACGCCGGGCGAGCGTGATCATCTGTCGCTCACCGGGCTGGATGAGAAGCAACGTGCGGAGCTCAACGCGTCCGTCGAAAGCCGGCGCGCGCTCTCCAAGATCGGCGCTACACAGTCACGTCGAGCTCATGAGCTCCTGCCGCTCACCGACGTGGTGCACGTGGACAGCCGTCCCTGGCTCCAGGCACATACGTCCGGCACGACTCCGGCTTCACTGATCGGCCCAGTGAGGCGAGGTCGCCGGCTACGGATCGAGTACGACAGCCCCCATGAGACACGCTCAGGCGTCCTGGTCGTGGATCCCTACGGGCTGTTCGCCAAGGCCGGCCTCTGGTACCTCGTCGCCGACTGTGCCCGAGTGCCACGGATGTACCGACTCGAACGGATCACGGCGTGGAAAGAAGTCGACCAGCCACGACGGATCCGCGAGAGCCAGACCCTGGCCACCGTCGCTGCAGCGCTCGTTGATCAGTGGGAACACAACCATGCGATAGAGGTAAGCGCCACCATCGACCAGACCCAGATCGAGCGAGCGCGACGGATCTTTGGCCGACGACTCGTCCGGGACGACCATGAGGAATCCGCCACCGGCCACAAGGTGACGATCCGCTTCCTCCATCTGGAGGACGTGCGAGCACTACTGCCGTTCGGGGGCGCCATCACTGTGCACGGCCCCACCGAAGCCAGGGCTCACCTCCGTGACCTCGCCACCAATCTTGCCCACCACTATGCGCTGTCACCAACGTCCTGACCCGCAACATCTAAGGGCTGTCCCGTAAATGATCTTTGGCGTGCTGATTGACCAGCCTGTTTCTCCGTTACCCGGCCAGGGTGAGGTTGTGCAGGCGGGCGATGCCGAGCATGGCGTGGTGGACACCGTCGCCTTTCAGACGGCAGTCGCGGAGGATCTTCCAAGCTTTCATGCGGGCGAAGACGTGCTCGACCCGGGCGCGGACTTTGCGGTGAGAGGCATTGTGTTCCTCTTTCCAGGCCGGGAGTTCTTTCTTGCCCCGCTCGCGACGGTGCGGGATGACCAGGCCGGTGCCCCTGTAGCCGCCGTCCTCGACTGCTCGGCGACGGTGTGGTCACGCGTGGGCACCAGGGTGCCGTCCACGATCAGCACGGTGTCCCTGCGGAACCGCTTGCGGGGCTGCAGTGCCAGCAACGGCCCAAGGTGGTCGACGACGCGGTCGGCGGCCGACTTCGAGATGCCGAACAGCCGGGCGAGCTGTCGCAGGGTGAGGTTCGTGCGCCAGTACGCGGCGACCAGCAGAACCCTGTCCTTCATCGGCAGGCTCCAAGGCCGACCCTTGCGGACCGGATCCGCGCCTTCACGCCGCAGGGCGGTGATCAGCTTGTCGAACTGACGCGGGCTCAGCCCGGTGAACGGGGCTATCCAGGACGGCTCCGACGCCGTGATCACACCAGCCACAGCAAGATCATCCCACTCTGGACAGTCCCCTGAGATCGGATCTTGAGCGCACGCTACGGAACCGTGAGCAGCTAGAGTGCGCGTGCGACGTGATGAGGGGGCACGATGGCCAAGGTCAATATCAGTCTCGACGCCGAACTCGTAGTGGAGGTGATGGTCCTGGCTGGGATCGGCTCGCCCCAGGACGCGATCGAGGCGATTGTGCGGGACTACATCGCCCGTGGCCACCGCACGGAGGCCCGCACCGAGCTCAAAGATCAAAATCTGCGCGAGCTCGACGTCAAGCCGCAGGAGCCGCAAGGCTGAGCCTCTGCAGCCTGCCGCCGCTCAAACTGCCGCACGACGCATCCAAGGGTTCGTCGGCACAGACGGCGAAGGCGTTTACGGGACACGCCTTAGGTGACCCGTTCGACGCGAACTGGGGGCGTCGTGCCCGACCAGCATCGCGCCTGCGTCGAGCGAGAGTTAAGCGCCCCTCAGCCCGGTTCGTTGGATGTGTGGATACCCGACGATCGACACGGACGCCCTCATGGCGTCACAGGAAGACGGCCATGGCCATCACGACGGCCGCGAAGGCGAGGAAGAAGATCACAACCTGCAGGACGGTCAGTTGTTTCATAGGCTGCCCTGAACGCACCAGTTCCATCTGACGCCTGAGGTGCACGGCGAACACGATCCGCATGATCGCCAACCCCAGCGCGGTGGCCGTGAACAGCATCAACGGTGTCTCGCCCTCGTAACCTCTCGCCGCCGAGCTCAGGACGATGAACGCCGCACCGGCCAAGGGCGGCAGCACCATCATCAGCTTGTGCCGTCTCGTGATGACCAGCGACTGCATCGCCACGGCCAGAGCAATTCCGGACACGACAGCCGCTATCCACCACTCGGTGGTGGAAAATTTGGAGGTAAGCACGGAGTTCTTCTTTCGACGCGGTTGCGCTCGGGTTGCTCGCCAAGGGGGTTGAAGGGGACGGAGGTCCCTGCTCCGGCCCGGTCCACTCCGGCTCGGACAGTGTCCGGCAGCCACAGCGAGAACGCGCAGACCGACGGGCCGATGAGGGCGAGTATGGCGGCCACGGTGCGAACGGAGCCACGCCCACCGGCGGCCTTGACACCCCGCCGAATGGCACGGACAAGAGAAACCAGTCCGCTCTCCACCACCGCCTTCGACATGGTGCCCGCATCGTCTGTTCCATCTCCGGCGGACACGATAGGCCGCGGTTCGGGAGGCCGGCTATGCCGAGTTCAGGCAGTCTCCAGGCCGGTTGACTGCTCACTGCGCACCCTCGACCACCTGATCACCCCGGACGGCTCCCCGCCGGTGCGCATGGCGGTCACCGAATCGACCGTTGACGAGCGGGACCTGCAGTGGGGATACGTCCTGGGAGAAGCGGGCATCGAGGTGCTCAGCCTTCTCCACGAGGACAACGGACCGGTGGTGATCCGGGCCACCAACCCGCTCACCGTCTTCAACGACCACCCGGCCGCCTGGGCCTCTCTCGGCCCCCCGCCGCCCGTTCGGGCGACGCGCAGCACACCGCCCCCAAACGGCTCCCGCCGCAGCCCCGGCGAAACCTGGCCTCGTCCCGCCACGCGCCGTTAGCCCTCACCCTCATCTGCCCGGAGCATGCTCTGTCCCCGCACATCTCGTCCCTGATCACCGTGGTCATCGCCAGCCGTCTGCGGGAAGACCGGCTCGACTACCTGACCGCCATGCATGCCAGCGTTGCCGACCGGTCCGTGCCGTGGCAGGCCGTTATCGCGCTCGACGGCGTCTCGCCCGGCCGCCTGCCGGCCCCGCTCGCACAGGACGCCCGCGTTCGCACGCTGGCGCTGCCCCGTCCGGTCGGCGCCGCCTGTGCCAGAAACCTGGCCCTCGCGCAGGTACGCACCCCGTACACCAACTGGGCAGACGACGATGATGAGTTCACCGACGATGCGATGGCCCTACGGCTGAACACCCTGGAGTCGACGGGCGTCGGCTGGTGTGCGGGATGGAGCGAGGGCCACCGCCCGGACGTTTCCCGGCCGACAGAGGCGCTCTGTGGCCTGTGACCTGGGATTGAACGTAGCGGACATGCACGCGACGGTGGTCCCGACTGGGATCAATTCCACTCAATCGGGTGTGGCAGAGCGCCAGTTGTGGAACGCCGCACGAACCATCGCGGCGCTGATGGGTAGATCCCCTGTGCATCCCGCGCCGCACGCCGAGGTTGCCGTCGTCACCCCCGTCGCGGTGCATCTGGCAGATAGCGACCGATCATCTGGCGCTCAGAAACGTGAAGTAGGCCCCACCCTGGCCGACGCCTTCCCACAGCTGCGCTCGCGCACCGTTGGCCTTGGATGAATTCGAGATCTCCAGATACTTCCCGCTGTGGGCGTTGTAGAGGACATCGGTACCGTCGCCGGCATCGATGCTGCGCCACATCTGGCCCCCCACTCGGGTGCATGTCCACTGCTGGACCCGTGCACCGTTGGCCTTGGAGGAGTTCTCGACCTCCAGGCACTTACCGCTGTTCAAATTCTGGATCTGGTAGTTGAGACCGTCCCCCCAGTTCGAGCTGACCCACTTGGACGTCTCCTGCTTGTTACAGCTCCATTGCTGCGCCCTTGCCCCATTGGCTTGGCTGCCATCCGCGATCTCCAGGCACTTGTTGCTGTGAGCGTTGCGTATGTAGAAGGGGTGCGTAATGATCCGCTCGGAGTCCTGGCTGGGAGCTGTTGCCGACGCGATTGTCGCGGTGCCGAGGCCAGTTGCTGCGGTCACGGAGAGAGCGGTCAGCAAACGTAAGATCTTCATGGTCAGAGCCACCTCTGGTAGTCGCTGTCATCGACGCTGAACCCCTGTATCGGCGTCCCCCACAGCCTGCCGGGCAACCAGCAGCGTGTCGCCAGCAGAGAGTCCACACCTGCTTGGAGTTACGTCTACTCAGCTGTCGGGTGTGTGGCGGCGGTAGTCGCGGGGCGGCATGTCTGACATGCATGTCGTGGGCAGTGCGGAAGGCGCGGGTGAAGTCGGTGCAGGTGCTGTTGGGCGAAAGCACAGTTCCCGGCCCTCCGTTCGCCTGGAGTCCGACCGCCTCATGCGTCGCCCGGCAACCAAGGCCATGGGACTCTGAGGTTCTCCTGTCCGCCGACTGAAGCACTAACCTGCCAACTGCTGCGCTCAGTGACAACCGGCAAGATCACGATCTACGCCTGGAGCAACAGGCAAGGCGGCGGCCCCAGGGGTGGCACACGGACGCCGGAGTGAGCGACGCGTCTACTCATGTGTGCCACCTGTTGGGAGGCCGTCGAAGGTGAGTTCATCCCGGGCAGTGGCGTGGTGCCGGTAGTGCTTGGGAGGTATGCCATAGGCGCTACGGAACGCCCGACTGAAGTCGGCGGCTCGCGGGAAACCCCAGCGAGAGGCAATCTCGTGGATGGGAGTGCTGCGCAATGTGGGGTCGGCGAGATCGCGACGAGCGTGGGACAGACGTTGTTCGCGGATCCAGGATGAGATGGTGATGTCTTCTCCCTGGAAGATGCGGTGCAGGTAGCTGACGGAGATGTGGTGGGCGGCGGCGATGGCTGGCGGGGTCAGTTGGGGATCTCGGAGGTGTTGGCAGATGAACGCCTGGATCCGCAGGACCAGGGCCCGCCGGGCGCGGTCGGAAGTGCTGCTGTCGTCCACATCGAGGTGATGAGCGAACAGCGCGGTCAGCAACTCCAGTAGTGCCGCCCCCAGCCGCGGACCGTCGGACGACCGGTAGGAGCCGGTGTCATTGGTGAGCTGCAGGAGGAATCCCGACAGCAGGGCTCCGACTCCTTCCCGGCCCGGTAACCGTTGGGTGAGGAGCCGGTCCATCCAAGGAGCGGGCAGCGGAAGTCCGGCCTTGGGCACGTCCGCCCCGATCAGGTTCACCGATGGGCTGCCGAGGAGACGAAGCTGAAAGGGCCGGGAAGAGTCCAGCACGTGCATGTCGAAGGGACCGTGGACAGCTTCCCGGTCGGCCTGAACCACTTCGATTCGGCCGCTGATCGGCAGAATCAGCGTGTAAAGGCCAGGGCCGGACTGCTGGCCGAGTTCGGGTGTGCGTCGGATGGTGGCTGGATCCACGGCTGTGGACCACACCCGCGAGCCACCAAGCCTGAGCAAGCGTGTCTCCGCCTGGAAACCATCCCCCTGGTCACGGCCGGAGTCGAGAGGGGAGATGTCCCTGCCCAACCGTTTGCGCCAGGCATCGACGCGGTCGCCCGAGGGGACGTCGTTGCTCCGAAACACCCTCTCGATCAGCATGTCTACTCCTCATCCGATTCACGCAATTCTTGAACGGGGCCTCTAATCTGCTGACCAGACCAGGTTAGGACTACACCGACCGCCTATATACATCCGGTAAACGCCCAGCCGGGGGGGCGCTCGTGCTCAGACATCTCGTCTGGGGACGACACGGCGATAGCGGGAAACCGTAGACGGCGTGAGGCGGGCTCGCGGTCGCCACTGTGCCAAGCGTCCTCGACCGTCGTGTCGGAGGTACCCGTCAGTGAACTGCCGTGGCGGGCAGGGGAGTCGGCGGGCCAGGCAGCGGCATGATTCACCTGCGACGCTCAACGATCATCTGAGATGGTGAAGTCATGCAGATGACCGAGCCGTTCGCTGCGACTGTCGCAGCAGTTGCCCCAGTCATCATCGTGGCTGGATCAGTGGAGCTGGCTATCTACGGGAACCACTTGCGCGATTGGAGTCGGCAGGCCGCTATTCCCGTTCTGGAGGCTCTCAGTTCCGTCGGTGAGGGCTCGACGGCCGGCGCACGGCAAGAATCAGCCAGAAGGCGAATACGAGAATCGCTGCGCCGACGGTGGCCGAAGGCATTGACTCAATTCACCAGGGCCGCCTTTGGGTTGGCGTGGAGTCTCGTGATGCTGGCGCAAGTCTTGGCAGAGGTGCTTGCACTCAACTGGTTGAGCACGCCCCATGCGGGCCCCGACCAGACAGAGGCCAAAATCAGCGCATCGGCAATCGTTATCGGGACCGTCTGGATCGCGCTGTTCCCAGTGGCTCGCCTGCACTGGGCACCTTATCAGCCAATATGGCACTGGTGGTTGAACCGAAACACGCGATGAGCCGGTCGATCGTCATCTTCGAACGGGCCGGGATCTCGGAGCCCGGCACCGTCAGCCGCTTCGCTGACACCTGGCTGGGACCGCTGGCCCTTCGTAGCCTGATCGCGGCCACCAGCTGAGCCGGGACGGCACCCGCCAGGCGGGAGTTCCAGGTGTTCACCGCCACGGCAACCCAGAGCAGTTCGACGGCCTCTCCGACCTCGTCGACCGCGACCGATGCCAGCGGGGGCCTCTGAGAAGTCGTTGCTCTATCGATCATGGTGAGCATCGGTTCGAGTGCGGCTACCCCGTCGGGTGATCATTGGTTGGGCGTGCATGGTCGACACGATCCGGTACCTCGCAGACAACGATGGGGCTTCGGCCCCACCGACCGCGTCCATACCTGCTGAGCTGACGCCTCTTGCGGTGGCTGCATCTGTGTCATGCAGAGAATGTCGCGGTGCCGTCAGGCGGCGGACCATCCGGCAGGCTTCGGTACCGGCCCCGCAGGTCGGCGAGGCGGTACCCGCCGACCGGCGGTGTCTCGTTCTGCCCGGTCCGGCGCGACCGGGCGGCGGTCTTCCCCAGCCACTCAGCGGGGCTTGACCCGACGGTTGCCGGATGGGCGCGGGCGACCGGGCTTCCGGGCTGGAGGCATGACACACCGCGGGCGATGCAAGGAGCCCGACATTCCCTCGGATCATCGGCCGGTGTCTCGGGCCGGGACGTCATGCCTGGCAGGGCCGGCCCCGCGGACGGCGGCCCCGCCCACGATCGGGGGACCAGCAGCTTCTTGTTCAATCGACTTACTCGTGAGACTAAGTCAGCACCATGGGCCCATGGCTCACGTCCCAGCGGCCGAGCGCCGCCCTCAACTGATCAAAGCAGCCATCGACCTCATGACGAGAGAAGGAGTCTCGGCCGGAAGCACACGTGCCATCGCCACCGAACTGGGCGTCGCTCAAGCCACCGTGCACTACACGTTCGGCACGAAGGAGGGGCTCTACCGCGCCGTCATGGAACAGCTCACGGCGGAGCTGCTGGCGCAGGTCGAGCAGGCCGTTCCGGAGGATGTCGGATTCGAGGAGACGGTCGGCACATTGGCCTCAGCCCTCTGGAGGACGGTGCGCGAGAAGCCGGGCCACCACCTCCTCCTCTCGGAGCTGAGCATGTTCGCACTCCGCACGCCCGCGCTCAACGAAGCCCTTGAGAGCCACTATCGTGGCGTGGTCGAAGTGACGGCGAGGCTCGTGACGCAGGCGGCCGAGCGCACAGGTCAACCCCTGGCCCAGCCCGCGGAAACAGTCTCGCGGTTCTTCCTCTCCGGTTTCGACGGGCTCGTCATGCAGCGCCTGACCCACCCCGACGAAGAGGCTGAGGCAACTTGCCTGCAAGCCTTGATCGCCGCCGTCGTGGCGCTGGCGCGCGGTCAGCTGAGTCTCGCGGCCGTCCCGGCGTTCTGACCGGGCTCGACGACGACCGGTGGTGGAGTCTGGTTCCGGGGCCCCTGAACCTCATGGGTGCCGGCTCGTGCGGCACGGCCCCGGCACCACGCCGTACTCGCGCTCGAAGGCTCTCGCGAAGGCGAATTCCGAGGTGTGACCGATGCGTTGGGCGATTGCGTGCGGCGGGGGGGTTGTCCTTGCGCAGGAGGCGCCCCGCGCAGGTCATGCGCCACCGGATTCAGACAGGCGAGCGGCGGCGAATCGACCAGCTCGGTGAACTGACGGGCGAAGACATACCGATCCCGTCCACACGTTGACCGTGGAGAAACGTCACGTAGTCGTGGCCGTGGGGCACCGGGTCGCCTTGGCCCTATTCTCCGCCCGTGCTTCTGCACCACGGCCCTTGCCCGGAAGCAAGAGGGCCACGGACACCGCCCCCACTCCCAGGATCGCCGCGCCCACCAGGCTGGTGTGAGCCACCGCGTCCGCGAAGGACGAACTGACCGCGTCCGCCATCTGGTGGGCTCCGTCGGTGAGTTGGCCGGCCTGCTCCTGGAGCTGTGCGGCCTGCTGGGGGTCGGTCGCCCGCGCTGCTTGTCCGGCGAGCTGCCGTGCCTGGTCGCCGATGCCCTCGGCGACCCCGTACCCGGCGGCGACCGAGTCCTGCGCCTGGTTCAGTGCGTCGGCCGGGAGCTTGCTGCCCGCGGTTGCGTCCGACAGGTTCGACGAGTACGAGGTCGACAGTAGCGAACCGAGTATGGCGATGCCGATGGCCCCGCCCAGTTCCTGCGAGGTGTCGTTGACCGCGCTGCCCACGCCCAGCTCCTCCTCGGGGAACGCGCCCATGATCGCGTCCGTGCAGGGCGAGAGCGCCAGGCCGATCGCGAGCCCGAGTGCGATGAGGGGTGCCACGAAATCGCCGTACGACGACGACTTGTCGACCTGGGTGAGCAGCGCGAGTGCCGTCGTGCCGCCGACCATGCCCGCGACGATCGTCGCCTTCATGCCGATGCGCGGGGTGAGGTAACCGGTCAGCACGGAGCCGGCGAAGACCGCGCCGGCGAGCGGCAGCATGCGTATGCCGGTCTCCAGCGCGTCGTATTGCAGGACGAACTGGAGGTGCTGGGTGAGGTAATAGAACGCGCCGAAGACCGCGAGGAGGAACAGTACGACGGCGATGTTGGCACCCGTGAACGAGCGGTCCGCGAAGCGGCGCGGGTCGAGGAGGGGGTGCGGGTGGTGCAGCTCCCAGAGGACGAACGCCACGAGCCCGGCGACCGCGACGACCGTGCCCGTGAGGGCCTTGGCGTCCCAGCCGTGCGGGGCCTCGATGAGCGTGAAGACCAGCGCGGCGATCCACACCACCGACAGCAGTCCGCCGGCGTAGTCGATCCGCGGCGTGTTTGTGGCCTTGGACGGTGGCACCAGGACGAAGGTGCCGGCGATGGCGAGGGCGATCACGGGAACGTTGATCAGGAAGGTGGACTGCCAGCTGAAGCTTTCCAGCAGCATGCCCGCGATCAGCGGTCCGGCGGCGATGGCGAGACCGGCGGTGCCCGCCCAAAGGGTGATCGCCTTGGTCCGCTCGGCGCGCGGGAAGGTCGCGGCGAGGAGGGAGAGCGTGGCGGGCATGATGAGCGCCGCGCCGACACCCATCACCGCACGGGCCGCGATGACTCCGGTCGCGCTGTCGACGAGTGAACCCCATATTGCTCCGCCGCCGAACAGGACGAGCCCGAGAACGAGCGCGCCGCGTCGGCTGTACTTGTCGCCGATGGCGGCGAACAGCAGCATCAGGGCGGCGTAGGGAATGGTGTAGCCGTCGATGACCCACTGCAGGTCAGTGCTGGTCAGGCCGAGGTCCTGGGTCATGGAGGGGGCCGCGACCGTGAGGGCGGTGTTGGCCATCACGATCATCAGCAGGCTCAGACAGAGCACGAGCAGCGCCCACCAGCGCCGGGCGTAGGGCCCGTCCATCCTCTCGACCGGTTCGTTGATGAACACGCGCATGAGCTGGGGTCCTTTCGCGAAGGAGGTCCACGCACCCGCCCCTGGGGGCCGGGGCGGGCGCGTGGAACGGCAGGGAATGCCGCGAGCTTCCGTTCAATCGACTTTATCATGCGACAAAGTCGATAGCTCGAACCCCGTGTCACGCAGCCGCTGTGAGATGCGTCGCCCAGTGGAGTGCTCGCTTGCTGCGCCCAGGGGGCGTCCCATGCGCCTCTGTCGGGAGAGCGCGGTTGTTCGGCCACAGAGGCCGGAGTGCATTTCGCAGGAGGAGCCCCTCCGGGCACTGTGCTGCCGGAGGGGCTCCTCATGGAACGGCCGGGGCCGCGGAGTCAGGGTGTGAGTACGAGCCGGACCGGGTCGCCGATCTTCTTCTCCAGGCGTGCGACGGCGTCCGCCGCTTCAGCCAGGGGTACATGCGCGGTGATGGACGAAGCGAGGTCGATCCGTCCGGCGGAGGCCAGGCCGATGAGCTCTTCCACGTGCTTGGGCTCGGAGCCGTAATGGCCGCGGATCTGGTTGCCCTGGAGGCAGAAGCCCAGGCTGTCGCCGATGGTGATCGGCTCCGGCGTGAGCCCGGCCAGGACCAGGACCCCCTCGGCACCGAGCGCGGCGGTGGCCTGTGCGCGGGCCGCGGGTACGCCCGCGAAGTCGAACGCGACCTGGAGGCCCCGTCCGCCCGTGGCCTGGTCCACCGCCTCGGCGAAGCCCGCCGAGGCCGGGTCGAGTGCGACGTCCGCCCCGAAGGCGAGGGCGCGTTCACGGGCGGTGGACAGCGGGTCGACGGCGATGATCGGGGCCGCGCCGACCATGCGGGCGAGCCGGATGCCGTGCGCGCCCAGGCCGCCCGCACCCCAGATGCCGACCGCCTGCGCGGGTCGGACCGCGCCCGTCCCCACGATGGCGGCGTACAGGGTGGAAACCGCGTCGGGAATTATCCCGGCCTGGTCGAAGGGCAGGCCGTCCGGGATCGAGAGCAGGGTGTCCTCGCGGGCGACGGCGTACTGGGCCAAGCCCCCGTCGTAGTCCACGCCGCGTGTCAGCGGCTGTCGGCATGACATGCGACGCAGGCAGCCTCCGCACTCCCCGCACACCTGCCCGGCCTGGAGTACCACCCGCTGACCTGGTTCCCACATGCCCTGCACGTCCGGGCCGAGGGTGTGGACGACGCCCGCGACCTCGTGGCCGAGGGTGACCGCCCGGCTGTTCGCGACAGTGTCGACCGGGAAGGCGGGGCTGAGACTGCCGTCGATCAGGTGGACGTCCGACAGGCACACCCCGGCGGCCCGCACCTCGACCAGGGCCTCTCCCCCTGCGAGCTGCCGTTCGAGGTCTTCCCGGAGCTGCTGCCCGTGCTGCGCCCGCGCCACTACTCGATCTCCTCGTCCGCCGCGGCGGCACCCGGCGAGGTCGACCTGATGGTGTCGCTGCTCGCCGCGCCCCACCGGGGCGGCGAGGGCATCTTCCGCGGCATCGGCTCGCACTACCTCCAGACCGTGAACGCAGGCGACACCGTCCAGGCCCGGGTGCTGCCCTGCAGTGACGCGTTCCGGCTGCCCGAGGACGACTCGGTGCCGGTGATCCTGGTCAGCGCGGGCACCGGACTGGCTCCCTTTCGCGGGGCCGTCCTGGACCGCCACCACGTCAAGTCGACCGGCACCATGCTGTGCTGCTTCGGCTGCGACCACCCCGACGTCGACTACCTGCACCGCGCGGAGTTCGAGGCGGCCGAGGCCGCCGGAGCCGTCAGCATGCGGCCCGCCTTCTCCTGCGCCCCCGAGGACGGTGCCCGCTTCGTCCAGGACCGCATCGCCAAGGAGAGCGACGAGGTGTGGGCGGTACTGGAGGCCGGCGGACGCGTCTACATCTGCGGCGACGGCCGCCGCATGGCCCCCGCCGTGCGGGAGGCGTTCATGGCGATCTACCGCACGCACACGGGTGCGGGCGACGAAGAGGCCACCGCCTGGCTGGCCGCCCTGACCGAGTCTGGTCACTACGTGGAGGACGTCTGGACCGGCTGAACGCCCCCACGGCACGGCGGCAGCGTCCACCCACCGGATCCCCGATCAACCTGCCACGGACGTCCAACGCGTCCGTGGCACGGGTCCCTGAGAAGTGGCCGTGCGTACGTCGGCATCCGGCGAGCCGGGCCATGGTGCGTTCGATGGTCCAGCGGCGGCTGGGCGATCACATCGTGCGGACGACGCCGGGGTGGGACGCGGGGGTCGAGCCACCCCGGCCTGGTCTCAGCGGATGTGTTTCGCCGGCTTGGTGGCGGCGTTGAGCAGGTACTCCAGGGGTCCGCGGCGGAAGAAGCGGGACCAGATCGCGGCGACCACGATCGCCCCGAGGATGAAGTTGATCAGCGTCACCCAGGACGTCTCGTCGTAGGTCGCGCCGAACCAGGGCAGCCAGCCCTGTATGACGAAGTGGCCGACGTAGGCGGTCAGGGACATGGTGCCCACGGCGATGACCGGTTGGGCCAGCCGGCGCAGTCGCGGGAGGCGGTCCATCGCCGCCGTCGCGCCCACGATCATGAGGATCGCGACTCCCACGCTGCCGATGATGTCGAACGTGGTGCCGCTGTGCGGCCCGGCCGCCAAGAGCGACGAGGCCGGAAAATGGGGCTCGAGCGACCCGCTGTCGAGGGGCATCGACCCGGAGCCGCCTGACGACGAACCGTCTTCCGCCGTGCTCCTCAACGCGTCCTTGCCGGCCAACAGCAAGGACATGCCGTACGCGGCCACGGTGAGGGCGGCGCCGAACGCGGCCAGGCGCCACTGGACGGCGGCCCTTGACAGGTCGAGGCGGGCCAGCGCCATACCGGCGATCACGAACGGAATCCACGTGATCGTCGGGTAGAAGCCGGTGAACAGCAGATCGAGCACTCCCACGCCGCTGAGCCGCTCAAGCGGGTCGTAGGCGTCGACGCTCTGCCGGACCGACTCGGTCAGCAGCGATCTGAGGGCGAACGACAGCTGTGGTGTGACGAGCGCGAGGACGAAGGCGGTGATCGCGAGCGTCCTGGCCCGCAGTCGCACCAAGGGCAGGGCCAGCAGGAAGTAGACCCCGTAGAAGGCGAGGATGACCACGTCCCCGTATTCCATGGCCATCACGGTGCCCAGTGCCAGCAGGACCACGGCGCGGATCGCGATCCTGGCCCTCGCCTGCCGGCCGGCCAGGCCGGTCTTCGGCTCCCGGCGGCCCGCGATCAGCATCAGTGAGAACCCGGCGAGGACGGCGAACAGAACCGACGAGTGACCGTCCGCCAGGTACCGGACCCAGCTGCCGACACCGTCCGTGGCCGACAGCGCGGGGCCGATGTGCACGACATACATGCCGAACACCGCCAGCGCGCGGGCCAGGTCCACCCCGACGAGACGTCCCATCGAAGGACCGGGCGAGGCCGGCACGGCGTTTTCGGGGGAGGTCCGGGGCTGCGGAGGCGAGTGCTCCTGCGGAGCTGACGTCTCCTGCAGCGGCTGCGACTTTGTCATACGGAGAATCTCGCGTGGACGTCAGGGGGCGGACCATCCGGCAGGCTTCGGTAACGACTCCGCCGGTCGGCGGGTACCACCCCGCCGACCGGCGGAGCCTCCTCCCGGCCGGTCCGGCGCGGCCAGGCGGCGGTCTTCTCCAGCCGCTCGGCGGGGGTGGACCCGGCAGTTGCCGGATGGGCGCGAGGCGGCCGGGCTTCCAGGCTGGAGCCATGACACACCGCGCGCGTCACAAGGAGCGAGAGGACGAGGACTTCCTCGGACCATCGGCCGATGTACCAGGCCGGCGAGAGGTCATGCCTGGCGGATGCGCGTTTCTGGAGTTCCTCGGCATGACGCTGGCGGCGGGCACCTTCGTCCTGTTCGCCGTCCGTCCTGAGGTGTCCGAAGCGTTGGTGCACACCCTCGCCACGAGCGCAGCCGGACTCGTCCCCTGAGCCGACACAGGCTCACCCCTGGTGCGCCGGACCGCTGACGCGGGTGCCCGGCAGACCGCAGAAGAAAGGCACTTCGTGAACACCGCATCCGCCCCGACGACGGATGAAACGTCCCTGCCCGCCCGGGAGACGGTCAAGGCACTGTGGGCTTATGTCCGCCCGCATCGGTGGGCCATCGCTCTCGGTCTGCTGTGCGCCCTGGTCGGGGCCGCCGGAGGACTGCTGCAGCCGCTGGCCACCAAGGCACTGGTAGACCGGCTCGCCACAGGCGAGACCATCGCAGGGATCCTGATCGCACTCACGGCGCTGGTGCTGCTGAGCGCGGCGGTCGAGGCGTTCGGCGCGTATGTGCTGGAGCGGACGGCGGAGTCGGTGGTCCTGGCCGCGCGGCGCACCCTTGTGGGGCGGTTGCTGCGGCTGCGGATCGCGGAGTGGGAGCGGATCCCGCCGGGTGACCTGATGTCCCGGGTCACCTCGGACACCACGCTGCTGCGGGCGGTCAGCACCCAGGCGGTCGTCTCCGCGGCCACCGGCGCGGTTGCCTTCGTGGCGGCGATCGTGATGATGGCGTTCCTGGACGTCGTGCTGCTGGGTGTGACGCTCGGCGTGGTCGTGCTGGTCGGCGGGACCTCCTCGCTGGTGATGCCGAAGATCGCCCGCGCCACCGAGCGGTCGCAGGAGGCGGTCGGGGAGATCTCCATCGCGCTGGAGCGGGCCTTCGGGGCATTTCGCACGGTGAAGGCGTCCGGGGCCGAGGAGCGGGAGACCGCCCGGGTGGAGGCGGCGGTACGGCGGGCGTGGCGGCACGGAGTGAAGAGCGCGAAGTGGGAGTCCGTGGCAGGCACGGCGGACGAACTCGCCGTACAGCTGGCCTTCCTCGCGGTGCTCGCGGTCGGCGGGGCGCGGGTGGCGTCCGGGGAGGTCCCCGTATCCACGCTCATCGCCTTCCTGCTGTACCTCCATGAGGAACTGGTGGCAGAGGACCGGCTGTACGCTCAGCTGGCGGCCACCCAGCTCCTGACCAGCACGTGATGACCTACCCCACGCCAGGTGTCCGGCCGCCCACTGCCCATTCGGTCGGACAACCATCCGCGCCGACACCCACGACCGTCCTGCTGCTGTGCTGGGGCCTGCTCGCGTCCCGGGCCGCAGGCCGCACATGGGGACGAGCCGTCAGGATCGGCTGCGCCGACGCCCTCTTAGGAGTGGCCGTCGCCTTGGTCAGCACACTGCTGAAGTGACGCGGCGACGGTCACAGATGCCGGTGCGGAGGGCGGGAGACCGATGTCGCTCGGCCCTGGCCGGCCTCCGTCAGGCGCTGGCGGAGGCCGGGGCTGTGACGACTGGAAGTCCGCACGACCCCGCTGGACGGCAGGACACACCCCGACGCCCGGCGGGCGGACGGGCGGAACTGCGGGTCGCGACGCGAGGTGTGGACGTCACCGACCGGCACGTCCAGCCACTACCGCGGCATCCCGCGACGGACGACACCGCCCCCACACGAACGGAGCGATCGGAAACCACAACGCCCAACACACTTGTTGAATGCCCAGGAGTACAAGGCTCGCCTTGGCACACGCGGCTCCGGCGTGCGGTCCCACCGCTGGTCGAGGTATGCGGTCGGGGAGCTTCTTCCCCGCGCTGCGGGAGCGACGCCGCCGTAACGACCAGGCCCTGTACGCCGTCATATGGAGGCCTGCCTCCACGGCGTGTCCACGCGGTCGGTCGACGACCCGGTCAAGGCCCTCGGCGCGGACACGGGGATATCCAAGAGCGAGGTCTCGCGGATCTGCCAGGACCTGGACGGCCAGCTGACCGCGTTCCGTGCCCCGCCCCTGGACCACGTCCGGGGGCGGGGTTCCGTCAATGTTTCCGACGAGTACCGTTCGGTGCATTTCGCGCCGCCCGGATATCGAAGAAGCAGCACTGTCACACGCGTTGACTTCCGTACGGGCCACCCTTTACGTTCGGCGCCGACCCCGTCCGTCAATTCGACCTACGTTCGGAATATCGGTCATTCGCGGTGCGAGAGCGGTACCGCCTCCGGAAGGGACCCACCCCCCATGCCCCGAACCGCGGGCTTTCCAGGCGCGAGCCACCATGGTTACCGGATTCCTGCGCCCTCCGCTTCCACGCGGGGCGGTACTGGCTGTACTTCAACCCGCCCGACACCCGGCCGTGGGAGCCGTTGCACTCACGGTGGCGGATCTCCGGCGGGAACGACGTGTGCCCGTTCTGGGACGACGACGGTCAGGGCAACGGCGAGTCGCTGGTCGGCCCGTCCACGGTCATCCACCAGTGGCGGGGCAGCGAGGTGAAGTCCGAAGGCCGGGTGGTCATGATGAACCGCGCTCCAGCCTCTACGGCCCGTTCGAGACCCGGCAGTTGCAGCACGTCTCCCCCTCGGTGGACCGGGAGCCCAACCAGGGCGGGCTGGTGCGGGCTCCGGACGGCGCCTGCTACTGGATCACCCACCACGGCACCGGACGCTGTGAGGGGCGCGTGCTCTCCCTGCTGCCGGTGACCTGGGTGGACGGCTGGCCGATCCTGGGCGCGGTGGGCGCGGACGGCACGCCGGGCTGTGCCAGCTGATCCAGTACCGCGACGTCGGTGGTTCCAACCAGCGATGGACCTTTCCATCGCGTCACCGGCTGGGGAGCCTGAGAGGTGGAGGCGGAATCCTCGCCGGGTGTCAACGACCAAGCAATCGCTCTCTCGTCATCGAAAGGTGCAAGATGTCTTCCTTCATCAGCAGACGGCGCCTGCTGCAAGTAGCCGGGGCCACCGTCGCCGCCTCTGCCACGGGATCCTTCATGGGCGCATCTCCCGCCCACGCGGCCATCCCTCCCGCAAGGGCCGACATCGGGGTCTCCGCGCACCCCTTCGAACTCGGCCAGGTCCGGCTCACCGCAAGCCGGTGGCTGGACAACCAGGACCGTACGCGGAACTACCTGCGGTTCGTCGATGTCGACCGGCTGCTGTACAACTTCCGCGCCAACCACCGGTTGTCCACCAACGGCGCGGCTGCCACCGGCGGCTGGGACGCGCCGAACTTCCCCTTCCGCACCCACGTCCAAGGGCACTTCCTCACGGCATGGGCGCAGCTGTACGCCGTGACCGGGGACACCACCTGCCGGGACAAGGCCGCCTACATGGTGGCGGAGTTGGCCAAGTGCCAGGCCAACAACAGCGCCGCCGGTTTCAGCGCCGGGTACCTCTCCGGCTACCCCGAGTCCGACTTCACCGCTCTCGAACAGCGGACCCTGAGCAACGGCAATGTGCCGTACTACACCATCCACAAGACGCTGGCCGGCCTGCTGGACGTTTGGCGCCACATCGGCAGCACACAAGCCCGTGACGTGCTGCTCGCGCTGGCGGGTTGGGTCGACTGGCGCACCGGCAGGCTGAGCAGCCAGCAGATGCAGGCCATGCTGCAAACCGAGTTCGGCGGCATGAACGGCGTGCTGACCGACCTCTACCAGCAGACAGGCGACGCGCGGTGGCTGACCGTCGCCCGGCGGTTCGACCACGCCGCGGTGTTCGACCCCCTGGCGTCCAACCAGGACAAGCTCAGCGGACTGCACGCCAACACCCAGGTACCCAAGTGGATCGGGGCCGCCCGGGAGTACAAGGCCACCGGCACGACCCGCTACCGGGACATCGCCACCAACGCCTGGAACTTCACCGTCAACGCGCACACCTACGCCATCGGCGGCAACAGCCAGGCGGAGCATTTCCGCGCCCCGAACGCCATCGCCGGCTACCTGAACAAGGACACGTGCGAAAGCTGCAACACCTTCAACATGCTCAGCCTCACCCGGGAACTGTTCGCGCTGGACCCGAACCGGGTCGCGCTGTTCGACTACTACGAGCAGGCGTGGCTCAACCAGATGATCGGCCAGCAGAACCCGGCCGACGACCACGGCCACGTCACCTACTTCACCCCCCTCAACCCGGGAGGCCGACGCGGTGTGGGCCCGGCGTGGGGCGGCGGCACCTGGAGCACCGACTACGGCACCTTCTGGTGCTGCCAGGGCACGGGCCTGGAAATGCACACCAGGCTGATGGACTCCATCTACTTCCGCAGTGACAACACGCTGATCGTGAACCTGTTCGTGCCCTCGGTGCTCACCTGGTCGGAGCGCGGAATCACGGTCACCCAGACCACGACGTACCCCGTCAGCGACACCACCACCCTGCAAGTCACCGGCAACGTCAGCGGAACCTGGGCGATGCGCATCCGTATCCCGAGCTGGACCACCGGGGCCACCGTCAGCGTCAACGGCACGGCGCAGAACATCACCACCACGCCCGGCAGTTACGCCACCCTGACCCGCTCCTGGACCTCCGGCGACACGGTCACCGTCCGCCTGCCCATGCGGATCGTCATGCGAGCGGCCAACGACAACGCGAACGTCGCGGCGATCACCTACGGCCCGGTGGTCCTGTCCGGCAACTACGGTGACACCGCGCTCAGTTCCCTACCGACGCTGAACACGTCTTCGATCAGACGGACCAGCAGCAGTTCGCTCGCCTTCACCGCCACCGCCAACGGCTCCACCGTCAACCTGGGCCCGTTCCACGACGCGCACGGCCACAACTACACCGTCTACTGGAACACCAGCGGCACCGGCACCGTCCGTCTCGTCAACGCGGGCAGCGGTCTCGTACTGGGCATCCAGAACATGTCCACGGCCGACGGTGGCCGCGCTCTGCAATGGAACGACTCGGGCACCGCCGACCACGACTGGCAAATGATCACCGACGGGGACGCGGTCCGCTTCCGCAATGCCCACAGCGGCAAGGTGCTCGGCGTCTTGAACATGTCCACGGCAGACGGCGCGACCGTCCTGCAGTGGTCGGACAACGGCACCGCCGACCACCGATGGACGCTGCTCGACCAGGGAGACGGAACCTACAAGATCCGCAACGTGCACAGCGGGAAGCTGCTCGCCATCGCGAACAACTCCACCGCTGTGGGTGCGTTCGCTGTCCAGGACCCGGACGACGGCACTGCCGACAACCGGTGGCGCATCGTGAGGAACTAGGCCGCCGCGGAAGCACATCCTGGTCGGTCTCCATCCTCCACCGCGCTCGGTTTTTCGACCTTCGTTCGATATCGAGAACAAAAGAGTCGAGGCGCAGCACATCGACAGTCCGGACAGCCTCTGACGGGGCCGAACCGGAAACCGCTCACTCAACGATTGAGGCCCGCATTGCGCAGACTACGTTTCAGCCGCAGACATCTGCCGGTGGTACTCGCGGCCCTGGTCACGTCGGCGGCGACGCTCGTCGCCGATCCGGCTCAGGCGGCCACCACCAGCGCCGTGCGCGGTGTCGGTTCCAACCGGTGTCTCGATGTACCGGGTGCCGCCCAGAGCGACGGCACGAACCTGCAGATCTGGGACTGCCACGGCGGGACCAACCAGCAGTGGACGCTGACGGACAACAACCAGCTCACCGTGTACGGCAACAAGTGCCTGGATGTCCCGGGCCACGCGACCACGGCCGGTACCCGGCCGGTGATCTGGTCCTGCAACGGCGGTACGAACCAGCAGTGGCGGGTGAACGCCGACGGCACGATCGTCGCCGTGGAGTCCGGGCTGTGTCTGGACGTCAGCGGCGGCGCCACGGCCAACGGCACGGCGGTGCAGCTCTGGAACTGCAACGGCGGCAGCAACCAGAAGTGGACCGGCCTGTCCGGGACGCCCAACTCGTGTTCTCTTCCGTCGGCATACCGGTGGACGTCGACCGGTCCGCTGGCGCAGCCGGCGAACGGCTGGGTGGCGCTCAAGGACTTCACCACCGTGACGTACAACGGCCAGCACCTGGTCTACGGAACCACCTCTGACGGATCGTCGTGGGGCGCGATGACGTTCCGGCCCTTCACCAACTGGTCGGACATGGCCTCGGCCGGCCAGACCGGGATCAGCGGGTCCGCGGTGGCGCCCAAACTGTTCTACTTCGCCCCCAAGAAGATATGGGTGCTGGTATCGAACGGGTGGGGCACCGCCTGGCCCTTCACCTACCGCACGTCCAGCGACCCCACCAACCCGGGCGGCTGGTCCGCACCGCAGGAGCTGTTCACCGGCAGCCTCCCCACAGGCGGCCCGATCGACCCGACCGTGATCGCCGACGACCAGAACATGCACCTGTTCTTCGCCGATGACAACGGCAAGATCTACAAGTCGACCATGCCGATCGGGAACTTCCCGGGCAGCTTCGGCTCCTCGTACACCACGGTCATGAGCGACACGAAGGAGAAGCTGTTCGAGGCGCCGGAGGTCTACAAGGTCCAGGGCCAGAACCAGTACCTCATGATCGTCGAGGCGATGGGCGCGGGGGGCCGCTACTTCCGCTCGTTCACCGCCTCCAGCCTGAACGGTCCGTGGACCCTCCAGGCCGGCAGCGAGAGCAGCCCCTTCGCCGGCAAGGCCAACAGCGGTGCCACCTGGACCAACGACATCAGCCACGGCGACCTGGTCCGCACCAACCCCGACCAGACCATGACCATCGACCCCTGCAACCTGCAGTTCCTCTACCAGGGCTACGACCCCAACGTCCCAAGAGACACCCCCTACCAGCGACTGCCGTACCGGCCGGGCCTGCTCACCCTTCAGCGCTGACCTGCGCGCACATGATCACAAGCTCGTGACCTTGCCCCTTGAGGGAGGCAAAGCAGCTTCCGCTTCGCCTCCCAGGAAGGACCTCCCATGGTTCCCCTACGCAGACGCCTGTTGCGTCTCCTCACAGCTACCGCACTGACGCTCACCGCCGCCGTCACCGCCTCCGTCGGCACGACCGCCGAGGCCGCACCGGGCAGCCCCGCGCTCACCCCTCCGCTGGGGTGGAACAGCTGGAACAGCTTCGGGTGCGGGATCACCGAGGCGCAGGTCCGCCAGGCCGCCGACGCGATGGTGTCCTCGGGGATGCGGGACGCCGGATACCGGTATGTGGTGGTCGACGACTGCTGGTTCGACCCGCAGCGTGACGCGGCCGGCAACCTGCGGGCCAACCCGACCAAGTTCCCCAGTGGCATGAAGGCGCTCGGTGACTACATCCACAGCAAGGGCCTGAAGTTCGGCATCTACCAGGCCCCCAACGAGAAAACGTGCGCCCAGGGCGTGGGCACCTACCCCGGCTCCACGGGCAGCAAGGGCCACGAGGCCCAGGACGCCACCACGTTCGCCTCCTGGGGCGTGGACTACCTCAAGTACGACTGGTGCTCCGGCAGCGGCACCCTCAGCGAGCAGATCGCACAGTTCACCATCATGCGTGACGCCCTGCGCGCCACCGGCCGTCCGATCGTCTACAGCATCAACCCCAACAGTTTCCACGCCCCCACCGGCGACAAGTACAACTGGGGCGAGGTCGCCGACCTGTGGCGGACGACCGAGGACCTGCTCGACATCTGGCAGAACAACAACACCAACAGCTACCCGATGGGCGTCGGCAACGTCCTGGACGTCACCGCCCCGCTCGCCGCGCAGTCGGGTCCCGGACACTGGAACGACCCCGACATGCTGGTCGTCGGCCGCCCCGGCCTGTCCCTGACCGAGTCCCGCTCCCACTTCGCCCTGTGGGCACTCATGAGTGCCCCGCTCATGGCCGGCAACGACATCCGCACCATGTCCGCCGACGTGAGCGCCATCCTGCGCAACCCGCGCCTGCTCGCGGTCAACCAGGACTCGCTGGGTGCGGGCGGACGCCGGGTCCGCGACGACGGGGACACCGAGGTGTTCGCCAAGCCTTTGTCCGACGGCTCCGTCGCGGTCGGCCTGTTCAACCGAGGCGGCAACACCGCGACCGTCACCACCACGGCCGCACAAGTCGGCCTGTCCGGCGGCTCGTTCACCCTTACCGACCTGTGGACCGGCGGCACGTCCACCACCTCCGGGCAGATCTCGGCCAGCGTCCCCGCGCACGGTGTCGCCGTGTTCAAGGTGACCGGCGGCAGCCCCCTGGCCTCCACCACCGCACGCCTGCGCGGTACCGGGTCCGGCCGCTGCCTGGACGTGGACGGTGCCGCCACCGCGGCCGGGACCAAGACGCTGATCTGGGACTGCCACACGGCCGCCAACCAGCTGTGGACCACCTGGGCCGGCGGCGAGATCCGCGTCTACGGCGACAAGTGCCTGGACGCCTCCAACCAGGGCACCACCAACGGCACGCCGGTCATCATCTGGCCCTGCAACGGCCAGAACAACCAGAAGTGGACCGTCGGCTCCGACGGGTCGATCCGCAACGTCCACGCCGGGCTGTGCCTCGACGTCAACGAGGCCGGGAGCACCAACGGGACCCCGGTCATCCTGTGGACCTGCAACGGCCAGAACAACCAGAAGTGGACCACGCTCCCGTAACAGGCAGACGTCCGGTCGGAAGAGGGCAGTCCCACGACAGCGGACCGAGCTCGGGAGACTGCCCCTCCTGCACCGGGACCGGGACTTCGAGCGCGAACGGCAGACCGTGGAGGAAGCGGGCATCTCCACGGTCTGTACCGCGACCTCCAGCAGCTTGCCGCTGCCCACACCCTTGATCTTGCAGTGGCATTTATCGGACAGCTCACCTCGGCTGACAGGGTGTCGGATACGGAGGCTCCACCTCCCCGGCAGTGGAGACCGAGACCCCGCTCGCATCGACAACCGCTCGGTCGGCTCCCGCACCCCGACCGCCCCACTCGGGTGACAAGCGTGCCGTCACCACGGCGAAGCACACCGCACACGGGAGACATGCGCCACCCGGAATCAGTCGGCCCCTTCCGCGTGCCTGCTCTTCACGGGCCAAGCCTCGCTCACACCGGACCGGGCGGCCGCCGCCGACCCGGGCTACCTGATGACGCACTTCATCGGGGAGGGGTCGAACGGTCAGCAGATCTACTTCTCGTACAGCACGGACGGTCTGAACTGGACTGAGCTCAACGGCGGCGGAATTGCCCTTCGCTCCACGGTCGGCACGAAGGGGGTGCGCGACCCCGCACTGGTGAGATCCCCGAACGGTGACAAGTACTGGATCATCGCGACCGACCTGTGCATCAGCCGCGGGCAGAACTGGGAGGCCGCCGTGTACAACGGCAGCCGCAACCTCGTGGTGTGGGAGTCGACGGACCTGATCAACTGGTCGGAGCCGTGGCTGCTCAACGTCGCCGGCGCGATCCCCGACGGACGCAACGCCTGGGCGCCGGAAGCGAGCTGGACCCGGCCTCCAACGACTACATCCTGTACTGGGCGACGAACAAGCCGGTCGACGGCGTAAAGAAGCACCGCGTCTACTACGCCCACACCAGCGACTTCCGTTCCATCACCACCCCGCAGATCTACGTCGAGCGCCAGGTCGCGCCGAGCGAGAGGGCGCCGTTCGCGTCCAGCGCCACGTGGCACGCACGCCGTCACAGCCGGACTGCGCGACACCGGGCTGGACCGAGGTCCAACTCCCCGGCGTGGCGGCGGACGCGGAGCAGCGCGAGCCTCACTTCTCGACGGCGGGAAGACGCTCCGGATACTTGTGTGACAAGTGTTGACTGAGAGAGGTGCAGAACTTAAATTCTGGCCGAACATGCGAACGATGTTCGATATATCGACCCGTGCGTGAAGAGACGTCCGCCGCACCACCAGCACCAGAGGGAGTACTCCGTGAGACCTGCGCTCACCCGTCGAACGGTCCTCGGCATGATCGCCGGCTCGGCCACCGCCACCGTCACCGGTGTCTCGGCCGGTACCGCCCTCGCCGCTGTGCCCGCCTCCCCCGGCGTGACGTACACGAACACCATCGCCGAGCAGCGGGCCGACCCGCACATCTTCAAGCACACGGACGGTTTCTACTACTTCACCGCCACGGTCCCGGCGTACGACCGGATCGTGCTGCGCCGGGCCACCACGATCCAGGGGCTCACGTCGGCCGCCGAGACGACCATCTGGACGAAGCACTCCACCGGTGAGATGGGCGCCCATATCTGGGCTCCGGAGATCCACTTCATCGACGGCAAGTGGTACATCTACTTCGCCGCGGGCGCCGCCAACGACATCTGGAGGATCCGGCCCTACGTCCTGGAGTGCACGGCCGCGAACCCGGTCACGGGCACCTGGGCGGAGAAGGGCCGTATCGCCCTGCCGCTGGACACCTTCTCCCTGGACGCGACGACCTTCGTCGTCAACGGCACCCGCTACCTGGCCTGGGCGCAGAACGACCCGGCCGTAGGCCGCGGCACCAACATCTACCTGGCGCGGATGTCCAGCCCGTGGACCATCACCGGCGCACCGGTCATGATCAGCCGCCCGACCGCCTCGTGGGAGACCGCCGGAGGCGAGACGGTCAACGAGGGCCCGGCCGTGATCCAGCGGGGCGGCAAGGTGTTCATGACCTTCTCGGCCAGTGCCACCGACGCCAACTACTGCATGGGCATGCTGACCGCGTCCGCCTCGGCCGACCTGCTGAGCGCCTCGTCGTGGGCCAAGAGCACAGGCCCGGTCTTCGCCAGCTACGCCGCCACCAGCCAGTACGGCCCCGGACACAACCAGTTCACGGTCTCCGAGGACGGCAAGTCGGACATCCTCGTCTATCACGACCGCAGCTACAAGGACATCAGCGGTTCCCCGCTCAACGACCCCAACCGCCGCACCCGCGTGCAGAAGATCTACTGGAAGGCCGACGGCACACCCGACTTCGGCATCCCGGTCGCCGACGGCCTCACGCCGATCCGGCTCTCCTCGTACAACTTCCCCGACCGGTTCGTCCGGCACTGGGAGTACCGAGCCAGGATCGAGCCGAACGTCTCGCCGCTGGCCGACTCGCAGTTCCGTGTCGTCACCGGTCTCGCCGGTACCGGCACCGTCTCCCTGGAGTCGGCGAACTTCCCCGGCTACTTCCTGCGCCACAAGAACAACGAGGTGTGGGTGGAGAAGAACGACGGGACGTCGCTGTTCGCCGCTGACGCCTCCTTCACGGCCCGGGCCGGCCTCTCCGACTCCGCCGGAGTCTCGTACGAGTCGTACAACTTCCCGGGCCGCTACATCCGCCACTACAACTACCTGCTGTACGTCCAGGCTCTCAGTACGACGACCGACCGGGCGGACGCCACCTTCTATACCCAGTGAGCCGGCGCCGCCCGCCCGTCACTTCCGCTCACTCGTCCGGACGGGGAAGGGCTCGCCCGAGCGCAGGTGTTCCCTCAGCCACTTCTCGGTGTTGCTCACGTGCAGCAGTGCGGCGGCCTGGCTGAGGGCTGCGTCACGGGGGGACAGTCCCGATCAGACCTGACCACCACGCACCCCCGTCGCTGCCGCCTCGTCCGCCAGCTGGAGTCGGGGCCACCAGCGCTTCAGCGCACGTCCCCTTCGGTCCATGACTCCCAAGGCGCTGGACCGGTGCCGGCGCTCCAATCCCGCAGGGCCTGCCCGTCCCAGCACACGATCCCGCACTGCTCGGCGTACTCGACACCCGGAGCGGTGAAGTCGCTGGTGGCGATGACGACGGCGACGTCGGCCTCATGGACGGTGAAGCAAGTGCCGCCGAAGCGCTGCAGATCCTGCGAGCCCACCCGGTGGCTACCGGTGTAGCGCTTGCACTGGATGACGACGCGCCGTCCGTCCGGAGCAACGGCCAGGATGTCCGCGCCGAGGTCGCCTGCCCCGCCGACGACTTCGACGTCCGAGCATCCGTCCCGCTCGCACAGAGCGGCTACCGCCTCCTCGAACTCCTCAGGGCCCAGGGCGTCAGCCGCCACGACGCCCCGTGGGAGGACAACCCTCTCGTCTCCGACGGAGTCGACGGCAGGAGGTTCCGCCCCCGCGCCCGCCGACGGCGTGGTGTCAAGCACGTCGACCGCTGTGCCTGCCCCCTCGTCGAGCGCCACGGCGGCCCGGCGCACCATGCTCGCAACAGAGGGCCGGTGCCGCCCGTGCCGAAGGGCCATGGCGACCGCCACACCCACGAGGCCCAGCACGAGGGCCCAGCCAGGGCGCCGTTCGAGGGCACCGGCCGCCGCACGGGCCGAGAGGCCCACCAGGACGACCACGAGGGCGAGAAGGCCGAAGAAGGCGGCTGTCCGACGGAGGTCGAACGGGCGGCGCCGGCGGTTCACGGGCCGGGAACGGCGTATGGGCGTGGCCACGGCGATGCATCCCCCTCACTGAATCGGCAACGAAGATCACTATCGCCGTCTGCCCAGGATCAGACACCTCATGTTGACTGAGGCGGGGGGCCGGGCGGCCGCCGCTCTTGAGCCCACCGCAGTGTGGACGAGCCAGCCCACTGCCGCGCCGACTGTGTACCAGAACAGGTCGGGTGGATTGAAGGTGGAACCGAGCACCAGGCGGGCGACAGCGCTGCGCCGGGAGAGCTCGACCGGCACCTCGGTGAGTTGAAGGAACTCGATCACCCAACTGACGGCCAGCGCGCTTCCGGCGGCCGTCAGAGGCGTCACGCGTGGCGCCATCAGAACGACAAGAACATGAAGCAGGACGGTGTACAGCGTGTCTCCGCCGTACTTGGCCACGCCCCCTGCAGCCACTGCCCTGAGTCCCAGCCCAGCGGCGACGGTCGCCACGGCGGCACCGGCCGCGACCAGTCGGGTCCGTACCGGACAGGCCGCGACGCCGACGGTACGGTCACCGGTCCTGCGGATGAGGGTCACAGGATCATGGTGCCGGACGTTTGGCGGCAGGTGAGGGGCAGTCTGTCGTGGCCCCGGTACATCCTCGATCCGGGCTTCTTCCAGAGCGTGAAGCCGGGCTGCCCTGGGGCATCGTTGCGTCCAGGGCAACCCGGCACACGCGTGGTGCGGCAGGTCCCCTCAGGTGCGGGTCCAGCGTTGGTTGCTGCCGTTCGAGCAGGAGTAGAGCTGGATCAGGGTGCCGTTGGCGGTGCCGCCCCCGACGGCGTCGAGGCAGAGGCCGGACTGGACACCGACGATGGATCCGTCGGAGTTGAGGCGCCATTTCTGGTTGTCGCCGCCCCAGCAGCTGTAGATCTGGACCTTGGTGCCGTTGCCGGTGCCGCCGGCGTCCAGGCACTTGTTGCCGTAGACCCTGAGCTCGCCCGCCGTGGTGTACGTCCACTGCTGGTTGGAGTTGTTGTTGCAGTCCCACAGCTGGACCTGGGTGCCGTCGGCGGTACTGGCATTGGGCACGTCCAGGCAGCGGCCCGAACCGACACCCTTGATCGTTCCGCCGTCCGAAGGAGGCGTGGTCGAGCCGCCGTTGAGTGCGTTGAGGACGGCGGTGTAGGCGGGCTTCTTGCTGCCGTCGCCGTTGAACAGCAGCGGCGTCTGCTCAGCTCGCCAGGAGTCGGTGTCGCGCACACCCCAGACGGTGATGCCGAGGCAGCGCGGGACGGCCAGGCAGTCGTTGGTCACGTTGGCGTAGGTCGTGGCCGGGGCGCCCTGGATGTCGAGTTCGGTGATGGCCACGTCGACGCCGAGGGCGGCGAAGTTCTGCAGGGTGGTACGGAAGTTGCTGTTGTAGGGGCTGCCGCTGTTGAAGTGCGACTGGAAGCCGACGCAGTCGATCGGCACGCCGCGCTGCTTGAAGTCGCGGACCATGGCGTACATGGCCTGGGTTTTGGCCCAGGTCCAGTTCTCGACGTTGTAGTCGTTGTAGCAGAGCTTGGCGGCCGGGTCGGCGGCGCGGGCGGTGCGGAAGGCGACCTCGATCCAGTCGTTGCCGGTGCGTTGCAGGTTGGAGTCGCGGCGGGCTCCGGAACCGCCGTCCTCGAAGGCCTCGTTCACGACGTCCCACTGGGCGATCTTGCCCTTGTAGTGGGCCATCACGCCGTTGATGTGGTTGATCATCGCCTGGCGCAGCGCGCTGCCGCTGAGGTTCCGCATCCAGCCGGGCTGCTGGGAGTGCCAGGCCAGGGTGTGGCCGCGCACCTTCTTGCCGTTCTGCACCGCCCAGTTGTAGACGCGGTCACCGGCGGCGAAGTTGAACTGGCCCTGCTGCGGTTCGGTGGCGTCGATCTTCATCTCGTTCTCGGGCGTCACCATGTTGAACTCACGGCCCGCGATCGACGTGTACGCCGAGTCGCCCAGCCTGCCCGAGGCGATGGCGGTGCCGAAGTAGCGGCCGCTCTGCGCCGCCGCGGCGCCGAGCGTGTTCTCGGCGGCCTGTGCGGTCGGCGGCGCGACCAGTGCGGCGACCACGCCGAGGGCGCCGACGACCAGTGCCAACAGCAGGCCGCGGACCTTCCGGCGGACAACGGATCTGGGAAGGGCATACGAGCCCATGACTGTGCCTCCAAGGTAGAAATCAAGGAAGGACTGAAGCCCAGGGGAATGGCGCAGGTGCTTTGGTGCACAGGTGGCCCAGGCCGACGCGGTTCGGCATCTCGAACTGAGGCCGGGTTCTCAGACAGGGATGATTGAGGGATTGACGATGCACCGTCAATAGTTCTCGCAGAAGAAGTTTCGATTTGTCGTCCGAAACATTCGGGAACGGCGAAGCTCTGTTTGCGGACAGATCGGTGACAGCCCTTGACCAGAGGGCGCCGTATTCCTAGCTTGTGGCGTCAAAGCTTCCGGGAATTCTTCGAAATGTTTCGCGATCGTCCCTCCCCCGGCAGTCCGCTCCACGGTTCCTCGGGGTCCCCTCACCCCTCGCCCCCCAAAGGAGTGACCTCTGATGCGTCTGAGACGCTTACTCGCCGTCCTCGCGCCCCTGCTGCTCGTGGCCGCCTTCCTCGGTGCCCAGCCCGCCGGCGCGGCGACCATAGACCCCAACGCCTCGTATGTGCTGGTCAACCGCAACAGCGGCAAGGCCCTGGATGTCTACAACCTGGCGACCGGCGACGGCGCCCGCATCACCCAGTGGACCAGGAACGATCAGAACCAGCAGCAGTGGCAGTTCGTCGCTTCCGGGGACGGCTACTACCGCATCAAGTCCCGCCACTCGGGCAAGGTGCTGGACGTCTACAACTGGTCCACCGCGAACGGCGGCTCGATCGTCCAGTGGTCCGACCTGAACGCCACCAACCAGCAGTGGCGGCTGGCCGACAGCCCGGACGGCTACGTCAGGCTCATCTCGCGCCACAGCAACAAGGCCCTCGAAGTGCAGGGCGCCTCCACCGCCGACAACGCGAACATCGTCCAGTACGACGACTGGGGCGGCACCAACCAGCAGTGGCAGCTCGTCAAGGTCGGCGCCGACAACCCCGGCTCCTGCGATCTTCCGTCGGCATACCGCTGGACATCGACGGGCCCGCTGGCGCAGCCGAAGGCCGGGTGGGCCTCGCTCAAGGACTTCACCGTCGCCCCTTACAACGGCAGGCATCTCGTCTATGCGACGACGCACGGCACGGGACCGGGATCGGGCTGGGGTTCGATGAACTTCGGCCTGTTCACCAACTGGCCGGAGATGGCCTCGGCCAGCCAGAACACGATGTCGGCTGCCACCGTCGCGCCCACGCTCTTCTACTTCGCGCCGAAGAACATCTGGGTGCTCGCCTACCAGTGGGGCGGCGGGAGCGCCTTCTCCTACCGGACGTCGAGCGACCCCACCAACCCCAATGGCTGGTCGGCACAGCAGGTGCTCTTCTCCGGAAGCATCTCCGGCTCCGGCACCGGCCCCATCGACCAGACGCTCATCGCCGACGGCCAGAACATGTACCTGTTCTTCGCCGGTGACAACGGCAAGATCTACCGGGCCAGCATGCCGATCGGGAACTTCCCGGGCAGTTTCGGCTCGTCCTACACCACGATCATGAGCGATACGGCGGACAACCTGTTCGAAGCCCCGCAGGTCTACAAGCTCCAGGGCCAGAACCGCTACCTCATGATCGTCGAAGCGAGGGGCTCGCAGGGCCGCTACTTCCGCTCGTTCACGGCCACCAGTCTGAACGGCTCCTGGACACCCCAGGCCGCGACCGAGTCCAACCCCTTCGCCGGCAAGGCCAACAGCGGCGCCACCTGGACCAACGACATCAGCCATGGCGAACTGATCCGCACCAGCGCCGATCAGACCTTCACCGTCGATCCCTGCAACCTGCAGTTCCTCTACCAGGGGCGCAACCCCAACTCCGGCGGCGACTACGGCCAATGGCCCTACCGTCCGGGGCTGCTGACACTGCGGCGCTGACGGCGTGACTCCAGTCCGGCTCCGGTGGGGAGCCGGCGTGGCGGGCTCGGCGGAAGGCCGAGCCCGCCTGGGTCATGCGACGAAGCCAGGCTTCGGTGAACGCCGCTCCGGCCGGCCCGAGGGCGACCGGATACAGTGCGCGGGACGGCAGCCCGGTCCGGGAGGGTAAGCGTGACCGACACCAGCGAGACCCGACCCACCGACGGCGAGGCGCAGGCTCCGCGGCAGAGCCGGCTGCACCGCCTGATGCGCTACCTCCCGCTCATCGCGCCCGTCCTGCTGTGGGCCGTGCCCTGCTGGGTGCTCCTGCACACCGGCCAGCACTGGCCGCTGCCCGTCACACTGGCCGGCACCGCCCTGTTCACCCTCGGCCTCGTCGCTATGCCGCTCGCGATGGCGCGCGGCCACGGCCGGCGCCAGCAGGACCGGGCGGCGATCGTCGGTGACACCCTGCTGGGCACCAGCTGGGTCCTGTTCACCTGGTCGATTCTGCTCGGCGTCCCCTTGCGGCTCGCCCTGACCCTGGCCGGCCTCGCCGAGAGTCAGGACCGGGCCCGCATCGTCACCTGGGCCGTCCTCGGCATCACCGCCGTCCTGCTCGCCTGGGGGTACGCCGAAGCCCGCCGTGTGCCGCGCGTGCGCCGACTCGATGTGCCACTCCCACGGCTGGGTGCCGGGTTGGACGGCCTCCGCGTCGTCCTCATCACCGACACCCACTACGGCCCGCTCGATCGCACTCGCTGGTCGGCGCGGGTGTGCGAGACCGTGAACACACTGGAAGCCGACCTGGTCTGCCACACCGGCGACATCGCGGACGGCACGGCCGAACGCCGCCGCGCCCAGGCCGTCCCCCTCGGTACCGTGCGGGCCACCCGGGCCCGTGTCTACGTCACCGGCAACCACGAGTACTACAGCGAGGCCCAGGGCTGGGTCGACCTGATGGACGAGCTGGGCTGGGAGCCGCTGCGCAATCGCCACCTGCTGCTCGAACGCGGAGGCGACACCCTCGTGGTCGCCGGCGTGGACGACGTCACCGCCGAGTCCTCCGGCCTGGCGGGCCACCGCGCCCACCTCGCCGGAGCCCTGGACGGCGCCGACCCCGACCTGCCCGTCCTGCTCTTGGCGCACCAGCCCAAGTTCGTCGACCGGGCGGCAGCCGACGGCATCGACCTCCAGCTCTCCGGCCACACCCACGGCGGCCAGATCTGGCCCTTCCACCACCTGGTCCGCATCGACCAGCCCGCCCTCGCCGGCCTCAGCCACCACGGAGCCCGCACCCTCCTCTACACCAGCCGCGGCACCGGCTTCTGGGGCCCGCCGTTCCGCGTCTTCGCCCCCAGCGAGATCACCCTGCTCGTGCTCCGCTCCCCGCACCTGCCCACCTCGCCGTAGCACTCACCGCAGGTGCTGCTCCTGGACGACAGGCAGGGGGGCGTCCGGGGGGAGGAGCCCGTGCATGCGCAGGGAGTGCCAGAGTTCGGCGGGTACGGGGTGGCGGATCATCCGGGCCGCGTCGTCGACTTCTTCCGCGGTGCGGGCGCCGACCAGGACGCCGGCGACGGCGGGATGGCCGAGGGGGAACTGGAGCGCCGCCGCGCGCAGCGGGGTGCCATGCCGGTCGCACACCGCCTTGATGGCCAGGGCACGGCCGAGGAGGGTCCGGTCGGCCGGCCGGTAGTCGTAGGTCGCACCGGGGCGCGGGTCGGCCAGGAGCCCGGAGTTGAAGACACCGCCGACGATGACGGAGACGCCCCTGCGGGCGGCCTCCGGGAGCAGGGTGGTCAGGCCGGTGTGGTCGAGGAGGCTGTAGCGGCCTGCCAGGAGAACGACGTCCACGTCGGTGTCGCGGACGAAGCGCTCGAGCATCCTGGTCTGGTTCATGCCGACGCCGATGGCTCCGACGACGCCTTCGGCACGCAGCCGTTCCAGTTCCGGGTAGGCGCTGCCGAACGCCTCGTCCTCGTGGTCGTCGGGGTCGTGGAGACAGACGATGTCGACGCGGTCCAGGGCGAGGCGGGCGAGGCTCTCCTCGATGCCGGTGCGCACCCCGCGGGCGCTGAAGTCCCAGACCCGGCGGTGGGTGGCGGGGACGGCGAATCCGTTGGCGCTGTCATCGCCTGTCGGTGTGGTGGGGCGCAGGAGCCGCCCGACCTTGGTGGAGACCGCGAACTGGTCGCGGGGTTTGGTGGACAGGACCTCTCCCAGACGGCGCTCCGAGAGGCCCAGGCCGTAGTGGGGGGCGGTGTCGAAGGTGCGGATGCCGCTGTCCCAGGCCGCTTCGACCGCCGCTGCGGCGTCCTGGTCGCCGACCGCGGTGAAGAGGTTGCCGATCGCCGCCCCTCCGAAGGCCAGTTCCGTGACGCCGACGGTCGTGGTGCGTCCCAGTGTGGTGGTGCGCATGGGTGGGCTCTGCCTCTCGGGGATGGGCCCGGCCGGGCCGGGCGGGAGAAGGGTCGTCGTCACTCCTTCGTCGCCCCGGCGAGCATGCCGGCCACCAGGGCTCGCTGGGAGAAGAGGAAGACGATCAGGACCGGCACGATGGTGACCAGGGTGGCCAGGGCCAGTTCGGGCCGCATGATCTGGTTGCCCGTACCACTGGCGGTGTTGAACAGCGGTGAGGCGGCGAGGAGGTTGTTCAGCCCCACCTGGGCCGGATAGTCGGAGCTGTCGGGCAGCATCACGAACGGCAGGAAGAAGTTGTTCCAGTTGCCGACGAAGTTGAAGAAGCCGACCAGGGCGATCACGGGCTTGGCCAGCGGCAGCGCGACGAGGCGGAAGACCTGCCACTCCGAGCAGCCGTCGATCCGCGCGGCGGCCAGCAGGTCGGAGGGGACGTTGGACGAGAAGTAGATGTAGGTGAGGTAGACCCCGAACGGGAAGAAGGAGAAGGGCAGGATCACCGACCAGATCGTGCCGTCCAGGTTGACGGCGTTGATCCCCAGGTAGAGGGGCAGCACCATCGCAGCCGTCGGCATGAGCATCACGAGCAGGGTGACGGTCAGCAGCAGCCGGCGCCCGATGAACTGGGTGAGGGCCAGCGCGTACCCGGCGGGGATCGACGTGACGAGGGTGATGACCAGTGCGCCGAAGGCGTAGACGGCCGAGTTCTGCAGCCAGGTGAGGATGGCGCCGTCCTCGAAGGCGTAGAGGTGGTGCCAGGCGTCGGCGACCGCGCTCAAGGAGCCGAAGGAGAACGGGTCGTCCCGCACGATCTGGCCGTCGGTCTTGGTCGGGGCGAGGAGGAGCCACGCCACGGGTACGCAGAAGAACAGCAGGAACAGGCCCATGACGAGGATCCAGGCCAGTCGGGCGGAAACCGTGCGCATCTTTCAGTCCCTGTCGAACAGGCCGGTGCGGAAGACGACGAGCGCCGCGCAGGCGAGGCCCAGGACGAGCAGGTCGACGGAGAGCGCCGCCGCGCCGTTGAAGTCGCCCGCCTGGAACGCGTATTGATAGGACAGCTGGTTCGGTGACCAGCTGTCGGGGATCATGCCCCAGCTGGCGAGGGAGACCAGTTGCGGCTCGACGAAGAGCTGGGTGCCGGCGGCGAAGGCCAGGATCAGCATGTACGCGATCCACTTGGTGACCATGGGGATCTGGATGCGCAGGGCGATCTGGAGGGTGCCCGCGCCGTCGATGCGGGCGGCCTCCAGGACCTCGTCCGGGATGCTGTTCAGCGCGCCGTACATCACCACGATCCAGCCGCCGGCCCCGGTCCAGAAGGCGATGACCGTGAAGAGCACCGGCAGATGGCCGGGGGCGTTGACCTGGGCGAGGGTGTGCCAGCCGAAGGCCTTCAGCAGTCCGCCGACGGGGCTGGCCGCCGGGTCGAGCAGGATCAGCCAGAGCAGTACGCTCGCCACCCCGGCGAGGGCCCCCGGCAGGTAGAACAGGAACCGCAGGGTGGAGGATGCCTTGCGCATACGGCCGTGCAGCATCAGCGCCAGCAGCACCACCAGGATCATCAGGGTGCTCAGCCATACCAGCAGGTACAGGCCGATGTGGAGAAAGGCCGGGGCGAAGCGGTAGTCGGCGAACGTCCGGGTGAAGTTGCCGAGCCCGACGAGCTGGTGGCGGGAGTTGGACAGCGCCAGCCACACCGCGTAGCAGGTGGGCAGCACGCCGAAGGCGAGCAGGAGCAGGACGTAGCCGGAGACGAAGACGTAACCCGCGCGTCCGGCCGGGTTGCGGGCACAGCGGCCGCGTCGGCGGCCGCCGCGCTCCGTCGCGAGGTGGGTGGTCATGGGTCCGCTTCGCTAGTTGACGGTGTAGCCGAGGGACCTGGCCTTGTCGGTGATGGCCGTCTGCCAGGTGTCCAGGGTGTCGGTGAGGGTCTTGTCCGAGTTCAGGGCGGGGACCACGGTGGAGGCGTAGATCGCTTCCTGGCTGTACTGGGTGGCGGACCAGCCCGGCCAGATGAGTTCCGCGGCCTCCTGGAAGACGGGGGTGACGTCCTCGGCGAAGTAGCCGGACTTCTTCTGGTTGGCCAGCCAGGTGACCGCGGCCTTCTTGTAGGCGGGGTAGGTGCCCGCGGTGCCCTGGTAGGCGTCAGAGGTCGTCATCCAGGTGACCAGGTCGGCGGACGCCTTGAGGTTCCCGCTGTGGGAGGAGACGAACCACAGCCCACCGCCGACGTTGCCGGTGTAGTTCTTGGTGTCGCCCTCGAACTTCAGCGGTGAGGCGGCGGCGATCCGCCCCTTGGGGGTCTTGAAGGTGGAGTTGAAGAGCACCTGCCCGAACCAGGAGGGACCGGGGAGCATGAGCACCTTGCCCGCCTGGTTCTTGACGAAGCCGGCGCTGAAGACGGTGTCCCTGGACACCGAGCCCTTGGCGATCAGCTTGTCGAGCAGTTTGGCCATCCGGGTGCACTTGGCGTCCTTCAGGTCCACCGTCACTTTCCTGGCGCCGGTCGCGGTGCTCGCGGGGCACTGGCTCGCCCAGAAGTACACCTCGGGGGTCCAGGCGTCCCCGGCGGTGCCGACGAGGTAGCCGGGATGCTCCTCGGCCACCTTCTCGCCGAGGGCCTGGTACTCCTCCCAGGTGGTCGGGACGGAGTACCCGAACTCGTCCATGAGTTTCTTGTCGTACCAGAGCACGTTCTGGGCCAGGTCGTTGCGCAGACAGTAGGTGTTGCCGTTGAAGGTGCAGGGGTTCAGCGCACCGTCCGCGAAGCCCTTCAGCGTGGACCGGGCGATCACACCCTGGTTGACGGGCGCGGCGTACGGGGACTTGCCCTGGGAGGCCCAGCTGGCGTCGTTGACGTTGGCGGTGAAGGCGACGTCGGGCCAGCCACTGCCGGTCCGGTCGAACAGCTGGACCTTGGTCTGCAGGTCGTTGGCACCGTTGGCGTCCCCGCTGTATGTGACGATCTTGATCTTCACGTCCGGGTGAGCCTTCTGGTACGCCTTGACGCCGGGGACCCGGGTGGCGTCCGCCCACACCGTGATCTCACTGCCGGCGTCCTGGGCGGCGGGCTTGAAGGCCGCGGGGGAGGAAGTCCCCGTAGGGGCGGGATCGGCGCTGCCGCAGGCGGCGAGCGCGAGCAGGGAGACGACGCCCAGGGCTGTGACAGCCCCGCGTCCGAACGGGCGGCGAGAGGTGGCGGGAGCATCGTTGTTCACGGCTGACCTCATGTCTGCGAATGTCTGCGGGATGCCTGCGGGATGACGGCGGGGGCACCGGGTGCCGGGGATAGAGCGATCGGAGGCGGACTGATGAGACGCGAGATCAGGCCCTCGGCGGGGTGACAGTCTCCTTGTCGACAAAACGCTGGAGGGCGGGAGGGTAGTCGAGCCCCGCGGGCAGAGCGACGCCCGGTCCGGCCGGGGCATGGACCAGGCCCTGGTCGTCGATGCCGCTCTCGCGGCTGATGGGGTTCCCCATGACCAGGGACTCGTAGTAGGTGGTGTTCGAGATGGCCATGCACAGGTGCCGGTTGGGGATCTCCGGCCCGTGCACCTCGGCGCGCAGCCGGTAGGCGTCGGCGAGGTGGGCGGTGCGCATGGCCCCCGTGAAGCCGCCGCGCAGTTGGGTGGACGCGCGCACCCCGAAGGTCGCGGCGCCGGCCTGGATGAAGTCCGCCGAGTTCATGTGGGCCCCGTCGGAGGTCTCGGCCACGAGGAGGGGCACTGCCACGGCGTCGGCGAGGCGCTTGTACGCGGTGATGCTGAACTCCCGGATCGGCTCCTCGTACCAGAGGTAGCCGACGTCGGCGAGGGCGTGCCCGAGGTAGATCGCGTCGGGGAGGTCGAACCCGGCCGACGCGTCGAACATCAGCGGCACCTCGTCCCCCACGTGTTCGCGCAGGGCCACCGACAGCCGGGCGTCGCGGCGGGCGTCGCCCCAGGCGTGGAGCTTGATGGCGGGATATCCGAGTTCCAGGGCCTGGTCGGCGATGTCCAGGTATTCCTCCACCGACGCGTAGGTGACGGTGGAGGCGTAGGCGGGGATGGCGGTGCGGTAACCGCCGAGCATCTGCCAGGTGGGCCGGTCGGCCAGTCGTCCGGCCAGGTCCCACAGCGCGATGTCGACCAGACCGAGCAGGTAGAGCGGCAGTTCCTCGGTGCGGTCCAGCTCCCACATGCGGTGCCAGAGCCATTCCCGCTGCAGCGGGTCCTGGCCCACGAGTTCCTTGCGCAGGACACGGTCCAGCAGGTCCGCCAGGACGAGTGCGCTGCCCCGGCGGGGGGCCATCGCCACTCCCTCGGCCCCTTCGTCCGTACGGATGCGCAGCACCGCCGCCTCTCCGTCCGGTGGGCTGCCCAGCAGCCCGTCCCGCCAGACGAACGGCGGACTGACTGCCGGCACCCGGACCGGATGGCTCTCCACTGCGGCAATGCGCACGGCGCTGCACTCCTCGTGACGGCAGTTACTGCTGCGAAATTTTCGGTAACGTAAGTCGTCATACGAATGCTGTCAAGACGTCCGGCGCAGTAGACTCGTCAGCCGTCCACACCAACGAGGGGATGCCACATGGCCAAAAACGGCGGCGGTGCCGGGAACCCGGCGGTCCTCACACCCTGGCCCAAGCGCCCCGCCCGGCTGGCCCACGCCGTCGTGGAGTCACTAGTCGACGCCATCGTCTCGGGCACCGTTCCGCCGGGCTCGACCCTCCCGGTCGAACCCGAGTTGTGCGAGACGTTCGGCGTCAGCCGCATCACCATCCGCGAGGCGGTCAAGTCCCTGGAGGCCAAGGGACTGGTTCTGGCCCGGCAGGGCTCGGGCACCACCGTCACGCAGCCCGAGGAGTGGAACCTCCTCGATCCCGTCGTTCTGGCCGCGACCGTCCAGCACGACGACGAACTCGTCGTCCTCGATCACCTCGTCGGGATCCGGTCGGCACTGGAGGCCCAGATGACCGCCCAGGCCGCCGAGGCCGCCACCGACGACGACATGCGGGCCATCGAGCGGCTGCTCGGCCGGCTCGACGAGGAGACCGCCACTCCCGCCCGCTTCATCGAGACCGACGTGGCCTTCCACGACCGGATCATGCAGGCGTCCGGCAACCGGCTCGGCCGTTCCATCATCCGCACCGTCCACGGCCAGGCCCGCACCACGTACCTGTACACCGGCACTCCCGACACCCACGCCTGCGAGCAGGCCAACGCGGAGCACCGAGAGGTGGCCGAGCGGCTCCTGGCACGCGACCCCCAAGGGGCCGCGCAGGCCATGGCGGCACACATCGAAGGAGCCTGGCGCCGCCGCCGCACACCGCACCCGGGCCCCGCCGCACCCTGAGGCACGTCTCACCCTGCACAGGCCGGGTCCACGGCACCTCTTGACGGCATACGTATGACGACTAATGTTACGCGGCACCATCGCCTCCACACTCATCGCAGGGCGGTTCCGGCCTGACCAGAGGTGCCCGCGCGACGTCGTGTGTCCATCCGGAAGGTGTCAGATGCGTCCGACTCGCAGACAACCCGCAACGCGTGGCCGGCTCAGAACATCTCTGGCCGCGGTCACGCTCCTGACCGCTTCGGCCGGGGCCGTCCTCGCCCAGGCCGGCCCCGCGACCGCGGCCACCAGCACGCTCCTCGTGGCCCCGAACGGCACCGGTACCGCCTGCTCGGCCGCCAAGCCCTGCTCCCTCACCGGGGCCAAGACCCGGGTGCGGGCCCTCAACGACACCATGACCGGCGACATCGACGTCGTGCTCACCGGCGGCACCTACCGGCTGACCCGACCGCTCACCTTCACCTCCGCCGACTCCGGCACCCGCGGCCACACCGTGACCTGGAAAGCCGCAGCCGGCGCCCGCCCGATCCTCACCGGAGCCCGGAAGGCCACCGGCTGGACCCGGCACGACGCCACCAAGAACATCTGGAAGGCTCGCGTCGGCACCGGGTTCGACACCCGCCAGCTCTACGTCGACGGCATCCAGGCAACCCGCGCCCGCTCCACGATCAACCGCTCCGACCTGACCCCGACCACGAGCGGCTACACGTTCACCAGCAGCTCACTGAACTACCTCGACAACCTGGCGCGCCCGGGCCGTACGGAGATCCACGGGGTCAACTCCTTCACCGACCGCTACTCACCGGTCTCCGGCATCAGCGACGGCACCATCACCATGGAGCAGCCCGCCTGGGACAACAACACCTTCGGCTACGACACGCTGACCCAGCCCTTCCACGCCGGTGCGTTCTCCATCGAGAACGCCTACGAGTTCCTCGACGCGGAGGGCGAGTGGTACCTCGACGACCACACCGGCACGCTGTACTACAAGCCGCGCTCGGGCCAGAACATGAGCACCGCCGACGTCGAGGTGCCCACACTGCAGTCCGTCATCCGCGTCGGGGGCACCTACTCCTCCCCCGCCACCCACATCGCCTTCTCCGGGCTGCAGTTCTCCGGCACCAGCTGGCTCGGCCCCAACAGCCACGGCTACGCCAACCAGCAGACCGGCGCCTACATCTCCGGCACCTGGGACCGCCCCGCCGACGCGCTGACCTCCTGCCAGGTCGGTTGCAAGCTCTTCGAGGCGACCCGCCCCCACTGGCACCAGATGCCCTCCGCCGTCCAGGTCTCTGCCGCCGACCACATCACGTTCACCGGCAACCGGTTCACCCAGCTCGGCCAGAACGCCCTCGGCATCGGCAACGACGCCAACGCACACGCCACCGGCGTCGGGCTCGGCACCGACACCGTCACCGCCCTCGGCAACTCCTTCGACCAGAACGCGGGCGGCGGCATCGCCGTCGGCGGCATCCAGGCCGACGCACACCACCCCGCCGACACCCGGATGACCAACCGCGACATCACACTGAGCAACAACCTCATCCACGACGTGTCGCTCGACTACCGCGACATGTCGGCCATCCTCGCCACCTACGTGAACGGCGCCACCATCGCGCACAACGAGGTGTACAACCTCCCCTACTCCGGCATCAACGTCGGCTACGGCTGGGGCGCCAACGACGCCGGCGGCAGCCGCGACTACCTCGACAGGGGCCTGTACAACTACCAGCCCGTCTACCAGACACCGACCACCGCCGCGAACAACCACATCACGGACAACTACATCCACGACGTCATGCAGCAGATGACCGACGGCGCCTGCATGTACACCCTGTCGGCCTCGCCCGGCAGCACCTTGGAACGCAACTACTGCCGGAACAGCAACCGCTGGATCGGCATCTACCACGACGAGGGTTCCAGGAACTTCACGGACACCAACAACGTCTTCCGCGACACCGGCCGGTGGGCGAACGCGAATGCCGGGCCGACCAACAACACCGGTGCGCTGACTCTGAAGGACAACTGGACGGCCAACAGCGACACCAACATCACCGACGGCACCCGCGGCAACGTGGTGACCGGCACGGTCGTCGTCACCGACGGCAACTACCCCGCCGGCGCGCTGACGGTCATGCGCAACGCCGGCATCCAGCCCCGCTACCGCCCCTGACCACCAGCCCCTCCCCCGGTTACGGCAGGTCCCTGGTCGTGCTCGCGACCAGGCGACCCGCCTCGAAGCCCTCCAGATGGGCGGTGTGGGCGGAGGCGGCGCCGTGGACCAGCAGGTCGGCCCGGCTGCCGGTGAAGTCGACGGAGGCGCGGGGGCGCTGGTCGAGGTAGACGTCGACGCGGTCGATGTTCTCCGCCGTGAGCTTCAGACGGAGCGCACCGTCGGCGGGGGCGGCCTCCGTGATCGTCACGGCGTGCGGAGGCAGACCGTGCAGGAGCCGGCCCGCGTGGTCCAGGAGGTCGGGGTTGCCCTCCAGCAGGTCACGGCGCGTCATACGATGCAGCTCGTCGGGGACGACACCGAGGTCCTCCACCGGCGTACCGGAGTTCGGGCCGACCCGCAGCGTGCGGCGTATCGACACCCGCATCCCCGCCCCCTTCGGCAGGGGCGTGTAGGGCGTGCCCGGGTCGTCCGCCAGGAACTCGGACAGCAAATCGTGCGTCCAGACGTTGGCGCCGCCGGCGCCCGTGTTCTCGTCGGTGCCGAGCACGGGGCCGATGCCGTGGTCCTGGAATCCGGCCGCGAAGATGTCCGTGGCCGAGTAGCACCGGGCGTTGGTGATGAGCACGACGGGTCCGAAGTACTGCTGTCCGATGACGTTGGCGCCGTTCTCGGGGCTGATCGGGAACGCGCCGGAGTACACCGAGCCGGTTTCGACGGCCTGCTCCATGGACGGCACCCACGGGCCCAGATCCAGTCCCGGACCACCCTGGAAGCGCCGGCAGATCCGCAGATTGAGCGGCGTGTTGACGAACTGCACCGGTTCGGGGGTGATCCGGCGCGGCGTCAGCGTCTGCAAGGTGAACTCGGCGGCGTGGATGTGCCCTCCGCCGTTGTCCCGGACGTCCACGATGAGACCGCCCTGCGGCAGTTGCCGGATGAGCCGGACGAACTCGGCGACGAACGTGCCGGGGCTGTCGACGTTGAACGTGAAGATGCGGATGTGGCCGAACGTTCCGGACGGCGTGGTGACGGCCCGGGCCCGGAACACCTTGGGCATGGTGGTGACGATCTCGCCCGCCTCCAGGTCCGGCAGGGGTTCGTCCGCCTCGGCGGCCCGCTCCTGGGCGACCACCCGGGGCGCGAACAGCAGCACCTTGGCCCGCTGGGTCTCGTCCCCGTCGAGGTCCATGCCCTGGGACACGGCCGTGCCCCGGTCGGCGGAGACGAACGAGGGCAGGTTCTCCACGATCTGCCAGCTCTGCCGCAGTTCCCGGGCCGTTCCGGCGAGGTCGACGTAGCTGACCGTCACCCACTCCTCCAGCGGCGGAAGATGGATGGTGAGCGGCCGAACGGTCAGCGACTGCACACCCCGGCTGCGCCGGGCCGCCGTGTTGCTGCCGGCGAACCGGGCCGCGTTGAGGTCGACCGCGTCCAGGACGGGGATGCCGCTCCAGTGGGTGATCTCGGCCCCCGGCTCGAACCCCGGCGCCGAGAAGCCGCTCGCCACATGGGTGACCAGGAACCGGGTGCGGTCCTGGTCCGTGCAGGACTCGACGAGGAACGGCAGGAAGGCGATCTTGCCCTTGAAGGGGTCGGGCAGCAGGTAGTTGGTGTGCAGGTCCCGCACCGAGTGGAAGATCTCCGACATCTCCGCGTGGAACAGCCACTCCCGCGGCATGGTCTGCGGTGTCTGCCGCTCCATGCGCCGGCGCAGCAGCCGCAGCCGCTGGACCGGGTTGACGGCGTGCATCGCGGTCTTCAGCGGCAGGTGGACGTAGTTCTGCTCCAGCAGGACCAGGGCCTGGTCGACGAGGAGCCGGCGGTCCTCCAGGGACAACTGGCCGGCGCCGTGCAGGAAGGCGGGCAGGGGAGCCGCACCGAGCAGGTGGTCGCGTACCGGTTCCGCAGCGTTCTGCGGGAACTCGGGGGCGTTCTTCTCATGAACCGGTCGGGTCATGGTGATGCGCCAGTCCTTCGTGGTGGGTGATCGGGGCTTTGACGAGGGCGGTCAGTCCCACTGGATGTCGGCCGTGGTCTGCAGCGGCGCGCGGTCCGCCGCCGCCTCGGGCACGTGCGGGGTGTCGCCCTTGTGGAGGGCGGCGGGGAAGCGCACCCGGGTGCGGTCCTCGACCTCGCCGAGGGTGACCTGGAAGACCCGGAACTCGTCCAGTTCCAGCGCTTCGAGCTGGTCCAGGTTCTGGGTGAGCACAAACGCCCTGGCCTTCAGTTCTCCGTTCTCGGTGAAGGCGATGACCTTGTAGAACTCCCGGGGTATCCGCACGTCCCGGTAGACCCGGTCGTCGTCCTGGAAGACCGGCCCGCCGAAGACGCTGATCCTCAGGTCGTCGACGTCGACGTCGTCGAAGACGGCGTCCTCCAGCGCACCCCACACCCCGTTCTTGGCGCTCTGGTTGAAGTCGTCCATCTGCGGGGTGATGTTGGTGTAGAAGAACGAGTCGGTGTTGGCCTTGTTCGCCTCCGGCAGGCTGCCCCAGAGCAGGTCGGCGCGGCGGGCGATGTGTCCCCGGTCGAGCCGGTTGGCCTGGTACAGCTCGTTGCCGACCTGCGCCGTGCCGGGCAGTCGCTGGTCCTTGACGAAGGGGATGCCGCTGCGGCTGAGCTTCTTCAGCGAGCCGCCGTCGACGTTCCAGGCCACCCAGAACGGGAAGCGCCGCTTCTTGCTCAGGGTGAGGGAGAAATGCGTGTACGGGATGACCGGCGAGCCGTCCAGGAGTGCGGCGTCGCGCGCGAGGCCGGCGTCCAGCTCCGGGGCCTCGACCCGTTCGCCGAGGAAGTCGGCGTCGTAGCCGGTGATGATCTCCAGCTGCTCCGGCGCCGGCTGGCTGAGGGTGATGTCGAGCTTCTCGAACACCGACGTCGACAGGCAGGCGAGCGCGTGCTCGTCCGGGTCGCCGGTGCCCTCACCGGCGAAGTGCAGGCCGGCCAGCACCGTGCTCACGCGGTCGTCGCCCTCCTTGAACAGCCACACGGAGCCGGAGTCACCGCCGCTGCTGACCTCACCGTCCGCCGACGGACGGTCGGGGTCCGGGCCGATCTCGAAGCACCCGACGGTCTGCTGGCCCGTCACCCCGCCGTAGTCGATCTTCGCTACGGTGTCGACGCGGCGGACGATGCCATGGGTGACCCCGGTGGACCGGCCGCTCTTGACCACCTTGTCGTCGAGCTCGGGCTCCCCCAGGGTCCGGGGGGCGACGTCCAGCTCGAGGAACTCCGGGAGGAAGTCGCGGTCCTCGATGGTCGCCACCGCGCAGTCCCCGGCCACGCCCAGGTGGGAACGCTTGAGCACGCCCATCCTGTTGCGGTCGATGCGATTGTCGTCCCGTGTGCCGGGCTGCACGACCTCGATCCCCAGCTCGCCGAACGGCCCGTGCAGTACATGCCAGTTGCTGAGCACGTACGGTGTGCCGTCGGCCCGGTCGAACACGATGCAGCCGATGGTGCCGGCCGACATCGTCACCGCGCCGACGCTGGCCCCGGGCCGGATGGGATCCAGCCGGCTCTTGCGCGTCGGGCTCTCCACCTCGGCCACCATGTGGAAACTCGGCTTGTAGGTGCGCTCGATGACATCGGTGGGCACCTCGAAGCCGTCGACGGTGATGGTGGCCGGGATCAGCGAGGTGCCCAGCGACTCCAGCGCCTCGGGCTCGGCCTTGGTCGCCACGGTGAACTGCAGGGCCACGTCGCCGCCCGGCTGATCACCGGTGAGCTTGCGGCCGACGCCCACCGACGTGATGTTCGGGTCCTCCAGCAGGTGCGGGCCCCGGACGCGGACGTACTGCCGCAGCGACGAGATGAGTTCATCGCCGGAGGGCGAGCCCTTCTTCGCCGAGGCCGTCTTCGCAGCGGACCTCGACGGCGACTTGGGCGCGGACCCGGACGCGGACTTGGACGCGGCCTGCCGTTGCGGGGTCCTCGAGGTGGTCTTCTTCGTGTTCCTGCTTCTGGTGGCCATGGTGGCACGCATCCTTCGTGGGCGAGACGGCACCGGAGATGCGGCGGGAAAGACGACTTTGCCCCTCATGTCCATCATGGCCGAGGGGCATGAGGCGGCAAGTCGGGCCAACAAGTTCCTATGAAGCGTCAATTGTTGAAGAGGGACCTAACCTCGGTGGTCTCCGATGGTGACGATGCCCTTCGTCCTGGCGCCCGTCTTGTTGTCGTAGAGGACATCGCCGGTGGACTTGTTCCAGATCTTGATGCGGAAGGTGTCCGGGCCGTCGGTGGCGGTGACGCTGAAGGCGTAGCCACCCTTGCCGCCCACCGTGCCGGTGCCCTGGTAGACGGCCCGGGAGCCGTTCACCACGAGCCAGTCGGAGCCGGTCGAGCGGAAGGTGAGCCGGGCGGAGCCGAAGACGAACGTGGCCTTGCCGGTGGGGACAGTGGCTCCCTTCCGGTACTGGGCGCCCAGGGCGAACGCCGCCTTCCCGGTCAGCCCCGGCCCGGCCGGGTAGGCACCGGCCGGCGAGGTGATCGTGCCGGCGCCGGCCGCCGGCCCGGCGGCCCGGTCGTAGACGACCAGCTCCGCGAGCGTGGTGGTGTCCGTGCCCCCGTCGTCGTCGGTGACGGTGACGACCGGACGGTGGATGCCCGCGTCGTCGTAGACATGTGCGGCGCGGCAGCCGGAGCCGGTGACCGTGCCGGTCGTCGGCCGCCCGCCGTCCTTCCAGTCGACCGTGCAGGTGTGGCGGTCGGCCGTGCCCGGGTCGTCGAAGGACGCGGTGACGACGGCGGCCTCGCCTGCCGGGAGGGGCGAGCCGGGGCCCTGGGCGGAGGTGATGGCCGGGGCGGCGTTGGCGACCTTGACGGTCGCGGTGTCGGTGCCGCGCCCGCCGGTCAGGGTGACCTGGAAGGTGCCGTCGTCGGTGCAGAGAAGGGTCGTCCTGGCCGCCCCGGGGTCCTTGACCGTGCAGGGGGCACCGTCCTGCACGGCCCACTGGGGCGTGCCGGCCCCGGAGACCGTGCCGGCGAGTGTGATCGCCTCACCCTCGGTGCCGCCGGCGTCCGGCCCCGCGTGGACGACGGTGACCGGGTCGATGCCGCCGAGCGTCGGCACGACCTTCTCGATCAGACCGTCGGGGCCGAACTCCAGCTTGTCGATGGTGGTTTCGCGGTGGGTGCCGTCACCGCCGGGGAGGGCGAAGCGGTGGTAGGCGATGTACCAGTCGTCGGTGTTCGGGACATGGACGACGGAGTGATGGCCCGGCCCCTTGATGCCCAGCGAGAGATCCTTCTGAAGGATCACGCCCCGCTTGGTCCACGGGCCGGTGGGCGAGGGGCCGGTCGCGTAGGCGACGCGGTAGTTCTCGTCCCGGGTGTCGTTCTCCGACCACATGAAGTAGTAGGTGCCCTTGCGCTTGATGACGAAGGTGCCCTCGTTGTAGCCGCTCGGGGTGATGTCCGTGACCTTCGAGGTGTCGATGGAGGTCATGTCGTCGCCGAGCGGGACGACGTAGGCGCGGCCGTTGCCCCAGTAGAGGTACCTCTTGCCGTCGTCGTCGGTGAAGACCGCCGGGTCGATCATCTGGCCGCGGAAGTCACCGGCCTTGAGCAGCGGCTTGCCCAGGGCGTCCTTGAACGGCCCGGTGGGAGAATCGGACACGGCGACGCCGATGTTGGCGTCGGCGCAGAAGTAGAAGTAGTACTTCCCGTCCTTCTCCGTGATCGTCGGCGCCCAGGCCCTGCTGTCCGCCCAGCTGACGTCGGGTCCCAGGTCGAGGATGACGCCGTGGTCCTTCCAGTGGACCAGGTCCGTGGAGGAGTAGGCCTTGAACTGCGTGCCGCTCCAGCCTTCGAAGCCGTCGGTCGTGGGGTAGAGGTAGAAGGTGTCGCCGAAGCGCACGATGTTCGGGTCGGCGTTCAGACCCGGCAGGACCGGTGTCTTCATGATCAGTGCCGAGACCTTCCAGGTGCGCTTCTTGCCGTCCGACCCGGTGACCTCGTACGTCACCGGCCGGGTGAAGTCGTGCACGCTGCCGGAGGCGGGACTGATCGTCGCGTCCGCCGCGAGCGCGAACTGCGGTGCCAGCGCGGTGAGGTCCGTGCCCTCCTTCATCGGCAGGGTGATCGTGCCGGCCGCGTCGTCAATGAGGGCGTCGACCTTGAGCGCCGGGTGCGTCGCCTTGGCGATGCCCGCCGTGTTGCCGCTGAGTTCCATGACCTCGGCGCCCGTGAGGGCACGGTCGTAGACGCGGAAGTCGTCGACCTCGCCGCCGAAGTAGGGGTCGGCCGCGTACAGGGACCGGCCGATGTAGCCGCTGTAGTCCTTGGCCGCGTCGTACAGCTCGGACGGCTTGATGGTGGTCGTGGTGCGGGCCGCTTCGACGCCGTCGGTGTAGAGGACCATCGTGCCGGTGGCGCCGTCCAGCGTCACCGTGACGTGCCGCCACTGGCCGGGCGTGAGCTGCGAGCCGGCCGTCAGCTTCGACTCCGCCGACCAACTCGCCTTCGTGATGGCCGAGTAGAGACTGGAGCCGCCGTTGGACGGAGTGGCGAACAGGTACCTGTCGCTGTCGGGCCCGAGCCCGAACAGCCACTGGAAGCCGCTGCCGCCCTTCCACTTGGCGTACGTCGACACCGTCACGCTGTCGGCGTTCTTCAGCACACCGTTGGGGATCTTCACGTACGGCGAGCCGGAGTCGCCGGACATCTTGAACGAGCCGTCCCGCACGCCGCTGCCGAAGTCGGGGGTACGGACGTAGGTGCCGTGGTAGCCGTGCCCGCTGGAGTCACGGGCGATGCCGCCGCTCGTCTCGTCGAAGTCGTAGTGCAGGAGCAGGTCGGCCGGGACGTCCGGTCCCTCGTCGGACACGGTGACTTCGGCCCGGACCGGGATCGCGGCACCGTCCGGCAGGCTGCCGGTCACGGTGAAGGTGCCGGCCTGAGCGTACTTCGACGCCGGTACGTCCTCCCAGGTGACGGCGACGGGCCGCTTGACGCCGTCGGCGTACTCGGCGATCACCGTGGCCGGCAGCACCGGCGCCTTGCCGATCCCGGTCTTCACGGAGACGTCCTCGACGCTCTTCACGACCCGGTCCGGCTGGTAGGCGCGCAGCAGCCGGTCGTACTCGGCCTGGGTGACCGGCAGCACGGTGCCGTGCCGGGGCTTGGCGGGCAGGTCGTAGCCGGTGGACGGGGTCCAGGTGCCGGAGGCGAGGTCGGTCGTCTCGAACGGGATGTAGCCGCGGCCGCCGAACTCGTCGAGGAACGCGTACCACTTCTCCTCGGTGTTGGACTTGAACACCAGCGGCCCCTCGGCGGCGTTCATCGCGCCCTTGCCGATGCCCTCGGCGACCGGGGTCCAGGACGGGTTCAGGATCGAGTCGCTCTTCTCCTGGAAGATGAACTTGCTGTTGGGGGTGGAGGAGGTGTTGTTCCGCTCGTCCTTGGACAGGCGGTAGTAGGTGCCGTCGTGCCGGATCATCGTGGAGTCGATGACCGAGTAGCCGCGGTCGATCCAGACCTTGGGCTCGCTGAAGGTGTAGAAGTCGCGGGTGGTGGCGTACATCATGCGGTTGTACGTGTCACCGGAGTGCTCGGCGTTGTCGTACAGCTTCGACGCCCAGAAGACGACGTACTGGCCGCGCTCGGCGTCGTAGAACGCCTCCGGCGCCCAGGTGTTGCCCGCGCTGTCGGGTGAGACCCTGACCAGACGCTGGTTCGTCCAGTGCACCAGGTCGGTGGACTCCCAGACCATGATGGACTTGCTGCCGGTGCGCTGGGAGGCGTCCCAGTCGCCGTTGCCGTAGATCCTCAGGTCGGTGGCGATCTGGTAGAACTTGTCGCCCTCCGGGGAGCGGATGATGAACGGGTCGCGCAGGCCCTTCTCGCCGAGTGTGGAGGTGAGGACCGGCTTGCCGTCGTTCAGTTCGCGCCAGTGCAGCGGGTCGTCGCCCTTGCTGAGGGCCGCGTACAGCTGCTCGCCGTCGGCGGTGCCCTCGCCGGTGAAGTAGCTGAACATGTAGCCCTTGAGGGGCGCATCGGCGGGCAGTTCGGGCACCGTGGCCCTCAGGACGCGGGTCGCTTCGGCTTCGCCCTTGGTGACGGTGGCGGTCAGCTCGACGGTGGTGGCGCCGTCGCCGTGCGCGGGGCGGTGGACCTCGCCGCCGGCGGAGACGACGTCCGGCTTCGCGGAGGACCAGGTCACGGTCGTGCCGAAGGCGCCGGTCCTGGGCAGGGTGAGGTTGCCGCGTGCGTCGTCGAGGTTGTGGACGGTGAGCTCTTCGGCGGCCTGCCGGGTGGCGGCGGCGTCGTCGAGTGCGGGCCGGACCGTGACGTCGAAGGTCTTGGTGCCGGTCACGGTGCCCTTCTTCAGGGTCGCCGTGAGCGTGGCACGGCCGTCCGGCGAGCCGGCCGCGGGGCGGGTCACCTTGCCGGTGTCCGACACGACGGACGGGTTGTCGCTGTCCCAGGTGATGGCGGAGCCGCCGGCCGGGCCGGTCCTGGGCAGGTCCAGGTCGTCAGTGACGCCGCTGGTGTCACCCAGGCTCAGCGCCTCCTTGTCGTCGGCGACGCCCTGCGTGGCGACGGGGAGCGAGAGCTGCTCGACCTCCGGCTCGGCCAACGCCCGGTCGTAGACCCGGAAGTCGCGTATGCGGCCCTTGAAGAGCTTGTCGCCGTCGTAGACGGACTTGCCGATGTAGTTGGCCCTGGTGGTGCCGGAGCCGATGGCGCCGGGCGTGGTGGTGACCGAGGTGTTGCGGCCGACCTCGACGCCGTCCTCGTAGAGCACGCCCGTGGAGCCGGTCTGCGCGTAGGTGACGTGCTTCCAGACGCCGCGGGTCAGGTTGTGGGAGTCGGACGGCTTGGTGGTCTGTTCGGTCGACCAGTTGCCCGTCGCGACGGAGGTGCGGAAGGAGTTGCCGGTGGTGAACAGGTAGCCGTTGCCGCTGCCCGCGCTGGTGTTGCCGAAGCCGTAGAGGAAGTAGGGCGTGCTCTGGGCGGAGTCGATCAGCACGTCCATGGAGACGGTGATCGAGTCCATGCCCTTCATGACGTCGTCCGGCACCTTGACGTAGGTGTCCGACCCGTTGAAGGCGAGCCCCTGACCGGATGCCGACCAGTCGGCGGTGCCGCTGACCGTGCCGTTGCGGCCGTTGCCGGAGGCGTCGGTCACGGTGCTGCCGGAGCCTGCGTCGAGCTTGTACCACAGGGCCAGGCCGTCGGTGATGTCCGCGGCTTCGGCCGCCGGTGCCGCCGGGGCGGCCTGTGCGTAGGCACCGGGTCCGGCGAGGGCGAGCAGCATCGACGCGGCGGTCAGTCCGGCGAGATGGCCCGCCCGGCGTCTCGCGCGGCTGCGAAGTCGTACGACGTGCGTCATGTGTTGGGGGTCCCCTGGGGATGACGAGGCGACGGCAAGCCCTTGCCGTGGGCCTGCTGTTACACGCAGGTGACGTGTGTGGCGAGAGTCTCAGTCGACGCCCAGGGCAGCGTCAATAGGTTCCGAACAATGTCCGACAGGTCGAACAGATACATGCGACTCGCGGCCGGCGATGCACGGCTCCCACGACGCCGTGCATCGCCGGTGAACACCGAGTGAGCTCAGAACACCAGCGGCAGTTTCTTGACCCCGGTCATGCTCAGGCTGGGAAGGAACACCGGCGGGCTGTCCGGATCGCTCCGCAGGTTCGGGAAGCGGTCCAGCAGGATGTTCAGCGCCACTCGGCCTTCCAGCCTCGCCAGCGGCGCACCGATGCAGAAGTGTGCCCCACGGCCGAACGCCATGTGCGGGTTCGGGTCCCGCATCGGGTCGAAGGTGTGCGGATCGGTGAACACCTTCGGATCCCGGTTCGCCACGCCGAGGAACGTCACCACCAAGGAGTCGGCGGGGATGCGCTCACCGCCGAGTTCGACCTCGGTCGTGGTGGCCCGCGCCGTCCCGGCGAACGGGCTGTAGTACCGCAGCGCTTCCTCGATCGCCGCCGGGATCATGCTCCGGTCCTCGCGCACCCTGGCGAACCACTCCGGGTGGGTGTCCAGACACAGGATCGAGTTGCCCAGCAGCATCGTGGTGGTGATGTGCCCGGCGATCAGCAGGACGTTGGAGAAGTTCACCACTTCGTTGTCGGTGAGGTGTTCACCGTCGACTTCGGCCTGAATCAGCTTGGTGATCAGGTCTTCGCAGGGATTCCTCCTGCGGTCCTCCACGTGTTCGCGGAGGTAGTCGGAGAGTTTCCGGACCTTCATCATCGCGTCCTGAAGCCGCTGCCGCTGTTCTTCGGACCGGTCGGCGAAGGAGAACTCCTGGGTGCTCTCCATCAGGGCGTCGCCCCATTCCCGGAACCTGTGCCGGTCCGAGGCGGGCACTCCGAGAAGTTCGGCGATGACGATAACCGGAAGCGGATAGGCCAGGTCGTTGACCAGCTCCATCCGATTTCCGTCGGCCACTTCGTCGAGCAACTCGTTGGTCAGCTCGGCGATGCGGGGTTCCATATCGGCCACCACCTTTGGGGTGAAGGCATGGCTGATCAGTCCGCGGAGCTTCTTGTGCTCCAGCGCGTCCATCTGAATGAGATTGCCCTCGCTGAAATCCTCCTGACCCTCCAGCATATCCTTGGGTATGACACGCTGTGTATTCGAAGAGAATGTCGCGGGGTTGGCCAGGACGTGCTGGACTTCCTTATAGCCGTAGACGCACCAGATTCCGGCCTGAGCGTCGTAGCGCACCGGGGCTTCCGGCGCCTGGTCACGTAGCCAGAACTGCGCCTCGTGGATTCCCCAGGTGTCGGCCATGGATGTCACGTCTCGTCATCCTTTGCTAGAACGTAGGTATGGGTCCGCGTCGGCGGAGGGCTTCGCCCTGGGCCCAGAAGAGAAAGTCCCCGAACACGGCCACCGCAGCCAGGATTTCCACCGGATGGTCCGCTGCTCGTCGAATTGGTGGTCGGGCGAAGTGAAACCGGCCGCTATGCGGCCGGCTTGCGCGCGGTGACCCGCTCGACGACGCCCAGCTTGCGCCGTTCCTGGTGCTCGATGACGAATCCGGCCTGCTGGACCAGCGGGAGCGGCCGACGGGTCTGGTAGTCGCCGCACTGTCGCAGCATGTTCTTCTCCAGCAGGCGCTGCCACCAGAAGACCAACCGGTGGTGACTGCCCACGTGGTCGAGCAGCAGCAGCCGCCCCCCAGGTCGCAGCACCCGGTACATTTCGGCGATCACGGGCCGTTCATCAGGCACGCTGCACAGGCCGAGCGTGCAGACGACCGTGTCGAACGAGTCGTCCGCGAACGGCATCGCGTGGGCCTGCCCTTCCCGCAGCTCGATCTCCCGGCCCAGTTTGGCGGCACGCTCCCGGGCCTGGTCCAGCATGGCCGGGCTCAGGTCGAGTCCGGTCACGGACACCCCGGCCGGATAGAACTCCAGATTCAGGCCGGTGCCGATGGCGACTTCGAGGACTTCCCCCTTTGCCTGGCCGGCCACCCAGGCACGCCCGTCATCGAGCAGCATCTTTTCGAGACGCCCGGCGTCACGGTCATATCGGGGAGCGTATTCCTGCCACAGTGCGAGAAGCCGCTGATTCTCTTTGGTCACATCGGTCACGTTGTTCCCCCTTGTCGATCCGCCCCGCATCCGCCCGGGCCGGAACCCGTCCGCTGCGGCGAACTCCCGGCACCGTACGCGGCACCAGGGCAGTGAACCAGCCGGATTCGGGACGTGGTTCCAGCAGACTGTGCCAGAAAAGTGTCGCCACCGGCCAGGTCGTATCGGCCGGATTCGCTCGTCCATATCCGCGGCGGCCATGCCGCGAGTTCCCCCTTCGACCGCCTGCTCGCCCATAACGGACCGGCGGGGGCTGGTCGAAAGCCCTTTCTGAACTACGCACCGGCGGTTCCGGGCTGCTTCGACCCCGTTGACACGTCGGCATACCCGACCGGCCCGGACTTCATGCACGTAGAGCCATGTCCGCCGGCGTAGGTCCAGCACTTCTCCCCGTTGCGCCGACCAGACATCGTGCCGCACATCTTCTTGGACGGCCAGCCCTTTGGCGTCACGTCACCCGAAGCGGCGCACTTCCACCCTGTGACAGAACTTGCTCCCTACACGCAAAAAAAGCGCCCTGACCAGCAGGAATAGCCTCACGCAACCGAAGGGACCGGCTCCGCATTGCTTGACAGCCTGGGCCACGTCGGTGACGATCAACCCACGGCAGCCGACCAACTGCCGTCAGTCTGAGTTTCTCAACGGGGGAGAACCTATGGACGTCAGTACGCCTGCGTTACAGCAAATAGCGTCCCTGGTATCTCCCTACGGACTGGTGTCCCGCACCGCGCCCCTGCCCGTGGCCGACGGTGATCCGGACTTCGCCGTCCGCGTTTCCAGCATCGGTGACCCCTCCAAGGTCCTGCACAGCATGCGGGGCTGGAGGAACGACGGTGACTTGGGGAACGTCGACGGTGTCGGCAGCGCGCTGGCGGGCGAGCGGGCCAGACTGGTCTCGGTCGCCGAGGCTCTCGAGCGGTACTCGGTCTGCGCCTGGCACGACGACGACATCCTCGTCGCCGCCGAGGACGAACTCACCGAGGAGTTCGCTTCGCCCTCGCGGTGGCCCCGGTGTTCCGAGCGCGAGTTCGCTCGTGACGACTGCGGTCTGGTCCCGTACGACCCGGCCACCCCGATCAGATGGGTGCGAGCCTGGTCGCTCACCCGACGGTGCCAGGTCCTCGTGCCGGCCATCGCGGTGTACCTCCACATGGCACCGCGATCACGGTCGGAACGGTTCACCCGGGGAATCACCACGGGAGCGGCCGTTCATTCCGACATCCGCAGCGCGGTGCTCGGCGGGCTGCTCGAGGTCGTGGAGCGGGACGCGCTCTCGATCGCGTGGCTGCAGCGCCTGCGGTTGCCGCGACTGTCGGTCGACCCGGAGCTCCTGGAGCCGCTCGAACGCGCCTACCACACGACGGGGACCGCACGTCACCTCGACGTCCGGCTCTTCGACGCGACGACGGACTTCGGCATCCCTGTGGTGTATGCCGTGCAACTCTCGCCCCACGAAGACCGGTTGGCGCAGATCGTGTGCGCGACGTGTGACGTCGACCCGCGGCGGGCGGTGGCCAAGATCTACCGTGAACTCGCCGCCGTGCGTGTGGCGTTGCGTGGCCGCGTGGACAGCCGGCCGGTGGGGCGGCCCGACGACGGGACCGTCAGTGTGGTCGGCTCGGCGGCGTACAACGCCTCGGCCGAACGCCGTGACGCCTTCCGGCACCTGCTGGAAGGCGAGCGCGACGTACGGCGTCTCGAAGAGCTGCCCGACCTGTCCGCCGGCGCGGACCCGCTGGCGGCCGCGGTCGCCCAAGTGGCCGCGCGGGGCGCCGAGGTGCTCGTCGTCGACGTCACCACGGACGAGGCACGGCAGGTCGGCATGCACGCCGTGAAGGTGCTGGTGCCCGAGGCCATGCCCCTGTCGTTCATTCACAGCGAGCGATACCTCGGCACGGACAGGCTCTACGCCGCGCCGACGGCGATGGGCCACGAGAGCCACGGCGAGGAGTCGCTGAATCCGGAACCGCAGCCTGCTGCGTAGATGGGGGACAAGGCACGTGCTGTCTGAGCAATCAGTGGAATGCCTGTACCTGGTGAGAGACGCGTTCGGGGAGCAGTATGCCGACGCCTACCAGGCGGCGGCATCGAGCCGGGTGACCGGCAGTGAACTTCCCGACGACGACCGGCTGTCCTACGCCGCGGTGATCGCCGCCGTGTACTGCGGGCAGGACGAGAAACTGCGTGACGCGCTCGACCGACTCGGATTCGAGCGGGGCGTCCCGACGGTGGCGGTCGAGCTGCTCCCGACCAGGATCGTCTGCGGTCCGGCCGTGATCCCCGGAGCCACGGCCTGCTACGACTGCTACCTGCGGCGCGTCGAGCAGCACCGGGACCCCGCGCAGACCGATCCCGTGGGCGAGGCGACCCGGGGTCTGCCGGAGGGCTTCGGCCGGATGCACCTCGCCATCGCGCACGGTCTGCTGACGCTGGCCATGGCCGAGCTGCGCGCGGGACCGGTGGGGCTCGGCGGCACGGTACGGACGTTCGACCTCGTCGCGGGGACGCTGTCGACCGCGTCGACGGTGGCGGTTGACCGCTGTCCGCGTTGCGGTGCCCGCTGGGGCGACCGGCGGACCGGCATCGACGCGGTGGCTGGTCTCACATGAGGTTTTCGCTGTGGGGGAGGAGTGCAACCGATGGGTGTTGAGCTGAGGGCGGATACCCTCGGACGGGTCGCGCGCCGGGACAAGCAGATCGCTGTCCCAGCCCGCCCGGCTCTGCGCAGGGGCGTTCGGCTGCGCCAGTCCGGGGACGCCGTGATGCTCGATGGCGCGGACAAACGGCAGGTCTTCACCGGGAAGTTCGCGCGCGGCCATCTCGGCCGGCTGGCTGCCGCTTGTGACGGCAGCGCCACGCATGCCGAGATCGCCGCCGCGGTGGGACTCGACGAGGCGGTCGTCCACAAGGCCTTGGCCCTGTTGTGGGCCTCAGGGGCCTTGGAGGAGGGCACCCGGGCCGGCGAACACCCGGCGTTGCCCACCGAGCTCTCCTGCCTGTTGTCACGGCTCGGCAACTCCACCGGAGTGAACCTGTCCTGGACCGACGCCGCGGCGAGGCTCGGTCGCGCCACCGTCCATGTGGCCGGACACCGCCCCCTGGTGGAGGCCACGACGGTCTGCCTGAGCGGGGTGTGCGAGGTGGTCGACGACATCGATCGGCTGCCGGTCGCCGACGACGCCTTCGTCGTCTTCTTCGAGACCCGGCAGTCCCAGCCGGAGCTCATCGAACTGCGGCGCCGATGTTGGCTGGAGAAGCGGCCCCTGTTGCGCGTCCGGGCCGACAGCACCTCGATGGTCATGGGACCGTACGTGGACCCCGCGTTCACCCCGTGCCTGGAGTGCGGCGTGTCGGGCGAGGACGACCTGTCGGACGATCCGCCGCGGCACGCGTACGACCTCATCGCCGGCCTCGTCGCGCATCACGTGCTCGCGCTCGTCTCGCGATCGATCCGGACCTACCTGCCGATCGACGCAGGCATCATCGACCTGACCACCCTGTCGACACGACACCGCCCGAGCGCGACCCGCCCCGGGTGTCCCACCTGCTCGTTCAGCGAGGGCACGACGGCGTCCGTGCCGCCGTCCAGCGCGACATACGAGGCGGCGGTGGCGTTGCCACCGCGCAGGTTTCTGGATCCGAAAGGGCATCTGGCCCATTTCCAGTCCTCGAACATCAAGCTGCAGTTCGAGTTCCGGAGCTGGCCCAGCTGCCCGCGGGTTGGGCTGCCCGAGGCGGACGTATCGCGGTTGGCCGGAGCGCCGGCCGCAGACCGGGCGGACCTTGGCCGGCCCGACGTCGCGCTCCTGCTCGCGATGGCATTCGGCATCCGCGAGCGGACCGACGGGTGGGTACAACGATGGACCGCGGCCGGCGGGAACATCGGCTCGGCGACGGCCTATGTGGTGAGCCGTGACGAGGCCGTACTGCCCGTGGGCGGGTACGCGTACCGCGACCAGGACCACTCCCTCGCACAACTCACCACCGACGAGCTGCCGGGCGACCGGCCGCTGCTGCTGGTCGTCACCTCCAACCTCAAGAAGATCGCCGCCAAATACGGCACGTTCGGGCTCCGGCTCTCGCTCTGCGACGCGGGCGTCGCACTGTCCACCGCCCGGAGGGTCACCGACCACCTGAACCTGGACTACTCACTCGTCACGGCCTGGGACGACCACCAGCTGAGTGAGTACCTGGGCCTCTCCCCGGCCGAAGAACCCATCGCCGCAGTCATGGAAGTGGGCTGAATCCATGCGATCCGACTCGTCCATGATGCAACCGCTGCTCGATGGCTTCGCCGCCCGTGCCCGTACCGGCGACGGTCTCGCGGCACACCGGTCACCGACGCCGTTCGCGGATGCCACGCCCGTCGCCATCGATGAGCGGGAGGCGGCCCCCGGGCACCCCCGCGATCTGCACTCCACCCTCCTGACACGCCGGTCGTCCTTGCAGTACGGGGACGCACCCGTGCGCACGGACCTGGTCCTGGGCCTGTTGCGGAACGCGTTGCGGCGTGATTCCGACGACTGGGGGCTCGATGACGACACCGGCCCCCTCGAGGCATTCGTCTTCGCGCTGCGCAGCGAGGGGAAGCCGGCCGGGGTCTACCGGGTCACCGCGCGGGAAGTGTCGTTCATCGCCCCGGCCTCGGTCGTGGACGATCCCGAACTCCTCGGTGTCCAGCGCGAGTTCGCCGACGCGGGCGGGATCGTCAGCGTCTACGCCAACATCGACCGCGCGGACTCCTGGGCGGGATCGCACGGCTACCGCCTCTGCGCGGTGCGTGCCTCCATGGCCCTCTACGACTTCCACCTGAGATGCCAGTCCCACGGCCTCGTCGGCACCATGTTCGGCGGGTTCATCGGCTCGGCCGTCCGGAACCTGGTCCAGAGCGACGGTGTGACCCGGCACCCCCTGCTCGCGGCGACCTATGCCCATCCGGCGCCGTGATCACCGGCGTCAGACCGCGCCCCTCCCCCACCCCGTCGACGGTCAGCCGGCGACGCGACATGCCGCGCGACGAAAGTGAGTGAGTTGATGTCCTACGAGGGTGCGTCGCACGCGGCGGGTGTCGTCCTCGCCCGCCCGGACGTGTCCGCGCTGCGGACGAAGCAAGGAGCATGGATCGGCGTCGGCTCAGCGTCCTTCACGATCAAGGGTGCGGGTGCCTACGGTGTGGTCTCGACGCTGCTGGACCGGTCGGACGGCAGTCGCACCGGTCATGACCTGGTCGGCGCTTTCCCGGCCGGGTCGCGCGCGGCGGTGTCGCGTGTGCTCGACGCGTTGGTGACCCATCGGTGCGTGACTGTCCTCGACGCGCCGATCGCCCATCAGGTCAGCGTCAAAGGCCCCGCCGCACAGTGGCTGATTCCCTTCTTCTCGCAGCTGACCGATGAACCGGTGCGCGCGCTGGACCGCGTGCTCGCCACCACCCTCCACCTGTACGGCGGCGCCGACTGGCTCGGGCGCCTGCGCCAACTGCTGGGCGCCTCACCGCTGTTCGGGCTGCGGACCGAGTACCACGCCGTCTCGGACGAGGACCCGGTGCCGCAGTGGGAGGACGCGGGCCTGGTCGTCATCGACGCGGACAGCCTCCCGTACGAACGCACCGTGCGACTGCAGGACGCACTCCTCGACCGCGGTGTACCGCACGGCATCGTGGGCGAGGCGGGCCGGCGCCGCTGGATCCTCTGGTCCGACGACAAGTCGACCGGTTGCTGGGCCTGCTTGTGCCGATACGGCCGCACGGCGCAGCCCGACGCTCCGGCCGACGCCGTGTCACCGGCACCGGCACCGGCACCGGCACCGGACGACTGCACCGCGGCAGCCGTGATCCACGCGATCTACCAGCGCACCGCCGGGCTCGGTGAGCACACGGCGGCAGCGGTGGCCATGCCCCTCGACTCGAGCCTGCCGACGGTGAAACCGCATCCCGCGTGGTCGGCGGCGGGCTGTCGCTGCCACCGGGCGGTGGTGTCGCCCGCCACCGGTGTCCAGCGCGACGACGCGGAAGAGGCCCTGGTCCGCAGGAACATCGTCAGTCCCGACGACGACAGCCGGCTGGACGACGACCACGAGCACATCATCGACGTCCTGGCCGGCTGGACGGACGAATTCCTCGGCCCCTTCCGGTACCTGGACGGGGGCGACCTGCCCCAAGTCCCGTTCGGGCAGGCACGGGCCACCCTCCTCGTCGGGCCTGCCGAGGTGCACGAGATCACCGCCGCCACGTTGTCGTCCCGGGAGGCCCTGTACCAGGCAGCGCTGGGCGGCCTCGAACGCTTCGCCGCGCGGCACGACGGACCGCGGCCGAACCTCAGCGCCGGATGGACTCTGGACGAGGCGGTCTACCGTGCCCTGCTGAGGCAGTCGATGCTGACGCCGGTGGACGACGCCGAGTGGGTGCCGGTGTCCGACGACGACCTGGGGCACGACGAGTGTGCCGCATTCAGCCGGTACATCCAGCGGGGTGTCGAGCGCACCCATGGCTGCGAGGCGCTGCGGTGGTTCGGCACCCGCCTGCCGAACGGCGTCTACCGGGTCCTGGGGCGCGCCACCGGAAAAGCGGTCTCGCGGGGCGCGGGAGCCTGTTACGCGGAAGCGGTGTCGACGGCGTTGCTCCGGCTCGTCAACGACGACAGCGCCCTGGTTCCGCTCAACCCCCACTTCCGTACCTGGACTGAGGTATGGGGGCACATCGCACGGCCGCAGTGCGCGGAGGTGACCGCGCAAACGGTGCCCTTCGCGCGGCAACAGGTCCGACTGGTGGAGATGGCATGAGTACGGAAACGCGAGTTCCACCTGCTGCGGACCTGATCTCCGCTCTGTTGGCCGATGCCGGCGCACCCGCGCCCGCGGAGGTACTGCTGGGCCCGCTGACCGGCCCCACACGGGTACATGCCGACGCGGGCGCGTCGGGGCGGAGCATAGCCGTGCTGTTCTGGTGCGGCAGCGTCTACGTCCTGGCCTACGATCTGGCGGACGAGGGCGGCGGCGGATGCCCGCGGTGCCTGGCATGGTCCCTCACCAGGCACGTGGACTCTGCCGACATCCCGTTCGAGGAGGCGTCCGACAGCGATTCCGCGGGAGACGCGCGCAGCTACGCGCTCTGGCAGCAGGCCGGTCCCGCGGTGCGCACCGTGGTCACTCGGACCGCGGCACTCTTCCTGCGGGAGAACTCGCCCGCCGGCACGCTCGCCATGGTGGACCGAGCCGGCGGCGCGGTGCGGCAAGGACTCGTACCGCCGAGGACGGGATGCCCGGCATGCCAGTCGGCGAAGGCCACGACCACGGTCGCCTTCGGCTCCGCGCCCGAGCTGCTCGAGAAGTCCGCAGGGGCGCTCCGGGCCGGCCGCCCGCTGCCGCCGACACTCACCTCCGACTACCTGGGGCCGCACTCGCTGTTCAGGGAACCGCTCGCCGATCTGGACGGCCCCCTCCCCACAGCGCAGGTGGGCCTGCCGCTGGGCAACGGCGTGCTGGAGCCCGGGGTCGGGCGCTCCCGGAGCTTCGCCAAGAGCCGGATGACCGCGGTGCTGGAGGGCCTGGAGCGTCTCGCCGGCTTCTGCTACCAGCCGGTCGACGGCACCGTGGAGGCCTCGCTCTCGGAGCTGGGGACACAGGCCATCGATCCCCGCACCCTCGGCTACCACTCCCCCGACCAGTACGCGCGCGAGGACTTTCCCTGGTCGCCGCTGGACGCCGCCGAAACGGTGGAATGGGTCCCTCTCACGCCGCTCGGCGACGGACCCGCCCGGTACCTTCCGGAGGTCGCGCTGTCGTGGGTGCGCCGCCCGGAGACACGGCAGCCGTTCTTCTACGACACGTCGAACGGCTTCGCGCTGGGCCAGAGTCACGAGGAAGCGACCCTGCACGGGCTCTTCGAGATCGTGGAACGGGACGCGTTCCTGCTCACGTGGTACCGCAAACTGCTCCTGCCCGAACTCACCCTGGGACCGGCCGACAGCGACATCAGGGACTTGATGGAGCGCGTCGAAGTGGTCACCGGATTCCGGGTCCGCCTGTACTGGGCGACCTTGGACATCGAGGTCCCGGTCGTGCTGGCACTCGCCCAGCGCGACGCGGACTCGGGTCCCTGCACGCTCGTGTCGACCGCGGCCAGCCTGTATCCGCGGGCGGCGGCCGAGTCGGCCATCTTCGAGGTGGCCGCGCGCGTGGCCTCCATGAGGCACGTGTACGACGACGACCCGGAGCACCGGCAGCGGCTCGCGGAGGACTTCGACTCGCTGGTCACCATGGACGACCACAGCCTGCTCGGTGCGCTGCCCGCCTCCCGGGAGTGGTTCGCGTTCCTGACGACGCCGGACCGGCCCGAGATCAGTCTCAGTGCGGCGGCCGCGGCAGCCCCGGAGTTCGGCACGCTCAAGGAAGACCTCGACTACGTGCGCACGCGGATCGAGGCCGTCGGCAGTCACGTCTACGCGGCCGATCTCACCACGGCGGAGCTGCGCTGGCGCGGGCTGGTGTGCACGCGCAGCTTCGTACCCGGATGCCTGCCGATGACATTCGGGCACCGCACAAGGCGTATGGAGGGGCTGCCACGCCTGCACGGCGGACGGCTCCCCTATGTCTCCCTGCTGCCCGACGACCAGACCCCGGCGGACGTCCCGCCGCACCCCTTTGCGTAGCCCGCTGGTAAGAGAAGGAGAGCCCTTTCGTGCGATCGGATGAGCATGCGGAGCCGCCGGCTGAGTCCACCGCGAGGGTCAGCCCCTACGTCCTCTTCCGGCGTAGTCGGCTGCCGGTGGCGGAACTGGCGGACCTCCGGTTCGACGAGACCTGGGAGCGGATCGAGGAGGGCCGCCGTCTCCGGGCGGAATGCGCGCGGCGTGCGGAAGAGGTGTCCGACCGTCTGGCCGGGTTCGTCCCGCACGTGGACGAGTCGGTGCGTGCCGATCTCGTCCGGCTGCGCCGTGACGTCTACAACCAGCGTGCCGATCCGGCGGCGCGGCGCATCGACGTCGTGGCACCGCACCTGGACAGGGACACGGTCGCCGGGCTGCGGGAGTGGTTCGACCTCGTTGGGCGGGTGGGGCGCTGCGAGGACGAGGCGCGGTCGCTCTTCGACGCGAGGATGCAGTCGGCACGCGACGGTTTCGCCCGGCTCTTCGAGCACGACTCGATGGCGAGGAGCATCCAGCTCTCGGGCGACCAGCTCTACGAGAGCCTGCGCCGGTACACCTCGGGCGAGATGGGTTCGGTCAAGCCGAGCCGGTTGCGCGTCCTTGAGTCCACGCTGGTCAACTTCGCCTATCGCGCCGCGCTGAAGCCGTCGCCCTTCGGCCGGTTCACCGAGGTCGGAGCCTTCCCCACGGATCTTCCCGAGGCCGAACACGTCGTGTCCGAGCCCCGGACGTACTCGACGTCGACACTGAACCGGGTGCTGGTGAACTGGCTGGTCGCCGGACTGCGACGGGTCGACGGCGGTATCGACCTGTGCCAGGTGCTGCTGAACTCGTCGCTGCGCGCGGACGACAAGACGATCGAGTTCATCGGGCTCGTCCCCGACGCCGGCGGGGAAGGACTGTCCGAGACGGTTGTCAGGCTCAAGCGCGACAAGGTCGTCAACCGCATCCTGACCGTCATGGCCTCGGGCACGGCGTCGGTGCCCGAGGTGCTCCGGGCACTGACCGAGCTGACCGGCAACGAGGAGGCGGGCAGGAAGGCCCTGCGGGCGTTGCTGCGGCTCGAGTTGCTGTACGTCAGCCCCGGCTTCGACGAACAGGACCCGGGATACTCCCAGAAGCTGGCAGGGGTCCTGCGCGCCGGGACGACCGCGCCCGTAGCCGCGATGAGTGGTCATCTCGACACCCTGGTGGAACTGGAAACGGCGCTTTCCGACGCGCCCACGCAGGAGCGCAGGCCGCTGCTGAGCGCCGCGGACAAGGCTCTCACCGGCATCGCCGAGGTCTGCGGGCTGGAAGCGCCCCCCGTCGAGATCTCCCGGGCGCCGGTGTACGAGGACCTCTGGACACCCGACCGTCCCGCCACCTGGAACCGGGAATCCGTGACCAGGAGCGTCCCCGCGCTGGAGAGTCTGTGGCGGCTGTCGTCGATGCTCGACTACGGCCACACGAAGCGGCTGGGGGTGTACGCCTTCGCGGCGGACACGTTCGGCGACCGCGAGACCGTGCCCTTCCTGACGTTCTTCGAGAAGCTCGTACAGCTCTCGGACGCCGAGCAGGACGCGGTGTTCTGGGGGCGTTACTCGGCTGCGGCGGAGACCTACATCGCGCAGCGCGACCAGGCCCTGCGTGACATCGGCGGGCAGCTCGTACCCGAGGACGGCGTCGTCCGGATGACCCCCGAGGCCCTCAAGGACGCGTGCGCGGGCGTGGAGGACTGCGTCGACCCCGACTCGATCACCTTCCGGGTCCAGTTCGCGGGCGGCGCCCCGTCGCCCGACGTCGTGGTGAACGGCGTCCTGACGGGGTACGGCGTCTACTTCTCGCGCTTCAGCTCGTTCATCGAGGGCTCGGCCGCCGAGGGCTGGACGCTCCGGTCGGCCGTCCGGGAACACCTCAGGAAGGCATTCCCCGGTCAGGTGGACCTCAACATGGTCGCCGGGCTCAACTTCAACCTGCACCCACCGCTCACCGACCGGGTGCTGAACTATCCCGGCACCTGGCCCACCTCGCCGGAGATGAAGGCCTACAGCCTCGACAAGCTGATGATCCGGATCGACCACGCCCACCGCGGGCTGTTCCTGTGGGACCCCGAGCTCGACGAGCGCGTCCAGCTGACCCCCATGAACTTCCTGCTCCCCATCGTGGTTCCGGTCCTCTACAACCTCATGGAGGCCCTGAGCCCGACCATCCGGTACAACTACGCGCCGATGGACGACATCGGGCGGGCGATGGGGCACCGCGGGTACCCGGGCTCGTCCCCCCGCCTGATGGTCGGCGACGTCGTCGCCAGCCGCAGGACCTGGACGGTGCCCGCACGCGAGATCCCCGAACTGTCCGAGCTGAGCAAGGACTCGTACCCGGCGCTGCTGCGCTTCGACCAGTGGCGCATCGAACAGGGCCTGCCCCAGCACGCGTTCGTGCTGACCCAGCGCCTGGACGAGTACAACCTGCTGTCCGGGCTGGTCGAGGAGATCCCCCGGGACTGGACCGACTTCAACCACCTGCACAGGGCCAGTGTCCACAAGCCCATGTACGTCGACTTCCGCAATCCGTATCTGGTGCGCAGTTTCGCGAAGACCGCGCTGACGCGGGACGACGTCTACGTGTCCATCCGAGAGTGCATGCCGGCGACCGACGAGTACGGCGGCTCAGGACCGGCGGCGGCAGAGGAGTTTTTCGTTGAGCTCTACAGGGACTGATCGTGACGCCGAGTGGCGGCCGCTCCACATCTATCTGCCGATGTCCCTCCAGCCCACCTTCCTGCGGGACGTGATCCATCCCGTCGTGCGGGACACCGGGATGCGGGACCGCTTCTGGTACTTGCGGTACTGGCAGGGCGGTCCGCACATCCGGCTCAGGCTCCACCGGGCGTCGGACGAGACCGTCGAGTCGGTACGCGGCATGCTGGCCGCGGCGATGCCCACGCTCGACGCCGAGCAGGCCTCCGAGTACGAGGAGCAGTCCTCCCTCCAGCCGGGCCTGGCCGATCTCGAAGGGGCGAAGCCCGAGGAGGTCAGGGCGCCGGGCACCATCGAGCCCACCCCCTACTCGCCCGAGTACGCGAAGTACGGCGGGACCACGGGACTCCGTATCGCCGAAGAGCTCTTCCGCTCCACTTCGGCCGCGGTGCTGGATCTCCTCTCCACCCGGTCGGACCGTGAACTCAAGGCGTCGCCGGCGGGTCTGGCCATGCGCATCATGGCCATGTCCCTCAAAGGCTCCGGGCTGGACATGGAGCAGAGCCAGGATTTCCTCAGCGCCTATGAGGAGGACTGGCGCAGGTGGGTGCCGCCCGGTTACGAGGAGCGATGGGCGGCCGTGTACGAGAAGACGCGTAGCAGGGTGACGAACCTGTGCGGCGCGGTCTGGCGCGACGGAGCCACCGACGTCTTCCACGACATCTATGCCACTGCGCTGAATTCCACACTTTCGGCGCAGGAAAGACCGACGGGGAGTGACCTCGCGGAGCTCGTACTCGAAGAGACCCCGTACGCCGGCTGCCTGGCCAACTACATACACACGACCAACAACCGCCTGGGCATTCTTCCGGCCGCGGAGGCATTCCTGGCGTATGTCATCCGGCGTTCTCTGACCGAACTGCGGGCCCCGCACAGGGTCTGACCGGAGCACAGGAATCCGATCGTGACTATTTGGATTTCTTGGCTCTTGTCACCACAACTACCGCTATATGGCGGTAAGATGGAATGGAATCGAAACCGAAAGGAAGGTGATTCAAGTGGATGCAACAGAGCTCGACTTGAACGCGCTGGAGATCTCGGATCTGATCGAAGACTCGAGCTACAGCGATGAGACGCTGTCGCAGGTCATGGCGGCCTCGTGCACGACCACCGGCTGCACGACCAGCTCGTCGTCGTCCTCGTCGTCCTGACCGGACAGCTCAAGAATGTCTCTGTCGTCGGGCGCTGTTCACCGAATGCGCGCCCGACGGCAGTGACTCCTCCTCTCTCATTTCACGAAAGGGGGTAAGTCACATGGAGTTCACCGATGAGCTCGACCTGAACGCGCTGGAGATCTCGGATCTGATAGACGATCTGAGCCACAGCGACGAGACGCTGTCGCAGGTCATGGCAGCGTCCTGCGTCGGCACCGCCTGCGCGACATCATCGTCGTCTTCTTGATGAGACGGCGAGGATAGTCGCTGTCGCCGGGCGCCATTCACCGAATGCGCGCCCGGCGGCAGCGACGTACCCGGAGGTACGTATTGTGCATGTCTTTGCGACAATCCCCCTCGACGGGGGCGACAGAACGCTGCCGCAGGTGATCCGCGGTTTTGTCACCGACCTGTTCGGGCCGGCCCAGCCCCCCTGGCCGGGTGACTTCTACTTCGTGCGCACGTGGGACCAGGCGACCGGACGCGACTGTCTGCAGATCAGCCTCGGGTCCGACACGGTCACTGCGGGAGAGGCCCGCGACCGGGTCCAACGCGCGGCGGACGGCCACGGTTTGCGTCCGGCCACGGCGGAGGTCCCGTTCGAGGAGATCCCCTCCCCGCTGTGGAACTCCGGGATCGGCGGGGACGGGTTCGACGCCGCGGCGAAGCGGCTCTACCGCGCCGTGGCGCCGGTCCTCGCCCGCAGCATGTCGGAGATCGGCGGCGATACGGCCAAGGCCTACCTGCTCGCGCTGCGCCTGATGGTCGCGAATTCTGGCGCCACCCTGCTGGAGTCCGAGCAGCGGCAGATGTCCTCCCGCGACTTCGGCGAACTGCTCAGCCTCCGTCTGCTCAGCTACCGCTCACACTACGAAGGCGCCAAGACCGCGCAGGCCAAGGACCCCGATGCCTTCGAGCGTCGTTGTGCCGCCTATTACGAGAAATTCGGCTCGGCAGTTCTGGAATTCATCGGTGACTGTGCGTCAGCCCCGTTGCCCGCCGCCGACGACCAGCCGGCCCGCGCCTGGGTGGATGTCGTCCGGCAGCACTTCGGCACCCTGCGCGACGCATGCCGAGCCGGACTCATCGCCCACGACGGGCCCACCCTCGACGACTTGCACAAAACCCCCGACGCCGCCTTGGCGCGCAGCAGCTTCCACTCGAAGGAGCTGTCGCACGAGATGTCGGACCTCCTGCACCGGAACCCGGATTTCCTGGCGTACCGGATTCAGACGAGCCTGCTGTACAGCTGTCTCTACACCATGGGATTCAACCTGGCTGAGCGGTTCCTTTTCTGCTACCTCCTCGCTCGCGCCAACGAGGAGCTGGCAGGAAAGTCAACCGAGGAGCTGGCGGAGGGACTTGACGCCGTCGCCAAGGAACTTGCGAACACCTAGCTCTCTTACCGGAATCCGTCTGGATCTGGCTCCGCACGCCTCCAGCTACGCAAGGGTCCGGCCGAAATCGACCTCAACGGAGGAGAATCATGCACATTGTGCTCGCTAATGTGCCGTGGAGTCCGATCGGGTTTCCATCCCTGGCACTCGGACTGCTCAAGAGTCTCACGCTCAAGGAGTTTCCCGACGCCCAGGTCGACGTGGTGTACGGAAACCTCGACTTCGTGGACTGGATCACCTCGCGCCGCCCTGATTTCAGCTACGAGGACTACCGGTACTACGACCTCGAAAGCTGCTACATCGGGACCGGTGACTGGGTCTTCTCCTCGGCCCTCTACCACGACCCGAAGTGGAAGGTGCCGGAGTTCCTCGAGAAGTTCGGCCCCCAGGCGACGAGCGACCCCGGTCAGGACCTCGCCCACGGAACGACTGTGGAAAGCCGGACGCAGACCACGCTGTGGCTGCACGAACACGTCGAGGAGTTCACCGGCGAACTCGCCGAGCGTATCGCCGCGGGTGAACCCGATGTCGTCGGCTTCACCACCACGTTCCAGACGCTCACCGCATCCCTGGCGGTCGCCCGGCGGCTCAAGGAGCTGTCCCCCCGGACGGTGACGGTGTTCGGCGGCGCCAACTGCGAAGGGCCGATGGGCGAGGCGCTGCACCGCAATTTCGGCTTCATCGACTACGTGGTCCGCGGCGAAGGCGAGTTGGCCTGGCCGGGTCTGCTGCGCTCACTGCGCGAGGAACCGGCCTTCGAAGCCGTCCCGGGTCTGTGCTGGCGGGACGAGAGCGGGACCTCGGTGTTCAACGCCGTGAGCACCAAGCCACTGCCGCCGGCCGCGATGGTCCTGCCCCACTACGACGAGTACTTCGAGCAGTTCTCGAAGTCGCACGCCCGGTTCTGGCTGGAGCCCAGGCTGGTCATCGAGAGTTCCCGCGGCTGCTGGTGGGGCGAGAAGCACCACTGCACCTTCTGCGGGCTGAACGGCGCCAGCATGATGTTCCGCAGCAAGCGGCCGGACCAGTTCATCGACGATCTCGTGACGCTGGCGAAGCGCCACCGGATCCTCGACGTGATGATCGTGGACAACATCCTGGACATGGCCTACCTGGACTCGCTCCTGCCGCATCTCGCCGAGGCGGGGATCGACCTGCGCCTGATGTACGAGATCAAGGCCAACCTGCGCTACGAGCAGCTCGAGATCATCTCCAAAGGCGGCGTGGTCTGCATTCAGCCCGGGGTCGAGAGCCTGAGCAGCAAGGTGCTCAAGCTCATGGACAAGGGCGTCTCCGGCTGCCTCAACGTGCGCATGCTGCGCGACGCCGAGTCGCTGGGGCTGACCGTCATCTGGGCCTACCTCTACGGGTTCCCCGGGGAGACGGACGAGGACTACGCCAAGATCATCGAGCAGTTCCCGAAGTTGCACCACCTGGGCCCGGCCGGCGGTGACGACCGGCTCGCGGTCCAGCGCTTCGCCCCGTACTTCGAGAACCCCTCGCTCGGCTTCCAGGAGCGGTGGGCGGCCTCTCAGTACGCGCTCACCTACGACCTTCCCGAGAAGGAACTGTTCGACATCGCGTACATCTTCGACGCGACGCACCAGGGCATCGGGAACGACATGGCGTGGAAACTGAGGGCCGGACTCGACGAGTGGCGCAACCAGCACTGGCGCAGCCAGTTGTCCTACTTCGAGACCGACGAGGGCATCACGATCACCAACACCCGGCCGGGCTTCGACTGGGACGTCGTCCAGCTCACCACCGACGTCGAGCGCGCGCTCTTCCACCTGCTCGACCAGCCCAGGACGCTCCAGTACCTCGAGCGCGAATGCTCGAAGCGGTTCGGGCAGACGGACGTCAGCGCCGTGATCGACCGGTGGATGGAACTGGGCCTGATCTTCACGGACGACGGCCGGATGATTCACGTCGTCACCAGGGACCGCAACCAGAGGTTCATGCAGATCCAGGTGGGCCAGGGGCTGTCGGCCTCCGACCGCCCGTCTCCGACGCCCGTGGCGGTGTGAGAGGTGAGTGTGCACGTGCCGACGACGAACGATGTCACGACCGTTCCCGCAAGCGGGTTCGACGTACGGTTCAGCCTGTGGCGCCACGGTGCCCCGGGGGTACGGGCCTTGCCGAACATGCACCTCGGCGACCGCGTACTCGGCGGGGACGTCGCGGACGAGGCGCGCCGGATCCATGAGTCCGGCGCGCGGTTCGTGTCGATCGAACCCCTGGTCGACCTCAGTGGGCGGCCCGGGACCGAGCACATGATCCCCGTGCTCTCCTTCATCCGCGAACTCACCGGCTACGGCGTGGAAGTGGACTGGCGGGCGCGTCTGGCGCCGGACGGCCCCGTGTGGTGGGTGTTCAGTCACCTCTTCCCCCCGTCGGTCCTTCAGGGTCCGCGCGGTGAGGAGGTACTGGCCGTCTGGAGGGCGAGGTACCACGTCGGCCGGTGCTTCTTCCGGCGGGGTCCCGGGTTCCTGCAGATCCGGGACCGGCGCCACGCCGGCTTGCGCCGGCTCACGGTCTCGGACGGCGCCCTCGTCTTGGCGATCGAGTCGTTGCTGGCCGACCGCGGCGCGGACATGCCGGAGCAGGCGATGTCGGTGTTCGAGAAGCAGCACCTGGTCGTCCGGATCGGCGGCGGTGTGTGGTGGGCGCCGTACCGGCTGAAGCGCTGGGCGTTGCCGGCTTGGGAGGTATGAGCAGCGTGTACATCCAGATCGTCATCTGGAACCTGGAGAAGTCGGACGCCACGGTGGAAAGCCTGCGCGAGTACCTCCGTGACTACGCGGTGGACGCGTTCTCCACGCTCAGGGGGATGCGGATGAAGACCTGGTTCGCGGACGCCGAGCGGGGTTACTGGGGGGCGGTGTACCTCTGGGACGGCGTGAACATGCAGAACCCGCTGTCGGTGAGCAAGGCGATCGAACTCATCGGCTACCCGCCGACGTCCACGAGCGTTTTCGCGGTCGAGGCGATCGCGGAAGGCGTCAGCGCCATCGAGTCGTTCGCGGGCGTCGGCCGCGCCTTCGAGGAGGTGTCCGCCCCGGACCCGGGCGGTGAGTCGGCGTAACTCGATGCGTCAGGGGTGATCGCCGCCGCGTGCGGTGGTCACCCCTGACGAACGCTCACCGGTTGGCCGCGAGATTCCTGTCGATCCTCTCGTGCAGCGCGATTCCGAGCGAGACGGACACGTTGAGCGACTCGGTCGAGCTCATCATGGGGATCGAGACGGAGGCGGACGACGCTTCCTCGAACTGGTCGGACGGCCCGCCCTTTTCGCTGCCGAACAACAGGGCCAGCCGGTCGGGGCTGTCGCCGAGTTGCTTCACGGAGATATCGCCGTCCGCCGTGAGCGTCATCAGCTTCATGCCGCTGTCCCGGATGAAGGCGATGGCCTCCTCGCGACCGGAGAGGACGACGGGAAGCGAGAAGACGTACCCTCGGCTGGCTCGTTGCAGGCGCCGGTCCGCGATGCTGGTGATGTCACTGTCGACCAGGATGATCCCCGACGCTCCGAGCGCGAGCGACGTTCGCACGATGGCGCCGATGTTGCCGACGATCTTCACCCCGTCGAGAACGACGACGTCCCCGCTCCGGCTCGCGATATCGCTGAACCCGGCCGGGCGGGGGACGCGGGCGATGCCGAACGTCTTGGCCTTCCGCTCCCCCTTGAACAGCTGATTGACGATCGAGGAAGCGATGAGCCGGACCGGAATGTCCTTCCGCCCGCACAGCTCCAGCAACTCCGGCGGAAACGGACTGCTGTCGCTGCCGTAGACCTCGATGAACTCCACTCCGGCCGCGATGCTGTGCGTGAGGGGCTCGACGTCCTCGATCAGCGTGGTCTTGATGTGGGAGCGCGACGGCTTGGTGACGTCGATGATCCGCCGCACCGCCGGATCGGACGGATTGTCGATGATGTCCAGCTCAGTCATGGTCGTCCTGTTCTTCCCCGTTCGAGGCCGCGCGGTTCACGATAGCAAGATCTCAACTCCCGGCGCGCCCGAGCCCTAAGGGACTGTAAGGACTTGGCCGCCGGCATTGAGTGAGCCTGTTCGCGCCGTCGACTCTGTGTGCTCCCGGGCCGCAGACAAGGGAGTTCCGATGGCCACACAGTCCACCGCCGAGCGTGCGCGCACCCCGCGCCGCGACGAACGCAGGGTCGTCAGCAACATCGTGCGCGGATCGATCGGCAACCTGATCGAGTGGTACGACTGGTACGCGTACACCGCCTTCAGCGTCTACTTCGCCTCCGTCTTCTTCCCCTCCGGCGACCAGACCGCCCAGCTCCTGAACACCGCCGCGGTGTTCGCCGTCGGCTTCCTGATGCGGCCGATCGGCGGCTGGGTCCTGGGGCGGTACGCCGACCGCCGTGGCCGCCGCGCGGCGCTGACGCTGTCGGTGACGCTTATGGCGGCCGGTTCGCTGATCGTCGCGCTCACGCCGTCGTACGGCTCGATCGGGGTCGCCGCGCCGGTCCTCCTGGTCACCGCGCGGCTGCTGCAGGGGCTCTCGGTGGGCGGCGAGTACTCGACCTCCGCCACCTACATGTCCGAGGTGGCCTCGCCCGGCCGCCGCGGCTACTACTCCAGCTTCCAGTACGTCACCCTCATCGCCGGCCAGCTGACGGCACTCGGCCTGCAGATCGTCCTGCAACAGGTGCTCAGCGCCGCGCAGATGGAGTCCTGGGGCTGGCGGATCGCGTTCGTCGTCGGCGCCGCGGGGGCGGTGATCGTGCTGTGGCTGCGGCGCGGCATGGACGAGTCCGAGAGCTTCGAGCGGGCCGCGTCGGAAGGCGAGCAGGAGCGCAGCGGCCCGGCCCGCGGCAGCCTGCGGCTGCTGCTGTCCTACCCCCGGCAGTGCCTGGTCGTCGTCGGGCTGACCATGGGCGGCACGCTGTTCTTCTACACGTACACGACCTACCTGCAGAAGTTCATGGTCAACACCAGTGGCATCGCCAAGCCCACGGCGGCCTGGATCAACTTCTTCGCGCTGCTGGTGTTCGTCGTGCTCCAGCCGGTCATGGGCCTGCTCTCCGACCGGGTGGGGCGACGTCCGCTGCTGATCGCGTTCGGGGTGCTGGGCACCGTGGTGGTGGTGCCCTCGCTGACCCTGCTGTCGCACACCAGCGACCCGGTGTACGCGTTCGTGCTGATGGTCGTGCCGCTGGCGGTCAGTTCCCTGTACACCTCGATCAGCGCGGTGGTGAAGGCCGAGCTGTTCCCCACCTCGATCCGGGCGCTCGGCGTCGGCCTGCCGTACGCGCTGACCGTGGCCGTGTTCGGCGGGACCGCCGAGTACGTCGCGCTCTGGTTCAAGAACGCCGGACACGAGAACTGGTACTTCTACTACGTCACCGCCTGTGTCCTGATCTCGCTGCTCGTCTACATTCGGATGCGCGAGACCTCCGACGCGTCGCCGCTGGACGAGGGCGCTTCCCGGTCTCGCGACTGACGAGGCGGGAAGGGAGGCGACCGTGCGGGTGCTGCTGGCCGAGGACGACGACGGCGTGGCGGGCGCGCTGACCGAGGCGCTGTACGACAACGGCCACCTGCCGGCCCGGGTGCGACGCGGCGAGGACGTGCTCGCCCGCCACCGGCAGACGGACCTGCTGCTGCTCGACCTCGGCCTGCCCGACCTGGACGGCCTGGAGGTGCTGCGCAAGCTGCGCGCGGTCAGTGCCCTGCCGGTGGTGGTGCTCACCGCGCGGGGCGACGAGCGGTCGGTGGTGCGCGGGCTGCGACTGGGCGCCGACGACTACCTGGTCAAGCCGGTCCGGCTGGCCGAGCTGCTGGCCCGTATCGAGGCCGTCACCCGCCGTGCCTCGGCCCCCGCCGCCCCGGCGGCGCGCACCGTCCGTGTCGCCGACGTCGAGGTCGACCTCGACGCGCGCCGGGTGACGGTCGGCGGCGCGGAGGTGCGGCTGACCGCCAAGGAGTTCGAGGTCCTCGCCGCGCTGGCGGCGCGGGCCGGCACGGCGGTCAGCCGCCAGCAGCTGATGGACGAGGTGTGGGGCGACGCCTTCCTCGCCGTGTCCCGCTCGCTCGACGTGCACCTCACCCAGGTGCGGGCCAAGCTCGGCCGCCCCGAGGTGCTGACCACCATCCGCGGCTTCGGCTACCGCTTCGGCGACTGAGCCGGTCGCTGACGGCAGGCCCTGTTCATGCGCACCCGCGTCCTCACCGTGGTCCTGGCCTTCGTGGTGCTCGCCGTGGCCGGCTTCGCCGCCCCGCTGCTGGCCGTGACCGCCGCGCAGCGCACCCAGCAGCTCGTCGCGGCGCGCACCGCCGACCTCGACCGTTTCGCCGGGCTGGCCGAGCAGGCCGCCGAGAGCGACGACACCGGCGCGCTCACGGCCGACGTGCGCCGCTACACCGAGCTGTACGGCGAGGCCGTCGTGGTCGTCGACGCCCGCCGCGCCCCGCTGGTGCAGACGGGCGGCCTGCGCGCCGCCGACCCGGCCGTCGCCCGGCTCGTCGACGCGGCGCTGCGCAACCAGCCCGTCTCGCCCGGAGGGACGCTGCGGCCCTGGTCCCGGTCCGACCGGCTGCTCGCCCGTCCCGTGGGCACCGGCACCAGGGTGTCCGGCGCCGTGGTGCTGCGGGCCTCGGTGCGGGCCGCGGCGGACGACATCGCCCTGCGGTGGGCGCTCGTGCTGGCCGGCGCCGGGCTGTTCGCCGTGGCCTGTGTGCTGCTCGCCCGCCGGGCCACGCAGTGGGTCGTCCGGCCGCTGCACCGTCTCGACCGCGCGGTCGGCGCCCTGGCCGCCGGCCTGCCGCCCGAGCACGCGCGGGCCGGCGGGCCCCCGGAGCTGCGCCAGCTGGCCGGCGGCTTCAACCGGATGGCCGACGCGGTCACCACCGCGCTGGAACAGCAGCGCCGGCTGGTCGCCGACACCTCGCACCAGCTGCGCAACCCCCTGGCGGCCCTGCGGCTGCGCATCGACTCGCTCCAGCCCCATCTGCGCACCTCCGCCACCCGCACCTATACCGGGGTGACCTCCGAACTCGAACGCATGGAGCACCTCCTCGACGACCTGCTCACCCTGGCGAACGCCGAGCACCGCGCCGGTGAGCTGGCCGTCACGGACGCGGGGGAACCGTGCTGCGACGCGACGGCGGTCGCAGCGGCCCAGGTCCGGCTGTGGCAGCCGGTGGCCGAACAGGCAGGCGTCCGCCTGGAGTCGGCCGCCGGCCCCGCCGTTCTCATGGCCTGCCCGGGGGGAGAGCTGGCCCAGGTGGCCGACATCCTCTTCGACAACGCGATCAAGTACGCGGGACGGGGTGCCCGCGTCGAGGCACGCTGCTTCGCCGAGGGCGCGGACGCGGTGTTCGAGGTGCGGGACGACGGGCCGGGCCTGGACACCGGGGAACTCCCCCGGGCGGGCACCCGCTTCTGGCGCTCGGAACGCCATCGCGAGGTACGCGGCAGCGGCCTCGGACTGGCGATCGCCGAGCGACTGGTGGCCGGTCACGCCGGACACGTGGAGTTCACGGCGGCCGAACCGCACGGCCTGCGCGTCCGGGTCGTGCTCCCGAAGGGGCCCACGGCATGACCGGCCCGGCACACCCCACGGCCCGGCGCACCGTGCTGCGCGTCGCCCTCGGCGCGGCCGGTGCCGGCCTGCTCGCAGGGTCCGCGGCGGCGGACGCGCGGCGCGCGGACAGCGGCCCGGAGGGAGAGCTGAGGATCGCGACCGGCGAGACCGACGGGTTCTACGCGGCCTTCGGCCGGCTGCTCGCGACCCAGGTCACGGCCGCCTATCCCCGGCTGTCCTGCGAGGTGGTCCGCAGCGAGGGCAGCGTGGCCAACGTGCGGCTGCTCCGGGCCCGCCGGGCCGATGTGGCCCTGGCCCTGTCGGACATCGCGTGGGCGGCGTACGGCGGCACCGCGCCGTTCGGCCGCCGCGTCCCGCTGCGCGCGATCGGCAGGGTCTACGAGAACTACGTCCAGCTCGCGGTGCGCGCCGGGGCGCCCCTGCACACCGTGTCCGACTTGGCGGGCCGCACCGTCTCGCTGGGCGCGCCCGCGTCCGGCGGTGCGGTGCTCGGCGACCGTCTGCTGCGGGCCGCGGGCCTCACCCCCGGCACCGACGTACGGGTCCGGCATCTGCTGATGCCCGAGGCGGCCCGCGCGATGCGGGCCGGCGCGATCGACGCCCTGCTGGTCGCCGGGGGTGTGCCGCTCCCCGTGCTGTCGGGGCTCGACACCCGCCCCGGCATCCGGCTGCTGCCCCTGTCCGGCCTGCTGCCCCGGCTGCGCGCCGGCCTCGGCCCGGAAGGGTCGGGTCTGGAGACGGTGACGGTACCGGCCGGGGCCTACCGGGGGACCCCGGAGGTGCCCACCATCGGCGTCGCCAACCTGCTGCTGTGCCGCCCCGGCCTCCCCGCCCCCGTCGCCGCCGCCCTCACCCGCGTCCTGGTCCGCCGTGCCACCCGTCTCGTCCCCGCCCCGGCCCTCGGCACCCAGTTCCTCGACGCCCGCAGCCTGATCTCCACCGGGGCGGTCCCCCTGCACCCGGGGGCGGTCGCCGCCTATCGCGAACTGCACGGCTAGCCAGGTTAGGATCCTGGTCATGGCCCTGACCATGAACGACGTGGACCGGTTCGAGGCAGCCAGGCCCCGCCTGGAGGCCATCGCCTACCGTCTCCTCGGTTCCGCGAGCGAGGCCGAGGACGCCGTGCAGGAGACCTTCCTGCGCTGGCAGGCCACCGACGTCGACCGTATCGAGGTTCCCGAGGCCTGGCTGACGAAGGTGCTCACCAACCTGTGTCTCAACCAGCTCACCTCGGCCCGCGCGCGGCGCGAGACCTACGTGGGCCAGTGGCTGCCGGAGCCGGTGCTCGCCGGGGACCCGATGCTGGGACCGGCCGACACCGCCGAACAGCGCGAATCGGTCTCGTACGCGGTCCTCGCCCTGCTGGAGCGCCTCTCCCCCAATGAGCGGGCGGTGTACGTGCTGCGCGAGGCATTCGACTACCCGCACCGGGAGATCGCCGAGATCCTCGACATCACCGAGGCCGCCAGCCAGCAGATCCTCCACCGCGCCAAGACGCACGTCGCGGACGGCAAGGCCCGCACCGAGGTCGACGAGGCCGCCGCCCGGCGGATCGTCGACGAGTTCCTCGCGGCGGCCACCAGCGGCCGGACCGAGCCGCTCGTGCGGCTGCTCACCCAGGACGCCATCGCGGTCGGCGACGGCGGCGGGAAGGTCCCGGCCCGCGCCAGGGCGTTCCAGGGTGCCCTCGCGGTCGCGACGTTCATGCGGGGCCTGTTCAAGCCCGGCAAGGCCAAGCGCGACCTGGTCGGCGGATCGCCCGACGTCTACGCCACGACCGCCAACGGCGACCCCGCCCTCGTCGTGGTCCTCGACGGCCGGGTCATCGGCGTGATGTGCCTGGAGATCACCGCCGAGGGCATCGCCGCGTTCCGCAGCCAGGTCAACCCCGACAAGCTCGAACGCGCGACGAGGCTGTGGGCGGCCTCCGAGCACGGCGATCCCCTGGTCACGGTCTTCTGACCGCTGCTTGTGGTCTTCTGACCTCACCGACCAGGATGTGACGTGCTTCACACCGCGTTCCTGTCAGGAAACGGCGGGCCGCCCGGTTCAGGGGGCGAGTCCCGCTCAAGAACAGGAGCCCGGAAATGCAGCACCGCATCGTCGTCCTCGGAGCCGGCTACGCCGGAGCCATCGCCGCCGGCCGCCTCGCGAGGCGGCTGCACCGTGAAGACGTCGCCATCACCCTCGTCAACGCCGAGCCCGACTTCGTCGAACGGGTCCGGATGCACCAGCTCGCGACCGGCCAGGACCTCCCATCCCGGCCCCTCGGCGAGATGTTCGCGGGCACCGGCGTCGCACTGAGGATCGCGAAGGTCACCGCCGTCGACGTCGACCGCAAGGCCGTGACCGTCGTCGACGCGAACGGCCCCGGCGAGCCGGAGGCCGAGGAGCTGGAGTACGACACCCTCGTGTACGCCCTCGGCAGCACCTGGAACGACCAGGGCGTCCCCGGCGCCGCCGAGTACGCCCACCAGATCGCCGGGCGGCCCGGCGCACTGCGGTTGCGCGAGCGTCTGGCCCGCCTGGACGCCGGGGAGCCCGTGGTCGTGGTCGGCGGCGGACTGACGGGCCTGGAGGCCGCGACCGAGATCGCCGAGGCCCGCCCGGACCTCGATGTCGCCCTCGCCGCGCGCGGCGAGCTCGGCGACTGGCTCTCGTCCAAGGGCCGCCGGCACCTGCTCAGGGTCTTCGACGAGCTCGGCATCACCGTCCACGAGCACGCCCTGGTCACCGGAGTCGAGGCCGACCGGGTCAGCACCACCGGCGGCGGGACGATCCCGGCCGCGGTCACCGTGTGGACCACCGGCTTCGCCGTCCACCCGATCGCGCGGGCCACCACCCTGGACGTCACCGACACCGGCCGGATCGTGGTCGACGGGACCATGCGCTCGGTCTCGCACCCGGACGTGTACGCCATCGGGGACGCGGCCCTGGCCATGGGCCCGGGCGACAAGCCGCTGCGGATGTCGTGCGCCTCCGGCACGCCCATGGCGTGGCAGGCCGCCGACGCCATCGCGGCCCGACTGACGGGCGGGAAGCTCCCGAACGCGCCGCTGCGCTACTTCAACCAGTGCATCTCGCTGGGCCGCGGGGAAGGCCTGATCCAGTACGTCACCGCCGACGACCGCTCCGTCCGGGCGGCTCTGACGGGCCGGTTCGCCGCCGTCTACAAGGAACTGGTCTGCAAGGGCGCGGTCTGGGGCGTCGCCCACCCGACGCTCGGTCTGCCGACCCGCCGCCGGCACGTCGTACGGCAGCCGGCCCGGGCTCGGACGCCGGTCAGCACGGCGGCCTGACGCCCACTCCATGGCTGCTGACGAGGCGGTCTCCTCAGCCCCGCATCCCGAACAGGAAACGCGTCACCCGCGTCCTGCGCACCAACAGCTCGTACGCCGCGAGCGTCAGGGCGAGGGAGATCGTCACCAGCACCACGTACTCGACCGGAATCGGAGCGGCCCAGCCCACCACGAAGTAGGCGACGGCGACGACGATCGGCTGGTGGAGTACGTACAGCGGAAGGACGGCGGGGGCGAGGTACCCGTACACGCGCTGCCCCGTCGTGGGAGCCGCCGGCTCCGGGGACCCTGGTGGGAGCTGTCGGCGGGGGCGGTCGAGGAGGCCCGGGATGGCGACGACCAGGCACCAGCCGGCCGCCCCGAACAGGGCCCGGGAGACCACGGCCAGAGGGGTCGTCTCCGTGAAGGGGTCGTCGGCCGTGGTGAAGCCCGGGGCGGCCGCCATGAACAGGAGGACGCCGAGACAGGCCGTGGGGCGTGCGTCCCGGCGCATGACGGTGCGGAAGCGGGGGTCGGTGGCGAGAGTGAAGCCGGCGGCGAAGAAGAGGAGGTACGACCAGCGGTGCCAGCCCGCGTAGCCCTCCTCCATGCCGGCGAAGGCGCAGATCGCGGCGAAGGCGAGGGCCGGCAGCAGTACGACGCCTCGTCGGCGCAGGGACACGGCCGCCGCGCGGTCGGCGAGCCGGTGGAAGGGCTCGTGGGGCAGGAAGCGGTGCAGGGGCGCCAGCATCAGGGAGAACGTCAGCAGGAGCACGACGAACCAGAGATGACCGGTCTCGAAGTGCTCCCCCTGGAGGAAGAAGGGCAGTTCGTCGAACTCCACGTGCACGTCGAAGAAGCGGGGCAGGAAGCCGGCGTACGACTCGTCGTAGTCCGGGTCCGAGGAGCGCAGCCGCAGCCACTGCGAGAGCGGGTTCAACAGGAGGGTCCCGACGAGCAGCGGGATGCCCAGCCGCAGCGAGCGCTCCTTGGCGAAGGTGCCCGCGCCGCGGCGCCGCAGCGAGTGCCGGGCGCCCAGGCCGGAGATCAGGAACAGCAGCGGCATCGCCCAGACGACCCCGAACCCGGCGATGACCGTGATGGCTTCGGTGGTGTCGGCGTTCCTGACGTAGAAGTCGCCCTCGGTCGCGAACACCAGCGCCGAGTGGAAGAAGACCAGCCCGACGACCACCGCCATCCGCATCACGTCCAGCTCCGGCCGCCGTCCCTGCGGTAACCCCGCCTGCGGTGACTCCGTACGCGTCGCCATGCCGCGTCCTCCCCCGATTCGCCTGCGTTCCCACCAGTGTTGGGCGGCCGGCCGTCGAGGGCCATACCCGCGGCCGGCCGCTCAAGCCGCCGTGAACCGTTCGGCGGCGTCCCAGAGTTCGGCTTCACGCCGTGGGCGCACGCCCGGCTCGGTCGTCTCGGTGTCCGGCATCGGTGGCTGGTCGCGTGGCAGGGGTGTGTCACTGCGGTGCGGGACTTTCAAAGCACCCCTGGAGCGCACTTCACGCGACTAGCGTGCAGTCCATGAAGTACACGCAGCTCGGACGCACGGGACTCAAGGTCAGCCGGCTCGTCCTCGGCACCATGAACTTCGGTCCGCACACCGACGAGGCCGACGGCCACGCCATCATGGACGCGGCGCTGGACGCGGGCATCAACTTCTTCGACACGGCGAACGTGTACGGCTGGGGCGAGAACAAGGGCCGTACCGAGAGCATCATCGGCAACTGGTTCGCGAAGGGCGGCGAGCGGCGCGACAAGGTCGTCCTCGCCACCAAGGTGTACGGCAACATGGGGGCGGACGGCGCGGCGTGGCCCAACCACGAGAAGCTGTCGGCGGTGAACATCCGGCGCGCCGTGGACGCGTCGCTCAAGCGGCTCCAGACCGACCACATCGACCTCTACCAGTTCCACCACATCGACCGGGACACCCCGTTCGAGGAGATCTGGCAGGCCATCGACGTCCTGGTCCAGCAGGGGAAGATCCTCTACGCCGGGTCCTCCAACTTCCCGGGCTACAAGATCGCCCAGGCGAACGAGATCGCCGCCCGTCGCGGCCACACCATCGGCCTCGTGAGCGAGCAGTGCCTCTACAACCTCTACGAGCGCCGCGCCGAGATGGAGGTCATCCCGGCCGCGCAGGAGTACGGCCTCGGCGTCATCCCGTTCTCGCCGCTGCACGGCGGTGCGCTCGGCGGCGTGCTGAAGAAGGAGGTCGAGGGCGGTCGGCGCAGCGAGGGTCGAGCCGCGGGCGCCATGTCCGGCCCTGAGGTACACGCGAAGATCCAGGCGTACGAGGACCTGATCGACAAGCATGGTCTGGAGCCCGGCGAGGCCGCCCTGGCCTGGCTGCTCACCCGTCCCGGCGTGACCGGTCCGATCGTCGGCCCGCGCACGGCGGAGCAGCTCGAATCCGCCCTGCGCGCCGTCGAGTTGGATCTGAGCGAGGAGCTGCTGGCCGGGCTGGACGAGATCTTCCCGGGGCCGGGACCGTCTCCGGAGGCCTTCGCCTGGTAGCGGTGGTGCGGAGCACTGCGAAAAGCACCTGGGGACGGCCGCGGCCGCTGGGCCCGGCTCGTCCCCAGGGTGTCGGGCGACTACGCCGTGGCGAGTACCTGGACGGTGTCGCCCAAGGTGTCCGCCACTTCCTTCCACTCGGTGAGGGAGATCGTCAGGGGTGGCAGGAGCTTCAGTACATGCCCCGACCCCGAGGTCTCGGCGACGACGCCGGCGCGGAACAACGCCTCGCGTATCCGCTCGGCCGCCTGGGGGGTGGGGAATCTCAGTCCGCTCATCGCTCCCTTGCCGACGACTTCGGCGGCACCCACCGGGAGGGCGTCGGTGATGCTCGCGAGGCTGGTGCGGATCGCGGCGGACAGTTCGGCGGCGTGGTCGGTGAAGTGCGGGTCGGCCCAGTGGTCCAGTGCCGCGGAGCCCGCCACGAAGGCGAGGTTGTGGCCACGGAACGTGCCGTTGTGCTCGCCGGGGGCCCAACGGTCGATCTCGCGCCGGATCAGCAGCGCCGCCATCGGCAGCCCCATGCCGCTGAGGGACTTCGACAGGCAGACCAGGTCGGGGCGGAGTTCGGGGGCGTCCTCGAAGCTGAAGAAGGTACCGGTGCGTCCGCAGCCCGCCTGGATGTCGTCCACGATGACCAACGTGCCGGTGGCGTCAGCGAGTTCACGGATCCGGGCCAGCCACGCGCGGGGCGCGGTGTGCAGTCCGCCCTCGCCCTGGACCGTCTCCAGCAGGACCGCGGCGGGCGGGGGCGTGGCCGCGCCCGGGCCGAGGGCGTGTTCCAGGGCGGTGAACGGATCGGGCTCGGCCGCGTCGCCGTACGGGAGGATCGTGACGTCGGTCAGGGGTACGCCCGCCGCGCCGCGCAGCAGCGGGGTGGTCGTGGCGGCGAGGGCGCCGAGGGACGCGCCGTGGAAGCCTCCGGTGAAGGCGATCACCTCGGTGCGCCCGGTGACCTTGCGGGCCAGCTTCAGGGCGGCCTCGACGGCGAGGGTTCCGGCCGGTCCGGGGAACTGGACGACGTGGTCGCCGAGGCCGCGCGGCTGGAGGACGAGGCCGGTGAACCGCTCCAGGAAGTCCGCCTTGGCCGTGGTGTGCAGGTCCAGCGACTGCACCGGGCCGCCGGCCGTGAGGTAGGCCGTCACCCGTTCGACGATCTCGGGCGGGTTGTGGCCGTAGTTGAGCGAGCCGGCCCCGCACAGCAGGTCCACATAGCGGCGCCCCGAGGTGTCCCACAGATGGTGTCCGGCGGCTCGTTCGAAGACCACCGGGAAGTTGCGGCAGTAGCTGCGTACGTTCGACTCGTGACGTTCGAACACCGTGAGGGGCGTCCGGTCGGTCTCGGTCATGTCAGCACGTACCTTTCATGTCGACGGTTCTCGTAACGCGTCGCGGGCCGACGTCATGTGCGGGGTCACTTGACCAGCACCGTTCCGTCACCGGGACGGTGGTCGCGGGAACGGCGCAGGTCGCTGAAGGCGAAGGTCCGCTGGAGCCAGCGGTCGCGGCCGTCGTAGCGCGGGGTGAACGCGGAACGGCCGTGCAGGGTGATCCGGTTGTCGACGACTGCGAGGTCTCCGGGGCACAGCAGCACCCCGGTGTACGTGCGGTGCGCCACCTCGGCCAGTTCGGCGAGGGCGGCCCGGCCCTCGGGGGTCACCGCCTTGGTGGCCGCCTCGTCGAAGCACCAGTCGGGGTCGTCCGGGTCGCCGGTGAGCACGGCGTGCGCGGTGCCCTCGCCGGCCGGGCCGAAGGACGGCGGTGCCTCGGTGATGTACTCGGGCCTGCCGAGCGCCTCCCGGGTGCCGGGTGTCAGCCGTGGCAGGACGCGTCGGGCGCAGCTGGTGCGCAGTTCGGCTGTGCCCTCATGGTCGGGGCGCAGGCACAGCAGCATGACGTAGTCGGGGCGGTGGGGGTGGAAGGCGTTCTCGGTGTGGAAGGTGAGTTCGACCGAGCCGACGTTGCCCTGGACGGTCTCCTGGCCGGGCACCGGCACGACGTCCTGGACGAGGGCGCCGGACTTCTCCGCCGCGAACGCGGCCGGGTCGCCAAGCCCGGCCGCGAACAGCAGCAGTGTCGCCGCGGACAGGGACGGGCCGCGCTGGACCGAGCCCTTCACCATGGGGGTGGGCGGCAGGTGCGCGGCACCGATGGGGAGGCTCCTGAGGACGAGGGCCCCGTCGGGGCCGGAATGCCTGCGGAACTCCCTGACGGTGCGCCGTATTTCGGCGGGGACGTCCTCCCAGACGTGCCGGGCGAGGGCCACCCATGCGGGGTCGTCGACCCGGTCGCCCGCCTGGTCCAGCAGTTCCGCCGCCACATGGCCGAACCGGGCCAGGGTGGAGGCGCCGTACCGCACCGTGCCGTCGGCGCTCGCCGGGGCGTACGGTGCCTGCGTCATGCCGACGCTGCTCACGTGCGTGCTCCCTTTCGTCCGCTGCGTCCGCGTCACTCGCCCATGGCCCGGACGAGGCTCTTGGGGCGCAGGTCGGTCCACTCGCGCTCGACGTACTCCAGGCAGGCGGTCCGGCTGTCCGGGCCGAAGACGGTGGTCCAGCCGGCGGGCACGGCGGTGAAGTCGGGCCACAGCGAGTGCTGGCCTTCGTCGTTGGCCAGGACCCGGTAGGTGCCGTCGGGGTTCTCGAAGGGGTTGGTCATGACGGGTCGGTGTTCCTTTCGGGAGCCGGGAGGCGCTTCGCCTCCCGGTGTGGGGAAGTCGGGCCACGGTTCCGCCCGCCTGTCCGGGCGGTGTGGCCGGTCATCAGGTCGATGAGGAGCGCGGCTCGCTCACCGTTCGACGAAGTCCCAGTAGCGGGAGATCGCGGCCTCGTCGATGTCCGGGATCGCGACCGCCAGCTCCCGCAGGCGCTGGAGCGTCCTGTCGTTCCCGAACTCCAGGGTCGGCTGCTGTGGGTCCGGTGCGTTCCTCGCGTGCTCTTCGAGGTACGCCTGGTAGGGCAGGATCGGCAGGTCCTGTCCCCGTTCGCTCGCGCGCCGCAGACGGTGCAGCCACACGGTGAGCGGGACCGGTTCGCAGACCGTCCCACGCATCCGGTCGTAGACGCTCATGAAGACACCGGCTCCGATCCTGCGCGGGTGGTGGAGGTGATGCACACGGGCGGTTCCCGTCCCGGTCACGATCAGCCCCACGACAGCGCGGGCCAGGACATCGACGGGGAGCAGCGCTTCCTCCAGATCCGGTCCGACCGGGTAGCAGCCGAGCGCGGCGCAACTGGTGAGCAGTCGGGAGAACATGTCGTCCTGACTGACGGCACCGGTCGAGGTATGCGTCCAGATGCGGCCGAGCCGGTGGATGCCGCCGGTGGCCCCCCGCTCGAAGGCACGCTCCACGAGCCGGTCCGCGACCCATTTGCTCGCCGTGTACCCGCTGGCGAAGGGGTGTTTCTGACCGTCGATCGGTGAATCCTCCGTGACCAGCCGGAAGTCCTCGCCGGGCCTGAACACACCGAGGGTGGAAAGGTGGTGAAACGCCTTCGGCCGGCCTTCGGCGGCCAGGCGCAGCAGGGTCCGGGTGCCCTCCACGTTGGCCGGTTTCAGCCGGGTGTACGGCGAGAGGTGATGGACGTGTGCGCCGCTGTGGACGATCGTGTCGACCCGCTCGCGCAGCCTCGCCCAGTCCGCGGGTTCGAGGCCGAGGTCCGCTGCCGCCAGGTCCCCCCGGACGACATTCAGCCGCGGATCGTCCGGCGTCGTCCCGAGGTCGATGGCGTAGCGCCGCAGGGCCCCGGTCAGCCGCTCGCCCGCCTCGGCGTCGGTCCGCGCACGGACGAGGCAGTGCACCCGCGCCGATGTCCGGTGCAGCAGCTCGGCCAGGAGGAAGGCTCCGACGAACCCCGTGGCCCCGGTCAGCAGAATCTCTTCAGGAGCACCGGCATACGGGCCGGCGGGGGATGTGCCGGACCGGAAGCGCAGGGCGGGACTCAGCTCGGTTTCCGAGTCCGGCACCCACGACGAAGCCTGCGGGCCACCCTCCGTGAGGCGGCAGGCCAGTCCCGCCGGGGTCGGTGCTTCGAGAAGCGCCGACAGGCTGAAGCGGACCGCCAGCTTCTCACCGATCCGGCCGACCAGACGGACGGCAAGCAGGGAGTGACCGCCCAGCGCGAAGAAGTCGTCGTCGGCGGAGACCTCCGGCACCCCCAGCACCTCGGCGAACAGCCCGCACAGCAGGGTTTCCGTTTCAGTCCGCGGCGCCCGGCCGGTACCGGCGGCGGTGTCCGGCGGGGCGGGCAGCGCCCTGCGGTCGAGCTTGCCGTTGGCGTTCAGCGGGATCGCGTCGACCTCGACGAACGCGGACGGTACGAGGTGGGTGGGGAGGACGGTGGCGAGCCGGGCCTTCAACTCATCGGCCGCCAGCGGCGTTTCGGTGACGACGTACGCCACCAGCCGCTGGTCGCCCGGACGGTCCTCGCGGGCGATCACGGCGGCCCTTGCCACCCCGTCGAGCGCGGTCAGCGCGGTCTCGATCTCGCCGGGCTCGATCCGGTAGCCCCGGATCTTGACCTGGTCGTCGACGCGTCCGGCGTACTCCAGCACCCCGGCACGGTTCCAGCGGGCCCGGTCGCCCACCCGGTACATCCGAGTGCCGGGCGGACCGTACGGGTCGGCGACGAAGCGTTCGGCGCTCTGGCCGGGACGGCCGGCGTAACCACGGGCGAGGCCGGCGCCGGCGAGGTACAACTCGCCCCACACTCCGTCGGGGACGGGCTGCAGGTGGTCGTCGAGCACGTAGACGCGCGCCCCCGCGATGGGGCGGCCGATGGGCACCGGCCCCGCTCCGAGGTCGTCGTCCGGTTCGAGCCGGTGGACGACACAGCCGACGGTCGCCTCCGTGGGACCGTACTCGTTGATCACCACGGCCTTGGGGTGCCGCTCACGCCACGCCTGGAGGGCGGTGCCGTCGAGTGCCTCGCCGCCGATGACCAGGTTCCGGGCGTCGCCGGCGCGGTCGGGCAGCGACTGAAGCAGCCGTAGATGGCTCGGGGTGACCTTGAGCAGGTCGGGGGTGGGTGTGTCCTCGTCCAATTCCCCGAACCGCACCCGGCCGCCCGTGATCAGCGGCGTGAACAGCGTGGTCACCGGCATGTCGAAGGCGAGGGAGGTGTGGACCAGGGATTCGCCCGCGGCGGCCGGGTACATCGCCGCGGCCTCGCTCAAGTAGGCGGCGAGCGAGCCGTGTTCGACGACCACTCCCTTCGGGCGGCCCGTCGATCCGGAGGTGTAGATCAGGTAGGCGGCCTGGCGGGGATGGACCCGCACGCCCGGGTCGCCGTCCGCGCCGGTGCACGGTGCTGCGGCGAGCGCGTCCTCGTCGAGCACGATCGCCGCGCCCGCGTCGGCGACGAGGGCGTCGATCCGCGCCTGCGGGTTGGCCGGGTCGATCGGCAGGTAGGCGGCCCCGGTCTTCAGGACCGCGAGCAGCGCCACGACGACCTCCGGGCGGCGCGGCAGGACCACGGCGACGACGGTCTCCGGTCCGGCCCCGAGCGCGACCAGGTGCCGGGCGAGCCGGTTGGCGCTGCGGTTCAGGGCGTCGTACGTCAGCTCCGTACCGTCGGAGAACTCCGTATCGTCCGCGACGACGGCCACGGCGTGCGGGGTGCGCGCCGCCTGTGCCTCGAACATCTCCGGCAGCGAGGCCTCGGGCAGTGACGCTGCGGCGCCGCCCCGCCCGGTGAGCGCGTCGTGGCGTTCGGCGGAGGTGAGCAGGGGCAGGGCGTGCAGGGGGCGTGCCGGGTCGGCCGTCACCTCCTGAAGCAGACGCAGATAACGGGCGGCGACGCTCTCGGCGGTGGCGCGGTCGAACAGGTCCGAGGCGTACTCGACCCACCCGGACCAGCCGCTCTCACCGCCTTCACTGTTCTCGACGAACATCAGCGACAGGTCGAACTTGGCCCGGTCGCCCGGCACCTCCCCGACGGTCACCTCCAGTCCGGGGAGCGTGGGGGCGACTGTCTCCTGATTCACCGTCAGCATGACCTGGAACAGCGGGTGCCGGGAGCGCGAGCGCGCCGGGTTGAGGACCTCGACCAGCCGCTCGAAGGGCACGTCGGTGTGGTCGTACGCGGCCACGTCCGCCGCTCGCACACGGTCGAGGAGTTCCTCGAACGTGGGGTCGCCGGAGGCGTCGACGCGCAGGACCAGCGTGTTGGCGAAGAGCCCGACGAGGTCTTCGAGCACGGTGTCCGGGCGGCCCTCGACGGGCGTTCCGAGCACGATGTCGTCACCGGCGCCGAGTCGCTTCAGCAGGGTGACGAGCGTGGCGTGGAGCACCATGAAGGCGCTGGCGCCCCGGTCCCGGCCGAGCGCGTCGACACGGCGGCGCAGTGCGGCCGGCACCGTGAAGGGCACCGTGCCACCGCGCGGGGAGGGGACGGCCGGCCGGGGCCGGTCGGTGGGCAACTCGATCTGTTCGGGGATCCCGGCCAGCTCCCTCGTCCAGAAGTCGACCCGGTCGGCGGGCAGTTCCCGCTCCCACAGCGCGTAGTCGGCGTACTGAACGGGCAGCGCGGCCCAGTCGGGGGCGCGGCCCGCGAGTCGGGCGGCGTAGGCCGTGGAGAGGTCCTCGGCGAGAGGCCGCATGGACGCGCCGTCGCCCGCGATGTGGTGCAGGAGGAGCAGCAGGGCGTGTTCGTGCTCACCGTCGGTGAACAGCTCGGCGCGGATGGGCAGTTGCCGGTCGAGAGAGAAGGGCATCCGGGCGGCCTCCGCCACCCCTGTGGCGAAGTCGGCCGGGTCGAACGACCGGATCGCGAAGCGCGGTTCGGTGTCGACGACGACCTGGTGCGGTCCGTCCGGCCCTTCGGCGATCACCGTGCGCAGCACTTCGTGGCGCCGGACCAGGTCGCCGAAGGCGTCGCGCAGGGCGTCCCTGTCGAGGGTTCCGGTCATCCGCAGGACGACCGGGATGGTGTACGTCTGCGCCTGGCCGTCGAGCCGGTCGAGGAACCACATCCGCCGCTGCGCTGCCGACAGGGGCACCCGCTCGGGCCGTTCACGCGGGACGAGCGCAGGCCGCGGGGCCTGCGTCGGCCGTCCCGACAGCAGCTCGGCAAGTCCGGCGACGGTCGCGTGCTCGAAGACCTCCCGGATGGACAGCTCGGCGCCCAGGTCGGCCCGGACGCGGTTGACCAGGCGTGCGACGAGCAGGGAGTGGCCGCCGAGGCGGAAGAAGTCGTCGTCGGCGCCCACGGCGGGCACGCCGAGGACGGCCGCGAAGAGGTCCGCCAGGCGCCGCTCCATGCCCTCGGCGGGCGGTCGGCCCGAGCCCTCGGGCTTGAGGTCCGGAGCGGGCAGCGCCTTGCGGGCGATCTTGCCGTTGGCTGTGAGCGGCAGGGCCTCCAGCACGACGAACGCGGCGGGGACCATGTAGTCGGGCAGGGCCCGCGCGGCCGCCGCGCGCAGTGCGGCCGGGTCCGCCGGACAATCCGCTTCCGGCACCACGTAGGCGACGAGGCGCTTGTCGCCGGCCGTGTCCTCGCGGACCACCACAGCGGCGGCGTCGATGCCGGGCCGGCCCGTCAGGACGGCCTCCACCTCGCCGAGTTCGATGCGGAAGCCGCGGATCTTCACCTGGTCGTCCACGCGGCTGACGAACTCCAGCAGTCCCGCGGCCGTCCAGCGGGCCAGGTCACCGGTGCGGTACATCCGGGATCCGGGCGGGCCGTACGGGTTGGCGACGAAGCGTCCGGCGGTCAGCCCGGGGCGGCCGTGGTAGCCGCGGGTGACGAGGTCGCCCGCGACGTACAGCTCGCCGGGGGTGCCGACGGGTGCCGGGCGCAGCAGGGTGTCCAGCACGTACATCTGGGTGTTCCAGGCAGGGGTGCCGATGGTGATGACGCCGGGCGGCACGGGGTCGCCGGGGTCGATGCGGAACAGGCTGCATCCGATGGTGGTCTCGGTGGGGCCGTACTCGTTGAGGACGGTCACCCCGGGGTGCCGGGCGCGCCAGGCGTCCAGCACGTCGCCGAGCAACGACTCGCCGCCAAGGACGAGTTGGCCCTCCGGCGAGTACTTCTCGGGCACCGCGCCGAGCAGGTGGAGATGGCTGGGGGTGGCCTTGACGAAGTCGGGCCGGGTGACGTGGGCGTCCGGGTCGGGTCCGCTGGACGTCCAGCGGACCAGTTCCACGGTGCCGCCGGAGATCAGCGGGCCGAACATGCCGGTGGCGGTGAGGTCGAAGGAGACCGGGGAGTGCACCAGGACACGGCGACGCAGGCTCGTGTACTCGGCCGTCGCCCACGACAGGTAGGCGACGAGCGAGCGGTGCTCGACGACGACCGCCTTGGGGCGCCCGGTCGAGCCCGAGGTGAAGATGACGAACGCCGCGTGCTCGGGCCGACGGACCACTTCGGTGAGCGGGACGGACGGCTGTTCCTCGATCGCCGGATCGTCCGCCAGAACGACGGCGGCGTCCGTCAACGGCCGTACCAGACCCGCGAGTTCGGCAGTGGTGACGACCGCGACCGGTGCGATGTCGCTCAGCATGAAGGCGAGCCGCTCGGCCGGGTGCGCCGGGTCCAGCGGCAGATAGCCGGCCCCTGTCTTCAGAGCGGCCAGCAGAGTCACCGGGATGTCCTCGCAGACCGGGATCAGTACGGCGACGTACCGCTCCGGGCCGGCACCCAGGCCGGTCAGCTGCCGGGCCAGCCGGTTGGCTCGGGCGTCGAGTTCGGCGTACAACAGCTCGGTGGTGCCGAAGACGACCGCGGGGGCGTCCGGTGTACGGGCCACCTGGCCTTCGATCAGGTCGGTGAGGGTCTGCGCCGGCACCTCGTGGCCGGTGGCGTTCCAGTCGGTGAGCAGCAGGCGCCGCTCGTCCTCGTTCACGACGTCGAACTCCCCCACGGGGCGGCCGGGTTCGGCGATGACGTCGGTGAGCAGCCGGGTGAAGCGCTCCGCGATCCGCGCGGCCGAGTCGCGGTCGAACAGGTCGGTGGCGAACTCCAGGAGTCCGCTCACCCCGCCCTCGGGCCGCTCCGTGAGGAAGAACGACAGGTCGAACTTGGCGGCCGGCGAGGCGACCGGCTGTACGTGCGCCGACAGGCCGGGCAGTTCGACGGCGAGGTCGAGGGCCGTCTGCTGGTCGGCGTTGTTGAAGTTCAGGCCGGTCTGGAACAGCGGGTGCCGGGCGGTTGAGCGCGCCGGGTTGACCGCTTCCACGATCCGCTCGAACGGTACGTCCTGGTGGGCGTAGGCGGCCAGGTCGGCGGCCCGCACCCGGCGCAGCACCTCGGTGAAGTCGGGGTCGCCGGTGAGGTCGGTGCGCAGGACGAGGTTGTTGGCGAAGTAGCCGACCAGGGGTGCCAGGGCGTCGTCCGCGCGGCCCGCGACGGGCGAGCCTACGACGATGTCGTCGCCCGCGCCCAGCCTGTGCAGCAAGGTGGCCAGGGCGGCGTGCACGACCATGAAGACGGTCGTGTGGTGCTCGCGGGCGAGCCGGACCAGGGCCTCGTGGACCTCGGGTCCGACGGTGAAGGGCACCGTGTCGCCGCGGTGGGTGGGGACGGCGGGCCGGGGCCGGTCGAAGGGCAGCTCCATCTGCTCGGGCAGCCCGGCGAGCGTGGCCCGCCAGTGGTCGAGCTGCCGGTTAAGGACGCTCCCCGGGTCGTCGGACTCCCCCAGGGTCTGCCGCTGCCACACCGCGAAGTCGGCGTCCTGGACGGGCAGTCGGTCCCAGCCGGGTTCCTCGCCCTGGCTCCGGGCCGCGTAGGCGGTGGCGAGGTCGCGGGCGAGCGGGGCCATGGAGGCGCCGTCGCCGGCGATGTGGTGCAGGACGAGGAGCAGGACGTACGCGCTCTCACCCAGGTCGAACAGAGTGGCCCGCAGCGGCGGTTGGGTGGTGAGGTCGAACGGGGTGCGGACGGCCTCGGCCAGTCGGGCGGCGAGCCCCTCCTCGCCGACGCCCACCACGCTCAGCGGCGGCACCGACGGCAGCACCACCTGGTGGGGGCCGTGTGCGTCCTCGGCGAAGACCGTGCGCAGGGCCTCGTGCCGCGCGGCCAGGTCGTCCAGGGCGGCGGTGAGCGCGGTCACGTCGAGGTCGCCGCTCAGGCGTAGCGCGACCGGCAGGTTGTACGTCGAGGACGGGCCCTCGAAGCGGTGCAGAAACCACAGTCGCTCCTGGGCGTACGACAGCGGCAGGCGCCCCTCGCGCGGCTGGGCCGTGATGCCGGTGCGGCGCAGTCCGCTCCGGCCGAGCCGAGCTGCGAGCTTCGCCACGGTCGTCGCCTCGAACAGCACCGACAGCTCGATGTCGACGTCCAGGGCGGCGCGGATACGGCCGGCCAGCCGGGTGACCAGGAGGGAGTGGCCGCCGAGCGAGAAGAAGTCGTCGTCGATCGACACCTCGGGCACGCCGAGCACCTCGGCGAACAGGCCGCACAGGATTTCCTCCTGCGGGGTACGCGGCGCTCGCCCGCCGGTGTGGGCGAGGTCGGGGACCGGCAGGGCCCTCCGGTCGAGCTTGCCGTTCGGGGTGAGCGGCAGCTCCTCAAGGGTGAGGATCTGGGCCGGGACCATGTACTCGGGCAGCCGGGCGGCGAGCCGGTCGCGGATGTCGTCGGCGGGGTCGAGCGGGGCGCTCGGGTCGGCGGGGACGACGTAACCGACGAGCCACTGGCCGTGGACGGCCGCGGCGGCCTGGGCGACGGCAGGGTGGTCGGCCAGCGCGTCCTCGATCTCGCCGAGTTCGACCCTGAAGCCGCGGAGCTTGACCTGGTTGTCGGCGCGGCCCAGGTACTCCAGCTCGCCGTCCGCCGTCCAGCGGGCCACGTCGCCAGTGCGGTACATACGGGATCCGGGCGGCCCGTAGGGGCTCGCGACGAACCGTTCGGCGGTCAGGGCGGGCCGGTCGAGGTAGCCGCGGGCGAGCTGGACGCCCTCGCAGTACAGCTCGCCGGGCACGCCCGGCGCGACGGGGGCCAGGTCGGCGTCGAGCACGTACATGCGGGTGTTGGCAACGGGGCCGCCGATCAGCACGGTCTCGGTGTCCGGGCCGGCCGGCCAGGTGGTGACGTCGACGGCCGCCTCGGTCGGGCCGTAGGCGTTGAGGAGCACGGCGGCCTCGTTCTCCGCGTCCTCGTGGAAACGGCGGACCAGCTCGGCGGGCAGGGCCTCGTCGCCGGAGACGACCAGGCGGACCGAGTCCGGCAGCCGGGTCTCGGCGAGGTAGGCACCCAGCATCGAGGAACTGAGGTGGACGATGCCGACGTGCTCCTCGCGTATCAGCCGCTCCAGGTAGAGCGGGTCGCGATGGCCGTCGGGGCGGGCGACGACGAGGGTGCCACCGTGGGTGAGGGTCCAGAAGACCTCCCACACCGACACGTCGAAGCTCACCGGGGTGGACTGCAAAACCCGCTCGGCGGGCGTCAGTTCATGGTCGCTCTGCATCCACCACAGGCGGTTGGCCATGCCCGCGTAGGTGTTGACAGTGCCCTTGGGGCGGCCGGTGGAGCCGGAGGTGTAGATGACGTAGGCGGCGTTGTCGCCGTGGACGGGAACGTCCGGGTTCTCCGTCGCCGATCCACTGTCGGGCGCGATCCGGTCGAACCCGTCCACGTCCCGGTCGGAGATGAGCAGGGTCGCGTCGGAGTCGTCGAGGATGTACGTGATCCGGTCGGCGGGATAGCCGGTGTCGATGGGCACGTACGCGGCGCCCGCCTTGATCACCGCCCACAGCGCCACGATCAGGTCCACCGAGCGCGGCAGCATCACCGCGACCCTCGACTCGGGGCCGACGCCCCGGTCGCGCAGGGCGTGCGCGAGGCGGTTCACGCGGGTGTTGAGTTCGCCGTATGTGACGCGCTCGCCCTCGAAGAAGACGGCCTCGGCGTCCGGGTCCTGCGCCTCGAAGCGCTCCACGATCGAACGCGGGTCGTCCCACGCGAGGTCGGTGGCGTTCCAGCCGTGCAACACCAGGTCGCGGTCGTCGGCGCCGAGCACGTCCACCTGGGACAGCCGCTGTCCGGGGTCGGCGGTGACGCCCTCCAGGACGCGTACGAAGCGGGCCGCGAAGCTCTGCGCCGTCCGGCGGTCGTACAGGTCGGTGGCGTACTCCAGACGGCACAGCAGCCCGCCGTCCTCGTGGACGTGGCAGTCGAAGTGCACGTCGAACTTGGCGGTGCCGCTGGTCACCGGGCCGGGGTCGGCGGTGACGCCGGGCAGGTCGAAGCGGGCCTCGGTGAGGTCGAGCCAGGCCAGCATGACCTGGAAGAAGGCGTGCCGGGAGCGGGAGCGTTCCGGGTTGAGCTCCTCCACGAGGCGCTCGAACGGCACGCCCTGGTGGGCGTACGCGGCCAGGCCCGTCTCGCGGACGCGGACCAGCAGTTCCTCGAAGGTCGGGTCGCCCGAGGTGTCCATGCGGTAGACGAGGGTGTTGATGAAGACGCCGACCACGTCGTCGAGCACCGAGTCGGGCCGGTCGGCGATCACACCGCCGAGCGGGATGTCCTCTCCCGCGCCGAGCCGGGTCAGCAGCAGGGACACGGCGGCCTGGAGGATCATGAACGGGGTCGTGCGGGTACGGCCGGCGAGGTCCAGCATCCGCTGGTAGAGCTCCGCGTCGACGGGGAACTCCACGTGGTCGCCGCGGTGTGTGGCCACGGCCGGGCGGGGCCGGTCGCCGGGGAAGGTGACCTCGGGCGGGAGGCCGTCGAGGTGCTCCTTCCAGTAGTCGATCTGGCGCGGGAGGTCCGCCGCGAGCGTCTCGCGCTGCCAGATCGCGAAGTCCGGGTACTGAACGGTGAGTTCGGGGAACCGGGGTGCGTCACCGTCGAGCCGGGCCCGGTAGGCGGCGGACAGGTCCTCGGTGAGGGGCCGCAGCGAGGCTCCGTCGGTGGCGATGTGGTGCACCACGAGGAGCAGGACGTGGGTGTCCGGTCCGGTCGGGTAGAGCGTGGCCCGCAGGGGCAGGTCGCGGGTGAGGTCGAAGGGGCGGGCGGCGGAGGCGGCCAGGTCGGGGGCGGGGCCCGCGTCCCGTACGACTTCCATGGTGAAGCCGGTGTCCGGGGGCAGGACGATCTGGTGCGGGCCGTCGGCGTCCTCCGGGTACAGGGTGCGCAGCGCCTCGTGCCGGGCGACCAGGTCGGCGAGCGCGGCACCGAGCGCGTCCGCGTCGAGCGGGCCGGTGAGCCGGACCTGGATGGGGATGTTGTACGTCCCCGAGGCGCCCTGGAGCCGCTGGAGGAACCACATGCGTTCCTGGGCGAACGACAGCGGGACGCGGCCGGGCCGCTCCTCGGCCGTGATGCGCTTGGCCTGCGGGGCCAGCCGGGTCAGCCGTTCGGCGACGCCGGCGACGGTCGGCCCGGCGAAGACGTCTCGCAGGGACAGGTCGACGCCGAACTCGTCGCGGACGCGGTGGACGAGGCGGATCATCAGGATCGAGGTGCCGCCGAGCGCGAAGAACTCGTCGTGCACGCCGACCCGTTCGACGCCGAGCACGTCGGCGACGATGGCGCACAGCCTCTGCTCCTCGGGCGAGCGGGGATCGCCGCCCGTGGCGGTGGCGGCGGCCTTCGCGGGAGCGTCTGCCGTACGGACGCCGGTGACCAGCAGCCGGTCCTCCTCGCTCACGGCGGTCAACTCACCGGCTGCGACGTTTGGTTCGGCTGCCACGCTGCCGAGCAGGCCGGCCAGGTGGTCGGCGACGCGTGCGACGGCCGACGCGTCGAAGGCGCCGGCGAGGTAGGAGAACCTCAGCCTCAGCCGTTCGCCGGGGAAGACGGACAGGCTGACCGGGTAGTGGGTGCGCTCGACGAGGTCGGCGTGGGCCAGGCGCAGTCCGCCGGCTTCGATGCCGTCGTCCATCGGGTAGTTCTCGAACGCGACGATGGTGTCGAACAGCGCGTCGAAGCCGGAGGCACGTGTCAGCTCCGCCAGGGAGGCGTGTTGGTGGGCGTCGAGCGAACGCTGCTCGCGCTGGATCCGGGCCAGCAGGGCGGTCAGGGGCTCGTCGGGGTCGATCCGCACGCGGACCGGCAGGGTGTTGACGAACAGCCCGACCATCGACTCCGCGCCGGGAAGCTCGGGCGGGCGCCCGGAGACGGTCGCGCCGAACACGACGTCGTCACGGTCGGTGAAGCCGCTCAGCAGCAGGGCCCACAAGCCCTGTACGACGGTGTTCAGGGTGAGCCGGCGCGCACGGGCGGTCGCCGACAGGGCCTCGGTCAGCGCCTCGGACAGAACCAGTTCGTGGACGTCGTGGCCGTCGGAAGCGCGGTCGGCGGGGGCGAGCAGGGTGGGTGCGGTCAGGCCGGCGAGGTGTTCGCGCCACGCCTCGGCGGAGGCCTCCTGGTCCTGCCCGCGCTGCCAGGCCAGGTAGTCGCGGTACGGGGCGGCCGGGGGGAGTTCGGCGCCGCCGTACAGGCTGAACAGGTCACGTACCAGCAGCGGCAGGGACCAGCCGTCCAGCAGCAGGTGATGGTGGGTCAGGACGAGACGGTTGCCGAGGGCGGTGAACCGCAGCAGGGGCGGCCGTACGACGCTGAAGCCGCGCGCCCGGTCGCGGGCGAGGAACGCCTCCACGTCGTCCTCGTCGCGCTCCTCCCACGGCACCTTGACGTCGGCGGGGACGACCTGGACGGGGGCGCCGGCCGAGCGGCTGCGGAAGGCGGCGCGCAGGTTGGGGTGGCGGTGCAGCAGCGCGGTGGCGGCGTTCCTCATCCGCTCGGTGTCGAAGCCGCCGTCGATCTCCAGGACGAGCTGGCCGACATACGGGTCGTCGGGCTCGTACAGCGCGAGGAAGAGCAGGCCCTCCTGGAGCGGGGAGAGCGGCAGCACGTCGGTGGCGCCGCGGAACCGATCCAGTTCGTCCTGGGTGATCCGGACGAGCGGTACGTCGGAGACGGTGAGTCCGCCTCGCGTGTGGACGGCGAGTTCGGCCAGGGCCGCGGTCCATGCCTCGGCGAGGGCGCGGACCTCGGTCTCCGTGAGGACGCCCGAGGGGTAGGTCCACTCGGCGGTGAGCTCGCCGTCGCGGACGTGGGCGTCGATCTGGAGGGCGTGGGTGAGCGCGAGGCCGTCGTCGGCGAGCAGTTCCACGGCCGTCGCGTCGTCGGCGAGGCGCCAGCCGCCGAGGTCAGTTGCGTCCAGGCGGCCAAGGTAGTTGAAGGAGATCTGAGGTGCTGGCAGGCCGGTGAGGCGGTCGCGGAGCAGGTCGTGGCCGCGGCCCCCGTGCGGGACGGCGCGGAGCTCCTCCTTGGTGCGCTTGAGCAGGGCGGGGCCGGTCTCGCTGCCGGCGGCGAGGCGGACCGGGTGGATGCGGGTGAACCAGCCGACGGTGGTGGACAGGTCCATGCCGTCGGGCAGGTGGTCGCGGCCGTGGCCCTCCAGGTCGACCAGGACCGGCCCCTCGCCCCGGTGGCGCTGTACGGCGGCCGAGAGCGCGGCGAGCAGGATGTCGTCCGGGGTGGCCCGGTAGGCGGCCGGCAGCGTGGTCAGCAGGGTGCCGGTGAGGTCCGTCGGGACGGTGACGGTGATCGAGCGGGCGGTGCCGTGGACGTCCTGGGCCGGGTCGAGGGGGCGGGCGCCGAGGACGGGTTCGGGGGTGGACAACAGGTCGGTCCACAGCGGGAGTTCGTCGTCGGGAGCCTGGAGGTGGCCGGCCCAGTGGCGCAGGGAGGTTCCGGCCGGGGACAGGTCGCCGTCCGCGAGGGCGTGCGCGAGGTCGGTCAGCAGGATGCGCCAGGACACGCCGTCCACGACCAAGTGGTGGAGGACGAGCAGGAGCCGCCCGGACTCGAACCAGACGGCCCGGACCATCGCGCCGTCCTCGGGCGACAGTGCGCGACGGGCGGCCTCCTTGTGCGCGGCCACGTCGTCGTCCTGGGCGCGGGTCAGGCAGTCCTCGGCCCGTACGGCGCCCACGGGCCGGATGTGCCGGCCGCGCATGCGCAGGGCGTCGTGCCGGTCGAGGACGCGCTGGAGAGCCGTGCCGAGGCGCTCGTACGACAGGCCGGGTCCGGTGGTGAGGAGGAGGGACTGGGCGAACCCGGCGGTGGGGCCGCCGCGTTCGGCGAGGCGCCGGGCCATCGGTGTCTCGGGGAGCTCGCCGACCGGGTCGTCCTCGACGAGAGCGGGCGCCGGTGCCGTGGTCGCCGCGGTGGCGAGGCGGGCGACGGTCGGGTGGTCGAAGACGTCCTGGGGAGTGAGGTGGAGGCCCTGGCGGCGGGCGCGGCTGACGAGCTGGATGGCGTGGATGCTGTCAGCGCCGAGGGCGAACAGGTCGTCGTCCACGCCCAGTTCGGGGCGGTTCAGCAGGTCGGCGGCGAGGGCGTGCAGGGTGTGCTCGGTGGTGGTGCCGGGTGCGCGTCCGCTGACCGGCCGGACCGGGGCGGGCAGGGCGCGGCGGTCGATCTTGCCGTTGGGGGTGACCGGGATCGACGGCAGGACGTGGACGCCGACGGGAACCATGTGGGCGGGCAGCAGGGTCGCCAGGCGGGTCCGGGGATCGGTCTGCGGGGTGCCGGTCACATAGCCGACGAGCTGCCGGGCTCCCGCCGCCGAGTCGTGGACGAGGACCACGGCCTGCTCGACGCCGGGCACCGCGGCCAGCACGGCCTCGACCTCGGCGGGTTCGACCCGCTGACCGTTGATCTTGATCTGGTCGTCGGCGCGTCCGACGAACTCCAGGTCGCCGTCGGCCCGTCGGCGCACGAGGTCGCCGGTGCGGTACATACGGGTGCCGGCCGGGCCGTGGGGGTCGGCGACGAAGCGCTCGGCAGTCGGGCCGGGGCGGTCGAAGTAGCCGCGAGCGAGCTGGACGCCCGCGAGGTACAGCTCGCCGGCGACACCGTCCGGGACCGGCTGGAGAGCCGGGTCGAGCACGTAGGCACACGAGTTGTGGGTCGGCGTGCCGATGGTGACGGGCACGCCGGGGGCGCAGGCGTGGGAGGTGGCGGTCACCGAGAACTCGGTGGGGCCGTAGGAGTTGTGGAGCTCGGCGCCGCACTCGCGGTGGAAGCGCTCGGCGAGCCCGGCGGGCAGGGCCTCGCCGCCGCAGCTGACCATGCGCAGCGAGTCGGTGGGCAGGTACTCGTCGAGGAACGGGCCGAGCATCGCCGGCACGAAGTGGATGACGGTGACCCGCTCGTCACGGACCAGTCGGGCCAGATAGGCCGGGTCGCGGTGGCCGTCGGGGCGGGCGACGACGAGGGTCGCGCCGCGGGTGAGGGTCCAGAACACCTCCCACACCGACACGTCGAACCCGACCGGCGTCTTGTGCACGACCCGGTCCGCCGGGGTCAGCCGGTACTCGTCCTGCATCCAGGCCAGCATGTTGGCGATGCCGGCGTGGGTGACGACGGTGCCCTTGGGGCGGCCGGTGGTGCCCGAGGTGTGGATGACGTACGCGGCGTGGTCCCCCCGCAGGGCGACGCCGGGGTTCGTCTCGGGCTCGCCCTCGCCGAGGGACCGCACGTTCTCCTCGTCGATGACGAAGGACGTACGGGAGTCGGCGAGGACATACGCAATCCGGTCGGCGGGGTAGCCGGTCTCGACGGGCACGTACGCCGCACCGGACTTCACCACCGCCCACAGCGCGACGATCAGGTCGAGCGAGCGCGGCAGTCGCACGGCCACCCGCGACTCCGGTCCGACGCCGCGTCGGCGCAGGGCGTGCGCGAGGCGGTTCACGCGGGCGCCCAGTTCGCCGTACGTCAGCCGCTCGCCCTCGAAGACGACGGCCTCGGCGGCCGGGTCCTGTTCCTCGAACAGCTTCACCAGCGAGCGCGGGTCGGTCGCGCGGTCGGTGGTGTTGTGGGCGTGGAAGGTCTCCCGCTCCGTGTCGTCGAGCAGGTCGAGGGCGCCGATGGGCAGCTCGGGGTGCTCGGTGGCGCTGGTGAGGAGGCGGGTGTAGCGGTCGCGGTGGGCGGCGGCCGCCTCGGGGGTGAAGCGGCCGGGGTGGGCGTTGACGGTGAGCGCGATGCCGTCGCCGGCCTCCGGGTCGCCGTACGCGTGCAGGGCGAGGTCGCGGACGGGGCCGGAGGCCAGCTGGTGTGCCTCGGCCTGGAGGGGCCCGAAGGGCAGGCGGGCGGCGGCGAAGGAGAGGACGTTCAGGGACGGGCCGTTCAGGGTGCCCGGGTGGGCGGTGGCGGCGAGGTCATGGCGGAGTTCGTCGTGCGGGTAGCGCTGGTGGCGGCTCGCCTCGGCCAGTCGGGCGGCGACGCGGTCCAGGAGTTCGGCGAAGGTGGTGGAGCCGTCGACGGGTATCCGCAGCGGGACGTCGTTGACGAGCATGGCGGGTGTCGCCAGGGCCTGCGGGCTGAGGCGGGCGGCCATGAAGACGCGCACGAGGACGTCGTGGGCGCCGGTGACGCGGTGAGTGTGGGCGGCCATGGCGGCGATCACCGGCAGGGACCAGCGGGACCCGGCGAGCCCGCGCACCCTGAGCACGGTGTCCTCCGGCAGGCGACCGGTCGCGCCGGGCAGGCTGGGCGCGAGCCCCGTGGCTCCGTGGCCCAGCTCGGTGGACTCCGGCAGGTCGGCGAACTCCCGTTGCCAGTAGGCGCCGTCGCGCTCGTGGCGGGCGGAGCCGAGGTAGGCGTTCTCCTCGGCCAAGACCTCGCGCAGGGTGCCGAAGCCGCTCGGGGGCGGCTGCTCGCCCGCCGCGAGGGCCGTGTAGAGCTCCAGCACTCGGCGGCAGTGCAGGACCTGTCCGTAGCCGTCGAGGAGGATGTGGTGGTAGCGGAAGTGGAACCAGTGCCGGTCCGGGCCGAGGCGCAGCAGGGTGTGGCGGAACAGCCGGTCGCCGGTGAGCGGGACGGGGCGGGACTGGTCGGCGTCGATCCATGCGCGGGCGGCGGCTGCCGGGTCGGGCTCGCCGCTGAGGTCCAGGTACCCCAACTCCCCCGTGACGGACGGGTCGACGACCTGTCGCGCCGCTTCACCGCCCTCGTCGCCGTCGCCGTCGTCGCGGAAGCGTACTCGCAGCGCCTCGGTCTCGGCGACGGCCTGCTCGACCGCGCGGATCAGCGGGGCGCGGTCCACGGGGCCGGGGACGTCGTAGTAGATGCCGCAGGTGTACAGGGGGCTGTCGGGGGCGAGGCGCTGGGCGACCCACACCCCTTGCTGGGCCGCGGTGAGCGGTAGCGCAGTGTTCATGGTCAGGCCCGCTTCTCGCTCGTGCGTGCCGCCGCGGACTGCCCGCCGAGCAGTTCGGACAGGGCCTGGCTCAGCGCATCGATCGTCGGGTGGTCCCAGGTCAGGGCGTCGTCGACGGTCACCTCGAACTCGTCCTCGATGTCGGCCGTGATGGCCAGCGCCGTCAGGGAGTCCAGGCCGTAGTCGGCCAGCGGCACGGACGTGTCGATGTCCTCCGGCGAACGGCGCAGATAGGTCGCCACGCGCTCGGTCAGCCAGGTGTGCGCGTCACGGTTGCCAGCGGTCATGTGGGGGGTTCACTTTCTTGAGCGGAGGATGAGGAGCAGGCCGGGGAGCGGGGCGGCAGGGCGCGCCCGTGAGGGCGAGCATGTGCCGGACCGCGTCAGGGCCTGAGGTGGCCGGTGGCCTCAGACGGCGAGTGGTCTCGCGGTCAGGCCGAAGGAGCGGCCAGCGTCACGGCGGTTCAGGAGTTCCGTGAGGAACGTGTCCTCGACCTGGGCGGGCAGCGGGCCCGGCCGGTGCGGCCCTCGGGCCGAGCGGTGCAGGGCCGCGCGCAGCCAGGCCGGGTCGGCGAGGAAGGTCCCTGGCTCGGCGTGCCGCCAGACCTGGACGCACGCGGTCCGTGACAGCAGGCGGACGTACCGGGTGACGAGGTCGTAGTACTCGGGGCGGGCGTCGACACCGAGCTCCACCGGCGACAACTGGCCGCACGCACCCGCCAGATCGGCCAGTTCCGCGCGATCGGCGACGATGACGTCCCGCAGGTCGGCGTGCTCGGGCGCCCAGGGCGCGTCGACAAGGGCGTGCAGCGAACCGGCGATCGGGTCGCGGCCCGCGGCGTGCAGGGCCAGTCGGTCGTACGGCAGCGGCGGCAGCGGCTCCGCGAGGGCGTACAGGTCGGCGGGGGTTGGTGTGCCGGGCCGGTCCCAGGTGCGGCGGGCCAGCAGGGGAAGCTGCGGGAGCAGGCTCATCTGGCAGGCGGCGCGGGCGATGTGCCCGAAGCCGACGGGGGCGAGGTCGCGCAGCAGCTTCTGGAACAGCGCGGTGGGGCCCTCGCGCAGATAGAAGTGGGCGCCGAGGAGTTCCGCGAGCCGGTCCATGGCTTCCAGGAGCAGTCGGGACACCTCGAATTTGACCGCGGAGGCGTATACGCTCGCCGAGCCGGGCACCAGGTGCAGCGCGCGGGCACCGACCGCGCCGAGCGCCTCGGCACGCAGCAGGTCGGCGAAGACGCCGGCCAGCACCGATCGGACGTGCGGGAGGCTGGTGGCGGGGCCTCCGTAGAGCCGGCGCCGGGTGAGGTGGTCGACGGTGAGGCGCAGTCCGGTGTCGAGGATGCCGGTGGCCATCGCGGGCAGGACCGTGCGGGTGATCTGCAGGGCCTTCAGGGCCGTCTCCAGTCCGGAGCCGACCGGGCCGAGGACCGCGGAGGCCGGCACGGGCAGGTCGTCGAAGCGCAGCCCGCCGAGCTGGACTCCGCGCATGCCCACGGTGCCGAAGCGCGGCAGATCGGTCAGGCGGGCGGGGTCGGCGCTCGCGCGGTCGACGAGGACCAGGGAGTGGCTGCGCGGGCCGGAACCGGGGTCGGTGCGGGCGAGGACGACCATGGCGTCGGCGCGCGCGATGTTGGTGACGACCTCTTTGCGGCCGCTCAGACGCAGGCCGTGCGGTGTGGCGGTCGCTTCGAACTCCGTGCCGGCCATGTCGTTGCCGTGCGCCAGTTCGTGGAAGGCGATGGCGATACGCCGGCCCTCCAGGAGCAGACGGGCGGCATGCCCGGTCTGCTGTTCGTCGCCCACGGTCCACAGGGTGACCGAGGCGATGAGAGAGCTGGCCCCGTAGCCGAGGCCGAGCGCGGGGTCACGTCGGTAGAGCACGCGCATGACCTCGGCCAGGTGATCGGCCCGCTCCAGCCGGCCGCCCAGCCCGGGTGGTACGAACTCTGCGTTCAGCCCATAGGAGTCCAGCAGTGACTCTCCGGCGGCGAGCATCTCGGCACGCTCGTCGGCGGCGAGGATGGCGGCCGCACCGGCGGGATTGGCCGGATCAAAGAGGGCGCCGAGCAAGTGCTCCAGTTCGTCGGCGCGCTTGGGTGCGAGGCCTGTCGTGATGGTCATACGGCACCTCCCCACAGGGTGAACTCCCGTGCGGGCGTGTCGAGTACGACGTCGGCCAGCGCGCCGAACACGTCGCTGTCGTCCTCGCCGACCAGGGAGGTCAGACAGGCCCGCAGCCACAGACCGTCGGTGCCGAGCCGTCCCGTGCGCAGCGGCGGGTTCTCCAGCCACAGCTGCAGGCAGGCGGCAGCGGCGTAGGCGCGTTCGTAGCGCTCGGCGAGGCCGAAGGCGGTGCTCGGCAGTCCGCCCGTCATCGGCACGAAGTCCGCCGACTCCTTCTCCAGCAAGGCGAGTTCGTCGAGCATCCGGGCGATGGGCCGGCCCGCCTCCGGTGGCCCTTCCTCCTCCATGCGCGCCGCCGTGCCCGGCAGCATCTGCACGGCGCTGCATCCCGTGGCGGATCGCAGCGTCAGCCGGTGGCGGTCGAACGGGGCCAGGGGGGTGGTGAGGTCGGCGGCTGCTCGCAGGCCCTCGACGTCCCCGCGGCGGCGGCTCAACTGGCGTGCCAGACGCGGCATCTGGTTGAGGAGGGCGGCGCGGTTGACGACGGTGCTGCCGTCGAAGATCGCGCAGATGCGGTGGTCGCGCTCCAGCTTGGCGAAGCCGCCGCCGGGCGGCGAGGTGAGGAAGCCGCGCACGCCGAGGAGTTCACCGAGGTAGGTGAGGGTCTCCTGGGTGAGTGTCGGGACGTATGCCTTGCTGAGGGCGGAGATCGCGCTCAGTTCGCCGGGCAGGGTGTGCACCGAGCGGGCGGAGAGCAGGCTCACGGCCTCGACGGTCAGTGCGGCGGCGGCCGCCCGGCCGAGGATGCGCCGTACGTGCGGGACGTCGGCGAGGCGGCGGCCGTACAGCTCGCGTCCCGTGGCGAAGTCGCGGGCCAGCCGCAGGGCGTGGTCGGCGGCGCCGAGGGAGAGCGCGGTGCAGGCGATCCGGGTGAGCTGGAGCGTCTTGAGGACCACGGCGATCCCGTCGCCCTGCTCACCGATGAGGGCGTCGGCCGGCACTGGGGCGCCGTCGAGGGCGAAACCGCTGATGTCGGCGCCGCGGATGCCGTGCGTCCGGATCTTCGGCAGGTTGCGCCAACTACCGTCCGGCAGCTTTTCCTTGTCCACGAGGAAGAGGCTGAAGCCGCGTGAGCCGCCCGCGGGGTCGGTGCGGGCGAGGGCGCAGGCGAGGGTGGAGCGGGAGGCGTTGTTGATGAGCCACTTCTCGCCGGTGAGCCGCCAGCCGCCACCCGCTGCGTCCGCGTCTGCGTCCACACTCACGTCCGTGTCGGCCACTGCGGCGAACTCGCTCGCCAGCAGGTCGGCCCCGTGGTCGCGCTCGGTCAGCCCCCAGCAGACCGCCTCGCCGGCACGTACGCGCTCGGCGAGCCGGGCGGCCTGGTCCGGCGTGCCGGCCACCCACACCGGGGCGGCCCCGAGGAACGTCTTGCCGTGCGCGATGGCCACGGTCAGGTCGCGGCGGGCGACGGCGCGCAGCAGCCGTACCGTCCGGCTGAAGTCGCCGTCCGGGGTGAGGACGTAGTGGGCGGGCAGCCCTGCCTCGTCGAGGAGGCGGACGGCGCCGTCGGGGAACTCCTCGCGGTCGTCGAGTTCGGCGAGCTCGTCGGGGGCGAAGACGTCGTCCTCGTGGGTGGCGAGCAGGGTCTCCAGGTCGGCCGTGGTGGTCATCGTGCGGTCACCCCCCGCCGGTGGTCGGTGAGGGCGGCGGTGAGCAGTGGGTCCTCGGCGAGGTGCAGGGTGTCCAGTTCGCCGGCGAGGTAGAGGGCCCGCATCGCGGAGCGCTGCACCTTGCCGCTGGTGGTGCGCCGAACGCCGGCGGGCCTGACGAGGGCGACGGTCGCGACCGGTACGCCGAACTCGCGGGCGATGGTCTGCTTCATGTCGACGGCGATCTCGCCGAGCCGTTCGGCGCCCCAGTGGGCGCGGATCTCGTGCACCGCGACGATCGCGGGGGCGGTGTCCACGCCGTCGTCGTGCCCGACCATGAAGGCGGCCCCGTGCAGGCCTTCCAACTCCTCGTGCTGGGAGCGCAGTTCGTACTCGATGTCCGCGGGGTGCAGATTGCGTCCGTGCAGGACGAGGACGTCCTTGCGGCGGCCGGTGATGTACAGGTCGCCGTCGAGCAGGCCGCCGAGGTCGCCGGTGCGCAGGAACGGGCCGCGTCCGTCGCTGGTGCGGGCGTGGAACGTGCCGTTGGTGGCGTCGTCGTTCTCCCAGTAACCGGCGGTGACGCAGGGGCCGTCGAGCCAGATCTCACCGATGCGGCCGTCGGGCAGGGCGTCGCCGGTGTCGGGGTCGACGATCAGCACGTCGGATCCGCTCGGTGCCCCGCATCCGACGAGGACGCGGGTCGGCTGTGTGCCGGTGGCCGGCCGCAGATGCCGGTTCTCCAGGGCGGCGGCGTCGACCTCGGTGCGCAGGGGTGGCCGCCCGGAGGTTCCGGAGACCATGAGCGTCGCCTCCGCCAGGCCGTACACGGGGATCAGCGCCTCGGGGCGCAGTCCCGCGGCGGCGAACCGTTCGGTGAAGGCGGTGACCACGTCGGCCCGGACGGGCTCGGAGCCGTTGGCGGCCTTGAGCCGGGACAGGTCGAGCGTGGCGAGCTGCTCGTCGGTGACCCGGCGTACGCACATCTCGTAGCCGAAGTCGGGTGCGGCGGTGAAGGTGACGTCGCATGCGTCCAGCATGCGCAGCCAGTGGTAGGGGCGACGCAGGAAGGACATGGGGTCCATCTGGACGTACCCCTCCCCGCACAGGAGGCCGGGCAGCATCAGGCCGATCAGCCCCATGTCGTGGTACAGGGGGATCCAGCCGCCGTACGTCGTGCTGCTGTCGTTGCCGAACATGCGGACCATGCGGTCCACGTTGGCGATCAGGTTGCCGTGGGTGACCATGACGCCCTTGGGGTCGCCGGTCGAACCGGAGGTGTACTGGAGCAGGGCCAGAGTGTCGGGCGACACCTCGGGAGCGGTCCAGGCGTCCGGGTCTGCGTCCCCGGCGTCGGTCGCGTGGCAGACCACCCCGACGACGCCCTCCTCGGCGATCCACTTCTCCACGTCGGGCAGATCGCTCCGCTGGGTCAGGACGACATTCACCCCCGCGTCGCGGGCGATGGCGGCGAGTCTGCGGCGCTCGTGCCGGTAGCGGCCCGGCAGCGGGGCGGGCACCGCGATGACGCCGGCGTAGACACAGGCGGAGAAGGCGGTGGTGAACTCGATTCCAGGGGAGTAGAGGAGCAGCGCTCGGTCCCCGGCGGAGAATCTGGTCTGGAGCCATGAAGCAATGCGCCGGGAATGCAGATCAAGTTCTGCACGATCGCGCACTTCACATTGTATTTCGCTGAATTCTGAGACGAAGGTCACAGCAGGCCGCTGCGGATTGCGCGCCGCCCGCTCCCTCAAGAGCGCGAGTAATTCTTGCACGCTGAAAACCGTACGCGATCGCCTCTCCGATCGAGCGGGTAGAAGGTGAAAAAATCGTAAAGCAAGATCATCGAATGTTCAAGCAATTTTTAGGGTCTCGTGATCGACGAGAGTCACCAGTGGGCGTAGAACGGATCTGTGCAGCCCCCCACCAGGCCGGTCATCGAAATAAATGGCCTACGCAAGAAATTCCGAGCCCACTCCGCGTTATGCGGCGTCGACCTTGAGGTAAACGCCGGTGAAATTCTGGGCCTCCTAGGTCCGAACGGAGCGGGAAAAACCACACTCGTAAAGGTCCTGACGACGCTGCTCAGACCGGACTCCGGACGCGTATTCGTGAACGGCTGGGATGTCGCGGCAGAACCGGAAAAGGTGCGCTCCACGGTCGGAATGGCCGGCCAGTACTCGACGGTCGACAGCACGCTGACCGGGTTCGAGAACCTTTATCTCCTCGGGAAACTGCGCGGCCTGGGCCGCGCCACGGCCCGCCGCCTCGCCGACGACCTGCTGGACCGGTTCAGGCTCACCGACGTCGCGGGGCGCCCGGCCGGCACCTACTCGGGCGGTATGCGCCGACGGCTGGACCTGGCCGCCGCCCTCGTCGGCTCCCCGCCCCTGATAGTCCTGGACGAGCCCACCACCGGCCTCGACCCCGAGAGCCGGCTCGACACCTGGGACGCGGTAGGTGAGCTGGTCGCCAGTGGTACGACGATCCTGCTGACGACCCAGTACCTGGAGGAAGCGGACCGTCTCGCCGACCGGATCACCGTGATCGACCGGGGCCAGGTGGTGGCGGAGGGCACCAGCGACGAACTGAAGGCGGCCGCCGGAGACCGGCTCGTCCTGTGTGTCGCGGAGGACCACCAGCTCGACGCGGCGGTACGCGCCGCCGCCCGGGCCACCGGCGCGCCTGTGACGGTGGACCGCCGTGCCCGGCAGGTGGAGGCGGCCACATCCGACGGCCGGGCCGCGCTGAGCCGCGCCCTCACCGAGCTGGCGGACGAGGATGTCGAGGTACTGGAGATCGGGCTCAGCCGCTGCACCCTCGACGACGTGTTCCTCGGCCTGACCGGCCGCGCCCGGCGGGAGGCGACACGATGACCGCGCCCACCGACGTCAAGCAGACCGGCGCCCGGCACGGCGCACCCGCCACCGGCCTCCCCTCGCCCGTGGTCCCGACCCGCGCCCGGCGCAATCCCGCCCTCCGCGTACTCGCCGAGAGCGCCGACCTCGCCCTGCGCAACCTGCTGCATCTGCGGCGCACTCCGGGCCTGCTGATCACCTGTCTGGTCGAGCCGGTCCTGTACGCCATGCTCATCGGCTACGTCTTCGGCAACAGCCTGGGCGGCCCGGCCTACCGCTCGTACATGGTGGGCGGGCTGCTCGCGCAGACGGTGGCCTTCACCACCACGTTCACCACGCTCGGGCTCGCCAGGGACCTGGAGCAGGGCATGGTCGACCGCTTTCGCGCGCTGCCGATCTCCCGCGTGGCGCTGCTGCTCGGCCGGACCACGTCCGACCTCGCCACCTGCGTGGCGAGCGTCGCCGTCACCACCATGTGCGGTCTGCTGATGGGCTGGCGTCCGCACACCGGCCCGTTCGAGGTCGCCACCGGGGTCCTGCTGGCACTGCTGTTCTCCTTCGCGATGTCCTGGATCGGCGTGTTCGTCGCCCTCATCGCACCGAACACGCAGGTGGCGGGCAGCCTCGGCCTGATCTGGCTGTTCCCGGCGACGTTCGTCTCCTCCGCGTTCGTCTCCGGTTCCTCCCTGCCCGGCCCGCTGTCCGCCCTGGCCGCCTGGAACCCGATCACCTCGCTGGCGGGCGCGCTGCGTCAGCTCTTCGGCAACACGCCACCGCCCGGCTTCCGGGTGCAGCAGGACTGGCCCGCCCAGCATCCCGCGCTGTACACGACGGCCTGCTCGGTGCTGCTCATCGCCGTCTTCGGCACGCTGTCGACCTGGCGCTACCGCACCCGCACGAGCCGCTGACCGCGACCGCCTCGCGCCCCGACCAGGCCGGGCCGACCCCCGCGCCCGCCCCGCACAGGAGCTTCCCATGACCGTCCCCACGCTGCGCCTCGGCCTCAACCTCGGCTACTGGGTCGGCGGCAACGACGCCTCCAACCTCCCGCTCGCCTCCCTCGCCGAGGACCTCGGCTACTCGGCGGTGTGGGTCTCGGAGGCCTACGGATCCGATGCCGTCACCCTGCTGTCCTGGATCGCCGCCCGTACCTCCCGCATCGACGTCGGCAGCGCGGTCCTGCAGATCCCGGCCCGTTCCCCCGCCATGACGGCGATGACCGCCGCCACCCTCGACACCCTGTCCGGCGGACGGCTCAGGCTCGGCCTCGGCGTGTCCGGACCCCAGGTATCGGAGGGCTGGCACGGCGTCAGATTCGGCTCACCGCTGGGCCGTACCCGGGAATACGTCGACCTGGTGCGCCGCGCGCTGCGCCGGGAGCCCCTGGAGTACGCGGGCCGGCACTTCACGCTGCCGCTGCCGGACGGCCCGGGCAAGGCACTCGCCCTGACCATCCGGCCGCAGCGCGAGCGGATCCCCGTCTACCTCGCCGCGCTCGGCCCGAGGAACCTGGAGCTGGCCGGGGAGATCGCCGACGGCTGGCTCCCGGTGTTCTTCTCCCCCGCCCACGCCGACCGGCAGTTGGCGCCGCTCAAGGCCGGCCTCGCGAAGTCGGGGCGCACCCTCGACGGGTTCGACATCGCCCCCGGCGTGCCCCTGGTGACCGGCGCCGACTGGCGGGCCTGCGCACGCCGGGTGCGGGGATACGCCGCGCTGTACCTGGGCGGCATGGGCGGGCGAGAGGACAACCACTACACCCAGCTGGCCGAGCGCATGGGCTTCGGCACCGAGGCCCGTGCCGTCCAGGAGCGGTTCCTGGCCGGTGACTATCCCGGCGCCATGGCCGCCGTACCGCTCGAATTCCTCGACGCCACCTCGCTGCTCGGGCCGCGGGAGCGGATCGCGGAGCGGATGACGGCGTTCGCCGAGGCCGGGGCCACCACGCTCAACGTCATGCCGGTCGGCCCCGGGCTGCCCGGCCCGGACCGTGCCGCCGGGGCGCTGCGTATCGCCGTCGAGGCGGCGGAGCTCGCCGGGCTGCTCGCGCCGGACCCGCGTCCCGGAATTCCTCGCCCCCAAGGCGCACATGAAGCACCCCACTCACAAGGAGAGACCCTCAGCCATGACCACGCATGAGACGACCAAGCTGATCTGCCTGCCGTACGCCGGGGCGGGCGCCTCCTTCTACCGGCCCTGGACGGCGCTGGCCGGGGACTCGGTGGAGATCGTGCCCCTGCAACTGCCGGGCCGCGAACGGCTGATCGACGAGGAGCCGTACCGGGACGCGCACCAGGCCGTCGACGGTCTCCTGACCGAGCTGCGGGAGCGGCTCGGCGACGACGGGGGCAGGGTGGCCCTGTTCGGGCACAGTCTCGGCGCGGTGCTCGCCTACGAACTCGCCCACCGGCTGGACACCGAGCCCGGCGTCGAGCTGGTCCACCTGTTCGTCAGCGGGTCGCCGGAACCGGCCCAGGGGCGCGAGCGGCGCGCCACCGGTCTGTCCGACGAGGAGTTCCTCGCCCAGGTCGGCGAGTTCGCCGGCTACCACCATCCCGCGCTGGACGACCCGGAGATGCGCGAGATGATCCTGCCCGCCCTGCGCGCGGACGTCGAGATGCACGAGAACTACACGCCCTCCACCGGCCTCCCGCTGGAGGCCCCGCTCACGGTCGTCCGCGGCGAGGACGACGACCTCGTCGGCTACGACGACGCCGAGTCCTGGAGCAAGGTCGCCGGCCGGGACTTCGAGCACGTCGAGGTCCCCGGCGGCCACATGTACCTCACCGACGCCGCGCCCGCGCTGGTCCGGCTGATCGTCTCGACGGTCCTGTAGCCCCAGCCCGCCGCCCCTCCTCCCTTCCCCCAACGCACCTGATTCTTCAAGGAGTTCACGATGCGTCTGCACGGCAAGTCGGTCCTCGTCACCGGCGCCGCCCGCGGACTCGGCAGGGCCACCGCGCTCGCCTGTGCCGCCGAGGGCGCCGATCTCACCCTGCTGGACATCTGCGCCGACCTGCCCGGTGTGCCCTACCCGCTGGGCACACCGGGGCAGTTGGCGCACACGGCCGCGCTGTGCCGGGAGGCGGGTGCGGCCGTCGTCACCGCCGAGGCCGACATCCGTGACCTGCGGGCCGTACGGGAGGCGGTGACCCGGGCCGAGGACCGGTTCGGCCGGATCGACGTCGCGGTGAACAACGCGGGCATCGCCGCGCCCTCGGGCAAGCCGGTGCACGAGATCGACGAGGAGGAGTGGTCCCTGATGATCGACGTGGACCTCTCCGGCGCCTGGCGGGTGATCCGCGAGGTCGGCAAGGCGATGAGCACCCGGCGCGCCGGCAGCATCGTCAACGTCGCCTCCACCGCGGGCCTCGTGGGCTACCGGCACTTCGCCGGGTACGTCGCCGCCAAGCACGCCGTCGTCGGACTGACCAAGGCGGCGGCGCTCGACTACGCGCCGACGAAGGTGCGCGTGAACGCGGTGTGTCCGGGGTCGGTGCGCGACGACGCGCAGGCCGAGGGCCGGATGCTCGCCGAGATCGCCAGGGCGCTCGACGTGCCGGTGCACGAACACGAGAAGACCTTCGTCGAGGCGCAGCCGATGAACGCGCTGATCGAGCCCGAGGACGTCGCCGCCGCGGTGGTCTTCCTCGCCTCGGACGAGTCCCGTCAGATCACCGGCTCGGTCCTGACCGTGGACGGCGGTTTCAGCATCCGCTGAGCTCACGCCCTCTCGCCCTTCTGTGCCCGATTCGCCTGTGCAACAAGGAGTACGACCGTGTCAGGCCTTCACCACCTCGCGGCTCGCTGCCATGCGGTGCGCGTCCGCACCGACGGTTCTCCCTCCCAGAAGGCCCCCTCGGGGCTGTGGATCGAGGACGTACCCGTGCCGGCGACGGACCCGCTCGCCGAGCGCCGCCGCGCCGCCGAACTCGCCCGCCCCACCGACACCCTGCGCAAGGTACTGCTGCGTTACGCCGACGGCCCCTGCGACCTGATCCTCGTCGCGGCACGCGAGCAGTGGGGCCGTACGGCCCTCGGACGGCTGGCAGCCGGCGAGGCCGCGGACCCCGAAGCGGACCTTCTCGCCACCAAGGCACCGGTCATCGCCGCCGCGCCCGCCTGGGGACTGGGCGACGACGGCGGCCCCGCCCTCCCGCACGTCTTCGCCCTCGACGACGGCGGCGACGAGGCAAGCTGGCTCGCCGCCCTCGCCGTGACCCTGCGCCGGCACGACCCCGAGACCACCCCGGTCATCGGCACCGACCACGGCACCTTCACCGTTCCGGAGGCCGCCACACTCGGAGAGCTGAAGCCCTCCCCCGCGGACGGACCCGCACTCGCCGGTCTGCTCTTCGGCGAGGCGGATCTCCCCGGCGCGTACGTGCCCTGCCTCGCACCGCCGTTCCCGCTCACCCTGTCGGTCTTCAAGGACGCCGACGGCTGGCGGCTGCGCTGCGACCACGTCAGCGGCCATGTATCCACCGAGATCGCCGCGCAGTTCGCCCGGTACCTGGTGCGGGTGCACCGGATGATCCTCACCAGGCCCGGGACCGCGGTCGACGACGTCGATCTGCTCGACGAAGCCGAACGCGACCGTGTAGTGGCACTCGGCCGTCCGTCCCGCCCGCTGGTCACCGCCCCGGTGACCGTGCCCGAGGCGTTCGCGCGGATCGCGGGGGCGACACCGGAGCGCATCGCCGTGACGGAAGGCGGGGCCGGTCTCACCTACGGCGAGATGGACGAGCGGTCGACCCGGCTGGCCCACGGTCTGCGCGAGCGCGGCGTCACGGCCGGCGACCGCGTGGGCGTCTGCCTGGAACGCACCGCCGAACTCGTCGTCACCCTGCTCGCCGTGCTGAAGGCCGGCGCGACCTACGTCCCCGTCGACCCGGACTACCCGGCGGAGCGCATCGCCCACACGGCACAGGACGCGGGACTGCGGGTGGTGGTCACCCGGCTACCGGAGTTCCCGGACGTCGCGGGCTGCGTGCCTGCCACCCCGGACGAACTGCTGGACGCCGCCGAGCGGTTGGCCGACGCCCCGGTCCCGCCGACGGCCACCGCGCCCGACGCCGCCGCGTACGTCATCTACACGTCCGGCTCCACCGGCCGCCCCAAGGGCGTCGAGGTGCCGCACCGCAACGTGGTCGCCCTGATCGACGCCACCCGCGAGGAGTACGGCTTCGGCAGCGACGACGTGTGGACCTGGTTCCACTCCAGCGCCTTCGACTTCTCGGTGTGGGAGATCTGGGGGTGCCTGCTGACCGGCGGGCGGCTGGTCGTGGTGCCGTACTTCGTCTCCCGCGAACCCGACCGCTTCCGCGATCTGCTCGTGGCCGAGAAGGTCACCGTGCTCAGCCAGACCCCGTCGGCCTTCGCCCAGCTGCTGGACGTCGACCACACCCGGGTCCCGGTCCGGATGGTCGTGTTCGGCGGCGAACCACTGGATGCGCGCATGCTGCTGCCCTGGTTCGACCGGCACCCCGAGTCGGTCTGCCGGATGGTGAACATGTTCGGCATCACCGAGACGACGGTCCACGTCACCCAGCAGACCCTCACCCGGCGACTGGCACTCGCCGCCACCCGCTCCGTCGGACGGGCACTGCCCGGCTGGCACCTGTATGTGACCGACCCGTCCGGGCGGCTGCAGCCGCCCGGTGTGGCGGGCGAGATCTGCGTCGGCGGCGCCGGGGTCGCGCTCGGCTACCTCGGCCAGGAAGAGCTGACCGCCCGGCGCTTCGTCCCGGACCCGTACACCGGCGGCACCATGTACCGCAGCGGCGACCTGGGACGCCTGCGCCCGGACGGCCGCCTCGAACACCTCGGACGCATCGACAGCCAGGTCAAGATCCGCGGCTTCCGGATCGAGCTGGACGAGATCCGCTCGGTGCTGCTGGAGGACCCGGATGTCCGGGCGGCGGCCGTGGTGGTGCGGCGCGACGACCCCGAGGACGCGGCCACCGCCAGGATCGACGCTTTCGTGGTCCTCTCAGGCGGCGATCCGGTGACAGTCCGCCGGCGGGCCGCGGGCATCCTCCCCGACTACATGCTCCCCGCCACGGTGACCGCCCTGGACACGCTGCCGCTGACAGCCAACGGCAAACTCGACACGGCCCGGCTCCCCGCACCCGCGACGCCCGCCGCGCCGGCCCGGGGCGCCGAGCCCGTCACGGCCGGGGACGAGCTCACCGAGCGGCTGCGGCGGATCTGGAGCGAGGTGCTCGGCACGCCTGTCGGAGTGGACGACGACTTCTTCGAGCTGGGCGGCAACTCTCTGTTCGCAGTCCGCATCGGGGCCGTCATGCGCGCGCAGGGCCTGCCGTCGCTGCGGCTGCGGGAGCTGTACCGCCATCCGACCATCCGAGGCACGGTCGGGAGCCTCGCCGCCTCGGACGGCTGAGGCCACTGACGGATGAGGGACGCCGGTGCCGGCCCGCGGGTCAGTTCGCCGGGGCCGGGCCGGGCGGCAGATGGACCGTCATGATCAGGTGACAGGCCTCGGTACCCGAGCCGCGGTAGGTGTGCGGGGTGTCGCCGTCGAACGTGGCGGTCTGGCCTGCCTCCACGGTGTGCTCGGTGCCGTCGACGACCAGGGTCATCCGGCCGGAGGTGACGCTGACGGTTTCCACGACGCCGCCCTGGTGGGGGTGGCTGGGGTACTCCTCGTCCGGTTCGAGCCGCCAGCGCCAGATCTCGACCGGCGCCGGCCCCGACGTCGTCAGCATCAGCCGGGCCTCGCTGCCCCGTTCTCCGGTCCACAAGGGAGCCACGGCCTCGGCGGACACGACCCGGACCCGGCCTTCGGGCGATCCCTGCATCAGGGCGGAGACCGAGATGCCGAGGGTGTCCGCCAGCCTGACCAGGGTGGCCAGGTTGGGGTTGCCCTGGGCCTTCTCCAGACCCACCAGCGCGCCCTTGCTGACCTGGGCTCGCCGGCTGAGTTCCCCCAGGGTGAGGCCCGCGCGGATGCGGGCCGCCCGGACGTTGTGCGCGACCGTCCGCAAGGCTGCGGCTGTCTCGGCCACCTGATCACCATCCTTGCCGGCTGGAACATTCGACTGCACCGGACGGTCGTTTGGTTGACACCGTGCGGTCGGTCTGTTGTACGGTCTGGTCGTTCCACTGAATGGTAAGTGATGTGCTGTGATCGCTCCGCTGCCGACCCTGGGCAGCGCGCCCGCCTACGGATGCGCCGGCTTCCTCGGCCGAGCTGGTGCTGTGCCCGGCGCTCGGAGCGTCGTTCGGCGCCGGCGCCCTCGGCTGGGGTGCCGCGTCCGCGTCGCCTCCGCCGCCGCGTTCGCCCTGCTCTACCGCACGCTGGCGATCGGTCCGGTGAACGTACTGTGCGGGCTCGGCGCGCCCCTCCCGTACGGCGCTGCTGCCGGCTTTCGGCGCGGGCGCCGCCATCGCCCTCCAGCTGGTCCGCCTGCACCAGGCGCCGTCCGACAGCGGGGTCGCCCCGCTGATCATCGGCCGGACGGTCTCCTCGGCCGTCACCCTGGCCGCGGCGAGGCTGATGCACCGCAGGCCGGGCACCGAGCGGCCCGTGTACGCGTTGTCCGCAGCCGCGGGTGTGCTGGACTCCGTGGCGAACCTGCTGTTCCTGTCGGCCGCCCGCAGCGGGGAGCTCGCCGTCGTCGCCGTGATCACCGCCCTCCACCCGGCCGGTACGGTGCTGCTCGCCCTCGCCGAACGCATCCACCGCGGGCGGCTCGTCGGCCTGGGCACCGCCGCCGTCGCGGTCAGCTTCCTGGCCTGACCTGAGCAACAACCCGCCCCTGAGCCCCGAGTCGAGAAACGGAAACCCGCCGTGCCCACCTTCCACCTCACCCCCGCCGTGGCGGACGCGTTCCCCGACACCCTCATCGCCCTGGTCACCGCCACCGGCCTGCGCGGCAGTGAACCCTGGCCGCACACCGCCACCGCCCTGGAGGAACTGGAGCAGCGGCTCTCCGACGGCACCTGGCGGCCCGCCGACGAGACCGACCCGCGCATCGAGGCCTGGCACATCGCCTACCGTTCCTTCGGCACCAACCCGCGCCGCATCCGCCCCAGCGTCGACGCGCTCGGCCGCCGCCTCGCCAAGAAGGGGACGCTGCCGCGTATCAACCCGGCGGTCGACTCCTACAACGCCGTCTCCGTCCGGCACGGCCTGCCCGCCGGCGCCTTCGACCTGTCCCGGGTCGCCGGGGACGTCACCATCCGTTACGCGGACGGCACCGAGTCCTTCACTCCGCTCGGCGAACCCGACACCGTCGAGCACCCCAGGTCCGGCGAGATCATCTACGCGGACACCACCGGTGTGCTGACGCGCCACTGGAACCACCGCGACGCCCACCGCACCCGTGTCACCGAGGACTCCACGCAGGTCGCCTTCGTCCTGGAAACCCTCCACGCCCAGCGCGACGGCGATCTCCTCAAGGACGCGGCGCAGGAGCTGCGGGGCCTGCTCGCCCCGCACGCCGCCCGGACCGCCGTGCACCACCTCAGCCCGGCCGTCCCCGAGGCCACCGCCTGAGCACGAAAGGCTGCCGATGTCCCCCCCAAGCCTCGCCGAGAACACTGAAGCGACGCGGGCGTCTCAGTCGCCGTCCGTGCCCGAGAGTCTCCTGGTGACGAGGCCGAGTGCGTGGGCGAGTTGTTCGCGGTGAGCGTTCAGCACCTCGGGGGTGATGCCACGGCCGGCCGTCTCCCGGGCGAACTCGTCGGCCGCGACCTTGAGCACGGCGTTCATGGCGGCGGCCTGCACCCGCACCTCGAACGCCTCGGGCGGCAGGCCCGTGCGTGCGGCGAGCACCTCGGTGAACGTCTCCTCCGCGCGCTCCCGGAGCACGAGGTAGGCGGCGCGCAGCGCGGGTTCGTCATGGGTCATGCGGATCACGGCGAGCACCGCCTCGACGTCCCCACCCGACGACGAGCCGGGGACGGGCTGGTAGGCCGCGCGCAGGTGCTCCATCAGGCCGGCTCCGGGCGGCCAGGCGTGCAGGACCGTCCGGAACGCGTCGAGCATCTTGGCGAGCAGCGGCTCGACGCAGCTCTCCTTGGTGGGGAAGTAGCGCCACAGCGTGCGCTCGGAGACTCCGGCGGCCCGCGCGATCTGCTCGCCGGAGGTGGCGGCCACACCCTGGGCGGCGAACAGCCTCACCGCGTGGCGGGAGATGTCGAGGCGTTGCCGCCCGCGCTGCTCCTCGCTCACCGGCGGCCGGCCCCGGCGGGATGTGCGACCGCTGTCGGCCATGACGTCCTCCATCAGGCGATCTAAACACGCGCGCCACAAGGGACGACTGACCGAAACTTTAATGACAGTTACTGCCAATAAACTGCTACGGTCGGGACGGCTCGAAGATCGCATGCGGAGATCACAGGAGGAGCGCCCATGAGCGTTGCCGCCGAGCGACAGCACCTGCCCTTCCCGAGGCCGAACGTTCTCGACCTCGCGCCTCTGTACGACGTACTGCGCCGCGAGGCGCCGGTCACGCCGGTCACCACACCGGCCGGTGACCCCGCCTGGCTGGTCACACGCTTCGAGGAGGTACGCGACCTGCTCGGCGACAAGCGATTCGGCCGCTCCCACCCCGAGCCGGACCGGGCCTCACGCCTGACGACCGCCGCCGTCCTGGACGGCCCCACGGGCAACCACGACACCGAGGAGGCCGACCACACGCGGATGCGCCGGCTGCTGACCCCGGCGTTCTCGGCCAAGCGGATGCGGATGCTCTCCGACCACATCCAGCACCTGGTGGACACGTGCGTCGAGCAGCTGGTCACCGAGCACGCCGCCGCTCCGGACCGGGTCGTCGACCTCCACGCCGGGCTGGCCTTCCCGCTGCCGGTCGCGGTCATCTGCCGGCTACTCGGGGTGCCCGAGAGCGACCGTGAGCTCTTCGCGTCGCTGTCGGAACGCATGTCGAACTACGCCATCGGCGACGAAGCCCACCGGGCGCGGGACGAGTTCAACGCGTACATGACCAAGCTCGCCGAGACCAAGCGCGCGCAGCCGGGCGAGGACGTGATCTCCGACCTCGTCCGCGCCCAGAGCACCGACGCGGACTACGACTACGCCGACATGATCCAGCTCTGCGTCGGGCTGCTGTTCGCCGGCCACGAGACCACGGTCAACCGCATCGGCCTGGGCGTACTCTTCCTGCTCACGCGTCCCGGCCCGTGGCGGGCGCTGACCGCCGACCCCGACGGCAGGGTCAACGCCACGGTCGAGGAGATCATGCGCCTGGGCGCGCCCGGCGACCTCGGGCTGCTGCGGTACGCGCACACCGACGTCGACGTCGCCGGTGTCACCATCCGGCGCGGCGACGCCGTGGTCCTGTCGGTCAACTCCGCCAACCGCGACGCCTCCGTCTACACGGACGCCGAGACCTTCGACCCGGACCGCCCCGAGCGCACCCACCTCGGTTTCGGCCACGGCGTGCACTTCTGCATCGGGGCGAGCCTGGCCCGGGTGGAGCTGCGCATCGTGTTCGCCACGCTGGCCCGCCGTCTGCCCGGTCTGCGGCTCGCCAAGGAACTGGACGAGCTGGAGGTGCGCACCACCCTCACCGGTGGTGTCACGGAGCTGCCCGTGACGTGGTGAGTCCCCCGGGGTGATCCGGTGTCAGTGCGACTCACGGGTCACTTCGGAGCCGCTGGAGCCGACGAGGAAGTCGAGGTCGGCTCCGGTGTCGGCTTGCAGGACGTGGTCGACGTAGAGGCGCTCCCAGCCGCGCCGGGGAGCGGCGAAGCCGGTGACGGTGGCCTGGGCGGGGGTCCTGCGGGCGAGTTCGGCGTCGGGTACGTCGACGTCGATGCGGCGGGCTTCGACGTCGAGGGTGATGAAGTCCCCGGTCCGAACGAGGGCGAGGGGGCCGCCGGCCGCGGCCTCGGGTGCCACGTGCAGGACGACCGTGCCGTACGCGGTGCCGCTCATCCGGCCGTCGCACACCCGGACCATGTCCCGCACGCCCTGTTCCAGCAGCTTCTTCGGCAGCGGCATGTTGGCGACCTCCGGCATGCCCGGATAGCCCTTGGGGCCGCAGCCGCGCAGCACCAGCACGGAGTCGGCGTCGACGTCGAGATCCGGGTCGTCGATCCGGGCGCGGAAGTCCTCGATGCTGTCGAAGACGACGGCCCGGCCCCGGTGCCGGAGCAGCTGCGGGGAGGCGGCGGCCGGTTTGACGAGCGCGCCGTCGGGAGCGAGGTTGCCGCGCAGGACGGCGATGCCGCCCTCGGCGACCAGCGGCCGGTCGCGGGTGCGGATGACCTCGCTGTCCCAGATCCGGGCGTCGTCGAGGAAGTCGGCCAGCGGCCGGCCGGTGACGGTCAGCGCGTCGGGGTCGAGCAGGTCGCGTACCTCGCGCAGCACGGCGAGCAGGCCCCCGGCGCGGTGGAAGTCCTCCATGAGGAAGCGGCCGGCCGGCTGAAGGTCCACCAGGACCGGCACCCGGGAGCCGATGCGGTCGAAGTCGTCGAGCGACAGATCGATGCCCAGCCGGCCCGCGACGGCCAGGAGATGGACGACGGCGTTGGTCGAGCCGCCGATGGCGGCCAGCGCCACGATCGCGTTGCGGAAGGACGCCTCGGTCAGGAACGTGGCGGGCCGCCGCCCGGCGCCCACCATGTCCACCGCCAGCCGGCCGGTGCGGTGCGCGGCCTCCAGCAGCCGGCTGTCGGGGGCCGGGGTCCCGGCGGTGCCGGGGACGACCGTGCCGAGCGCCTCCGCCACCAGCGCCATCGTCGAGGCCGTGCCCATGGTGTTGCAGTGGCCGCGGCTGCGGATCATCGCCGACTCGGAGCGGGTGAACTCCTCCTGGGAGAGCGAGCCCGCGCGGACCTCCTCCGACAGCTGCCATACCCCGGTGCCGCAGCCCAGCAGCCCGCCGCGGAAGGTGCCGTTGAGCATGGGGCCGCCGGGGACCACCACCGCGGGCAGGTCCACCGAGGCCGCGGCCATGAGCAGCGAGGGGATCGTCTTGTCGCAGCCGCCCAGCAGGACGACACCGTCGACGGGATTGGCCCGCAGCATCTCCTCCGTGGCCATCGCGGCCATGTTCCGCCACAGCATGGCCGTGGGCCGCACCTGGGTCTCGCCCAGGGACACCACCGGCAGGTCCAGCGGGATGCCGCCCGCCTCGTACACGCCGTTGCGCACCGAGGCCGCGACCTCGTCGAGATGCGCGTTGCACGGGGTCAGGTCCGAGGCGGTGTTGGCGATGGCGATCTGCGGCCGTCCGGTGAACGCGTCACCGGGCACGCCGCGCCGCATCCAGGCCCGGTGGATGTAGGCGTTGCGGTCCTGGCCCTCGTACCACTGCGCGCTGCGGAGTCTCTCCATGGGGGGACCATGCCCACCAGGAGCCGGGGGCAACGCACTGTGAGTGTGGCGTCGGGTCACGGGCCGGCGGCCGATGTCTTGGGGGCAGGGGTGCGCAGGGCCAGGAGGGCGACGTCGTCCTCGTTGTCGGCGGGGCGGACGCGGCCCAGCAGGTGGTCGGTGAAGGAGGACAGGGGACGGTGGGCGAGGGCGGCGGCGTGCCGGCGCAGCCGGTTCAGGCCCTCGTCGAGGCTGCGCCCGGGTGCTTCGACCAGACCGTCGGTGTACAGCACGAGGGTGCATCCGGGCGGGAGCAGGGTCGTGGCGTCGGGGCGCGGAGCGTGGTCGGCCCCGGTGCCCAGGACGATGCCGTGGCCGTCGGTGAGGTAGCGCGCCAGGCCGTCACGGCTGATCAGCAGGGGCGGCGGGTGGCCCGCGTTGGTCCAGGACAGCCGCCACCGGCCGTCGTCGGCCGCCTCGATCCGGGCGAAGATCATCGTCGCCATGTCGACGTCCGTGATGTGCTGGAGCGCTTCATCGAGCCGTGTGACGATCCGGCTGGGCGGTTCGTGCTGGGACCAGGCGTAGGCGCGGAGCATGTTGCGCACCTGGGCCATGCCGGCCGCCGCCTCCAGGTCGTGCCCGACGACGTCCCCGACGGCCAGGGCGGTGGATCCGTCGGACAGGGGGAAGGCGTCGTACCAGTCGCCGCCGACCTGTGAGGCGTCGGGTGCGGGCAGGTAGCGGACGGTCATCTGCAGGCCCGGGACCCCTGGCATCTGGGGCAGCAGATGGTTCTGCATGGTCTCGGCGACCTTGCGCTGGCGCTGGTACAGGCGGGCGTTGTCCAGGGCGAGACCGGCCCGGCGGGCGATGTCCTCGACCAGCGGGAGATCGGCGGAGGTGAAGGCGACCGGGTCCTCGGCCCGGCCGAGGGTCAAGGCCCCCAGGACCGCGCGGGTGCTGCGGATGGGCGCGATGGCCGCCGAGTGCATGCTCGTGGCGTCGAAGAGCCGGCGCTGCTCGACCGCGATGCCGGAATCCGGTTCGCGCTGGTAGGTGCCGGGCCCGGCCACCGTGGAGGCCACGCCGCGCAGGGCTCTGGACAGGGGCATCGGGGACTCCTCCGGGACGGGTGGCATCGGGCCCTGAAGGTCGTCCCGGCGCACCAGGGCGCCGCCCTCGGCGTGGACGACGGCGGTCCGCCAGACTTCGTCGTGCTCGGTGATCAGATCGACGATCGCCCAGTCCGCCAGCCGGGGCACGACCAGGCTCACCAGGCGTTCCAGCGCCTCGTCGTCGTCGAGCGTGGAGGTCAGCCGCGTGGTGGCCTCGGCCAGCAGGGCCAGTCGTTCCAGCTCCCGCGACGGCCCGGCCGCCGACTCCGGCCGCCGGCCGGTTTCCGGGGTGTGTCCGACGGTGTGGAAGAGCACGAGCGTGCCGGCCGTGTCGTCCCCGATGTCGTACGGGGTGAGCAGCCAGGCGATGGGCAGCAGGGAGCCGTCTCCGCGCGCGAAGTAGTCCTCCTCGGCCTGGGCGGTCCGCCCGGCGTGGAAGGCCTGCCGCATCCGGCACCGGCTCCTGGGCAGCGGCTGCCCGTGGGCGTCCCGGTGCAGCAGGTCGTGCGCGTCGTGCCCGAGCAGGTCCTCGGCGGCGCGGGCGAGCAGATCCCGGGCGCGGGTGTTGACGGCGAGGATGCGGCCCTCCTCGTCCACGACGTAGGCCCCGGTTCCGATGGCATCCAGTCCTCGGATCAGCGAGGTGTCGACCACGGCCACGGGCTGGTGCGCGGCGGTCTCCGTAACGTCCGGCCCTGCCATGTCGTCGCCTCCTCGCTGATCGGTCGCCCCCGCGGGCCGTCGGCTCGTCCCCTTCGGGATGCCGTCCGGCGTTCCCCGTGTGCCCCGTGGCGGCGAAACCAGCCCCCGCGTGGCCCTGCCGATCGGGGCAGCCCCACAACGCCCGGGGGGTGCCCTGGTATGCGTGGTCCGTACCCGGGTAAACGCAGGGCGACAGAGCAGCCCGGCAGGGCGAACACAACGAAAGAGCCTCCGTATGGTCCTCCCGCTTGGGAAGCAGGCGGCAGATCGGCCGGGCGCGGACGAGCACGCCACGCTGCGTTTCGGCGCGGCCTGGGCGGACGGCGCGGCAAGCGCCGTCGACGCGCGTCTGGCCCTGCGCGCCTTCCTCACCCACGGCCCGCACACCGCCCTCGCCCCGATTCCGGCCTCTTTGGCCATGGATGCCGAACTCGTCGTCAGCGAACTGGTCACCAACGCCATCCGGCATGCTCCGGGGCCCTGCGAGCTGATCCTCAGGTTGTTCCGGGGAAAGCTGGCCATCACCGTGCGGGACACCTCGGCGGAGCAGCCCGCGGTGCAGAAGAGTGACCGGTTCCGCGTCGGCGGCCATGGACTGCGGCTCGTGCACACGGTCAGCGACCGGGTCGCCGTGGCACCCCGCGCCAGGGGAAAGCAGATCACGGCCTACCTGCGGCTGGCCCCGACCGAACAGGTGAGCGCCGGCCCCGGGAAGGCGGTGCTGGCCACCGGCTGAGCCGAGCCCGGTCCCGGTACCTCCCCGGCGCGCCGGAGTCAGTTCTGCCGGGCATGCATGGGGTTGTTGGCCACGCCCTCCGGGCACGTCCCGTGCTGCTGCCGCGTCCGCCGGTCGCGTCTGACGTCGGATGCCGCCAGGGCCAGGGAGGCCAGCATGCCGAGGAGGGCGGCGCCCAGTGCGGTGGCGAGGGCGGCGCGGTAGTCGTCGCCGCTGCCGAGCACCACGTAGAAGAGGCCGGGCAGGGCGGCGGTGCCCACCGCGGCGCCGAGCCGCTGCCCGGTCTGGAGGGCGCCGCCCGCCGCGCCCGCCATCGACACGGGCACGTCGCGCAGCGTCATGGTGATGTTCGGTGAGATCACGCAGCCGCTGCCGACGCCGCCGAGGAACAGCACCGGGGCGGCGGCCCAGGGTGCGATGCCCAGGGGCGCGAAGCCGAGCAGCAGCGCGGTGCCGCCCAGGCCGGCGATCACGGCCGTGAGGCCGCCCACGGTGAGCATGCGGCCGAGCCGGTCCACCAGCCGGCCGGCGGCCGCGGCCCCGCAGGCCGAGCCGAGGGCGAAGGGCGTCACGGCGAGGCCGGACCGCAGCGGGGAGAAGCCCAGGCCGTCCTGGTAGAAGAGCGCGAAGACCAGCCAGACGCCGCTGAAGCCGATGAAGTAGAGCGTGCCGACGCCGGCGCCGACGGCGTAGCCGCGCACGGTGGTGAACAGGCGCGGATCGAGCAGCGGCTGGCTGTCCCGCGCGACGAGGCGACGCTGCCACCTGGTGAAGCCGAAGAGGATCGCGGCACCGGCGGGGAACAGCCACCACAGCCGGCCGAGGCCGCCGGAGCCCGCCTGGACCAGCGGATACATCAGCGCGAGGACACCGAGGCCGAGGAGCAGGACGCCGGGCAGGTCCACGTGCTGCCGGCCGGAGCGCCGGGTGCGGGGCAGCAGCCGGCGGCCGAGGAGGACGGCGAGGATCCCGATGGGCACGTTGACGTAGAAGATCCACCGCCAGCCCTGGTCGCCGGAGGCCAGGGCGAGGATCAGGCCGCCGGCGAGCGGGCCGACGGCGGACGAGATGCCGACGGTGGCACCGAAGAAGCCGAAGGCACGGCCGCGTTCGCCGCCGCGGAACATCTGCTGGATGAGCGCGGAGTTCTGAGGGGCCATGAAGCCGGCCGCCAGGCCTTGGGCGAGCCGGGCCACCACCAGCAGCGTGATGCCGGGGGCCGCCCCGCAGGCCACGCTGAAGGCCACGAAGCCGCTGAGGGCCAGCAGGAAGATGCGGCGCCGGTCCAGCGCGTCTCCGAGACGGCCGGCGGTGACGAGCGCGAGAGCGAAGGTGAGGGCGTATCCGGACACCACCCACTGCACCTGCGCGGGAGAGGCGTCCAGGCCGCGCTGGATCGAGGGCAGGGCGACCACCACGATCGAGACGTCCAGCAGGCTCATGAAGCCGGCCACCAAGGTGACCCACAGGGCCCGCCACCGGCGCGGATCCGGCTGGTATCCGGCCTCCTGCGCGCCCTGGTCCCGGTCGCCCGCCGCTGACGCTGACACAGGGGGCTCCTTTCACCGGGTGACACCGCGGCGAACCAAGTTCCCCCTGCGGGCCTGCGGACACACCGCGGACGTCCGGAGGCACGGGTCTCACCGAAAGCATCCGGCCATTACCCTCTGTAGTCATCCGGGCGCCGCGCGAAGGGGTTCGTTTGAGCGCGCGAGATCTGTGCAGGCGTTGTGGTTGGCACAGACGACCGGCGAAAGGAACGACGTGATGGCGGCGCCCGGCAACGACGAGTCGGTGGATCCCGCAGCCGTGAGACGACACCGGGTGCTGTTCCGGGCGATCGAGAAACGACGCCACCCGAAGCTGCGCCGCAGCGACATCACCGTGACCGACGAGGCGGCGGTCAAGCGCGCCACGAAGGCCGCCGCCCTCGGCAACGCGATGGAGTGGTACGACTTCGGCATCTACAGCTATCTGGCCTCGACCATCGGGAAGGTGTTCTTCCCCTCCGGGAACGACACCGCGCAGCTGCTCAGCTCCTTCGCGACGTTCGCGGTGGCTTTCCTCGTGCGGCCGCTCGGCGGCATGGTGTTCGGGCCGCTCGGCGACAAGGTCGGCCGCAAGCGCATCCTCTCCCTCACCATGATCATGATGGCGGTGGGGACCTTCGCCATCGGCCTGATCCCCTCGCACGCCGTCATCGGCCTGTGGGCCCCGGCCCTGCTGATCTTCTTCCGGCTGGTGCAGGGCTTCTCGACCGGCGGGGAGTACGGGGGCGCCTCGACGTTCATCGCGGAGTACGCGCCCGACAAGCGGCGCGGCTTCTTCGGCAGCTTCCTGGAGGTGGGCACGCTGGCCGGATACGTCGGGGCCTCCGGCCTCGTCGTCGTCCTGCAGCTGCTCCTCAGCGCCGACCAGATGCTGGCGTGGGGCTGGCGCGTTCCCTTCCTGGTCGCGGCCCCGCTCGGCTTCATCGGCCTCTACCTGCGACTGAAGCTGGACGAGACGCCGGCCTTCCAGAAGCTGGAGGGCGGCCAGGTCAAGGCGAGCGAGGCCGCCGATTTCGTGGAGACCTCGGCCGCCGCCGACCTCGGCAAGATCTTCACCCGGTACTGGCGGCCGCTGCTGCTGTGCCTCGCGCTGGTCGCGGCGTACAACATCAACGACTACATGCTGCTGTCGTACATGCCGACGTACCTGTCCGACGAGCTGGGGTACGGGACCAACCACGGGCTGCTGATCCTGCTGATCGTGATGGTGCTCCAGATGTGCGTCATCAACCAGGTCGGGCGGCTGTCGGACCGCTTCGGGCGCAGGCCGCTGCTGATGGCGGGGATGCTCGGGTTCCTCTGCCTGTCCGTGCCGTCCTTCCTGCTCATCCGGCAGGGCAGTGTCGTCCTGATCGCCCTGGGACTGCTGCTGTTGGGGCTCTCGCTGGTGACGATGCTCGGCACGATGTCGGCGGCGCTCCCGGCGATCTTCCCCACCCACGTCCGGTACGGCTCCCTCTCGGTCGCCTACAACCTGGCCACGTCACTCTTCGGCGGTACGACTCCCCTGGTGATCACCGCCCTGATCAGTGCCTTCGACTCGACCCTCATGCCGGCCTACTACTCCACGGGGGCCGCGGTCATCGGCGTCGTCGCCGTGCTGTGCATGAAGGAGACGGCCAACAAGCCGCTGGCCGGCTCGCCGCCGTCGGTGGAGACGGAGGCCGAGGCCGCCCGGATCGTCGAGGAGCGGGCCCCTCGCCCCAGGTTCTGACCAAGGTGCTTCCGGGGCTTCGCCCTGGCGGGCGCGCGCATCATCGCGCGGTGGGCACAGCAGGGGGGCACTCCGCGCCGTTCGGGCGGCTGCTGCGGGAGTTACGGCACAACCGTCGGCTGACGATCGGGGAACTGGCCGAGGCAGGCCTGGTCGCACACCTGTCTCGGCTGGCTGCTGGACGCGGTCGGCGACCTGCGGGGTGATCGGGGTGCTGCGCGCGGCCGGTGGCGCGCAGGCGGCCGTCGAGCCCCACCGGGGCATCAGGGAAACGCTCACGTACCCCCGGGACCGCGACCGGATCCCGTCCAACGTACGGGAGTGCACCGTCCTGTCCGCCGTCTACTCGGTGTCGTTCGTCCACCTCGACCGGGGGCACTGGCGGGAGGCGGCCGACGCGCTGCGCTCCCTACGCGGGCAGTTCGACGCCCGCGGCCGGCACAAGCAGGCGGGCAGGGTCCACCTCCAGCCGGCCCACGCACTCGCCCACCTCGGCGAGCACGCCGAGGCCGCCGCCGAGTACGGCGCCGCACTCGCGCTGGACGACCGCCTGCAGTGACGGGGCCTGCGGACAACCGACTACGGCCTGCGGCCCGTCGTGGAGGCGAAGCCCAGCCAGGTGTGCCGGTTGTTCCACCAGCACCAGCCGACCTTCGGGGCGTCGCGGCGCTCGCGGCCGTCGCGGCCGGTGCCGTTGCTGATCCAGATCGCCGGGGTGCGGGCGTCCAGGCCGCCGTCGGGCTTGCGCAGCCGGGAGCCGATGGTCATGAAGCAGCGGTTGCGCTCCAGGGCGTCCGGCTGCTGGAGCACCCAGTGGATGCCCTCGGTGAGCAGCAGCGGGGTGCGGTCCTCCTTGGTGAGGGCGGGCAGTGCCTCCTCCGGGCTCCAGTTGGCCATATGGTCACCGCGGTCGAGGCCGGTGACGACGTAGAGCGGGGCGTCGGGCAGTTCGACGGCGCTGGGCGTGAAGGCGTCGACGTCGGGCATGTCGACGACGACGAAGCCCGGTTTGCCGTCGCGGCGCAGCAGCGGCGCGAGGACGGAGGCGGGGGCTCTGTCCGGGTGCACGGCCAGCAGGGCGCCCTCGCTGTCGGTCCTGGCGGCGCACGTGCGGATGTCGTCGGCGGACAGCCCCGCGGTCTCGTGCACCCCCAGCTCGATCAGCCGCTCGGCCTGCGCGCTCAGGGGCGGGAGTGCGGGGAGGACGGTGGACGGGTCGGGCGTGGTGTCGGGCACGATGCTCCCATGGTCGGCGACGCGGGCGAACTCCTGTGCAACGCGCCGGTTCGCGGAGGCGTTCCCTCCCTTCCCTCTTCCCTTCTCTCCCGTCCGTCGTCGGGTCCCATCCGCCCGTCGCCGGACACACCGTGTGTCTGCCACTCGCAAGGCAACACTTCCGGCTGTTCCGGCCTGGCCTTCCTCTGGCGGCACAGGTCCCGAAGACCAGGCCGCCGGCGGCCAGGGACATCGCCCGCGTCTGCGGCGCGACGGTGATCACAAGGGGTCCCCGGCGGCCCTTCCTGAGATGATGACCGGGGAAGCGGCAGGGGCGTCACATCCGGAGGCACCGTGCAGGGACGCGTACCGGAGGACTTGGCGGTCGTCGTCGACGCCCGTGGGCTGATCACGGTGTGGAGCGACGGCGCCCGACGGCTGCTCGGATACGAACCCGAGGAGGTCGTGGGCCGGGCCGTGACCCGGCTGCTCGCCGCCGACCTGCCCGATTCCACGCGACGCCGTGTGGCCGCCGGCGAGCACTGGGCCGGTGAGGTGGCGCTGCGGCACCGGCACGGCGACCGGGTCGTGGTCCGGCTGCACGGCACGCCGCTGCTGGACGCGGACCGCAGGCGCCTCTGGCTCGTCACCGGCACCGCACTGGCGCCCACGCCGAGGCGGGCCGGGCACGCAGCCCCGACCCTGTGGGACCTCACGCTCGCACAGCTCCCCGTGCCGGTCGCGGTCTACGACCGTGACGCCCGGCTCGTGGCCGCCAACGAGATCATGACCCAGGTGATGGGCCGCTCCGAGGAGGAGATGAAGGGCCTGACCCTCCGGGAGATCGAGCCCGGCCCGCCCTTCGACGAGTACGACCGGCTGCAGCGCGAGGTCCTGCGCACCGGCGAGACGATCTTCCACGAGGAGCACGGCACGGCCCCGGGCGAGACCCGGCGCCACGCCTGGTCGATGTTCATGTCGCCGCTGACGGACGAGACGGGTGCGGTGCGGGGCATGTCCGCGACCGTGTTCGACACCACGGAGCAGGACTGGGCCCGCCGCCGGCTGGTGGTGCTGAACGAGGCGAGCCTGCGGATCGGGAGCACCCTGGACGTGACCCGGACTGCGGAGGAACTGGCCGAGGTGGCCGTGAACGGGTTCGCGGACTTCGTCACCGTGGACCTGCTGGAGTCCGTCGCCCTGGGCGACGAGCCGGAACCGGTGCCCCGGAACGCGCCGGTCGTGGTGCGTCGCACCGCCCAGCGGTCGGTGCTGGAGGGCTGCCCGGAGTCGGTGGTCGCCTCGGGTGACGCCGCGTTCTACCCGGTGGACTCGCTCCCGGTGCGGACGCTGGCCGCCGGCCGTGGCTCCCGGAACCGGCCGGGGGATCCGGGCCTGCGGGAGTGGATCACATCCTCCCCGGCCCGTGAGGAGTCGGTGGGCAGGCACATGATCCACTCGGTGATGATGGTGCCCCTGCGCGCCCGCGGAGTGACCCTGGGGCTGGTGCACTTCCTGCGGCACCAGACGCCGGAGTCGTTCAGCGAGGACGATCTGCTGCTCGCGGAGGAGATCGCCGCCAGGGCGGCGGTGAGCGTGGACAACGCCCGCCGCTACACCCGGGAACGCCGGACGGCGCTGGCGCTCCAGCGCAGCCTCCTGCCCGACCGGCCACCGGACCTGGCGGCGCTGCAGGTCGCCTACCGCTATCTGCCGGCCGGTTCCGGAGCGGACGTCGGGGGCGACTGGTTCGACGTGATCCCCCTGTCCGGCAGCCGGGTCGCCCTGGTCGTGGGCGACGTGGTGGGGCACGGCATCCACGCCTCCGCCACGATGGGGCGGCTGCGGACCGCCGTACGGACGCTCGCGGACGTCGATCTCGCCCCCGACGAGCTGCTCACCCAGCTGGACGACCTCGTCGTCCGGATCGACCGGGAAGAGGGCCCGGAGACACGCGGCCGGGAGACGCAGGCGTCGGCGCAGGTCGGTGCCACCTGCCTGTACGCCGTGTACGACCCTGTCTCCCGCCGCTGCACGATGGCCCGGGCCGGGCATCCGCCGCCCGCCCTGGTCACGCCCGACGGCGCCGTGCGGTTCCTGGATCCGCCGGCCGGGCCGCCGCTCGGCCTCGGCGGCCTGCCGTTCGAAGCCGTCGAGGTGGAGCTGGCGGAGAACAGCCTGCTCGCCCTCTACACCGACGGGTTGGTCAAGGCCGCCGACCACGACATGGACGTCGGGCGCACCCTGCTCCGGGAGGCACTGGGCCACCCTGCCGAGGAGCTGGAGGAGACCTGTGAGCAGGTGCTGCGCGCGGTGCTGACCGGCCGTCCCGCCGACGACATCGTGCTGATGCTGGCCCGGACCGCCGCGCTCGGCGCCGGGAAGGTGCGGACCTGGCAGCTGCCGCCCGAGCCGACGGCCGTGGCCCGGGCCCGCAGGATGGCGGGCGAGCAACTGGCCGACTGGGGGCTGGCGGAGGCGGAGTTCACCACGGAACTGATCGTCAGCGAGCTGGTCACCAACGCCCTGCGGTACGGCGGTTCGCCCATCGAACTCCGGCTGATCCGCGACTCGGCCCTCATCTGCGAGGTGTCCGACGGCAGCAGCACCGCACCCCACCTGCGCCGGGCCCGGGTGTTCGACGAGGGCGGGCGGGGACTGCTGCTGGTCGCCCAGCTCTCCGAACGCTGGGGCAGCCGCCAGACCCCCACGGGCAAGACCATCTGGGCGGAACAGCCCCTGCCCGCAGGGCCCTGACATGTGACGTTCGTCTTGAACGTCCGGTCGAAGTCCTCGGCGGTCAACTGATCGAGTTGGCCGGGCCGCTGCTGCTTGCCGGGTGGTCGCCTGCGCGCACCGCGACGTCCGGCATGGCCGCACCCGCGAGGGGTACTCAGTCGATCTTGGATGCCCGGCCGGAGCGCCGGCTGTCGGAAGGAGATCCGTGTCTGACGAGACGGTGAAGAACATCTTCGTGATCGGGCTCGACGAGGCCAATCTGCCGGCGCTGCGGGAGGTTCCCGGAGCCGACCGGCTGCGCTTTCACCAGTTGCTGACCGTGGAGGAACTCCAGGTCGGCGAGGTGCACCTGCCCACGCTGTTCGACAAGGCCACAGCGGTGCTGGACGCCTTCGACGGCAGCGTCGACGCGATCGTCGGCTACTGGGACTTCCCGGTCAGCACCCTCGTGCCCATGCTGAGCGAACGCTACGGAACGCGCAGCACCAGCCTGGAGTCGGTGGTCAAGTGCGAGCACAAGTACTGGAGCCGTCTTGAGCAGCAGAAGGCGACCGACCGGCACCCGGCCTTCGACCGGGTCGACCTGTCGGCAGAGCCGCCTCGCCCGCCCGGGAACGTGACCTTTCCGATGTGGGTCAAGCCCGCTCTCTCCTACTCGTCCGAACTCGCCTTCGGAGTCGACGACGAGGAGGAGTTCCGCAAGGCCGTCACCGAGATCCGCGAGGGCATCTCCCGCATCGGCCGCCCCTTCGAGCACATCCTCGAACGCATCGACCTGCCGCCGGAGATGGACGGCGTCGGCGGCCGGGTCTGTCTGGCCGAGGAGTCGATGTCCGGCGTCCAGGTCGCTGTGGAGGGCTACGTCCACCAGGGCGAGGTGACGGTCTACGGAGTCCTTGACTCCATCCAGTACCCGGACTCCCCCTGCTTCCTTCGCCACCAGTACCCCTCGACACTGCCGCCGGCGGCCGTCGCGGAGCTCCACGACGTCTCGAAGCGGGTGATGCGTCAGATCGGAATGGAGTCGGCCACCTTCAGCATCGAGTACTTCTACGACCCGCGGACCGAGTCGATCAGTCTGCTGGAGATCAACCCCCGGCACTCCCAGTCGCACGCGGAGCTGTTCCAGTACGTCGACGGCGTCCCCAACCACCACTGCATGGTCCGCCTCGCGCTCGGCGAGGACCCGCGCATGCCGCACCGTCAGGGCCCGTACGCGATGGCGGCGAAGTGGTACCACCGCTGGTTCACGGACGGCGTGGTGCGCCGGGTGCCCGGGCCCGAGGAGATCGCCCGCATCGAGCGGGAGACGCCTGGCGTGCGCATCGAGGTGGTGCCCGAGGAGGGCACCCGGCTCTCGGAGCTCCCCGGACAGGACAGCTACAGCTACGAGGTGGCGCACATCTTCACCGGCGGGGCGGACGAGGAGGAGCTGCGGGAGAAGTTCGACCACTGCGTGGCGGCCCTGGGTCTCGTCTTCGACGAACCCCCGCAGGAGTGAAGCCCGTCCGGAGTGAACCCCGACAGTAAGGAGCACGTGGGTTCCATGCGTTACGTGACCAACCTGCCCTACGCGACGAAGGAAGAAGAGCACGTCACGATACCGATGTCCGACGGGGTCCGGCTCTCCGCGCACATCTGGCGCCCCACCTCCTCGGACCACGAGCCGGTGCCCGCGGTGCTGGAGTACATCCCGTACCGCAAGCGCGACCTGACGGCCGTACGCGACTCGATCCACCACCCGTACCTCGCGGGGCACGGCTACGCCTGTGTCCGCGTCGACCTGCGCGGCACCGGCGACTCGGAGGGCGTGCTGCGGGACGAGTACCTGGAGCGGGAGCAGGCGGACGCCGAGGAGGTCCTGGCCTGGCTGACGGAGCAGCCCTGGTGCGACGGCGGCACGGGCATGATGGGCATCTCCTGGGGCGCGTTCGCGGCGCTCCAGGTGGCGGCCCGGCAGCCGCCGGGCCTGAAGGCCATCGCCATCGCCTCCTTCACCGACGACCGGCACGCCGACGACATGCACTACATGGGCGGCGCCCTGCTGTCGGACAACCTGGCCGAGGCGGGCACGATGTTCGCCTACGGCACCTGCCCGCCCGACCCGGCCGTGGTCGGCGACCGCTGGCGCGAGATGTGGCACGAACGGCTGGAGCACACCGAGCCCTGGGTCCTTCAGTGGCTGCGCCACCAGCGCCGGGACGACTACTGGCGGCACGCCTCGGTGTGCGAGGACTACGGCAGCGTGCGCTGCCCGGTCCTGGCCTCCAGCGGCTGGGCGGACGGCTACTCCAACGCCGTGACCCGGCTGCTCGGCCACCTGGACGTACCTCGCAAGGGGCTGATCGGCCCCTGGTCGCACAAGTTCCCCCACCTCGGGGAGCCCGGCCCCGCGATCGGCTACCTCCAGGAGCTCGTCCGGTGGTGGGACCACTGGCTGAAGGGCGTCGACAACGGCGTCATGGACGGCCCCATGCTGCAAGCGTGGATGCAGGACAGCGTGCCGCCCTCCACCGCGTACGAGGAGCGGCCGGGACGCTGGGTCGGCGAGCCGGAATGGCCCTCCCCGCACATCCGGCAGGCCGTTCATCCGCTCACCCGGCACACGATCGGGCCCGCGCGGGAGGCGACGGACGAGGGGGACACGCCCGGCGGCGACGCGCTGACCGTGCAGTCGCCGTTGTCGGTGGGCCAGTTCGCGGGCAAGTGGGCCTCCTACAACGCGCCTCCGGACCTGCCGTACGACCAGCGCGAGGAGGACGGCGGTTCCCTGGTCTTCGACACCGCGCCGCTGACCGAGCAGGTGGAGATCCTCGGTTCGCCGACCGTGGAACTCGACCTGTCGGTCAGCGAACCGGTCGCCCTGGTCGCCGCGCGGCTGTCCGACGTGAGCCCGGACGGCTCCGCGACCCGTGTCTCGTACGGCATCCTCAACCTCACCCGCCGTGACAGCACGGAGTCCCCCGAGCCGCTGGAGCCGGGCCGCCGCTACCGCGCCACCGTCCCGCTGAACGGAGTGGCCCAGGCGTTCCCGCCCGGCCACCGCATCCGGCTCTCCCTCTCCACGTCCTACTGGCCGCTGGCCTGGCCGCCGCCGAACCCCGCCCTGCTGAGCGTCCACGAGCACTCCAGCACGCTCACGCTGCCGGTACGGCCGGCGGAGGAACCGGACGCGGTGCCGGCGTCCCCCTTCGGCGAACCCGAGGGCACTCCCCCGCTCGCGACGAGCCAGGTCACACCCCCCGAGGAGCGCTGGGAGGTCAAGCGGGACCTGATCGGCTACCACTCCGAGCTGGACATCGTGAAGGACCGGGGCACGGTCCGCTTCGAGCACATCGGCCTGGAGGCCGGGCGCCGCGCCCACGAGCGGTACACGGCGGTCGCCGACGACTTCACGTCGGTCAGCGGCGAGTCCACGTGGACCATGCGGTTCCAGCGGGACGACTGGGACGTCCAAGTGGTGACGCACACCCAGCTGAGGTGTGACGACACGGACTTCTTCGTGGACGCGACCCTCGACGCGTTCGAGGCCGACCGCCGGGTGTTCTCCCGCACCTGGAACGAGAAGGTCCCGCGCGACCTGCTGTAGCGGGGTCGGGGCGGGGTGGCGAGGAGGCACCGGAGGAAACGGTTGTACGCCGACCAGCGGGCCCCGCTGCCCGACCCGCGCGTCAGCGACGACGCTTCCCGTACGTCAACGCGCACCGGGCGGAACTCGCGCCGATCACACCGCGGCTCATCACGTCAACGGGCTGGCCTGGATCCGCCGGCACAGGCGGCGTCCGGGCTGACGGTCACCGGGTCGCCGGGTTTCCTGGACGGACACTTCCGGGCGACCATGGCGGGGCACCCGTACCGCAGGGAGGTATGCCATGACCGACTCACCCGCCCCCGACCCCGGTGCGCGGCCGACGACCGGGCGCACGGGACGTGTCGAACTGACCTCCGCCGCCGAAGACTTGCTGCGGCGCCTGACCGGGACGCACGGGCCGGTGATGTTCCACCAGTCCGGCGGCTGCTGCGACGGCAGCGCCCCGATGTGCTACCCGCGCGGGGAGTTCCGGGTCGGTGCCGGGGACGTCCTGCTGGGGCACGTGGCCGGGGACACCCCATTCTGGATGAGCGCGGACCAGTACGCGTACTGGTCGCACACCCACCTCACCGTGGACGTGGTCCCGGGACGGGGCAGCGGCTTCTCCCTGGAGGCCCCGGAGGGCGTCCGTTTCCTGCTCCGCTCCCGCCTGCTCACCGACGAGGAACTGCGCCGCATCGAGTCGGAGCCGCCCCTGCCGACGGGGGCGGACCAGGTCGCCTAGGGTGGACCCATGTACGCGACGCGAGTCTCCGGGCATGTCGATGCGCCCCGTGCGGACGTCTACCGGGCCCTGGTGAGCGCGGAGGCGGTCGCGCGCTGGCGGGTGCCGGCGGGGATGAGTGGTGAGGTGCACGAGTTCGACGCCCGTGAGGGCGGCCGGTTCCGTGTCTCGCTCACCTACGAGGCGCCGGACGCCATCGGGAAGTCGGCCGCGCACACCGACACCTACCATGGCCGCTTCGCACCACTCGTGCCGGACGAGCAGGTGGTCGAGGTGCTCGAGTTCGAGGCCGTCGACCCCGAGCTGGGCGGCACGATGACCCTGACGACGACACTCTCCGACGCCGAGGGCGGTGGTACCGACGTCGTCATGGTCCACGAGGGGATCCCCGACGCCGTGCCCGCCGCCGACAACGAGACGGGCACGCGCATGGCCCTGGCGAACCTGGCCCGGTTCGTCGAAGCCGGCCGGGACGTCTAGGGCCTGTCGTTTGGATCACGCCGCAGACGCGGGGTCTGGCACGCGCAGCTGCGGCGTTGTCGTCGGTTGCCGACGCTCCGCGTCGACGCCCTCCTCCGCCTTGCAGCTGCACGCACCAGACCCCGCTCACCGGCGCTGATCAGCACTGTCGGTTCCCTGCGACCTGATCCAAACGACAGGCCCTAGGGCGCCGCGCACACCGACGGCAGTGCCCGCCCGAGCGCCTTCAGGTGCAGTGCGTCGAGCCGGTGGGTGTACGCGGACCGGACGGCGGCCGTGGCCAGGCGCGGGCCGCACGACGGCAGGGCGCGGGCCCGTTCCGTGGCGTCGAGCGCGGCCAGCAGCTGTGTGGTGATGCGGTCGAGGGCCGGGCGGACCTCCTTGGCCAGGTCGGGCCGCTCGGTGGGGCGCTCGGCGGGGTGCGCGTCCCAGCGGGCGTACAGGCCGCGCTGCACCAGCTTGTTCGCCTCGATCTGGTCCCGGAACACGGCGGCCACGGCATCCGGGTCGAGGCCGAGGCCGGCCGCCCGGGCGCGGACGTCGTCCAGGATCCGCGCCTCGCGCTCCGGGTCGTCGATCGGCGTGTCCGTGCCGTACTTGGCGGCGGCGACCTTGTCGGCCAGCAGCAGCCGCTGGGCGAGCAGTTCGGTCACCGGCGACAGGCCGGGCGCCACGTCGTGCGCGGCGGCGTGACGTACGGGCGCGGGCCGCTCGGCGGCGGTGGCCGGGCCGGCCGTGGCGAGGGCCAGGGTCGCCGCGGTCGTCAGGGTGCTGAGGAGGGTGAGGGCGGACCGGGGACGTCGAGGGCGCACAGGGGTGTCCTTCCGTGGGGGCGGAGCGCCGGGCCGTGGCGCTGTCCGCAACCTACCGACCGGCGTCGGGCGTGGGTGCGCCGAGGTCCCAGAACAGGCCGGCCATGATGCGCAGTCCTTCGCGGGCCACCGACCCCAACAGGTGTTCGTCGGGGGCGTGTTGGGAGCAGGAGGGGTGGGAGTGCGGGACCCACACGGTGGGCAGGCCGAGGATGTCCGCGAAGGCGTCGTTGGGGAGCGTGCCGCCGAGGTTCGGCAGGACGGCCGGTTCCTTGCCGGTGGTGCGCCGCAGGGAGTCCACGGCCCGGCGGACCCACGGGTCGTCCGGGCTGAGGCGGGTCGCGGGGACGGCCTGGAGCACCTCGACGTCGACCATGGACAGGCCATGGGCGTCGAGATGCTCGCGGACGATGCGTTCGAGGTCGCGCCAGGGCGTGCCGACGACGAAGCGGAGCTGGACGTCGGCGTGGGCGGTGCCGGGAATGGCGCCGACGGGCTTGGCGGGATCCCCGGCCGCCAGGGTGAGCACCTCCAGGGTGTTCCAGCCGAAGACGCGTTCGGCCGGGCTGAGCCCCGGCTCGCCCCAGTCGGTGTCCACCTCCGGGTCGTCGTCCCCGCCGCCCACGGTGAGGTCCGCCAGGGCGTCCGCGACGGGCCCGGGCAGCGCCGGCGGCCGCAGCCCCTCGACCAGGATGCGGCCCCGGGAGTCGACCAGGGCGGCGAGGGCGCCGGCGAGCATCGTGGCGGGGTTGCGCAGGGCGCCGCCCCAGTTGCCCGAATGGTGGGCGCCCTCACGCAGGGCCACGCGCAGACGGAAGTTGGCCGCGCCCCTGGAGCCGAGGAACAGGGTGGGGCGGCCGGCCGCGAGGCGGGGGCCGTCGGAGGCGACGAGCAGGTCGGCGGCCAGGTCGTCCGCCAGCCGGCGGCAGACTTCGTGCAGGCCCGGTGAGCCCGACTCCTCCCCCGTCTCCACGAGCACCTTCAGGTTGAAGCCCAGCCGGCCTCCGCGAGCGGCAAGGACCTGTTCGAGCGCGGCCAGGTTGACGGTGTGCTGGCCCTTGTTGTCGGCGGTGCCGCGCCCGTAGAGGCGGTCGCCCTCGACGACGAGTTCCCAGGGGGACAGGCCGGTACGCCAGCGGCCGTCCTGGCCGGGGACGACATCGCCGTGGCCGTAGACCAGGACGGTGGGCAGGCCGTCGGCCTCGTGCCGGTGGGCGAGCAGGAACGGGCCCGCGTCCGGCACGGGGTTGTCGACGATCCGTACGGTGGCGCCCAGTCGGCGTACGGCGGGGGCGAGTTCGTCGGCCAGGTAGGCGCGCAGCGGGCCCGTCCCGTCGGGCGGCGGGCTCGAAGTCGGGAAGGCGACCCGGCGCCGCAGGTCGGCCAGGAAGCCGCCGGAGTCGTAGTAGGCCTCCGCCAGGCCGATGGCGGTCTCACGAGTCGTCATGCCGTGCACTCCCGGTGTCCGTCGGGCCGGGTACGGCGGCCAGGCGGCCGTCCTCCCGGTCGAGCCAGTGCCTGCGCAGCGCTTGGAGCACCACGGAGACGTCGAAGGAGATCACCCCGGGCAGCTCCGCCAGGTCCCCGGTGAGGAACTCCGCGAGCCCCTCCTCGTCCCGGAAGACGCCCTGGTGGACGACGGAGAAGGTGCCCGCGTTGGTCGACACGTACCGGGCGGAGGGATGCCGGGCGAGCGTCCGGGCGGCCTCGCGCACCCCGCCCGGCGACACGGTCAGCGCGACCACCGCCTCCAGGGCGTAGCCCAGCAGTGCGGGCTCGATCTCCACGCGGGGGCGGACCAGGCCGCGCTGCAGCAGCGACTGGGTGACGCGGTAGGCGGTGGACTGCCCGATGCCCAGCTCACGGGAGACCTGCGCGGCGGTCATCCGGCCGTCGGCGGCGAGCAGCCGCAGGGTGCGCAGTTCGTCGCCGGTGGGGCGGGCGGGCCGGTCCGTGCCGCCCGGGTCCCTCTCGCGTTCCTCCGCCGTGTACGTGGCGAGCAGGCGGTGCTGGTCCCGCGTCAGGCGCGGCAGCCGCCAGGCGTCGGACTTGGTGTCCGCGCGCAGGACGAGTTCGGTGCGGGCGGACCGGATGCCGGGGAGCGTGGCGATGCGCCGGGTGAGCAGGTCGCGGGCGTCGGTGCGGCGCGCGGGCTGGACGACGCAGTAGACCTCCGCCTGCCCGGCGGTGACCGCGACATGGGCCGCCTCGGGCAGTGCGACGAGCCGCCGGGCGACCTCGACGGCCTGTCCCGGAGCGGCGGCGACCCACACGTGCCAGGGGGTGCCCTCGCCGGACACCGACAGGTCGACCTGGCCGATCACCCGCAGCAGCCGGTTGGACTCCAGCCGGGCCAGCCGCCGTCCCACGGTGCTCGCCGACACGCCCAGCGCCTGGGCGAGCAGGCTGAGCGGGGCGCGTGGTGCGCGCTGGAGCGCGGCGACCAGGTCGAGGTCGTCGTCGTCCAGGGCGTTCTCCATACGACCCCTTCTCCTTTGCAAGAATCCGTCAACCAGCAACTTCACACGACCGATACGACCACAACAACCTTTTTACTTGCATGATTTCATCAAGCGGTCGTCAATAGGGGTGTGACCACCGCCACTTCGCCCCCGCCGCCCGACGTCCCCTCGAAGCAGCTCTCCCGGGTGCTCGCCGTCCTCGGGCGCATCGAGCGCCTCGGCAACAAACTCCCCCACCCGTTCTGGCTGTTCGGTGTGCTCAGCGTCGTCCTGGCGCTGGTCAGCTGGCTGCTGTCGGCCACCGGCGCCTCCGCGCTCAACCCCGCCACCGGCAAGACGGTGGGGGTGCGCAGTCTCGTCTCGGGCGAGGGGCTGCGGATGATGATCTCCGACGCGGTGACCAACTACGCCACGTTCCCGCCGCTCGGCACGATCCTCGTGGTCATGCTGGGCGTGGCCGTCGCCGACCGGTCGGGGCTGCTGCCCGCGATGCTGCGGGCGGCCGTCGCCCGGGTCCCGGCCCGGTGGCTGACGTTCACGCTGGCCTTCACCGCCATGGTCGCGCACGTCGCGTCCGACGCCGCCTACGTGGTGCTGGTGCCGCTGGGCGCGATGGCGTTCCGCGCGGTGGGGCGCAGTCCGATGCTGGGTGCCGTGGTGGCGTTCGTGTCGGTGTCCGCCGGGTACGACGCGAGCCCGCTGGTCACCCCGACGGACGCGGTCCTGGCCGGGCTCACGACGGCCGCCGCGCACACGGTCGACCCTTCGTACGTGGTCAACCCGCTGTCCAACTACTTCTTCTCGGTGGCCTCCTCGGTCGTCCTGGCCGCCGTGGTCACCGTCGTCACGGAGAAGGTCATCGCCCGGCGGGTGGCGGCGATGCCGGAGGAAGCGGAGCCGGAGGACGCCCCCGAGGCCACAGGTCAGGGAGCCGGCGGGCTGACGCTGCGCCCGGAGGAACGCACGGGCCTGCGCAACGCGGGGCTCGCGCTGCTGGCGTACGCCGCGCTGGTCGTGGTGGCGATGGCCCCGGCCGGATCGCCGCTGCGGGGCGAGGGCGGCAGCATCGTCCAGTCGCCGGTGCTCACCGGCATCGCGGTCGTCCTGGCGGTGATGTTCCTGATCGTGGGCGCCGTGTACGGGCGCACGGTCGGGACCGTGCGGACCGGCCGGGACATCCCCGACCAGATGGCGCAGGGCCTGCGCGAGATGGCGCCGATCCTGGTGCTGTTCTTCGCCATCTCCCAGTTCCTGGCGTACTTCAAGTGGACCGGCGTCGGCGAGGTCCTCGCGATCCGAGGGGCCGGCCTGCTGAAGTCGGCGGGCATCACGGGCCCGGTGGCGTTCCTCGGCGTCCTGCTGGTCTGCACGGTCATCAACCTGCTCGTCACCAGCGGCTCCGCCCAATGGGCCCTGGTCTCCCCGGTGTTCGTGCCGATGTTCATGCTGCTCGACATCCCGCCCGAGGTGACCCAGGCGGTGTACCGCATCGCCGACTCGTGCACCAACGCGGCGACCCCGATGAGCGCCTACTTCGTGATGACCCTGGGCGTCGTCCAGCGCTACCGGCGCTCGGCCGGCATCGGCACGCTGCTGTCGCTGACCCTGCCGCTGTGCCTGGTCATGCTGGCGGCCTGGACGCTGCTCTTCTACGCCTGGTGGGCGCTGGGCATCCCCCTGGGCCCCGGGGTTCCCGTCCGCTGACCGCCCGGCCGCTGTGCGCACGTACGAGGAGAACCGCCCATGTCCCTGACCCACGTCGAGTCACTGGCCCGCGCCGCCCTGCCGGAGATCACCGGCGACCTGCGGAGGCTGGTCGGACTGGAGACGCCGAGCGCGGACAAGGAGTTGCTGACCGCCGGCCTCGCCGCCGTCGAGTCCTGGACCCACGACCGGCTCGGCCCTCCGGACGAGTCACGGCGCTACGACGGCGGCCCGCACGGCGACATGCTGGAGCTGCTGTACCGGGGCACCTCACCGGCGGTGGTGCTGGTCCTGTGCCACTACGACACGGTGTGGCCGGCCGGCACCCTCGCCGAGTGGCCCTTCCGGACGGACGGGGACGGGCGGGCCACCGGGCCGGGCGTGTTCGACATGAAGTGCGGCCTGGTGCAGGCGGTGTGGGCACTGCGCCTGCTGCGGGAACGGGACCTGCCGCGCCCGTCGGTGCGGCTGTTCCTGAACGGCGACGAGGAGATCGGCAGCCCCGCTTCCCGCCCGCACATCGAGCGGCTGAGCGAGGACGCGACGGCCACGCTCGTGTGCGAGGCGTCGGCCGGGCCGGAGGGGGCGCTGAAGACCTCCCGCAAGGGCGTCGGCCTCTTCGAGGTGACGGTGGAGGGCGTGGAGGCACACGCGGGCCTCGATCCGTACCGGGGCGCCAGCGCCGTGCACGCCCTCGCCGAACTGGTCACCCGTGTCGCCGGCCTGGGCTCCCGGGAGCGGGGCACGACGGTCAACGTCGGGGTGATCGGCGGCGGCACGGGCCGCAACGTCATCGCCGGCCGGGCGAGCTGCGGCATCGACGTACGGGTCCCGGACCCCGCCGAAGCGGCCCGCGTCGACGCCGCGCTGGCCTCCCTCGCGCCCTCCGATCCCCGGGTGCGGGTCTCGGTCACCGGCGGCTGGAACCGTCCCCCGATGGTGCCGACGCCCGCTTCCCGGCTCCTGTTCGCGCAGGCCCACGCGGCAGCGCAGGAGCTGGGGTGGCCCCTGCGGGAGACGGCCGTCGGCGGGGCGAGCGACGGCAACTTCGTCTCCGGGCTCGGCCGCCCCGTTCTCGACGGCCTGGGCGCGGTGGGCGACGGCGCCCACGCACGGCACGAGCACGTCCTGCTGGACCACATCCCACCGCGCACGGCCCTGTTGGCGGGGCTGCTCATGGCCAGCTCGTTGACTGAACTAACTTAAGTTTTTTCGCAGTTCAGATGGGTTGTCTGCTAACTTCCGGGCATGCCTGAACCCAGCAATCCCGGGAGGGATCTGTCGACGTTCGTGCTGCCCGAGATAGGTAGGCTGTTCGAAACAGGTGATCCGTGGGAGCCGTACCGACGGCACGGCTCGAAGCTCTGAACGCGGCCTCGCTGGGCTCCACGTTCACAGTGCTTGGCGAGAGCTTCACCGTCCCCCGCAAGTCGACACGGCTCGATGGCACACCCGTTTCTGTCCGAGATGAACAGCGCCGACGTCGCGGACTGGGCAGCGAAGAGAAGCGGGCCTTCTGGGCCTGGGCGACGATCGAGATCTTGCGACACACCGGAACCCGGTTCGAAGAACGCCGGGAACTCGGCCACCACAGCATCGTCAGCTACAAACTACCCACCACCGGATAAGTCATCCCGCTCCTGCAGATCGCCCCGTCGAAGACCGATCAAGAACGGCTGCGACTGGTCGCTCCCGAACTCGCCGACGTCCTCAGCACCGTCATCTCACGGGTCCGCGGAGCTGACGGCACCGTCCCGGTCATCGCCAACTACGACTCTCACGAGCGAACTTGGAACCCACCAATGCCACTGCTCTACCAGTGGAACATGAGCGGCGAGGACCGCAGGATCTCCGACCACACGATCCGCGAGGGGCTCAACGAGACACTTGCAGCATCCGGGCTCACTGACGCAGCAGACACCCCCTCACGTTCGAGGCCCATGACTTTCGGCGAATCTTCATCACCGATGCCATCCTCAACGAGTTGTCGCTTCACATTGCGCAAGTAATTGCAGGTCACCGCAACATCAACACGACGATGGGCTACGCCGCGATCTACCCCAAGGACGCGATCGAAGCGCACCAGGCGTTCATCAGCCACCGCCGTGCACTTCGACCGACCGAGGAATACCGGGCAGTGACACCAGACGGGTGGGAGCAGTTCCTCGGCCACTTCGAGCGCCGCAAACTCACTCTCGGAGGCTGCGGACGAGCATGCGGGCGTCCGCTGCCCCGTTCTGATCGACTCCCCGACCGAGAGCCCCCGCCTCATCGAGATCCGCGACAACCTGGGAGAAGCAGCCTGGCCGCTGCTGAAGAGAAGATCGCACAACTCGATGCCCGCCAGGAACGGAATGACTCGCCTGTCTTTCTGCTTCTGATTCCCGGTTCTCAGTAGCCTTGAGTCCTACTCTGGCGTGGTGTCCGAGGGAGCTGGTCGGGCCGCGGGAAGGAACTGCCGGGCTTGTGGTGATCGGCTGAGGCCGGACGCCCGGCCTGGGGCGGTGTTCTGTTCGTCGGTGTGTCGGTCCAGGCAGTGGCGGATGGAACGGCGGCTGCGCAAGCGCCTGGCGGCTGTCCGGGGCGAGGCCGGCGAGGCGGAGTGCCCGGAGTACGGGGCCCGCTGGGTGGCCGGCGTCGGTCGCCACTCGGACGCCGTGTACTGCTCCCGGCGGGGTGTGGTGAGGGCTTGGCGTCGCCGGAAGGAAGCGTTCGCGGATCGGTCACAGTGACTGCTGAGCAAACGCATTGTGAGTCCAACTCCGGTCACGAACTGATCATTTACTGTCATTCACCATCTTAGGATTCTTGGTCTGACTCTCGGTGACGGACGCGGGCCCTGTCCCGTCACGGTGAAGTGCCGTGCCAGGTCCGCACTTGGGGTGGTGAGAGCCATGTCCGAGGAGACCGAGAAGGTCGGTTCCGTCACCCAGTCCTGCTATGACGACAACTCATCGTCCCGTCTGACCCGTATCTGGGTCAGTCGCGGAGCTAGGTGAGCGCGCGGGAGTCCGGCCAGCGCCGTACGGGACCCATCCACAGGACTACAGAGACCCGCCGTTCGAGGCGTGCGCGAATCGCCAACATCCCTGCGCGGACTGACAAGGCCGCGCGTGGCTGCTATCGGCATCCTGGATGGCGAAGCGAAGTCAAAGTGCGGAGCTACAGCGCCAGCTCTGTTCCGAACATGGGTCTCCCTGGCAGCCACCGCTCCACGGGCGCAGACTCTGACCCCCGGTGACCGGACGCTCCTGCATTCATCCGCGCAATTTCGAAGGAGACAGATGCGCATCCGTTCAGCAGTCGCAGTATTCGCATTCGTTTTCACCATTCTCATAGCGAGACAAGGTCAGTCCTTTGCCGTAGACTTCGAAAAACCATTCGAAGATACGATCTCCACGCTCACGTATGATTCGGACGGCGAGAAGTGCTCGGAAGTCTTCGTCTGGAACCCTAAATCAGTCTCGTACGACAAGGTCGCCAAAGGCTGCTTCACCAGGTACGGCGACAAGTGGAGCATCCAAGATTCCCTTGCGGAGGGAGACCAGACCTTCATCTACTGGGAAAACTGGCTTTGGAATGGCTCCTCGTGGATGCCATATCGGTACGGTGAGTGCAGTAACAACCTGGGGGCCCCCAATTGGGGTGCGTGCAACAAAGACTACTACGAGTCCTCTAGCACCAATTACTACAAGGACCAAGGTAGCAGGGTTCGCTTCCAAACCTGCCGTCGCGACCTCTTGAACACCGCCTGCACTCCTAGCAACATCAGCGACGCACCGTGGATCAACAACAACGCCTAAGGCTCATAAAGATCTTACTGAGGGGCTGTCCGGACGTAGGTCGGACGGTCCCTCGGCCCATGCGGTGGCTGGGGCGATCGTCCAAGTGCCGCCGATACGGCTGAGTCCGAGGTTGATCAGTCGGCGGAGATTGAGGGCCGCAACGCGGGTGTGACCAGGCATCGTTGGCGATGGTGCCGCGGTAGTGGAGGTTGCGGTTGCCATGCTGGACGAGACAGGCAACGGCGCGTTCGACTGGTGGTCTCCAACGGCGGTAGTCGGCCTGGCAGTCGGATCCGGTGGTGGCTTTTGCGGCGGGCGGCGGGCCTGTAGGTCGTGGTGCGGGCGGATGGTCAGGATGCGTCCGGCCTTCGCCTTGGTGCACCGCTGGCGCAGGGAGCATCGGGTGCACAAGTCCTTGAAAGCGGCCTTGCGCCGCTGGTGCTGTCCGCGCAAGGGCGTTGACGATTCATGCATGCCTCGGACGACAGGTTCCTGTAGTCCCGTGGGGGTATCCCGTAGGCGGCGCGGAAGAGGCGGCTGAAGTGCGCGGGGTCGGTGAAGCCCCAGCGGACGGCGATGGCCCGAATGGGGCGGGCGTGAAGGTGGGGGTTGGCCAGGTCGAGACGGCAACGTTCCAAACGACGGTGGCGTATCCAGGCTGCCGGCGACGTGTCGTTTTCGGCGAGCAGTTGCTGGAGATAGCGCAGGGAGACATGGTGGGCCTCCGCGATCGCCTGGGGAGTCATGGCCGGGTCGGCGAGGTGCTGCTCGACGAATGCGTTGACCTGGGCCCGCAAGGCGTTCCGGCAGGCCTCCGGGGTCAGTGCCTCCTCAGCCTCCACGCAGCGTGCGATGACGGACGCCAGAAGATCCAGGGTGACCGAGGTGAGGGTGGGGATGTCGGCTGGAGTGAACTCGCCAGCGCGTGCGTTGAGGTCGGTTAGCCAGCGGGCGAGCACCCCGCCCATGCCATGGCGCCCACTGATCGGGACGGCGAGCAAGCCCTGCACCGTCTTCTCCGGCAACGGCAGCAACTTGTGAGGAAGCTGCACAATCAGTTGCGAACAGCCGTCCTGAAGGGCTTGGCGGTGGGCATCGAACGGATGACCGCTGTCCAGCACCATGAGGTCGCCCGCATTGAACGTCGTGGCCCTCCCGGCCTGGGCAAAAGCTCCCCCTCCACCGACCATGTAATTGATCATGTACACCTCGGGGTCGGACTGCCGGATCATCTTCGCTGTCCGCGTGATCTCCATATGCGGGAAGGACAGCGCAGACACCTGTAACTCCCCCAAGTCCAGGACCTGCATCTTGGCTCTGAAGTCGTCCTTGTCGTTACTGCGCAGCCGAGTGCGTATGTGCGACTCTGCTGTGATTTCTTCGAACAGCGTGAACCGCTCCGGCGCCGCCACGACCTCAGTGCTGAAACCCGTCACCAGCATTCCCAGCCCCCGTAGCCAGTTCCCGTGACTTCGACCGTGGCATGGGGGGCGTACGCAGTCCAGCAGCACTTCGGTCACATGTGCCGCCACGCACCTCCTGGCAGCAACGAAGTCAAGATCAAGAAGCATCGGGGATCAGAAACACGCACTCAGCCGCGTGCTTGTAGTTCAGAGAAGGGGCGGTGTAGCCGCGACCCCCTCGCCGGCCTCTGGACGTCCTTGCGCAGACTCGCCTAGGGTGCGAAGGCAAGCGCTTTCTAGCCTGCTCATGCCAACCCACCCCTGCTCCATCCCACGTGCGCGCAGCCCCGCCGACGGGCCCGGACCAGGAACCGACGCGGGCCTGACGCGGAAAGGCAGTGCCCCGTGTCCCACAGCGAGCCCTACAGACCGTCGCACCCGTCTCACCCCTCATGGACCCGCAAGTCGTTCTTACGGGGCATGGCAGCCGTCGGCGCCGCCCCCCTGCTCCCGACCGCCGTACTCCCCGCCGCCACCGCCGAGGCCGCCGCCTCGGCCCGTCCGGACTTCCCGCTGCTGCGCAACGGCACCCCCACGGACGTGTGCGTGGACGCGGCGGACGACCCCGCCGTGATCCGCGCGGCGGGTGACCTCGTGGCGGACGTGGAGCGGGTCGGCGGCGTCAGACCACGGCTGCTGCACGCCGTGCCCCGGCGGGCCGGGCTCCTGGTCCTGGTGGGGACGCTCGGCGCGAGCCCGGTGATCGACCGGCTGGTCCGGCACGGACACCTGGACGTCTCCCGGGTCCGGGGCCGCTGGGAGGCGTCCGTCACCCAGGTCGTGGACCGTCCGCTGCCCGGCGTGGACCGCGCCCTGGTCATCGCGGGCAGCGACCGGCGCGGCACGGTCTACGGCGTCTACGACACCTCGGAACGCATCGGCGTCTCGCCCTGGTACTGGTGGGCCGACGTCCCGGTGGTCCGCAGCGACACGGTGACGGTCCCGGCGGGCCCCTTCGTACGCCACGAGCCCGCCGTCCGCTACCGCGGCATCTTCATCAACGACGAGCAGAACCTCACCACCTGGTCCCACCGCACCCAGGAGCCGGACAAGAACATCGGCCCCCGGACCTACGAGCGGGTCTTCGAACTGCTGCTCCGCCTCAAGGCCAACTACCTCTGGCCCGCGATGCACCCGTACTCCGACTTCTTCAACAAGCACCGCGAGAACCCCGAACTGGCCGACCGCTACGGCATCGTGGTCGGCTCCAGCCACCCCGAGGCCATGCTGCGCAACGGCGTGCACGAGTGGGAGCCGTGGGCCGAGGAGCACCGCAACCCCGACGGCACGCTGCCGGTCTACGACTACACCGTGAACCCGGCCGTCATCTCCGACTACTGGCGGGCACGGGCCCGGCAGAACGCCGCCTACGACAGCAGCTGGACGATCGGCATGCGCGGCCTGCACGACTCCGCGCTGGAGACGAGGTACGCCACCACGATCCCGGAGAAGGTCGCGGTGATGAACGACATCATCGGCGACCAGCGCCGCATCCTGGCCGAGGAGGTGGGCGAGGCGGCCGAGCCGCAGATCTTCATCCCGTACAAGGAGGTCCTGGAACTGTACAACGCGGGCGTCCAGGTCCCCGAGGACGTCACGCTGATCTGGCCGGACGACAACCACGGCAACATGCGCCAGCTCCCCACCGAGACGGAGCGGCGCCGCTCGGGGGGCAACGGCATTTACTACCACCTGTCCTACTGGGGCCGTCCCCGGAGCTATCTGTGGCTGGACACCACGCAGTTGAGCAAGGTGTGGCAGGAGCTGCGCCGGGTCCACGACCACCAGGCCGACCGGATGTGGATCTTCAACGTCGGTGACATCAAGTCGATCGAGACGGGCCTGTCCTTCTGCCTGGACATGGCGTGGGACGTGAACCGCTGGGGCCCGGACGACGTCGAGGACTTCCTGGTGGAGTGGGCCGGGCGCCAGTTCGGCCGGCGCCACGGCCCGGAGATCGCCGCCATCCGCACGGAGTACTACCGCCTGGCGGCCGAGCGGCGCCCGGAGTTCATCGACAGGGCGATCTTCTCGACGGTGCACCACGGGGACGAGGCGGAACGCCGGCTGGCCGCCTACGAGCAGTTGCTGGACCGGGTGCGGACGCTGGGCGCGAAGCTGCCCGAGCCCTACCGCGACGCCTTCTACGAGCTGGTCGAATACCCGGTGCACGGCGCCTACTTGATGAACCTGAAGTACTACTGGGCGGACCGGAACGCGCTCGCCGTCCGGCAGGGGCGCGGCGCGGGCACCAACCGCTTCGCGGACCTGGCCGAGGCGGCGCACTCCGAGGAGCAGGAGATCACCCGCCGCTACAACACGGAGATCGCGGGCGGCAAGTGGGACGGCATCGTCAACCCCTACCCCTCCCAGATCCCGAAGGCCCCCGGCCGTCCGGCCGTCACGCGGGTGCCCCGCCAGGAGACCTCCGGACTGGGGCTGGCCTCGGAGGGCAACGAAACGGGAGCGAGCCAGCCGCTCTCCTTCTCCTCCTACACCCGCGACCGCCGCTTCGTGGACGTCTTCAACACGGGTTTCCTCCCCCTCCGGTGGCAGGCCGAGCCGAGTCACCCGTGGATCCGCCTGAGCACCGCCGGCGGTGAACTCACCGACCAGACACGGATATGGGTGGAGATCGACTGGCCGCGGGCGCCGGAGGGCACCCACCTGCCCACGCTGACCTTCACCGGCGCCGGCACGACCGCCGAGGTGGCCCTGCGGGTGGTCAACGACGGCGAACGGGCCCGGCGGCGCGCCCGCGGTTTCGTCGAGGCCCACGGCCATGTGTCGATCGACGCCGCGCACTTCGACGACAGGGTGGCGCGCGGCGGGGCCCGGTGGCGGGTCGTCCGCGGCCTGGGACGCCGCACGGCCGCCGTCGAGGCGATCCCGACGACCGCGCCCCCGATCACCGAGGACCTGCCCGCCCGGTCACCGGAACTGCGCTACCGGGTGCGCTTCACGAGCACCGGCACCTTCCCGGTGACCGTCTTCCGGCTGCCCTCCCTCGACGAACGGGGCAAGCGCCGGCTGGCACTCGCCCTCGACGACCAGCCGCCGACGGTCCTGTCCGGCCAGGCGATCGCCACGGGCAACCGGGGTGACGCCTGGGCCCGCAACGTCGAGGAGGGCATCGAGAAGCTGACGGCCCGGGTGACCGTGGCGGAGCCCGGAGAGCATGTGCTGCGGGTGTTCATGGTGGATGCGGCGATGGCGGTGGACCAGATCGTCATCGACACGGGCGGGGTGCCGGCGAGTTATCTGGCGCCGCCGGAGAGCTACCACCGCCTCTTCCATCCCGGCCCCGTTCCTCGGGGGCACTGACGGGAACACAGTTTTCTGTGTTCACAGAGAATCAATAAAGAGCTGCGTGGTGTTCCCTGGACGCCCCACTGTGCTTCCGTGCGCCCCTACGGAGAAAGACGGCGAGCGATCGGCAGATTGCACTGGGCAGGACATGAGGCGAGCATCAAGTCGGTGCGCCCGCACCGAAATCCCGTGTGCCAACTGAGGCAGGTGGTATTCGATGAGCGGCTCCGTCCCAGGACCGGCCCGAAATTGGACAGTGGGCACTGCTCCAGGCATATTCCCATTCCTCGGCCACGGTATCGACTTGGTCCGTCGACCGCTGGCCTTTCTGAATTCTTTACCCGGACACGGGGATCTGGTCGAGATACGCCTGGGACCGCAGCGCGCCTGGATGGTGTGTCACCCGGACCTGGTCCACCAGGTCCTCGGGGACCCGCGCACCTTCGACAAGGGCGGCCCGCTCTACGACAGGTTGCGGATGCTGCTGGGGGACGGCGTCGGCACCTGCCGACATCAGGATCACCGACGCCAGCGCAGGATGCTCCAGCCCGGGTTCCGCAAAGCCCGTGTCGCCGGCCAGGTGCGCCTGATGGGCGAGGAAGTGGAGTCGGTGTGCCGCGCGTGGCGGCCCGGGCAGGCGGTCGACATCAGCGCGGCCATGCTGGATCTGTCCCTACGCGTGGTCAGCCGCGTCCTCTTCTCCGATTCGCTCGACACCGATACGGCCGCCGAGATGCGCGGGTGCCTGGCCACCGTGTTCCGCGGCATGTTCGTCCGGACGGTGATGCCGGTCGACGCGCTGTTCCGGGTTCCCACACCGGCCAACCGGCGTTACCGGCACGCTTCCGACCGCCTGCGCGCGATCGTCGACGCGGCCATCGCCCAGCGCCGGCGAGGCACTTCCCACGACGACCGCGACGACCTGCTCGCAACCCTGCTGGCGGCCACGCGGGCCGACGGCGGGGGAACGGCGATCACCGATCAGGAAGTCCACGGCCAGGTGCTGACGCTGTTGTTCGCCGGCGCCGAGAGCACCGCCCTGTGCCTCTCCTCCGCCTTGGGGCTGCTGGGGCGCCATCCCGAGGAGGAACGCCGCCTGCACCGCGAAGTCGACGCCGTGCTCGCTTCCGGGCGGCCGCCCGGCCCCGACGAACTGCCGCTTCTCGTCCACACCCGGTGCGTCCTCACCGAGACCCTCCGCCACCGCCCGCCCGGCTGGCTCTTCACTCGCGTCACCACGCGGGAGACGGAACTGGCCGGACACCGTCTCCCCCAGGGCACCACCGTCATGTTCAGCCCGTATCTCCTGCACCACCACCGCGCCCTGTTCCCCGACCCGGATCGTTTCCTCCCCGACCGCTGGCTGCCCGGACAGGCCGTCGCGGTCCCGCCCGGAGCGATGATCCCGTTCGGTGCGGGCAGCCGGAAATGCATCGGAGAGACGCTCGCGCTGGCGGAGGCCACGGTGGCCCTCGCGTTCATCGCCCGCCACTGGAGGCTGCGTCATCCGCCCGGCTCCACCGAACGGCTGCGCCCCGCGGCGTCGTTGGGGCCGAGGGACTTGGTGATGGTCGGCGAACCGCGAACGGGGCGGCCGGTGGGCACACCGCCCGGGGCGGATTCACACGCGCCCGGGACAACCGTCGTACCCGTCGTCCACAACTCACGAACGGCAGGTGGCAACGATGGCCGCGACGCATGAGGACGTCACGCTCACCGCGCAGGACGGAATTCCGGTCGTCGATCTGAGGGAACTGATCGACGCGAACCTCTACATGCCCTTCCCGTTCCAGCGCAATCCCCACGCGTCCGAAGCGGCGGCAGGCGTCGAGGAATGGCTGAGCACCTGGGGGCTGACCGACGACCCGGCGGTGGCGGCCATGATCTCCTGTACGCGCCCCGCCGAACTCGCGGCCTACAACGGTCCGGCCATGGATTCCGGGCTCCTCCAGATCATGGCCAACCAGATCGCCTACCAATTCGTCTTCGACGACCGCGCGGAGGACGTCGGCCGGCACACGCCGGGCCTGCTGCTGCCCATGTTGTGCGAGAGCATCGCGATCCTCCGGGACGGCCAACCGCCCGTCACCCCGCTCGGGGCAGCCCTGGCCGACCTCCATCGACAGGTACAGGAGCGGTGCACACCCGCTCAGGCGGCCCGGTGGGCCTGGAACAGCCGTGAGTACGTGCACGGCCTGCTGTACGAGGCGGTGGCCCAGACCCACCCCGCCCCGGTGGGAAGCGGGCTGTGCCGGTCCATACGCTCCCTCATCGCGGGCGTCGAGCCGTTCTACCCGCTGTGCGAGGCCGCGCAGCCGTGCGAACTGACCCCGGAGGAGATCCACCACCCCGACATGCGACGCCTGAGCCGGCTGTCGGCCGACGCGGCGGTGTGGATACCCGACCTGTTCTCCGCGGTGAAGGAACAGCGGGCGGGCGGCGTGATCAACCTGGCCCTCGCCTACCAGCGGACACACGGGTGCTCCCTGCCGGTGGCCGTCACGCTCGCCACACGGCACATCAACCGCACGATCCGCGAGTTCGAGGAGCTCTACGGTGAGCTGAGGCCGGAGTTGTCCCCGTCCGGCGTCGGCTACGTGGAGGGCATGGCCGGCTGGATACGCGGTTGCTACTTCTGGTCCAGGACCGTGCCACGGTACGCGGACACGATGGCGGCACCGGCGGTGCTCTGATCCGCTGCCCGACCCGTCCTTCCCACGACAGAGGTCCCGAGAAGGGCCTAAACGCAGCATATTACCAGAAAAGCTGAGACACGAACCGCTCCCACGGGAAATTTCACCCCCTCCGTCGACCTGCCCTTCCGACCCGGCCATGGGGCGAGCACCAAGGCGTACGCTCGCCCCGTCCGGCGGGGAGCAACGACAGGAAGCGGTAGACCACATGGCCCACGGGCTGCGGCAACCGATCACCGAAGACCGGCCTCTACTCGAACGCGACGAGGAACTCCGCGCCATCGACCACGCGTTGGCGGAACTCCGTGACACAGTCGACGGCGTGCCCCAGGTACCGCGCGGCGGATTGCTCGCCTTCACCGGCGAGGCCGGGCTGGGCAAGACCACACTCATCGCGGCGGTGCGTGCCCGCGCCGCCGCCCTCGGGTTCACGGTGTTCTCCGGCAAGGGCGGCGAGAACGAGCGGGGGATGCCGTTCCGCGTCGTCCGCCAGGCCATGCAACCCATTCTGGCCAGTCTGGGCGAGACGGAGCGCCGGGATTTCCTGGGCAGTTGGTACGACATCGTCGGCGCCGCGCTCGGTCTCGAGGCGACGGACCCCGCTCGGGTGCCGGACCCGACCGGAGTACGCGACGGGCTCGACTGGGTCATGACGCGACTGACGATGTCGAACTCGCCCGTCGTTCTGCTCCTGGACGACCTGCACTGGGCCGATGCCGAATCCCTGGACTGGCTCGCCTCCTTCGCGTCCCGGGTCGCCAACCTCCCGCTGCTGATCGTCGTCGGCTACCGGCCCGATGAACTTCCGTCCGACGCGACCTCGTTCCGTACGCTCGTCGAACGCCACGAGCAGCGCCCGCACGTGCTGTCTCCGCTCGGCGAGGCCGGAGTGGCGCGGATCATCAGGGACCAAGTGGGTGAGGAAGCCGAGGACGAGTTCTGCGGCGAGTGCTGGACGGTCACGTGTGGAAGCCCCTTCGAAACCGTCGAACTGGCCATCAGGCTCCGTGAGCGGAAGCTGAGGGGCACCCGGGACGAATTGCCCGTGATGCGGGACCTCGCCGCCGCGGTCAAGGGCCCCGGCCTGATCGAGCGCCTCAAACGGCTCGGACCGGGCACCGTCCGCTTCGCGTGGGCCGGCGCTGTCCTGGGTGGGTCCTTCTCACCGGAGGTTGCCGCCGACCTCGCGGTTCTCGGCAGCGAGGAGGCCGCCGAGGCGGCCGAGAAGCTGCGCGCCCGCCGCATTCTCGCGGACACCGACGAGCCCGCGGGCAGACTGGAGTTCGTCCACCCGCAGATCGCCACGACGATCTACCGCGACATCCCTGCGGGCCTGCGGGTCGGCATGCACAACGCGGCCGCCCATGCCGCCCAGGTGGTCGGGGCCGACCCCACCGTCGCCGCCCGGCACCTGCTGGAGGTTCCCTGCGACGGCCGGCCCGAAGCGGTCGCGTGCCTGCGCGCCGCCGCGCGTGAGCACCTCCGTGCCGGGGCCCCGGAGGCCGCCCGGCGCGTGCTGACCCGAGCGCTGCGGGAACCGCCCCCTGCCGAGGACCGCGCCGCCCTTCTCCACGAGCTGGCCTGCTCGACCTTCCTGATCGAGCCCACGGCCACGGTCAGCCATCTCCGTGAGGCGCTGAAGGAGCCGGGAATCGATCCCGACCTGCGCGCCTCCATCGTCTACCGGCTGACCCAGGCGCTGGCCCACACCGACCGGCCGACCGAGGCCGCGACCGTGGCCGCCGACGAGGCGAGGCGCGCCACCAACGCGCGCGTCAGACTGCGCATGCAGGCCGATCACTTCGTATGGAGCGCGTTCCGCGCCGACGAGCCCGACTCCTCCGCCCGCTCGCGCCGGCTGGCGCGGCTGGCGGACAAGCTGCCCGGCCGGGGCCTGGAGGAGCGCTACATCCTCGGTCTGCGGGCGTGGGACGCCCTGCTGCGCGGCGAGCCGCGGCGGACGGCCCTCGGGTACGCCGAGGAGGCCCTGCGCGGAGGGATGAGCTGGACCGACGACAACCGCGGCTTCGAGGTGCCCGTCGCGGTGGCCCTGCTGTTCATGTACTGCGACCAGCCCCGGCGGGCCGAGGAGCTCTTCACCGAAGGTATGGCCGAGTGCGAGCACATGGGGTGGCGCGGCTCCCATCTGGCGCAGGGTCAGACGCTCCTGGGCTATATCCGCTACCGCCGTGGCTGCCTGCGCGAGGCGGAAGAACTCGTCCGGGCCGGTCTGCACACCGCCGCGCGCGTCGAAGGAGCGGTACCCGCCCAGTGGTTCGCCATCGGCATTCTCATCCAGACCCTGCTGGCCCGTGGGCGGACCGGTGACGCACGCCGGCTGGCCGACAGCCACCACTACGGCGAGGTGGTTCCCAACTCCGTCGTCTTCCCGGATCCCCGCACGGTGTACGCCGGCCTGCTCCTGGCGGAGGGGCGCCTCCCCCAGGCGGCGCGGCTGTTGTCCGAGGTCGGCGACCGGCTGGACGCACGGGACTGGCGCAACCCCGCGTGGTGCCCTTGGCAGCTGGGACTGGCCTCCGCGCTCGCCCGCACCGACCCGGACGCGGCGGTCCACCATGCCCAGGACGCCGTCAAGCGGGCCCGGGACTTCGGTGCGGCGTCCGCGATCGGCCAGGCGCTGCATGCCCAGGCGGAGGTGACGGGCGGGGAGGCGGCGCTCGATCTGCACGCGCAGGCCGTCGATCACCTGGAGCAGTCGCCCGCCGCGTACGAACTGGCCCGTGCCTTGGTCGGTCACGGCTCCGCACTGGCCCGCAACGGCCGTCTGCAGGACGCCGCCGACCGGCTCTACCAGGGTCTGGAGGGCGCGGTGCACTGCGGTGCCGAAGGTCTGGCCGCCCGGGCCAGGCGGGAGCTCTCCGCCGCGGGACTGCGCCCGCTGCCCCTGCGCTATCCGCAGACGGACATGCTGACGACCCAGGAGCACAAGGCCGCCGAGATGGCGGCCCTGGGCCACCCGGCATCGGTGGTCGCGAAGGACCTGCGGCTCACCGCGCAGGGCGTACGGCGCCTCCTGTCCTCCGTGTACCGGAAACTCGGCACGGACGCATCCGGCCTCGCCGACGCCCTGGACCGCTTCCGGCACGAGCGGTAGCGGCCGGAAGCCCGGCCGCGCGACCCGCCCGCCGGTTCGCTCACCGCACCTTCGAATTGTGCTGAGCCCGATGCCCCATCGCCTCCCAGAACCCCCGCAGCTCCCTGAGGTCGGTGCGGCGCTGCCAGGCGGCCTTGGGGCGGCGGAACGGGAAGGCCTCGCCGAGTTCCACTCGCTGGCCGTCCGTGCCCTTGGGCGGGTACGGACACAGTTCGAAGGCGCAGTCGTCTCGGCAGTTGGAACCCGCCTGGGAGCGCCCGACTCGTCGATCCACAGGAACCGTTCGGGTTGCTCCGTCTCCAGGGCCCAGACGCAGAGTTTCCCGGCCTCGGTCACGAACGGGTGCTCCGTTCGCCGTCCGGCCGGGCCAGCCACTGGGCGGCCTGCTGGGCGGGGTCGGACCCGTGACCGAGTGACGGCCGTCCGGCGGTGGCGCCGTCGGGCAGGTCCCACAGGGTCAGAGCGTGCAGGCGGGCCGCAGGGTGTGCGGGTCGCGGGCCCGCAGATCCGGCCAGGACGTGCACAGCCGCATGGCGATGAGGTGCTGCTCCGGCCGGGCGTCGACGCTGTCGATCTCCAGGGCGGCCGCGTACAGCTCCAGGGCCTTGCTGTGCAGGGTGCGGCCGAAGAGGGGCCGTACCCGGTGCTTGTCGTTGTTGTTGCCGATGTCGGTGGCGTTGTCGTGGCCGGGGCCGGTGTTGCGTGCCGTCTGTGCCTGGCAGGCGGCCTCCATCAGCAGGTCCCGGGCGGCGCTCACCGGGCACCACAGTGTCCCGTCGGAGTATGCCGCGTCCGGCTCGTCGAAGCGGGCCCCCAACTGGACTGGATCACGCTGTGCTGGAAGCGCACGCGGTCCGCCGAGCTCGACCAGCTGCATCCCGGCGCCCCAGTGGGCGGCGAGCCTGAGGTCGATGCCGCTGTCGCCGACCCTGCGGGCCAGTTCCCGGACGATCTCGGGGAAGCGGGAGCCGCCACCCGGCGGTACGCCGTCACACCCCGCGGGAGCGTCGTGCGCAACTTTCGCCCGTGCCCGACCACTTGACGACTGAACCGTTTCACTGCTTCTCTCGGAAAGCTGCCTATGGGAGCGCTCCCAGACCACCCCCACGTGAAAGGGAACCCCGTGCAGACCTCCCCCCACCCCGTCCTCAGACGCGCCCTGCCCGCTCTCCTCACCGCCGCGCTGCTCGCCTGTCTGCTGTCCCTGGCGGGCGGCTCTCCCGCGCGGGCTGCGGCGGGGGACGGCTCGGTGTCCGACCCCAACATCGCCTACGTCGGCCGCTGGGACACCTCGTCCGGGACCGCGGCGGTGCCGAACTGGACCGGCGGCTACCTCCAGACCGGCTTCACCGGCACCACGGTGAAGGTCAGGGCCAGGAACGCGGTCAACTTCTACGCCAGCATCGACGGCGGCCCCGACGTCTTCCACGCCGGTGTGCGCGGCACGGTGGACCTCACTCCCCGGCCGCTCTCACCCGGCACCCACACCCTGCGCCTGTCCTACCGCTCCGGTGACACCGTCTTCCAGGGTCTGGTCCTGGACTCCGGCGCGCGGACCGTCGCCGCCGGCGTCCCGTCCGGGCTGGTGGAGTTCGTCGGCGACTCCATCACCGCCGGGGCGCTGACCGACCGGCTTGCGCTGGACTCGTACGCCTGGAAGACCGGGGAGCGGCTGGGCATGCGGCACACGCAGATCGCCCGGTCCGGGTACTGCCTGGTCGCGCAGACGGGGTGCACCGGTCTGAGCGGGCAGTTCTTCAAGACGGCCTCCGCCGGCGGCGCGGACTGGGACTTCTCCCGGTACCGGGCCGACGCGGTCGTCATCAACCTCGGCACCAACGACATCGGGCACGGGGTGTCCGGCGCCGCCTTCCAGTCGGCGTACACCACGTTCCTGCGGAACGTGCGCGCGAAGTACCCCGCGGCGCACCTCTTCGCGGTGCAGACGCTGAAGAAGCGCTACGTCGCCGAGACCAGGGCCGCCGTCAACGCCCGCAACAGCGCCGGTGACGCCCGGGTGCACTACGTCGACACGACCGGCTGGCTCACCGACGGCGCCGACTACGAGGACGGTAACGGGCATCCGAACGAGGCGGGTCACACCAAGTTCGCCGAGCGTCTGGCCCCGGTAGTCCGCGCCCGGCTCGCCGGCGGCGCCACGGCGAAGGCGGCGGCTCCCGGGCAGCCCGGCGACCCGAACATCAAGTTCGTCGGCCGCTGGGACACCACCAGCTCCACCACCGCCTACACCCCCTACTGGGCGGGCGCCTACTACCGCGTCGGCTTCACCGGCAGGACGGTCAAGCTGAAGCAGCGCGGCACGATCGACCTGTGGGCGCGGATCGACAACGGTCCCGTGACGTTCTACGACGACGTCAGGGGGACGGTGAACCTGACCCCGGCGGCCCTCTCCTCCGGGAACCACACGCTCCAGGTCAACTACCAGGTGGTGGCCGGATCGTACAAGGGCGACGCCGTGTTCCAGGGGCTCGTCCTGGACAGCGGCGCGACGACCTTCGCCCCGCCGGCTCCGGGCAAACTGGTCGAGTTCGTCGGCGACTCGATCACCGTGGGCACGACGACCTCGCAGAACGCCCGTACCGCGTACGGCTGGCTGATCGGTGAGCGGCTGGGCGTGGAGCACACGCAGATCGCGCAGGGCGGGGCGTGCCTGGTGGCCGCGGCCGACGGCTGCGTGGGTCTTGAGCGGCAGTTCACCAAGCTCAACCCGAACGCGGCGACGCCCGACTGGAACTTCTCCCGCTACCGGGCCGACGCGGTCGTCATCAACCTGGGCACCAACGACGTCGGGCACGGGGTGAGTTCCACGCAGTTCCAGTCGGCGTACGGCAGTCTGCTGCGCAAGGTCCGCGCGGCGTATCCGCAGGCGTGGATCTTCGCGCTGGAGACGTTCCGCGGGCGGTACGTCCCGCAGACCGAGGCCGCGGTGAAGGCCGCCGTCGCCGGCGGTGACACCCGGGTCTCCTTCGTCGACACGACCGGCTGGCTGGGCTCGGGCGATCTGACGGACTCGGTGCATCCCAACGACCGGGGGCACCGGGTCATCGCCGACCGGCTGGCGCCGGTGATCGCCGCGAGGATCGGGGCGTAGGGCGTGTCCGGGGGCGGGCCTCACACCGGGCCGGGGCTCGCCCCTCCCTTGAGGCGTTCCAGGTCGGAGGGGCGGACCTGGATGACGATCAGGGCGATCAGCGCGGCGACGGCGGCGAAGACCGCGGCCATGATGAAGGCGGAGGAGACGCCGGCGGTCAGGACCTCGTCGGACCAGGGTTTGGGCAGTTGCCCGGTGCGTTGGAAGCGCAGGCGCTGAGCAGGGGGCGCCTGCTGGAGGAAGAGCGGGATCTGCTTGCCGGCCTCGTTGGTGCTGGCCGTGCCGTACACGGTGACCAGGATGGACAGGCCGAGGGAGCCGCCGACCTGCTGGGTGGCGTTGAGCGTCCCGGAGGCCGCGCCGGTCTCCGGCGTGGGCACGTTGGACAGCGCCATGAGGGTCAGCGACACGAACTCCATACCCATGCCTAGGCTGAAGACGAGCATCGGGCCGAGGACGCTGCCCGCGTACGTGGAGTGCACGTCGGTCAGGGTGAGCCAGGACAGCCCGGCCGCGGCCAGGAGTGCGCCCACCACCAGGAACGGCTTGGGGCCGTAGACGGGCAGGAACCGCGAGGCCAGTCCGGCGCCGCAGGCGATGACCGCGCTGACCGGCAGGAAGGCCAGTCCGGCTTCGAGAGGGCTGAACCCCAGCACGTTCTGCACGAAGAGCGTGAGGAAGAAGAACATGCCGAAGATCGCGGCGGCCAGGCACAGCATGATGCCGTACGTGCCCGCACGGTTGCGGTCGGCGAACATATGCAGGGGTGTGATGGGCTGTCTGGAGCGCCGCTCGATGAGGATGAACCCGGTCAGGACGACGACCGCCGCGGCGAACGAGGCGAGGGTGAGGGCGTCGCGCCAGCCTTCCTGCGCGGCCCTGATGAACCCGTAGACGAGCAGCACCATGCCCACGGTGGAGGCGAGCGCGCCGGTGACGTCGAAGTGCCCGGGGTGGCGTTCGGACTCCCTGATCCAGCGCGGGGTGGCGAGCACGATGAGCAGGCCGATGGGCACGTTGACGAACAGCACCCACCGCCAGTTCAGCCACTCCACCAGGATGCCGCCCGCGAGCAGGCCGATCGCGCCGCCGCCCGCCGAGACCGCGGCGAAGACGCCGAAGGCGCGGTTGCGTTCCGGTCCTTCGCGGAAAGTGGTGCTGATCAGGGCGAGCGCCGTCGGGGAGGCGATGGCGCCGCCGACGCCCTGGAGGGCGCGTGCGCCGAGGAGTTGGCCGGAGCTCTGGGCGAGCCCGCCGAGCAGGGAGGCGAGGACGAAGAGCAGCACTCCGAACATGAAGACGCGCCGGCGTCCCAGGATGTCGCCCGTCCTGCCGCCCAGCAGCAACAGGCCGCCGAAGGTGAGGGTGTAGGCGTTGACCACCCAGGCCAGACTCGTGGTGGAGAAGTCCAGCGCGGTCTGGATGTGCGGCAGCGCGATGTTCACGATGGTGATGTCGAGGACCACCATGAGCTGGCACGAGGCGATGACGAAGAGTGCCATCGCGTTCCCGCCACCACCGGATTCCCTGGTGGTGGTCGTCTGTGGTGTAGCCGGCTGCGGGCTGCTGCCTGCGGTGTCCACCGTTCGACGGTACGTCCGGCTCCCGGACCTCACCACTCGATCAGTGGGGCCGCCTCCGGACTGAAATCACCGGGTCTGCGGTGATAATCCTGGCCGTGATCGACGTGTGCTCCGGCAGGGCGAGGAGTTCGCCGTCCGGGCCCCGCCGGACCGGCTGGTCCACGGGGTGCGCGAGCTGGTGCGGGGGCAGCGGTTCGTCGATCCCGAGTTCGCGCCGGCGGCCCTGGACGCGGGTGCTTGTCCGCTGCCCCCGCGCGAGGTGGAGGTGCTGCGGCTGACCGCCGACGGCACTCCCACCCGGGAGATCGCCGAGCGGCTGTGCCTGTCCGTGGCGACGGTTCGCTCCCGGTCAGCGGCCGCCTCGGATCAGGCCCGTCAGATAGCGCCACAGCGAGGAACGCTGCCGGGCGGACCGGTCCGGCAGCACCTCCTCGGCCACCTCGGGCGCGGAACCGTCCGCCGACGGCCGCGCGGGCGCCGCGGAGAGGTCGTAGCGCACGGGCAGGGAGCGCAGGCCGCGCATGAACGGGGAGGAACGCCAGGGCAGTTGGTCGGCGGGCAGGGCGAGGTCGAGGTGGTCGAACCGCTCGAACAGCCGCCCCACACCGGCCGCCGCGACCTTGATGCGAGCTCCCGCGACGGGCACTGGCGCGGCCCGGCTCCCCAGGACAGGTGTGCCCGGGTGCTGATGGTGGTGCCGGAGGCGACGTGGTCGGCGAAGAGCGGGTCGGCGTGCGCGGCGGCCGAGGAGACCCACACCGGGTCGCCGGCCCGGATCGTGTAGTTGCCGAGCGGGGTGTCCGCGGCCGCGAAGCGCGGGACGAAGTTCACCAGGGGCGGCTTGCGCATGACGGACCGGTTCATGGCCTCCCTGACCATCCCGGCGGACAGGCTGGCACGCACGCTGCCCTCGCCCGAGATGACCTCCACGACGGTGTTGGAGATGAGGATGCCGACGTGGTCGGAGGTCATGCCGAGCAGCATGAACAGCTCGCGGGCCAGCTGGTCGAGTGACAGGCCGGGGTGCGCGGCCAGCAGGTAGGAGGGGAAGTCGTCGCCCGGCTTGTCCAGCTTCGTCGCGGCCAGCTCCGCCAGCGTCGCGAGCAGGCGCTCCAGTGCGGCCTCCGCGTCCGGGCCGGCGTCGAGGACGCGCCACATGTCCATCAGCGCGTCGTCGCCCTGTGAGCCGGGGAAGCCGAGCAGGTGGCTGGCCACCATCAGCGGCAGCGGCCGGGAGAACTGCGCGGACAGGTCCGCCACGCCCGTCTTCCCGCCCTGCCCGACCAGGGTGATCAGCTCGTCGGCGTAGGCGGTGACGGCGGCCTTGAGGCGCTTGGCCTGGGGGTGGCGCGGGTCCTGGAAGGGCTTGAGGGCCACGTCCCACGCTGTCCGCAGCGGCCGGTATCCGGGACCGCCCTGGATCAGGATGTGGTTGACCTCCAGGGACGGGCCGAGCGGCCAGTCGGCCGGCACCCGGCCCTCGGAGCGGGCCCGCCAGTTCTCCAGCCCCTTCGGGAAGCCGTCGTCGTCCTGGAGGACCTGGAGCGACTCGCGGTAGCCGAGGACCAGCCAGGCGGGTACGCCGAGCAGGTCGACCGGCGCGACGGGGCCGTGCTGCTGCCTCAGCTGCTCGTACACGAGCGCGGGGCGCGTCTCGTAGTCACGGGTCAGCAACGGCTGGGGATTCAGCGCCTCCAGCCGCGTGCCGTCCAGGTCCACTGATCCGCCGTCACCCCACTGGGAGTCCATCGTCTTGCCACCCTCCGACACGCCCCGTACCGGCACGCCATCAGCCGGTAACCGGAAACGGTGGGGACCCTACCCCAGAGGCGACCGGCGGGTAACGACGGGGTGGGGCCTCGCGGGGTGGTCCGGCCCGTGAAGGCGGCTCAGGCGGCGGTGTAACCGAGTTGGCGCCGCATGTAGGGCGTCATCAGGGTCTTCGCCTTGGCCATGACGGTGGTGCGGCTGCCGAGGACCGCCGACTCGCCGCCCGGTACGGGCAGCACGGTCAGTCCGTCGGCCGGGCCGAACGGCACGATGAGCGGAGTGCGCTGGACCGGCCGGTAGAAGCGCGGCTCCTTGCGGTGCTTGCCCGAACTCTGCAGGTAGGCACGGATGTTGTGGGCGGCGATGTCCGCCTGGGCGAGGGCGGCGGGGGTGATCTTGAGTTCGCTGACGTCGTTCACGTCGCCGACGGCGAACACGTCCAGCCTGCCCTCCACCCGGAGCGTCCGGTCCACTTTGACGCGTCCGTCCCGGTTGAGCCAGTCGCCGTGTCCGGCCAGGCGGAGCCAGAGCGTGTTGGGTGTGGTGCCCGTCGCCCAGAAGGACAGATCGGCCTCGATGACGGTGCCGCGGCCGTCGCGGTAGGTGCCGAAGTCGTTGCCGGGCGACATGAACGAGTCGAGCCGGACCTCGATGTCATGGGCCTCCAGCCACGCGAGGGCCTTGCGTCCCGGCCGCGCGCTGCCCGTGGAGTCGAGCAGGGCCGGTCCGGAGTGCGCGAGGGTGACCCGGGCGTCCGGCCGGGCGAGGCGGATCTCGGCGCTGAGTTCCACGCCCCCGGGGCCACCGCCGACGACGAGGACGTGCTCGGCCGTGGCGATGTTGCGCTGGTGTTCGGCGAACGACTTGGCCGCTTCCTCGACGGTGGTCCCCAGGAAGCGGGCCGGTTCGGGGTAGTCGGCGCCGGTGGCGATCACGACCACGTCGTAGGGCAGCCGTTCGCCCGTGGCGAGGACGACCTGCCGCTCGGCGGTGTCGATACGGACGGCCTTGCCCGCGACCACGCGGCCGCGGTGCAGCAACCGGTCGTACGGGATGAAGGGGGTGTGCGTCCACTCGGGGCGCACACCGGCGCGCAGGGAGGCGACGCGGTGGAAGAAGACCTCCTTGCGGTCCACGAGTGTGACCCGGGCGGTAGCATCCAGTCGCTTCGCCAGCCGGACGCCGCCATAGCCGCCTCCGATCACCACTACGTCGCCGTCGTACACAGCCGGTCTCCTGTGCCTGGTGGGGGGTCGCGAGTGCCGCCGCGGAACGGGCCCCCGCTCGGACCGGCCCCCGGCGGCCACTCGACTGACGGTGAGATTAGCGCTTGAAACTTAAAGGGATTGCGAGGTTCGGTGCATGTTCCGTGAAGAGATCGCCACCCTGACCGGGCCTCACTTCCGCCAGATCTTCCGGTAGGCCTCCCGGTAGCCCGACGGGTCCCAGGTCGTGGCGCCTTCGCTGTTGCCGGCGGTGGCGATGTGGACGGGGGCCGTGTACCCGCTGGCCGGGCGGCCGGAGAAGGCGCGGTTGAACTCGTCGACGATCTGCCAGCCCTGGAGGGACAGCGGTTCGGGCACGGTGGCGGCCTGATACCGCCTGCTGTTGACGCGCTGGAAGGCGGACGGATCGCCGTCACCCGCGCCGATGTTGTACGGCGGCCCCGAGCCCTTCTCGCCGGCCGCGCGGAAGGCGGGGGCGGCGTCGGCGAAGTACAGGTCGTTGATGGCGACGGAGTGGGTCCACCGGTCCCGGAAGCGGGAGAGCAGCGAGGAGATCTCCCGCGGGGTGCGGCTGCTCGCGTCCGGGATCGGGATGTTCTCGACGGACAGCAGCCGCACCCCGCGGCACCTGGTGAGTTCCTTCCTGATCAGGTCGGACTTGTTCCTGGCGAAGGGGATCGACGCGTCGGTGATGAGCACGACCCCGGCACGGCCGTCCGAGTCGGAGATGATCCACTGCGCGCTGATGCGGGCCACGTCCTGGACGCGGGTGGTGACGTTGGTGAACAGGTCGGGCCGCCTGCTGGGGCCGGGCTCGGGGACGGCGTGCCAGCCGATGAGCGGGATGCGCTGCGCGTTGGCCCGGGCGGCCTGCTGTGCCGTCGAGTCGGGGTCGAAGCCGCCGATGACGATGCCCGAGGGCCTCAGGGCGACGGCCTCGCTCATCGCCGACTGGATACCGGCCGGGGTGCCTCCGCCGTCGATCACCCGGACGTTCCATCCGATGACCCGTGCGGCTTCCCGCACCCCCTTCGCGGCGCCCGCGACGCCGGGGTTGGTCATGGTCTGGGCGACGTAGACGATGGTCCTGCCCGACACCGCCTGCGGGCCGCTGGTGGGTCCGCCCCAGGGGATGTCGGTCCGCTCGGCCCGGGTGACGGCGGCCCGCGCCCCGGCCTGGACGTCGGGGCAGCCGCTGGGGCCGGTCGCGGTTTCGTCCGCGCCGTGCGACGAGCCGCGGTCGCAGCCGACGAGCGCGGTCGCCGTCGCCAGCAGGGCGCAGCAGGCGAGCCGGGCGGTGCGGGCTCCGGTGAGGGCCTTGCGGTTGCGGTGCACGGAGGGCTCCTGTGGGGGATGGACGTGCCGAGGGGTCAGGGGGGTGGGCCTGCCGTGCCGCCCTCCGGGGCCGGGGAGGACGGTGGCGGGGACGGCGGTGGCGAGGGTGACGGGGGCGGGGGCGGCGCGGCGGGTGTGTCGCGGGCCGCGGCGCCGCCGCGCAGCCGGCGACGGGCGGCGTATCCGGCCAGGCCCACGGCGATGAGCAGGGTGCCGCCGTTGAACAGCGGGACCGTCCAGAAGTCGGCGCCGAGTTGTGCGATGCCGGTGAGGCCGACGGCCAGGACGGCGACGGCGACGACGGTGCCGAGGGCGTTGGGCCGGCCGGGTTTGATCGCCGTGGAGCCGAGCAGGGCACCGACGAAGGCCGGCAGCAGGTAGTCGAGGCCGACGCTCGGATTGCCGATCTGCTGCTGGGACGCGAGCAGCACACCCGCGAAGCCGACGATCAGGCCCGAGGCGGCGAACGCGTAGACGGTGTAGGTGCGGGTCGGGATGCCGACGAGGCCGGCCGCGCGCGGGTTCGATCCGACGACGTACAGGTACCGGCCGAGCGGCAGCCGCTCCAGCACCAGCCAGAGCACTCCGGCGAGGACGAGCACGTAGAAGGCGGGGACCGGGAGGCCGAGGAACGTGGAGTCGTAGAGGTCGGTGAACGCGGGCGGGAGGCCCTGCGGACCGGGGACGATCCGGCTGCCGTCGGTGATCCAGCCGGTCACGGCGTACATCATGCTGCCGGTGCCGAGGGTGGCGATGAAGGAGTCGATCCGGCCGAACTCGACGATGACGCCGTTGAGGACGCCCACGACCAGGCCTCCGGCGAGGACGGTGAGGCAGGCGAGCGGCCAGGGCCAGCCCTCGTTGACGACGAGTTGCATCACCATGACGTGGGCCAGTCCGAGACCGTAACCGAGGGAGAGGTCGAACGCGCCGGTCACGATGGGCACCATGGCGGCCAGCGCGAGCACGGCCGGGATCGACTGGTTGGACAGGATCGAGTCGAGGGTGTCCAGCGTGGGGAAGGTGTCCGGCAGGGCGAGGGAGAAGACCAGGTAGAGCAGGGCGGTGAGGACGAGCAGGCCGTAGGCGCCGATATGGTGCCCGCCGGGGGCGCGCAGGCGCCGGGAGCGGGGCGGGGAGGGGGCGGGCGGTTCGGTCATGGCTTCGTCGGGGCCGTCGCGGTGGTGGACGGGGGCAGGGCCGAGGCGGCCCGGGTGAGCCCGGTGACGGTGAGGGCGGCGCCGCTCAGCTCCGTCGTCACGGACCCGCGGACGAAGACCAGGGTGCGTCCGCACACGCTCGCGACCTCCTCGAAGTCGGTCGACAGCAGCAGCACCGCGAGGCCCGCCGACAGCGCCTCGTCGAGCAGGCGGTGGATGGCGGCCTTGGCGCCGATGTCCACGCTCGCGGTCGGCTCCTCCAGGATCAGCAGCCGCAGCTCCGTCCGCAGCCAGCGGCCGATCATGACTTTCTGCTGGTTCCCGCCGGAGAGTGTGGCGATGGGGGCCTCGCTGTCGCGGGGGCGCACCGAGAACCGGTCGATCAGGGCGGCGGCCTCGGTACGTTCGCGGCGGGGACCGATCCAGCGCGGAGCCCGCTGTCCGCCCGCGCGGGGATTGGCCAGGAGGTTCTCCCGCACGGTCAGTTCGGCGAGACAGCCTTCCCGCAGCCGGTCCCCCGGCACGAAGCCGACGCCCCGGGCGACGGCCTCCGCGACCGAGCGGGGCTGATAGGGCCGCCCGTGCAGCAGGGCCCGCCCCCCTCGCAGGGGCCGGTCCCCGGCGAGGGCCCGCCCCAGCTCCGCATGCCCGGCCCCCGAGAGCCCGACCAGCCCGACCACCTCACCGGCAGCGACCCCCAGACTGACCGGCCCGGCCCGATCGGTCCGCACGCCGTCGAGGACGAGGACGGGAGGTGTGCGGGCCGGAGGGCCGCCGGGGCGGACCGTGGGCGGGGTATCGGCGGGGTGGGCGGCGGCCCGGGACCCGGTACGGTCCTCGGCGGCCCCGGGCCGGGCTGGGTGTTCAACGGCAGGAGCGGCGGTGGGGCGGTCGGCGGGTGGAACGGAGGTGGGACGGTCGGCGGCCGGGGACCTGGCTGAGCGGCCGGCGGCCGGAGCACCAGCGGGGCCGGCGGCAGCCGGCGCTCCGGCCGGGCGACCGGCGGGCGGAGAGTCGGCCCGGCCCCCGGCGCCCGGGGGCACGGGGCGGCGACCGGCGGGCGGAGTATCGGCCGTGGGGCCGGCGGGCGGAGTGCCTGCGGGACGGCCAGCCGACGCAGCACCGGCCGGACGGTCAGCCGTCGAAGCCCCGGCGGGGCCGGCAGCCGGCGCACCGGCCGGGCGACCGGCGGGCGGAGTGCCGGCCCGGCGCCCGGCGCCCGGGGACTCGGGGCGGCGACCGGCGGGCGGAGTATCGGCCGGGGGGCCGGCGGGCGGAGTGCCTGCGGGACGGTCAGCCGACGCAGCACCGGCCGGACGGTCAGCCGTCGAAGCCCCGGCGGGGCCGGGGGCGGGCGAGGGGCGGGGTGTGGGTTGCGGGGGCTCGCCGACGATGTCGTGGACCAAGCGGGTGGGGGTGTGGTCCGAGAGGCGGCCGTGGCTGACGAGGTGGCCGTCGCGGAGTACGGCGAACGTGTCGGCGACCTGGTAGACCTCGTCCAGGCGGTGACTGACGTAGAGGATCGCGTGTCCGCGGTCGCGCAGGTCGTGCAGGACGGCGAAGAGCCGGGCGCTGTCCGTGGCGGGCAGGCGGGCGGTCGGCTCGTCGAGGACGATGAGCTTCGCGCGGGCCGCCAGGGCCCTGGCGATCGCGACGAGCGAGCGCTCGGCCGGTGTGAGCCCGGAGACCGGCGCCCCGGGGTCGAGGTGCCCGGCGACGATCCGCAGCGCGTCGACGCAGCGCTCGCGTGTACGCCGCCAGGAGATCAGCCCGGTGCGGCGTGCGTACCCGGTGGTCAGGGCGATGTTCTCGGCGACGGTCATCCACTCCACGAGACCGAGGTCCTGGTGGATGAAGGACATGCTCCGGGACGCGGCCGGACTGCCGAGGGGCATGCCGTCCACGGTGATCTGTCCCGTGTCGGCGGCGTGGACACCGGCGAGGATCTTGATGAGCGTCGACTTGCCCGCACCGTTGGGCCCGAGCAGGGCCAGCACACTGCCCGCGTGGACGTCGAGGTCGACCCCGGCCAGCGCGACGGTCCCGCCGAACCGCTTGCCGAGCCCGCGGATACGGACCAAGGGCTCCGGCCCGAAGGGTGAAGCCGCCTTCACCGGCGTTTCAGGAGCGTCGCGCACCCGATCAAATTACAGCATTTCGGGCATCTTTCGGCCGCTGTGACTCCCACGCGGGTCGGCGGACGCCTCACGCGGCGTCGAGCCCGCACTCGGCCCAGATGACCTTGCCCTCGGGGAGGTAGCGCGTGCCCCAGCTCTGCGAGAGCTGCGCGACGAGGAACAGGCCGCGTCCGCCCTCGTCCGTACTGGCCGCCCGGCGCAGATGGGGGGCGGTGTTGCTGACGTCGGAGACCTCGCAGATCAGGGTGCGCCCGTACAGCAGCCGGACCCGGATGGGCCCCGCGCCGTGCCGGATGGCGTTGGTGATCAGCTCGCTGAGGATCAGCTCCGCGGCGAACGCGGTCTCGTCGAGCCCCCAGCCGGCCATCCGCCGCATGGCGGACGCCCTGACCTCGGCGACGACCGACGGGTCGGCGGGCAGCTCCCAGGCGGCGATCCGGCCGGGGTCGAGCGCGTGCACGCGGGCGACGAGCAGGGCGATGTCGTCGTGCGGGTGCGCCGGCGCCACGGTGTCCAGGACCGCCTGGCAGGTCTGTTCGGGTGCCCGCTCCGGATGGGCCAGGGCCGCGCGCAACTGCTCCAGCACCACGTCGACGTCACGGTGGCGGTCCTCGATGAGCCCGTCGGTGTAGAGCACCAGCTGACTGCCCTCGGGGACCTCGATCTCGACGGTGTCGAAGGGCAGACCGCCGAGACCGAGCGGGGGCCCGGCCGGGAGGTCGGGGTAGGACACGGTGCCGTCGGGGTGGACGAGTGCGGGCGGCGGGTGTCCGGCGCGCGCCATGTGGCACCGCTGCTCGGTCGGGTCGTACACGGCGTACAGACAGGTCGCGCCGATGACGCCGGCGCCCTTGCCGTCGGGGTCCTCCCGGTCCAGGCGCCCCACGAGGTTGTCGAGGTGGGTGAGGACCTCGTCCGGGGAGAAGTCGAGCTCGGCGAAGCTGCGCGCCGCGGTGCGCAGCCGGCCCATGGTGGCCGCGGAGAGCATGCCGTGGCCGACGACGTCACCGACGAGGAGCCCGACGCGGGTGCCGGACAGGGGGATGACGTCGTACCAGTCCCCGCCCACGTCGGATTCGGCGGGCAGATAGCGGTGGGCGACCTCGACGGCGTCCTGGTCGGGCAGCCCGTGCGGGAGGAGTCTGCGCTGGAGGGCCAGGACCATGGCGCGTTCGTGGGTGTAGCGCCGGGCGTTGTCGATGGACAGGGCGGCGCGGGCGGCGAGCTCCTGGGCCAGCGAACGGTCGTCGTCCCCGAAGGCGCTCCCGGCGCGGTAGAAGCTGGCGATGCCGAGGACGACACCGCGGGCGAGCAGGGGCACCGCGATGAGGGAGTGGACGTGGGCGAGCAGGCGCGCGGTGTGCTCGGGGTCCTGGGCGAGCCAGCCCGCTGCGGCCTTCAGGTCCGGTTCCAGTACGGCCTCGCCCGTGGTCAGGCAGCGCAGCTGGGGCACGGTCGGACCGTAGTCGATGCGCTCGCCTGGCTGCGTGAAGGGCAGTCCCTCGCGGACGCCGTGCAGCACCGTGCGGCGCAGGTCGGCGAGGGGGTCGGCGGACTCCTCGCCGCGCAGGACGGCTTCGGGCAGGTCGATGGTGACGAAGTCGGCCAGGCGCGGGACCGCCGTCTCGGCCAGTTCCTCGGCGGTGCGGCGCACGTCCAGGGTCGTGCCGATGCGGGCGCTGGCTTCGGACAGCAGCTCCAGGCGCCGCCGTGCGGCCAGGGCGTAGGCCCCGACGTGCGGCTCCCCCACCATGACGAGCCCCCGGGCGGGGAACGGCGACCCGGTGTGGTCGTCCACCGTGCCCCTGCCGCCGTACACCGCGTCCCCACCGCCGTACACCGCGTCCCTGCCGGCGTCCCCGGCATCCGTTCCCCCGCCGGCCACGCCCCTGCCGCCGTCGCCGCCCGCCGCGTCCCTGTCACCGTCAGCCACGCCGCGACCGCCGTCGACGACGTCCCAACCACCGTTCGCCCCGTCCGCACCGCCGTCGACCACGTCCCTGTCATCGCGGGCCGCGCCCGCACCCCCACCGGCCACACTCCCACCGCCGTCCGCCGTCCCCCTCCCGCCGTCGGCCCTGCCGGCCTTGCCGTACCCCGCGGCCCCCCGGCCGCCCTCGGGCACGGCGGCCGGGGCGGACGCGGCGGCGAGATATCCGGACGGCAGGGTGATCGACGGCGGGGCGGGCCGTGGGGCGGTCGAGAGGGCGGCCAGGTCCGGCAGTTCGTCCGCCTGGTGCGGGAGGACGAGGGACTCCACGGCCCCGGCGCCCGGCAGCACCGCCTCGACGGCGAAGCCCCGCACCCCGGAGGCGCTCGTCATCGGGCGGCTCACCAGCGTCACCCGGCGGCCGCCGGGCAGGGCCACGTCGACGGCGGCCCGCTGCCCGCGGGAGATCAGTTCGGCGGCCTTCTCCCTCAGGACCGCCTGGTCAGGCGGGGGGAACTCGTCGGCCACCGCGTCCAGGGCGACGCCGCTGTACAGGCCCGCCCCGCCCCCGGTGGCCAGGTACGCCCGCAGCAGGGCGCGCTCGTGCGCGGAGCTCTGCCCCAGCAGCCGCCGCTCGATGTTCTCGGCCGCCCGGCGGATCGCCGCACCCAGCGCGGGCTGTTCGAAACTGCGCGGATAGCCCAAGCACAGGACGCCCTCGATACGTCCGCTGAGCGGGTCCCGGACGGGCATCGCGACGCAGGCGTTGCCCTGCGAGCGCTCCGCGAAGTGCTCGGCGCCGTAGACGCGGATGAGCTGCCGCTCCGCCAGGGCGAGGCCGATGCCGTTGGTGCCGGCGACCTGCTCGGCGAAGACGAATCCCGGCACCCGCTGGATCGCCGGCAGGTTCCTGGCCATCGAGGGATCCCCGAACCGGCGCAGCAGGACCGTCCCGTTCGCGTCGGCGACCGAGATGTTGACCTGGCTGCCGGAGAAGGTGTCCTGGAGCCGGTCGAGCACCGGCACGGCCGCGCGGACGATACGGCCCCCGGCGTCGAAGTCCTCACGGTAGGGGAGGTCGGTCTGGTCCGGCGACAGGCCCAGGGACCGGCTGCGGCGCCACGAGTTCAGGATGGACGTCCTCACGCCGGTGTCGACCGGCTCGCCCTGGAGAAACCGGTCGCGAAGACGGGCGGGCCCCGTGCCTTCCGCCGCACGTCCCGCCGGCTTGGGTTCCTCGCCGGACCGAACCACGCTTCGCCTCGCTTGCGCCCGCGATCATCCGCTACTCGGAAGAGATTCTGGCATTGACGAGAATACGGGCATTACGGGCACGCGTCACGGCCCGCCAGGGCCGTTCGGGCACCGCGTACGGAGCCCCGGCCGCGCGGACCTCATTCACCCCAGGAAACTCAGCCGCACCTTGCGGTCCGGGTTGTCCTTGTTGGTGTCCACGAGGCACACCGACTGCCAGGTCCCGAGCTCCAGCCGGCCGCCCAGCACGGGCAGCGTCGCGTGCGGCGGGACGAGGGCCGGCAGGACGTGGTCGCGGCCGTGGCCGGGACTGCCGTGCCGGTGCTGCCAGCGGTCGTCGGCCGGCAGCAGCGTGTGCAGTGCGGCCAGCAGGTCGTCGTCGCTGCCGGCTCCGGTCTCCAGAACGGCGATCCCGGCCGTCGCGTGCGGGACGAAGACATTGAGGAGGCCGTCACGCCCGGCCGCCGCCTCCCGCAGGAAGGACTCGCAGTCGCCGGTGATGTCGACGACCCTCTCCGTGGAACCGGTGCGGACGTTCAGAACTCGAGTGGTGAAGACATCTGACATGCCCCCATCCTGACGCACCGCCCCGGTGCCACCTGGCTCGCCCCGAGCCGCGCGGGCCGCCCCCCGGGAAGATCCACGACCCCGGCACGGTTGGTAGAAGCGTGAACAACACACGCGAGGTCGAGGCAGTCGTCATAGGCGCGGGTCAGGCCGGTCTGGCCGGCGCCTATCACCTGCGGCGAGCCGGGTTCGAGCCGGACCGCGACTTCGTGGTGCTGGACCACTCCCCCGGCCCCGGCGGCGCCTGGCAGTTCCGCTGGCCGTCGCTGACGTACGGCAGGGTGCACGGGATGCACGCGCTGCCGGGGATGGAGCTCACGGACGCGGATCCGGCGCGGCCGTCGGCGGAGGTGATCAGCGGCTACTTCGACCGGTACGAGCGGACCTTCGACCTGCGAGTGCGGCGCCCCGTCGACGTGCGCGCGGTGCGGGAGGGGCCCGGCGGGCGGCTGCTGGTGGAGACCTCACACGGCGTGTGGTCGACGCGGGCGCTGATCAACGCGACCGGCACCTGGGACCGGCCGTTCTGGCCGCGCTATCCGGGCCAGGAGACCTTCCGGGGGCGGCAGTTGCACACCGCGCAGTACTCCGGGCCGCAGGAGTTCGCCGGGCAGCGGGTCGTCGTGGTGGGCGGCGGCGCCTCGGGCACGCAGCATCTGCTGGAGATCGCCCCGTACACGGCGGCCACCACCTGGGTGACCCGGCGTCCGCCCGTCTTCCGTGAGGGCCCCTTCGACGAGGACGCGGGCCGGGCGGCCGTCGCGCTCGTCGAGGAACGGGTACGGCAGGGACTGCCGCCCAGGAGTGTCGTCTCGGTCACCGGACTGCCGCTCAACGACGCGGTCCGGCAGGGTATCGAGGACGGGGTGCTCGACCGGCAGCCCATGTTCGACCGCGTCACGCCCACGGGAGTGGACTGGCGCGACGGCCGCCACGTCGACGCCGACGTCATCCTCTGGGCCACCGGCTTCCGGGCCGCCCTCGACCACCTCACCCCGCTGCGCCTGCGCGAGCCGGGCGGCGGCATCCGCCTGGAGGGCACCCGCGCGGCCGCCGACCCGCGGATCCACCTCGTCGGCTACGGCCCGTCGGCCAGCACCATCGGCGCCAACCGCGCCGGCCGCGCGGCCGTCCGCGACATCCGGCGGCTGCTGGCGCGGGAGGCGGTCGCCGCGTGAGGCCCGGGCGGGTCAGCCGGCCGCCCGAGCGCCGTCCTTCTTCCGGATCGCGTCGAACTCCGCGACATTGCGCTGGTGTTCCGCGTAGTCGGCGGTGAAGCGGGTGTCGCCCGGGCGGACGGTGACGAAGTACAGCCAGTCGCCCGGGGGCGGGTTGATGGCGGCGCGCATGGCCTCCTCGCCCGGGTTGCCGATGGGGGTGGGGGGCAGGCCCATGCGCTGGTAGGAGTTGTAGGGGCTGTCGACACGGGTGTCGCTCGCCGTGGTGCGCAAGGTGGAGCGGCCGAGCGCGTAGTTGAGGGTGGAGTCCATCTGGAGTGGCATGCCGCGTTCGAGGCGGTTGAAGACGACCCGGGCGACCTTGCCCATGTCGGCCTTGGTGGCCGCTTCCGCCTGGACGATGCTCGCGATGGTGACGGCCTGGTAGACGTTCATGGCGTTGCGCTGCGCTCCCGCGGCGATGGGCGCGCCGTTGAACTTCTCGTTCGCGGTGTCGACCATCAGGGCCAGGAGCTTCTCGGGGGTCGTCTTCTCCTGGAGCGGATAGACCGCCGGGAAGAGATAGCCCTCCGGGTTGCCCCCGGCGTCGTTCGGCAGTTTGAGGGCGGCCTTCGCCAGGGACTTCTTCGTGCTGCCGGGCGGCAGGGCGAGGGCCTTGTCGACGGCGGCGTAGACCTGGCTCGCGCGCCGGCCCTCCGGGATCACCAGAGTCGCGGGCCGGCCGTCGTCCGCGGGCCCCAGGGTCAGCAGCGGCACCGCCACGGCGGTGCCCACCACGACGGCTCCGGTCGCGACGAGGGCGATACGGCCCCGGCGCGTCAGTCGAATCGTGCTCCGTGGCGGAGTGTTCTTCTGCATGCGGGCACGGTAACCCGCATATCGTCATAAACCCGGCATATTTTCATCTTGTCGGTTCCATTTGGGCGTCCCGGCGTACGAGCGCCGCGTACCGGCCGTGCCGCTCCAGCAGTTCCTCGTGGGTACCGAGTTCGACCGCGCGCCCCGAGTCGAGGACCACGATCTGGTCGGCGCCCCGGACCGTCGACAGCCGGTGGGCGATGGTGAGCGTGGTGCGGTTCGCCGACAGCGCGTCGATGGCGTCCTGCACGGCCGCCTCGGTCCGGGTGTCCAGCGCGCTGGTGGCCTCGTCGAGGATGAGCACCGGCGGGTCGCGCAGGATCGTGCGGGCGATGGCCAGGCGTTGCTTCTCGCCGCCGGAGAAGCGGTGGCCGCGCTCACCGACGACGGTGTCGTAACCGTCGGGCAGGGACGCGATGTGGTCGTGGATCTGCGCCGCCTTCGCCGCCTGGTACAGCTCCTCGTCGGAGGCGTCGGGCTTGGCGAAACGCAGGTTGTCGGCGACCGAGGCGTGGAAGAGGTAGGTCTCCTGCGAGACGACGCCGACCGCGCGCGCCAGGGTGTCGAAGTCGAGGTCGCGGACGTCGACACCGTCGAGGGTGACGCGGCCGCCGCTCACGTCGTAGAGGCGCGGCACCAGGTAGCCGAGCGTGGACTTGCCGGCGCCGGTCGGGCCGACGACGGCGAGGCTGGAGCCGGCCGGGACGGTGAGGTCGATGCCGTCGAGGACCGGGCCGCCCTTGGCGTCGTAGCCGAAGGAGACCTTCTCGAAGCGGACCTCGCCCTTGACCCGGTCGAGGCGGACCGGGTCCGCGCGCTCGGTGATGTCGATCGGCAGGTCGAGGTACTCGAAGATGCGCTGGAAGAGGGCGAGCGAGGTCTGGATCTGCACACCCGTCGACAGCAGGCTCACAGCCGGGCGGAACAGGCCCTGCTGGAGCGAGACGAACGCGACGATCGTGCCGATGGAGACGGCGGGGCCGCCCAGCTGGAGGGCCATGCCGGCGGTCCAGTAGATGACGGCGGGCAGGGCCGCCATGACGATCGTGATGACGGCCATGCGCCAGCGGCCGGCCATGTTCGAGCGCACTTCCAGGTCGACGAGTTCCTCGGACTCCTCGGAGAAGGACGTCGTCAGCGAGTCGGAGCGGCCCATGGTGCGGCCGAGCAGGATGCCGCTGACGGAGAGCGACTCGGTGACCGTGGCGGCCATGGCGGCCATCTGCTTCTGGCGCTGGGTGGTGATCTTCCGCCGTTCGTTGCCCACGCGGCGGCTGATCCACACGAACACCGGCAGCAACAGCAGCGAGACGACGGTCAGGCGCCAGTCGAGGGCGATCATCGCGACGATCGTGGCGATCACGCTGGTGGCGTTGGAGACGAGCGAGGTCGCGGTGGAGGTGACGGTGGCCTGCATGCCGCCGATGTCGTTGGCGATGCGGGACTGCACCTCGCCCGTGCGCGTGCGGGTGAAGAACGCGAGGGACATGCGCTGGAGCCGGCCGTAGACGGCGGTGCGCAGGTCATGCATGACGCGCTGGCCGACGGTCGTGGAGATCAGGGTCTGCAGGACACCGAAGACGCTGGTGAGGACGGCGCTGAGGATCATGCCCAGGGCGAGCAGGCTGAGCAGGCCGGTGCGCCCCTGCGGGATCGCGACGTCCAGGATCTCCTTCAGCAGGAAGGGCGTGGCCACCGAGACCAGCGACGCGGCGCCGACCAGCAGGCCGACGACCGCGAGGCGGCCCCGGTAGGGGCGGAAGAGCCTGAGGATGCGGCGGACCTGCCGGGGCTGTTCCTTCGCGTCGGCGGGTGCGCTCCAGGGGGCTTCATGGTCGGGGTGCATGGGCTCCTTCGGGAGAGCGGTGCGGCCGGGGGCCGGGACGGCGGATCGGATCGTAGCTCATTGTTACCTATACTCACAATGAACATCATCCTGATATTGTTCCCGTATGACCTCCCCCGATTCCGACGGCCTGCTCGCCGAGCAGTTGCTGCGGCTCACCCGCCGGGTGCACCGCATCCAGAAGCGCCATCTGGAGCAGCGCGACCTCGGCATCACACCGGCCCAGTCCCGCCTGCTGCGCACGCTCGCGCACTGGGGCTCGCCGCCGCGGATGGCCGACCTGGCCGAGCGCCTCGAGGTGGTGCCGCGGGCCGTGACGACGCTGGTCGACGGTCTGGAGGCGAGCGGTAAGGTGCGCCGGGTCCCGGACCCGGCGAACCGGCGGGTGATCCGCATCGAGCTCACGGACGACGGCCGGGGCGCGCTGCGCGAGCTGCGGGCGGCGCGCAGATCGGCCGCGGAGGAGATCCTCGCGCCGCTCACGGAGGAACAGCGCGACGCGCTCGGCGGGCTGCTGAACACGCTGATCGACGGAGCGCCGGTACGGTCCTGCTGACCGGCCGGACCACGACAACGGGCCGCGGCCGCCGCTCGACGTGCTGGAGCGGTGGCCGCGGCCCGTTCGGTTTCGGTTTCGGTCAACCGGCCTCGGGAGCGGGCTCCTTGACGCCCTTGGGCTGCTGAGCCGGGATGCCGGGGGCGAGCGCGTCGGTGCCGGTCTCGCCGCCGGCGCCCTTGTCACGGTCGTCCGGCTCGGAGGCGTCCTCCCCGTCGAGCACCCTCTTCGCCCGGGCCACATCCAGCGCCCCCTCCCAGCGGGACACCGCGAACACGGCGACGCAGTTGCCGAGCAGGTTCGTGACGACGCGCATCGAGTCCATGATGCGGTCCACGCCGAGCAGCAGGGCGACGGCTCCGGCCGGGATGGCGCCCAGGGACGAGGCCGTCGCGGACAGGGCGAGGAACGCCGAACCGGGGATGCCCGCCATGCCCTTGCTGGTGAGCATCAGCACCAGGACCACGGTGATCTGCTGACCCAGGCTCAGGTCCACGCCCACGGCCTGGGCGATGAACAGCGTGCCGATCGACAGATAGAGCGAGGCGCCGTCGAGATTGAAGGAGTAGCCCGTGGGCAGCACCAGGCCCACCGCGTCGTCGCGGGCCCCGGCCCGGCGCAGCTTCTGCATCACGCGCGGCATGACCGACTCGGTGGACGCGGTGCCGAGCGCGAGCAGCATCTCCTCGCGGATGTAGCGCAGGAACTTCCAGAGGCTGAGCCCGGTCACCATCCGCAGGGCGACGGCGAGCAGCGCGACGAACAGCGCGGCCGCCACGTAGCAGAGCACGATGAGCTTGGCGTACGTCTTCATCACGCCCAGCCCGTAGTTGCCGACGAGGTGGGCCATCGCGCCGAACACCGCGAGCGGGGCGAGCCGCATGATGAACCCGACGACCGTGAAGATCACTTCCTGGGCCTGGTCGACGGCGGGCAGGATCTTCGGCACCTTGGTGTGTCCGAGGTGCAGCAGGGCGGCGCCCACCAGACAGGCCAGGATGAGGACTTGGAGCAGTTCGTTCTCGGCGAAGGCGCCGATGAAGCTCTCGGGCAGCGCGTTGAGGACGAACTCGGTCGTCGAGGGCAGATGGCCACCGCCCGTGCTCTGGTCCACCGCGGCGGCGTCCAGCGAGGACGGGTCGACGTTCATGCCCTTGCCGGGACCGACGACGTTGGCGGCGACGAGGCCGATGACCAGGGCCGCCGTGGAGGCGACCTCGAACCAGATCAGGGCCTTGACGCCGATCCGGCCGAACGCCTTCAGGTCACCGGCCTTGGCGATGCCGACGACGACCACGCAGAACACCAGGGGCGAGATCACCGTCTTGATGAGCCGGGTGAAACCGTCGCCGAGCGGCTGGAGAGCCGTGGCCGTGTCCGGCCACAGCTTCCCGACGAGGATTCCGAGGACGAGTGCGCAGAGGACCTGCGCGAAGAGTGAGGTACGCAAGGTGCGTGCGACGCGCCGCGGCAGGGACGGTACGGACGGTGGCACGGGGGCCTCCTTGGGGGACGGGACACACAGAGGCCGGAGGGGACTTCTGCGATACGGAAAGCGGCTTCCGTAGCCGTTCACTGTGGAGGCTGTCTTGATCGCGCACAAGACCGCAACGTTTCAGCCATGTAAAAGCGTCCTAAGTGATGCATGTCACGCGCACCTCACGGGCCCCTTCAGCAACGGCGGAGGTCGCCCGTGAGCACCCCCTGCACGGTGGTCAGCATGCGGTCGTAGCAGCCGTGCGAGCCGTACAGCCGATAGCGCTCACGCGTCGTGCCGACCGCGTGCCGCTGGTCGCGAGGCACGTTCGCCGTGTACGTGGCGTCGCCCGTATAGGAGTCGTCGAACCGCGACCAGGCCGTACGACGGCCGCCGCGCGTCTCGACGGCCGTGGCGCGGTCGCCGAGGGCCAGCACGGTGCGCAGCCGGTCGCCCGCCCCCAGGGTGGTCGTGCCATCCATGGTGTAGGTCCGGTGCGTACGGGTGGTGTGGGCCGGTCCGGGCCCGTCGACGGTCACGGACTCGTCGTCGGTCCAGGTGGCATCGAGGGCGTCGGTCGTCTCGCCGTCCGTCCAGCGGTGCCCGGAGGTGTGGGCGAGCGAACGGCCGACGGTGGTCGTGACGCGGCCGTGCGAGGTGTCGACGTATCCGGCGACGGTCAGCCGGTGGGCGCCCTCGGTGTCGACCCGGTGCTCCGAACCAGGTGTATACGACGAGGAGTTGGCGAGATCGCCCGCCTGGTGGGCGGTGAGCTTCCCGGGTACGCGGGCGCGCTGCTCGTCCTGCCAGACGAGGATGTTCACCGGTGTGCTCCAGCCGGTCTGCCCCTCGGGCACGCCGGCGACCGAGACCTCGACGCGGTGCGGTCGGCCGTCGTTGAGGAGCCCGGCGAAGGGGGTGAGGTCGTAGGTGATCGGCTTGATGTCGAAGGCGCGCGGGCCCGGGATCACGTACCAGAGGAACGGGTTGGACCAGCCGCCGGTCCACACGGTGGGGAACGGCGCGGCGATGCCCGCGAGCCGGCCGTCCACGCTGATCTGCACCTCACGGTAGGAGCCCCGGGCCGCCTTGCAGGAGTACGGCGCCGGGTCGGGCACCGTCAGGTACCAGTACTCCTCACAGCCGCCGCCGGAGCCGGTGGCGTACACCTCGGCGACGACGCGCTCGCTGTTGCGCGGGGTCGTGAGGGTGGTCGCGCCGTCGGTCCCCCGGTCCAGGGTGAGGACCCTGTCAGGGCCGCTGTTACCGTCAGGACGGCCTGGGTGGAACGTCAGGGTGACCTTGACGTCGAGGACGCCGGTGTAGGTGTCGTCGACGACGTTCCCGATGAGCATCTCGACGTCCCGGCGACCGCGGAAGGTGTCGCTGTAGCGGGTGACGTCCTTCTGAACCGACCACGCGATGCCGTCGGGCGAGGGCTGCGGTGTCGACGTACGGAAGATCTCGACCCCGCCGACACGCAGATAGCCGAGCCGGTCGTACTGCCGCCCCTTGACCTTGCCGTCGAGCCGCAGCACCACCTTGCTCCAGCGGTCACCGCAGTCGCCGGGCGGCGTGTACGTGCCCCGGTACGGGGTGAAGTCACGGAACTGCGCCTGGGCCAGGGTGACTTCGCAGGACCTGCCGCCGGGCTTCGATACGGGCGGGGCCGCCGTGACCGGGTCGTGCCAGTCGGTGCCGAACTCGGCGGGGACGTCGGCCGCACGGGCGGAACCGGTCCCGAGGAAAGTGCTCGCCAGGAGGGCCGCCCCGGCAAGCATGGACATGACGATCCGTCTGTTCATGGCCGGTGTTCTACGGGGAGTGCGCCGCCACCGCAATGAGCACCGGCCCGCCGAGCCGCTCTGTTCCCACCCCTGTCGGCCGGTTCCGTTCGGCAGGTCGAAAACCGGTTGCCTCCGACCATGTGCCGACGCGAACCTGTCACGGTTTGCTGCCATCGGCCGAACCCCCGTCTCCCCACCCCTCATCCCCCCATCCCCCCGTTCCCCCTGACACGAGCCACTGGGACGTCATGCAGATTCAAGACCTTCCGTACTCCGACCCCGGCGTGCCGGACGCGCGTTCGGGTCCCCGATTCCTGTGGTGGCTCTTCCGCAATCAGCTGGACGGGCAGCTCAAGTCGCTGGCGTGGGGGCTGCTGCACTTCGCCTCCGTCGCCGCGCTGCCGTTCTGCGTCGGTGTCGCCGTACAGGCCGTCGTCGACCGCTCCGGCGGTCAACTCGCCCTGGCGGGCGGCCTGCTGGCGCTGGCCTGCGTCGGCAACGCCGTCGGCGACACCTACCTGCACCGCACCGCCATCACCAACTGGATCACGGCGGCCGCCCGCGTCCAGCAGTTGCTCGCCCGCAAGGCCGCCCATCTGGGCTCGGCGCTGACCCGCCGCGTCGCGGCCGGGGAGGTCGTGGCGGTCTCCACCGGTGACGTCGAGAAGATCGGCTGGTTCGTGGAGGCCTGGTCGCGGTTCACCGCGGCCCTGGTCACCATCGTGCTGGTCTGCGTCGCTCTCCTCGTCTACCAGCCCGCGCTCGGCGTGGTCGTCGCCGTGGGACTGCCCGTGCTGGCGCTCGCCGTGCTGCCCCTGCTGCCCCGCGCCACCCGGCGTGCCGACGTGCAGCGTGAGAAGGCCGGACGCGCCACCGAACTCGCCTCGGACACCGTCGCCGGTCTGCGCGTGCTGCGCGGCATCGGCGGTGAGGAACTGTTCCTCGACCGCTACCGCCACGCCTCCCAGGAGGTCCGGCACGCGGCGGTGCGCAGCGCCCGGATGTGGTCCCTGATCTCCGCGATCCAGGTCCTGCTGCCGGGACTGCTGCTCATCGCCGTCGTCTGGTACGGCGTGCACCTGGCGCGCCAGGGCCGGATCAGCGTCGGCGAACTGGTCACCGTCTACAGCTCGGTGATGGTCCTCACCTATCCGCTGCGGCACTTCGAGGAGATCGCCATGGCGTACTCCTTCTCCCGGCCGTCCGCCAAACGGGCCGCGGGCGTGCTGGCGCTGGAGCGTGCCACCGACACCGCCGGATCGCGCGGGGCCGAGCTCCCGTCCGGAGACCTGTACGACCCGGACACCGGGCTGCTCGCGAGCGCAGGCCGGCTCACCGCCGTGGTGTGCGGCGACCCGGACGCGGCCGGCCGGCTCGCGGAACGGCTGGGCGGACACCCGCCGCAAGAGGGCACCTCGGTGCTGCTCGGCGGTGTGCCGCTCGACGAACTCCCGCTGGACAGTGCCCGTACGGCCGTCCTCGTCCAGGACAAGGACCCCGTGCTGCTGTCCGGTTCGCTGCGCGAACTGCTCGACGTCCCCGCGTCGGGCGCCGTCGAACCGCGGGCGGCGCTGGCCGCCGCGCAGTGCGACGACGTGCTGGCCGCGCTGGTGCAGGGCTCGGTGGACGCCGCCGACCCCATGGACGCGCGGATCACCGAACGCGGCCGGTCCCTGTCCGGCGGCCAGCGCCAGCGCCTCGCGCTCGCCCGGTCACTGATCACGGACCCGGAGGTGCTCGTCCTGGACGAGCCGACCTCGGCCGTCGACTCGCACACCGAGGCCCGGATCGCGCAGGGCGTGCGGGAGTTGCGCGCGGGGCGCACGACAGTGGTGTTCACCTCCTCGCCGCTGCTGCTGGACCGCGCCGACCGGGTGGTGTTCCTGCACGACGGCGAGGCCGCGGCGGCCGGCACGCACCGTGAGCTGCTGCGCGCCGAGCCCCGCTACCGGGCGGTGGTCACCCGCGAGACGGACGACGAGGTCGCGCTAACCGGTCCCGTCGCCCTGAAGGACGTCCTGCACGAACTGGAAGAGATCGAGGAGAAGGCATGATCGGCGTGGCGCCTCCGGCGTACGACCCGGCCGCCCCGACGACGGCGAACACCCTGCCGGTCGGCGCCCCCGCGACCGTCCGCGCCTACGTGGCGGAACTGCTGCGCCGGCACCGCCGGGCGTTCGTGCTGCTCGTCGTCGTCAACACGGTCGCCGTCGTCGCCTCGATGGCGGGCCCGTGGCTGCTGGGCGGAGTCGTGGAGCGGGTCTCCGACGGGGCGCGGGACCTGCGGCTGGAACTCACCGCGGGGCTGTTCGTGGCGGCGCTGGCCGTCCAGGCCCTGTTCGTCCGCCAGGTGCGGCTGCGCGGCGCGATGCTCGGCGAGCGGATGCTGGCCGACCTGCGCGAGGACTTCCTCGTCCGGTCGGTCGGGCTGCCGCCCGGCGTGCTGGAGCGAGCCGGGACCGGCGATCTGCTGTCGCGGATCACCACGGACGTCGACCGGCTGGCCAACGCCATGCGCGAGGCCGTGCCGCAGCTGTCGATCGGCGTGGTGTGGGTGGTGCTGCTGATGGGCGGGCTGGTCGTCACGGCGCCGCCGCTGGCGCTCGCCGTGCTGCTCGCCCTGCCGCTGCTGATCGCCGGCTGCCGCTGGTACTTCCGGCGGGCACCGGCCGCCTACCGCTCGGAGGCCGCCGGGTACGCCGCCGTGGCCGCCGCGCTCGCCGAGACCGTGGACGCCGGGCGCACCGTCGAGGCGCACCGCCTCGGTGACCGGCGCGTCGCGCTGTCCGAGCGCCGGATCAGGGAGTGGACGGCCTGGGAGCGCTACACGTTGTGGCTGCGGTCGGTGCTCTTCCCGGTCGTCAACGTCACCCACGTGACCGTGCTCGCCTCGGTCCTCCTGGTCGGCGGCGTGTTCTCCCTGCACGGCTGGATCGACGTCGGCCAGCTCACGACGGGCGCGCTGATCGCCCAGATGCTCGTCGACCCGGTGGGCATGATCCTGCGCTGGTACGACGAACTCCAGGTCGCCCAGGTGTCACTGGCCCGGCTCGTCGGGGTCCGGGACATCGAGCCGGACGCCGGCGACCCCTCCGTGTCCCCCGACGGACGCCATGTGCGCGCCGACCGCGTGCACTTCGGCTACGTGGAGGGCGTGGACGTCCTGCGCAAGGTGTCCCTGGAGGTCTCCCCCGGCACCCGGCTGGCCCTGGTCGGCCCCTCGGGTGCGGGCAAGTCGACGCTGGGGCGGCTGCTCGCCGGGATCTACGCGCCCCGGGACGGCCGGATCACCCTGGGCAGCGCCGAGCTGTCCCGGATGCCGGCGGAACGCGTCCGCGCCCATGTCGCCCTCGTCAACCAGGAGCACCACGTCTTCGTGGGCTCCCTGCGCGACAACCTCCGGCTCGCCCGGACCGGTGCGGGCGACGCCGAGCTGTGGGCGGCGCTGGGCGCGGTCGACGCGGACGGCTGGGCCCGGGCGCTCGACGACGGCCTGGACACCGAGGTCGGCTCGGGCGGCCTGACGGTCACTCCCGCCCAGGCCCAGCAGATCGCCCTGGCCCGCCTGGTGCTGGCCGACCCGCACACGCTGGTCCTGGACGAGGCGACGTCCCTGCTCGACCCGCGCGCCGCCCGCCACCTGGAACGGTCCCTGGCCAAGGTCCTCGACGGCCGCACCGTCGTCGCCATCGCCCACCGCCTCCACACCGCCCACGACGCGGACGTCATCGCCGTCGTCGAGAACGGCCGCATCAGCGAACTGGGCAGCCACGAGGAACTGGTGACGGCGGACGGGGCGTATGCGGCGCTGTGGAGGTCATGGCACGGGTGACGGGCGGGTGCCCCGGGGGCTCGTGAGACGCACGGTCTCGGCGTAGTGGGACGGGGCGGCCGGCGCCGGGGCTGGGCGCGTCGGGCTGGGCGCGTCGGGCTGGGCCGGTCGAGACTAGCCGGGGCTGGGCCAGGTGGGGCTGGCCTGGGCTGGGCCGGGTGGGGCTGGCCTGGGCTGGGCCGGGTGGGGCTGGCCTGGGCTGGGCCGGGTGGGGCTGGCCTGGGCTGGGCTGGCGGTGCCAGGCCGGGCAGGACCGGACGGGGATGAGCGCTTCGGCAGGGAGCGGCGCCCCGAACGACCAGCCCTCCGGGGCGTGCCTCCGGCTCGGTGCTGGGCCTCGGTCGGGCCCGGGCCCCGGTGTCGGCGCGGGTCCAGACGGGGGCGGCATCCGGCTCGGCCCAGGACCGGACTCGGCGCGAAGCCAGACTCAGCCGACCCTTACCGGCTGCGCAGCTCCAAACTCACCGCGAGGCCGTGCACGCCCAGCCCCAGACGCAGCCCGGCCCCCGCCCCGGCCCAGGACCGGCTCAGCTCGGCCCCAAACTCAGCCGGCACCCAGTTCAGCCCAGCGCCAAACTCAGCCCGGCACCAGCTCAGCCCGGGACCAGACCGAGCCCGGGCCCAGGGGCCAGCTGGGCCCAGAGTCGGAGGAGCCCCCGGGGGCAGCCCGACCCCCCGGGGGGCAGCCCGGGCCCCGGGCACCTCCGGCCCGGGGCGGACCCGCCTCCTGGTCCATGGCCGCCGGAGGTGGTCCGTGGCGTTGCGCGGTGGTGAGGCGGGGTGGAAGGCTGGAGACAGGCACCGGCTCGGGGAAACGCCCGGGAACCGCGGCAGCGGTTCGGCGGTGGGCGGCGTCAGTGCTCCGTGTGGCGGCGGCCCGGCGCGGGCCCCGGTGTGAACGGGCCCGCCCCACCCCCTGGAGGTACCCGTGAAGAGCTCCGACGGCTGGGGAGACGACGTCTACCAGCCGGAACCATCCGAGCAGAGAGAGGACACGGGGCTCCTCGACGCCGAGGACACCCTGGAGTACGACGGCGTCGACGATCCCCTCGACCGCGGCTGGTCCCCTCCCGAGCGGCCCTGGGCCGTGGAGCACAGAGGCGTCACGGCGGCGGAGCGGCGGCGGGGCGAGACGCTGGACGAGCGGCTCGCCGAAGAGCTGCCGGAGCCCGTCGCCCCGGACGGTGACGGTCTCGGGGACTGCCAGGGCACCGACGGGGAACTCCTGGACAACGAGGTGGGCGACGCCCGCTCCGGCCGGCTCGTCGCCCCCGACGAGGGCGCGCACGAGGACGAGGAGAGCGCCCTGGTAGCCCTGGACGTGGGCATCGACGGCGCGGCGGCGTCGGCCGAGGAGGCAGCCGTGCACATCGTCGACGAGGACACCCTGTCGGGTTGACACCCGCACCGACCCGAGCCGCGAGGAGCATCCATGCAGCAGGAGAAGCACCCCGACTACCACCCCGTCGTCTTCCGCGACCGGGCCGCCGGGTACGCGTTCCTGACCCGGTCCACCGCGACCAGCGACCAGACCATCGAGTGGGACGACGGCGAGACCTATCCGGTCGTGGACGTGGAGATCTCCTCGGAGAGCCACCCCTTCTACACGGGCAAGGCCCGCACGGTGGACTCGGAGGGCCGGGTCGCCGCGTTCGAGCGTCGGTACGGCGGCCGCTGAGCCCCCTCCCCCGGCGTGCGCCCGGCCGGCGCTCAGATGACGTTGAGCGCCGCCGCGCAGCCCACCCCGCCGAGCAGCATGAACACCGGCATCAGCACCCTGAGCTCGACCCAGCTGCCCGCACGGAACCGCAGGGCCTTCGGCGGTCCGACCGGGTACCAGCGCTTGCGCCCCACCGGTATGGGCCACAGCACCGGGCATCCCGAGACGGTGAGCGCGTCCCCGAGGTCGTGCACGAGCGCCCCCAGGACGACCGGCAGCCCCAGCCAGAGGTACTCCTGCCCCGGCGCCGTGAACAGCCAGTCCGCGCCGTTGCCCGGCTTGTCCAGGACACCCGCGAGGATCCACGCGGTGGCCGCGGCCAGCAGCCACACCAGGACGTCGCTGCTGGAGCCGCGCGCCGCCCGCCACAGCAGACCTTCGATGGCCAGCACCATGTGCACGAAGAGGATCGCCAGCACGCCCCAGCGGTCGCTGGTGATCGCCACGGCCGAGGTGCCCGCACCGATCAGGACCGCCCACAGCCAGGTGTGCGTGAGCGTCCGGTGCCCGCCGGAGCGACGCGGGTCGCCCTGCTTCTTGGTGGCCTTGTAGACGGCGTACGACAGCTTGTCGACGATCTCGCACAGCCAGCGCGACAGCGGCCCGAAGGACCGGGAGATGGTGGCCGCCTTGTGGTCGAGGTCCGGGGCGAGCGCGGCACCGGCGCAGATCAGGGCGCCGACGAGGAGCACCGGCCAGGGCATCGGGCGCCCGGCCGCGGCGGCCGCCGCTCCGACGCCGAGCCAGGCGGCGGCGCCCGACAGTGAGTGTGCTGGTCCCATCATCGGCGTGGCCCGCCCCATTCCTCGTGTACCGCTGTCCAGTTGACCGGCGCGCTGACATCCCGTCGGCGACACAGCGTAGCGTTCGCGATCTTCGCGCCCGCAGCCGATTCCCGCATCGGGCCGGAGGCCAGGCAAGATGGGGGCGTGACCCTCATCGATCAGCTGCCGCGGACCCCCGACCCCGACGCCCTGTACGAAGCCTTCGAGTCGTGGGCCGGTGAGCGGGGTCTCACGCTCTATCCCCACCAGGAGGAGGCGCTGATCGAGGTGGTCTCCGGTGCGAACGTGATCGTGTCGACGCCCACCGGGTCCGGCAAGAGCATGATCGCGGCGGGTGCGCACTTCGCCGCGCTGGCGAGGGACGAGGTCACCTTCTACACCGCCCCGATCAAGGCGCTGGTGTCGGAGAAGTTCTTCGAACTGTGCAAGATCTTCGGCACGGAGAACGTCGGCATGCTGACCGGCGACGCGTCCGTCAACTCCGACGCCCCCGTGATCTGCTGCACCGCCGAGGTGCTCGCGTCGATCGCGCTGCGCGACGGCAAGGACGCCGACGTCGGCCAGGTCGTGATGGACGAGTTCCACTTCTACGCGGAGGGCGACCGCGGCTGGGCCTGGCAGATCCCCATCCTGGAGCTGCCGCAGGCGCAGTTCGTGCTGATGTCGGCGACGCTCGGCGACGTGTCCTTCTTCGAGAAGGACCTCACCCGCCGCACCGGCCGCCCGACCGCGGTGGTCCGCTCGGCGACCCGCCCCGTTCCCCTGTCGTACGAGTACCGCTACACGCCGCTCACCGAGACGCTCACGGACCTGCTGGCGGCCCGCCAGGCGCCCGTCTACATCGTGCACTTCACGCAGGCGCAGGCCGTGGAGCGGGCGCAGGCGCTGATGAGCATCAACATGTGCTCGCGCGAGGAGAAGGAGCAGATCGCCGAGCTGATCGGCAACTTCCGCTTCACCACCAAGTTCGGCCGCAACCTCTCCCGTTACGTCCGGCACGGCATCGGCGTGCATCACGCCGGCATGCTGCCCAAGTACCGCCGCCTGGTGGAGAAGCTGGCGCAGGCCGGCCTGCTGAAGGTCATCTGCGGTACGGACACCCTCGGCGTGGGCGTCAACGTACCCATCCGCACGGTGCTGTTCACGGCCCTCACCAAGTACGACGGCACTCGTGTGCGCACCCTGCGGGCCCGGGAGTTCCACCAGATCGCGGGGCGTGCCGGGCGGGCCGGTTACGACACGGAGGGCTTCGTCGTCGCGCAGGCGCCCGAGCACGTCGTCGAGAACGAGAAGGCGCTCGCCAAGGCCGGTGACGATCCGAAGAAGCGCCGCAAGGTCGTCCGCAAGAAGGCCCCGGAGGGCTTCGTCGCGTGGTCGGAGCAGACCTTCGAGAAGCTCATCGCCTCCGAACCGGAGCCGCTGACCTCCCGGTTCCGGGTGACGCACACGATGCTGCTGTCGGTGATCGCCCGCCCCGGCAACGCCTTCGAGGCGATGCGCCACCTGCTGGAGGACAACCACGAGCCGCGCAAGCAGCAGTTGCGGCACATCCGCCGGGCCATCGCGATCTACCGCTCCCTGCTCGACGGCGGCATCGTCGAGAAGCTCGACGAGCCGGACGAGACGGGCCGCGTCGTCCGCCTCACCGTCGACCTCCAGCAGGACTTCGCGCTCAACCAGCCGCTGTCCACGTTCGCGCTGGCCGCGTTCGAGCTGCTGGACCCCGAATCGCCGTCGTACGCGCTCGACATGGTGTCCGTCGTGGAGTCGACGCTCGACGACCCGCGGCAGATCCTCGCCGCCCAGCAGAACAAGGCGCGCGGCGAGGCCGTCGCCGCGATGAAGGCCGACGGCGTGGAGTACGAGGAGCGCATGGAGCGCCTCCAGGACATCACGTACCCGAAGCCGCTGGAGGAGCTGCTCTTCCACGCGTACAACACGTACCGCAAGAGCCACCCCTGGGTCGGCGACCATCCGCTGTCGCCGAAGTCGGTCATCCGCGACATGTACGAACGGGCGCTGTCCTTCACTGAGTTGGTGTCCCACTACGAGCTGGCGCGCACCGAGGGCATCGTGCTGCGCTACCTGGCCAGCGCCTACAAAGCCCTCGACCACACCGTCCCGGACGACCTCAAGTCCGAGGATCTCCAGGACCTGATCGAGTGGCTCGGCGAGATGGTGCGCCAGGTCGACTCCAGTCTGCTGGACGAGTGGGAGCAGCTCGCCAACCCGGAGGAGATGACCGCCGAGGAGGCCCAGGAGAAGGCCGACGAGGTCAAGCCGGTCACGGCCAACGCGCGCGCTTTCCGCGTCCTGGTCCGCAACGCCATGTTCCGCCGGGTCGAGCTGGCCGCCCTCGACCAGGTCGAGGAGCTCGGCGAGATGGACGCCGAGTCCGGCTGGGACGCCGACGCGTGGGGCGAGGCGATGGACAAGTACTGGGACGAGTACGACGACCTGGGCACCGGCCCCGACGCCCGCGGCCCCAAGCTGCTGATCATCGAGGAGGAGCCGGAGAACGCCCTGTGGCGGGTCCGGCAGATCTTCCACGACCCCAGCGGCGACCACGACTGGGGCATCAGCGCGGAGGTCGACCTCACGGCCTCCGACGCGGAGGGCCGGGCGGTCGTCCGGGTCACCGACGTCGGCCAGCTGTGAGCGGCCGGGCAGCAGCGAGCACAGGAGAATCCCACCGATGACGACGAACCCGGCCGAGAGACTGGTCGACCTGCTGGATCTGGAGCAGATCGAGGTCAACATCTTCCGTGGCCGCAGTCCGCAGGAGTCCCTCCAGCGGGTCTTCGGTGGCCAGGTGGCGGGCCAGGCCATGGTCGCCGCCGGCCGCACCACGGACGGCGACCGGCCCGTGCACTCGCTGCACGCGTACTTCCTGCGCCCGGGCATCCCGGGCGTGCCGATCGTCTACCAGGTCGAGCGGGTGCGCGACGGGCGGTCGTTCACGACCCGCCGGGTCACGGCCGTGCAGCAGGGCCGTACGATCTTCAATCTCACCGCCTCCTTCCACAAGCCGGAGGAGGGCAGCTTCGAGCACCAGCTGCCGCCGGCCCGCACGGTCCCGGACCCTGAGTCGCTGCCCACGGTCACGGACGAGATCCGGGAGCATCTGGGCGCGCTGCCCGAGCAGTTGGAGCGGATGGCCCGCCGCCAGCCCTTCGACATCCGCTATGTGGACCGGCTGCGCTGGACCACCGACGAGGTCGCGGACGCCGAGCCGCGCAGCGCCGTGTGGATGCGCGCGGTCGGGCCGCTCGGCGACGACCCGCTCGTGCACACCTGCGCCCTCACCTACGCCAGCGACATGACCCTCCTGGACGCCGTCCGCATCCCGGTCGAGCCGCTGTGGGGCCCGCGGGGCTTCGACATGGCGTCACTGGACCACGCCATGTGGTTCCACCGGCCTTTCCGGGCGGACGACTGGCTCCTGTACGACCAGGAGTCACCGATCGCCGTAGGCGGTCGCGGGCTGGCCCGCGGCCGGATCTACGACCGCGAGGGCCGGCTGGTGGTGTCGGTCGTACAGGAGGGACTGTTCCGCAAGCTGGGCTGACCACATTCGATGCCCGATCCCGTCGCCCGAACACGGCAGGCAAGCCCTGATGTGCGGGCAGACCTCCGCCGCTAGGCTCGCCCCGTGATGGCACGGTGGAAAGGCCATGTAACCCGTCATCCCGTATGGGGCGCCGTGGAGTTGACCCTCGCCTGGCATGCCGCGCTGCTGCTGTTCGCCAAGGTGATCCTGCCCCCGCTGGCACCGTCGTGGTTCCCTGCCCTGGGCGCCACCGTGGTCAACGCGGCCTGCTTCGCCGGTGTCTGGTGGGTGCTGTGGCGGTGGGGATGGCTGCGCGTGTCCGGCATCACCACCGCCGGCCGCCTGCGCCGCTGGTGGCTGGCTGCGCCGATGCTGCTGATCGCCGGCTCGTACGCCCTTGCCGGACTCGACGGCAGCACTGCGGTGGTGGTCGGCTCACTGGTGTCCCTGCTGTGGGTCGGCCTCAACGAAGAGGTCTACAGCCGCGGCCTTGTGCAGCAGGTCCTCACCCCGCTCGGCCCGGTGCGCGCGGCAGTCGGCGTGGCCGTCCTCTTTGGCGCCGGGCACCTGCAGAACTACCTGTTCTTCGGCGCCCGGCTGGACGACACCGTGTGGCAGATGCTGTCCGCCGGCTTGTTCGGCTTCACCTGTGCCGGCCTCCGTTTCGCGATCGGCTCGGTCTGGCCGATGGTCGTGGTGCACGGGCTCGACGACTTCTTCCAGATCCGCTCTCCTGGCGCGGCGCCGGACTGGTGGCAGGTGTGCGTGTACGTCTTCCACGCCGCGTACGGCTGGTGGCTGCTGCGCCACTACGGCGGTGGAGACGTCACCGCGCCGCGAGGTGCCGGCCACGCGGACGACGACGAGCGCCCCGAAGAAGCCGGGGCGCTCGACTGACGCAGACGGTGGGCCGCTGCGTCGGCGCCGGCGAGTGCCGCGTCACCGCTTCGACGGGTACCGGGGTGATGTGCCCGAGCCGCCGAGTTCCTGAAGGGAGCCGGATGCCAGGTCGAGATCCCAGACCGGCTCCTGTGCTGCGGGCTCACCTGGGTCACCACGGGACAACTCGGCACCGCCCGCCGCATGATGCGCCGCACCCTGACCGGCCTCGCACCCGCACGTCGCCGTGCGCGGCATCGCCCAGATGCGGGTCCGCGACGCGATGCGCCTGAAGGCCGGCTGCCCGGGGAGCGTCCTGAGGAAGGAAAGCTCGCCGCCCTGCGCCTGGCCGCTCCGATCGCGCGCGTGCCCGGTTCCGGCGACCATGGCAGAAGGAGGCACCACCGGCGTCACACGCCCGCCGATCCGGGAGGTGGCCACGCTGCACACCGTGCTCCCCGTCGTCTTCGCGGTCTGCGCGGCCCTCAGCAACGCCGTCGCGACGGTGTTGCAGCGCAAGGCGGCGCTCACCGTGCCGCGCTCCCAGGGGCTGCGGGCCGGGCTGATCGCCGACCTGCTGCGCCGGCCCGTCTGGCTGGCCGGCATCGTGGCGGTGATCGTCGCCGCCGTGTGCCAGGCGCTGGCGCTGGCGACCGGACCGCTGACGATCGTGCAGCCCCTGTTCGTGCTGGAGCTGCCGCTGACCCTCATCGTCGCGTCGCTGCTGATGCGCCGGCACCTGCCGCGCAGGGGCTGGCTGGCCGTGACGGTGGTGGTGGCCGGCCTGGCGGTGGCGCTCGCCGCCGCCTCCCCCGCCGGCAATCGCACCCATGTGGAGCTGGACCGCTGGGCCCCCGCGCTCGCCGTGTGCGCGGGGGCGGTCGCGGGTCTCGCTGTCACCGCCCTGCGACGCCCGGAGGGGCGGGCCCGGGCCGCGTGCCTGGGTGCCGCGACGGCGATCAGCTACGCGGTGACCGCGGCGCTGATGAAGACCGCCATGCACATCCTCGACGAGCAGGGACTCGTGGGGTTCCTCACCGCCTGGCAGACCTACGCGTTCGCCGCGACCGGCGTGTGCGCCCTGTTCCTGCTGGAGAACGCGATGCAGGCCGGCCCGCTGGTCGCCTCGCAGCCCGCGCTCACCCTCGGTGACGCGCTGGTGAGCCTCGCCCTCGGCATCCTTCTGTACGAGGAGACGCTCCGCACCGGGTGGTGGCTGCTGCCCCAGCTGTTCGGTGTCGCCCTGATCGCCGCGGGCGTCTTCGCCCTGGCACGGATTCCGTTCACACAGTCGCTCGTGGCGCCGGAGGAGGAACACCGGACGGCGGGGGTGCCCTGATCTTTCCAGGCGGCTGTCCCCCGCCTGATCACCCGTCCGGCTGGCACCGCGGGCACCACACCGTGCCACGGCCCGCCATCCGGGACCGGTGCAGGACGCTGCCGCAGCGCGGGCACCTGGGGTCGGGGTCGTCGCGGTGTCCGGTGAGCCAGGAGTCCCGCGGCGGCACGCACCCGGCGATGACGGCGGACCGCAGGGTCCTGCGCATCTCGCTGTACAGGCGACGCCGGTCGTCCCGGGTGAGCTCCCGCGCCCGGCGGTCGGGGCGCAGCCGGGCGCGCCAGAGGATCTCGTCGGCGAGCAGATTGCCGAGGCCGGCCAGGACGGACTGGTCGGTGAGCGCGGTCTTCAGATGCCCGCGGCGTGACGAGAGCACGGCCTCGAACTCCGCCCGGTCCACCGCCATCGCGTCGGGGCCCTGCCGCCGCAGCAGCCGGTCGAGGTCGGCGTCGTCGTGGGCCAGCCACAGGCCCTGGAGTTTGCGCTGGTCACGAAAGCGCAGCTGGCGGTTGCCGCTCAGAGTGAACAGCACGCGGTCGTGGGCCTCGACGGCGTCCTCGGGACGTCCGCACACCAGTCGGCCCGTCATGCCGAAGTGCAGCACGAGGGTGGGGCCGCCGGTGCGGGCGAGGAGCCACTTGCCGTGCCGCTGCGGTGTACCGAACCGCCGTCCCTCCAGCGCGTCACGCAGGCCCCGGACCCCGACGCCGTGCAGAACGCCCGCGTCCCGTACCTCGACGCGCCGCACGACCCGTCCCTTGGCGCAGGTCTCCAGCACCTGCCGGACGCCCTCGACATCGGGCAGTTCGGGCATGCCGGCGGGTCAGGAGTCCTGGATGACGGACAGCACGTTCCCCGACGGGTCGGTGAACCACGCGATCAGCGGGCCGCCGCCGCGGAAGATGCCCTTGTCGTCCACCTTGAGGTGGTCGTAGCTCTCGAAGTGCACCCCCCTTCTGGCCAGCTCGTCGACCGCCGCCTCGATGTCGTCGACGGGGAAGTTGAGGATGGTGAACGTCGCCGGGGTGTGGTCCGGCTTCGGATAGACCAGGATGTCCCGGTCACCCGCGATGTGCAGGAAAAGCATGCCGTGCTCTTCCGAGACGCGGAGTCCCAGCGTGTCGCCGTAGAACGTCCTGGCCGCCTCGATGTCGTTCACGGAGAACCCGCTGAACGCCTTCGTCGTACCGAACATGATCGCCTCCCGTACCTAGTCTCCTCACAGGTCAGACCGGGACGCATCCGGAAACTCATCGCTCGTCGGGCGGACAGCAGGGCGCGCGCCCTGCGCCCCGGCCCTCGGGGAGGAGGTGGGGTCACCCCGTAGGCCACCGGCCTCTGCGGCGCAGCCAGCCCAGGACGCCCTGGGAAGGAAGGTGGTCCGGGGGTGCCGGGCGGTCCTCCTGCCGCGGGGACGGTTCCGGGGCCGGGCGTGGTGCCGGGTGTTGCCTTCGGGCCTCTTCCATCGTGTGGGCGAGATCCGCGCGGAACCAGGCCACTTCGTCCGGCTCGCTCGCCGTCATGAGCTCCTGGGCCAGCTCGGCGGCAGGCGAGCCGGGCGCGCCGAGTGCCGGGAGCCGGGGGCGGCAGCGGTTCAGGTGGTCGCGCTCGTACGGGTCCTCGACGACATCCGCCACGTCGGACGGGTCGAGGAGGCAGGCGACGGCCGCCGCGTGCGCCCACGGGTCGTCTCCCGCCTGCCGCAGCAGGAACCCGATGTGGCGTCCCCGCCAGTTGCGGGGCCGCCGGTCCAGCTTTGCCTTCAGCCCTTCCCGCACTTCCGCGGGCATGCGGCCCGTCAGCAGCCTGGCGTTGCTCTTCTCGGCCGCGAACTGCCTTAGTTCCTCGGCCAGATAGAGCCAGACGACCGTGCGGTAGCGGTTCAGATAGAACCGTACGGGCACGAGCAGGCCGAAGCGCGCGAAGCTCGTGAACCTGGCGGGTGTCACCTCCAGGATCTCGGCGCCGTCATGGGTGCCCACGGTCGCGACGCGCTCGCGCAGGGCGTCCGGGAAGCCGTCCTCGGCGCGCAGCCGGTCGATCTCGGCGCGGGCGACCCGTCGGCCTCCGCCCCCTTCGTCAGGGACGGTCCGGACGAGTCCGAGATGCACCGCCAGATCGAGCTCGCCCCGCTTCAGGTCGAGTGCGCGCGCGGCCCGGCTCGGGGCGCAGGTGAGGCGGTCGGATGTCGCGATGGTGCCTGACATGGTCGGTCTCCCCCGTGGAGTCAGAGTCGGCGGCTCACGCCGTGTGCGGTCGCCGTGAAAAAACCGTAGCCGCTTCGGCTGATCTCGTGGCGAGCCTGTGGATAACTCCGCGGAGGATGGCGAACGCGCAGGTCAGCCGCCTGTTGCCGGTTTCCGTTCGGGCTGGCGCGCATCCACGTCGAGGTGCTCGCCGACCCGGTTGACCAGCAGGGTCATCTCATAGGCGATCTGGCCGATGTCGGCCTCCGCGCCGCTGAGGACGCACAGACAACTGCCCGTGCCGGCCGCGGTGACGAAGAGCACCGCGTCATCGAACTCGATCATTGTCTGGCGTACGCTGCCCGCGCCGAAGTGCCGTCCCGAGCCCTTGGCCAGGCTGTGCAGTCCGGACGACACGGCCGCGAGGTGCTCGGCGTCCTCGCGGCGCAGTCCGGTGCTCGCCCCTGTCACCAGGCCGTCGTTGGACAGGACCAGTGCGTGCCGCACCTCGTGGACGCGCTCGGTCAGGTCGTCCAGCAGCCAGTCCAGTCCCTGGTTCTGCGCCATCTTCCAATCTCCCCGTTTTCTCCCCGTGCGATTCTCCCCCTGGCCGGAGGATCTCCACGCCAGCCTTCCCCACGACCGCTGCCGGGGCAAGGAGGATGGGAGCCATGGCAGAGAAGATGACCGACGCGCAATGGCGGGAGTTCGTGTCCCACGGCACCCGCACCGGAAAGCTCTCCACGGTCCGGGCCGACGGGAGCCCGCATGTGGCTCCCGTCTGGTTCGTCCTGGACGGCGACGAGCTGGTGTTCAACACCGGCAAGAACAGCGTGAAAGGGCGCAACCTCATCCGTGACGGCCGGGTCGCCCTGTGCGTGGACGACGACCGGCCGCCGTACTCCTTCGTGGTCGTGCGGGGCCGCGCCCGGGTCTCGGAGGACCTCGACGAGATACGGCACTGGGCCACCCGCATCGGCGCCCGGTACATGGGCGAGGAGCGCGCCGAGGAGTTCGGCGCCCGCAACGGCGTCCCGGGCGAACTCCTCGTCCGGGTCGCGATCGACAGGGTCCTGGCGGAGCGGGACGTCGCGGACTGACCTCGGGGCCCGTGCCTTCCGTCATCCGACCGAGTCGAGGAGCCGGGCGGTGTGCATCCGCCCGGCGTACTCGACGAGCCGGATCAGCACCTCCTTCCCCGAGTCGCGGTCCCGGGCGTCGCACAGCACCACGGGTGTGCCCGGGTCGAGGTCGAGGGCGCGTGAGACGCCCGGGGCGCCGTGCCGCCGGGCGCCCGCGAAGCAGTTCACGGCCACCACGAACGGGATACGCCGGTGCTCGAAGTAGTCGACGGCGGGAAAGCAGTCCTCCAGGCGCCGGGTGTCGGCGAGGACCACCGCGCCGAGCGCCCCTTGCGACAACTCGTCCCAGAGGAACCAGAACCGGTCCTGGCCCGGGGTGCCGAACAGGTACAGGGAGAGGCCGGAGCGGATGGTGATGCGTCCGAAGTCCATGGCGACGGTCGTGGTGGTCTTGTGGTCCACACCGTCGGTGTCGTCCACCGACTGGCCGGCTTCGCTGAGCAGTTCCTCGGTGCGCAGCGGACGGATCTCGCTGACGGCGCCCACCAGGGTGGTCTTGCCCACGCCGAACCCGCCGGCGACCAGAATCTTCAACGCCAGTGCGGAGTTCTCGCCGCCGGTGGCGTCGGAGTGCTCGGAGACCATTGATCACTTCTCTCGGGAGTGCCGGCAAAGGGGTGCGGTGAGCAGGTGCGTGGTGTGCGTGCGTCTACAGCGCCCTCAGTCCTGCGATCACCTCGCGCAGAATGCGCTCGTCGGGCAGCTGTGCCGGCGGCACGGGGCGGCTGACGGTGACGCAGCCGAGTTCCAGGAGGTCGCCGAGGAGGACCCGGACGACGCCCACGGGAAGGTCCGCGTCCGCGGCGAGTTCCGCGACCGACTGGGTCTCCGTACGGCACAGGTCGAGGAGGTTGCGGTGTTCCGGCCCGAGCGGGGCGTCGTCCACGCCGGGTGCGGCCGGGTCCAGGGTGACCAGGGCGATCAGGTCGAACCGCACGCCCGTGGGGCCGGGCCGGGTGCGTCCGCCCGTCATGGCGTAGGGGCGGACGAGCGGGCCGGCCTCGGTGTCGTACCACTGGCTGCCCTGCTCGGCCGGGGTGCCCGTGATGTCCTCGGTCATCTGCGCGGACCGCCCTCTCGGTTCATCCGGCGGCGGGCGGCCGGGCGCCGACGCGCGGCGCGGTGCCGAGGTGCTCGCCGACGCGTTTGACCAGGCGTGCCATCTCGTAGGCCACGAGGCCGATGTCGGCGGTCACAGCGGTGAGGAGGGCCAGGCAGGATCCGTCGCCCGCGGCGGCCACGAACAGGAAGCCCTCGTCCATCTCCACCACGGTCTGACGGACCCCGCCGGCACCGAAGTGCCGCCCGGCTCCCTTGGCGAGGCTGTGGAAGCCCGAGGCGACCGCGGCGAGGTGTTCGGCGTCCTCGCGGCGCAGGCCGGTCGAGGCACCGACGGCGAGGCCGTCGTTCGACAGCACGACGGCGTGCCGTATCTCGCTCACGCGGAGCACCAGATCGTCCAGCAGCCAGTCGAGTTCGCCGGAGCTCCGGGCGGAATGCGTGCTCGGGTCCTGGATCATGCGGGGTCTCCTTCGCTGCTGTCACTGCCCGTCGGGCGGGGAGCGGTTCCGCGGCCGGGTGGCCTGCCACCGCCGCGCGTCCAGCCGGCGCGGTAGGCCGCCATGCGGTCCCGGACGGCCTCGGGTGTGCGTTCGTCGTCCCGGGGTGCGGGCGAGGGCGGCGGTTCTTCGGGGCGTCCGTTGCGCAGTTGGGGCGCGAGGCTGGCCTGCCGTACGCGACGCGGGAGGTCGTCGGAGTCCTCGGGCTGCTCCTGGGGACGGTGCAGTCGCAACGTGGCGACTCCTGGGGGTGGGGTGTGGCTCGCGGTCTGCGCGACGGCCGGGACGGGAGCCACCAGGGAGCGCCGGTCGGCCGGTGCGCAGACGGCTTCGGGGACGGTGTCCTGATGCGGCAGGTCGTCGGGCACGCGCGCGTGGGAGCGCTCCTCGGGATGGTGCGCGTGCACCGCTTCACCGTGGGAAGGTTCGGCGGTCCCGCTGTGCAGCAGGGCGGTGGGCACCAGGACGACGGCGGTGGTGCCGCCGTACGGCGAAGTCCTCAGGTGGACCTTGACGCCGTGCCGGGCGGCGAGCCGGCTGACGACGAACAGGCCGAGCCGGTCGCTGTCGAACAGGTCGAGCGCCTCGGACTGCTCGATGCGGCGGTTGGCCTCGGCGAGGGCCTCCTTGCCCATGCCGAGGCCGCGGTCCTCGACCTCGACGGCGTAGCCGTTGCCGACGGGTTCGCCGGTGACGCGCACGCGCGTGTGGGGCGGGGAGAACTGGGCGGCGTTCTCGATGATCTCGGCCAGGAGGTGCGTGAGGTCGGCGACGGCCGCTCCGACGACGGCCGCTTCGGGGAGTTGCCGCACCTCCACGCGCGCGTAGTCCTCCACTTCGGAGACGGCCGCGCGGACCACGTCGGTCAGGGAGACGGGCATGCGCCAGGCCCGGCCGGGGGCCGCTCCGGAGAGGATGATCAGGCTCTCGGCGTGGCGCCGCATGCGGGTCGTGAGGTGGTCGAGGCGGAACAGGTCACCCAGTTCGTTCGGGTCGTCGGAGCGGCGTTCCATGCTGTCGAGCAGGCTCAGCTGCCGGTGGACCAGGAGCTGGCTGCGGCGGGCGAGGTTGACGAAGACGCCGGAGATGCCGCTGGCGAGTTCGGCGCGCTCGACGGCGGCCCGCAACGCGGCGCGGTGGACGGTGCCGAGGGCCTCGGCGACCTGCCCGGTCTCGTCCTCGGCGGCCGGTCCCGGCGGCGCCTCGGCGCGGACGTCGATCTCCTCGCCCGCGCGCAGTCTCCGCATGGCCTCGGGGAGTTTGCGCCGGGCGATCTCCAGAGCGCTGTTGCGCAGGCTGACGAGTTCCACCACGAGTCCGCGGCCGATGCGTACGGAGATGACGAGCGAGGCGGCGACGGCGGCGAGTCCGAGCAGGACGGCCGCGCCGGCCGGGGTGAGCAGTCCCCGGGTGAACGGATCGGCCCGCTGCGCGACGCCTCGTGCGGCGTCGTCCTCGATGGTGCGCATGCCGTTCTGCACGCGCGCGTGGGTGGTGTTCCAGGTGGTTTCGGGTGTCGCGTCGATCGCCTTGGCGCCCGGTCCGGCGGTGAGGATCCCGTCCTCGGCGTCGCCCAGCCCGGCGTAGACGCTGCTGTCGGTCAGGGTGTTCCACGCGGCGCGTTCGGTGCCGCGCAGGTCGGCGACGGCCGACTCGGTCAGGGTGCGGCGCAGTTCGACGGCGCCGGTGAAGAGCCGAAGCCGCTCCCCGGTCAGCGTCCCGGTAAGGCGGGCGCTCGCCAACAGGGCGTCCTCCCGGGACAAGGCCTCGACCGCACGGGAGAATTCGAGCAGCACCCGCGCGTCGGAGCCGAGGTCGGCGTCCTGGATGCCGGTGAGGGCACCGCCGACGCCGAGAGCCTCCGAGATGGTCCGGGTGTAGCCGCCGTACGTCTCGGCCCAGTCCGCGCGCCGGTCCCGCACCTCGGTCCGCAGCGGACGCAGTTGCCCGGCGCCGGTGACGAACTCCTCCAGCCGGTGGGCGACTCCGGTGGGCAGTTCCTCGCTGTCGGCGACCGTGCTGTCCTCGCCGAGCCGCAGTTTCGCGACGGCCCGGTCGGTGCGCCGGGCGAGTTCGTCCAGTTCGTCGGTCCCCACGGCGGACGGGTCGGTGGCGTGACGTACGGCTGCGGCGCGTTCGTCCTGGAGGGCGGCGACCGCGGCGGAGACGGGGGCGCGGACCGTGGCGTCGACGCGCTGGACCTGCCGCAGCCGGGAGACGTCCTGGGCGGTGGTGACGGTGGCGTGGGCCCACAGGGCCAGGAGGGAGACGACCGGCACCATCAGCAGGCAGACGATCTTGGCGCGCACGGTACGGGGGCGTATGTGCCAGCGCTCCGCGCGCGTGGCCCCTCCGTCCACAGCGGCTTCCGAGGGGGCCTCGCCGCCCTCGTCGGCCGGCGGCCCGGCGTGCGCGCGACGACCGCGCGCGGGCGGCGTCTCGGCGCCTGCCTCGGGGGTCCTACGGGGTGTACGCATGAACTCCTCGCTCGGGGTGGTTCGGGGCGTGTCATCCCGGCTTCAGGGCGGGCCGTCCGGGCTACGGGGTCCGCGCGCGGCTAACGGGCTGCGTTCTCCACCGGCCGCTGGGCCGACGCGGACGCCTCGCGCTCCCCCGCCGTCGGCGACAGCGCGACGAAGGCGGAGGTCAGGAAGAGGTAGGACCCGAGGCCGACGGCGAGGGGGAAGACGAACTGCATCGCCGTGGCCCCGGGCAGTGCCTCCGCGGTGGGCGTCACGCGCACGCTCACCGCGAACATCCCGGTGTAGTGCATGCTGCTGACGGCCGCGCCCATGATCAGGGAGGCGATGGTGACCGCGACGGGCGACTTGATGTTGAGCGCCGCCCACAGGGCCGCCGTCGCGGCGACGACGGCGATCAGGACGGAGAGCCCGACGAGCACCGGGTCATAGGTCACGTCGCCGTGCAGGCGGACGGCCGCCATCCCCAGGTAGTGCATGCTCGCGACGCCGAGGCCGGTGGTGAGCCCGCCGATCAGCAGGGCCCGGCCGCGGTCCCGGCTGTAGCCGACGGCGAAGACGCCGGCGCTGACCACGACCATGGCGACGAGCAGGCTCAGCAGGGTGAGCGGCACGTCGTAGCGGATATCGGTGCCGGCGACGCTGAAACCGAGCATGGCCACGAAGTGCATGGTCCAGATGCCGGTGCCGATCGCCGAGGCGGCGGTGACGAGCCAGTTGCGGCGCGAGCGCCCGGTGGCGGCGAGCGCGCGGACGGTGCAGCGCAGTCCGAGTGCGGCGCCTGTGCAGGCCATCACGTACGACAGCGCGGGGGTCAGCCACCCCAGGGCGGCGTGGTCCAGGTGTCCCATGGCCCCGGGACGCTAGACCCGGCAGCGGCGCGCGAAGGGGGCACATTTCGAAAGCTGTTGGAATATGACGCAAGGGTGTACCGGAACGATCGGGTCACGCTCGAACGTGTGCGCTGAGGCGTCATCCGTGCCGGTGAGGAATCATGCGGTACATGAGCGACGACCAGACGCGTGTCCAGGAGTTCTTCACCGCCCGCGCCGCCGACTGGGACAGCCGGTTCCCCGACGACGGTCCGGCCTACGCGGCCGCGGTGGCCGAACTCGGACTGCGCGCGGGCGACCGCGTGCTCGACGCGGGGTGCGGTACCGGACGCGCCCTGCCACCGCTGCGTGCCGCCGTGGGGCCCTCGGGGGTGGTGCTCGGCGCCGATCTGACCCCGGCCATGCTGCGGGAGGCCGTACGGGCCGGACGGGACCGGGACGGAGCGTTGCTGCTCACGGATGTCGCCGCGCTGCCGCTGCGCTCACACGCGCTGGACGCCGTGTTCGGGGCGGGTCTGATCTCGCACCTGCCGAGTCCGGCCGAGAACCTGCGGGAACTGGCACGCGTGGTGCGCCCCGGTGGTGTGCTCGCGCAGTTCCACCCGATCGGCAGGGCGGCCCTGGCCGCGCGCCACGGACGCCCGCTCACCCCGGACGACCTGCGCGCCGAGCCCAACCTCCGGCCGCTGCTGGCCGGTTCGGGGTGGCGCCTGACGTCGTACGTCGACGAGGACTCCCGCTTCCTGGCGCTCGCCGTTCGCGGGGACTGAGCCAGAGCGCCACCCGGCCGCCTCAAGCGGCCCCGGCGTCCGGCCCCGCCCCATGCCGCACGGGACAGCCCCGGACGCCGGGGACCGGGCGCGTGCCCAGGCCGGCGAGCCGGTAGCCGTCCGGGTAGCTCTTGATCTCCCAGTTCTGCCGGGCGAAGTGCGGGGCGCGCCGGGGCGGCAGCAGACGGACGGCGCGGCCCCGCAGCCGTACCGCGCGACGCACCCACGCGCGCGTGGCGGCGCTCGGCGGGGTGTAGCGGAAGGCGCGCAGCAGTGAGTCGTCGAGCAGCGCGAGAGTCGTGGTGCGCAGCAGCGGGGCGAGCGGACGCGGGTACCAGGAGGACATCAGGTCGAGCGTGGCGTCCGAGACCCGCCGGGCCTGTTCGTCCCAGGCGAAGTGGGCCGCCTCGTAGTCGTCGAGGCAGGTCGCGAACTCCTCGTAGGTCTCGGGGATGTCCTTGATGCCCATGTGCCGGCCCAGCGTGCGGTAGTGGACGACACTGGCGACGGTCTCGTGCCGCGACATCCTGCGCCACCCGTAGGTGTCGATCCAGCGTTTGGGCGTCACGACGAACGTGCAGAGCACGTAGCGCATGTCGTCGTCGCTGATGTCGTAGCTGCGGTGCATCTGGTTGATGCGGCGGATCGCGGTCCTGCCCTGGTCGCTGCCGAAGCCGTGCTCGACCACGGCGTCCAGGAGCAGCGACGTGTCGTCGTAGCGCTTCTGCGTCCGCTCCGTGAGCTCCGCCGTCTCGGCGAGCAGCCGGCCGATGCTCGGGACCGCGTAGGTGCGGTACAGGGCCAGCTCCAGGGCGCGGGTGAAGTCCCACGGGAACTCGTACGCCGCGCTCAGCCGGTAGATCTCCGTGGCCTGCCGGTACGGGTCCATCCGCCGAATCTGTTCCAGGCGTGCGAAGCGCTTCACAGTGCCGTCCCCCTTCTGTCAACGGAGCTGCAACTTTACGTTGGTGTCCGGAAGATGATCGGCACGGCGGGACATCCGCACAGGGGGAAGGTGGTCAGCATGTGGAGCAAGGTCCGCAAGGCCGGAGGCAGAGTCGCTCACGCCCTTCGCACGGAGCCGAAGGCCGGCGGGGACGGACGCACGCACAATCTTTTCGAGGCGGCCGCTGCCTATGTCACGGCCGGTGCGGAGGACGACCAGGAGCGGGCCGAGGAGGCGGCCGGCTGGGTGTCGCCCGAGGCGCTGTCGTTCGGGGTGAACGAGCTGGCCTGCCGGGCCGTCATCGCGCTCGCGCGGGAACGCGGCCAGTCGCCCCGGGCCGTGACCCGTGAGTTGCTGGGACTGCCGGCGGAGTGACGCGCCCGGCCGGGACGGCCGATTCGCCCCGTCCGCCGGAAAACGGCAGCTCCACGCGCGCTTGCCAGGCCGTGACAAGGGGCTTCCGCGCACACTAGGGTGCGCGCCGGTGGACGAACCGATGGGGAGGCTGGGATGGCCGGGACGGACGAGGACACCGTCGCCGCCGCGGACGATGCGCTCTATGTGCTCACGGCGGTGCTGCTGACGCCGGCGAAGTTCCCGAGCGTGCTGGGCGACGACTATCCGGAGGCGTGCGCGGCGCTCGGCCTCGCGCCGCTCGCCGACGGGTACGGGCTGGTGCTCGGCCAGGACGGCGACGGCGCCCGGTGGACCGTGGTCATCGACGACGTCTCCCTGGTGGCCGTCGCGATCGCGTCCTGGGACTGCGGGATGGAGTACGAGCTGTCGCCCGACGAGCGCACGGTCGTCGCGGCCCTGCCCGGCTGGCCCCTCGCGGTCGCCGTCGCGGCGCCCGGGGTGCCCGCGCCCCACGATCCCGGTCCGGAGGCCGACGACCGGCCCCCGCTGGCTCCACCGGACACCACCGTCTGGGGCCCCGCTCAGCGGCGCCTCGGCGCGGACGAGATCGCGCTGCAGTGGGCGATGTGGCGGGAACAGGTCGACGACTCGGCCTTCCCGGCTCCGGGGTCCTCGGCGTCACCGGGTGACGAAGGCGCGGCGGCCGGCGGCCTTGGCGGAGGCGGGGAGAACGGGCGGCAGGGCCACAGCGGCATCCGGCGCGTCCTCGCGGAGGCCCGCACCTACATCGACTCGCCGCCGCCGCTGGGCCGGGTCCGGTCGTCGTTCGCACCGGGTGACGCGCGGACCCTTCGGGCCGACGGTCCCGGCTGGTCGCTCGTGGCCAGGACCGACGACATCGCCTTCGTGCTGCTCGACGAGGAACCCGGCGAGGTCCTGCCGGTGGGGCGGGGGCCGGAGCTGCCGGGTCTCCTGGAGGCCCTCGACAAGATGGCCGTACGGCCGAACTGAGCTGGTGGGCCGTGCGGCCGGAGCGAGCCGGCGCGGCCTTCGGCCGCGCCGGTCAGCAGCGCGTCAACGGCCCAGTTCCTTCCGGGTGACGCGGCGCAGCCTGCGCCGCTGCGAGGGGTCCAGTGTGAGGTACGCGGCGGCCGGGACTCCCAGGATGATCAAAAGCGCGGCCCACCAGGGCAGCCAGATCAGCAGGATGAGCCCGACCGCCACACCGCCCACGGCGATCTTGGCGTTATTCGACATGACTGTCGCCTCCTTCGCGGCCACTGCCGCTCTCTGTCTCGAAAACGGGCCCGCGCTTGCGGCAGTTCCGGACCGCGACCCTGAGACATCCCTGAGGTGCGCCCCCCACACACCCCTGACCTCCTCATAGTGACCCAGGTCACACCTCAGTCATACCTGTGTGCGCCGGAAGTGCTGTACCCTCGGCGGCTCCGACCTGCTAGTCAAATTTGAGGAATCAGCCATAGCCGAGCATCCGACTCCCCCGGCACCCTCCTCCGAATTCCCCGATCCGGCCCACTGCCACACCGTGTTCATCCCCGGCGACCCGGCCCGGACCGGCAGCGTCGCCTTATGGAGACCCGACGGCGAGGCCCCGCCGACCGTGGCGGCGGCGTCCCACGCGGACCTGACCGTCGTCGTCCCCGGCGGTGACGGAGTCCAGCCGCTGACTGTGCCAGCGCTCCTGCTGCCGGTGCGCGCGGCCCTGCCGGTCCTCACGCGTGCGCGCACCGACGCTCACGCCCACCGGTCCACCGTCTTCTGGGGCGCGGCGGCCGCGCACGCCCTGCACCTCATGGCGCGCGGACTGCTGCTGCCGGGGCTGTCCCCGGGCGACCACGACTCCTGGCGGACCGGCCCGCTGAGCGCCCAGGACGTCGAGGCCGTGCGCCGCCTCGCCGCCGCCATGCCGCCCGAGGCGCACGCCGTGCCCCTGGCGGGCGCCGGGCCGCTGCGGCTGCCCGACCCGGAGCGGCTGCTGCGCGCCTTCCTCGACGCGGTCGCCGACACGCTGCCCCGCTCCCCCGCCGCGCCCCTGGTCACCGGCGGTCCCGCCTACGCATCGCCCGAGCCGGTGCGTCTGCCCGAGCAGCGCGCGTGGGCCGCCGACGTCGCCGCGGGCCACGACGCGGGGGTGCGGCTGTCGCTGCGGATCGAGGCGGGCGGCCTGACGGACGCGGCGAACGACGACGCGGACGTGACGTTCCGGGCCGTGCTCCAGGTGCACAGCGTGAGCGACGCCGCGCTCGTGGCGGACGCCGCGGACGTCTGGTCCGGCGCCGGGGGCGAGGCCTTCGGTCCGCGCGCGCGGATGGACGCCCTGCTCGCGCTGCGCCGCGCGGCCCGGGCCTGGGCCCCGCTCACGCCCCTGCTGTCGGCGACCGTGCCGGACGCGGTCGAGCTCGCCGACGAGGAGGTCACCGAGCTGCTCGGCGCGGGCGCCCGGGCGCTGGCGACGGCCGGGGTGGAGGTGCACTGGCCGAAGGGACTGACCCGCGAGCTCACCACGCGCGCGGAGGTGGGCCCTGCCGACGACGAGCCGGATTCCGGCACGTCCTTCACGGCCATGCCGTCGTTCCTGTCCGCCGACGCGCTGCTCGCCTTCGACTGGTCGTTCGCACTGGGGGACCGGCGGCTGAGCCGCGACGAGCTGGACCGGCTCGCCGAGGCCAAGCGCCCCGTGGTGCGGCTGCGCGACCAGTGGGTCCTGATCGACCCTCAGGAGGTGCGTCTGGCCCGCTCCCGGCAGGACCACAAGGTGACGCCCGTGGACGCGCTGGGCGCGGCCCTGACGGGCTGGGCGGAGGTGGACGGCCACCGGGTCGAGGTGCGGCCCACCGGGTGGCTGGCGGCCCTGCGGGAGCGGCTCGCGGACCCCGAGAGGCAACAGCCCGTGGAGCAGCCGGCGGCCCTCGCCGCCACCCTGCGGGACTACCAGCGGCGGGGTCTGAACTGGCTCGCGGGTATGACCTCGATGGGCCTCGGCTGCTGCCTCGCCGACGACATGGGGCTCGGCAAGACGATCACGCTGATCGCCCTGCACCTGCACCGGCAGACCGACGCCCGGTCCGCCGGGCCCACCCTGGTGGTCTGCCCGACGTCCCTGATGGGCAACTGGCAGCGGGAGATCGAGAAGTTCGCGCCCGGCACACCCGTGCGGCGCTTCCACGGCGCGCGGCGCGGCCTCGACGGCCTGGCCGACGGGGAGTTCGTGCTCACCACGTACGGCACGATGCGCCTGGACGCGCCCCGGCTCGCCGAGGTGGCGTGGGGCATGCTCGTGGCGGACGAGGCCCAGCACGTGAAGAACCCGCACTCCTCGACCGCGCGGGCCTTGCGTTCGATCGGCGCACGCGCGCGTGTGGCGCTCACCGGCACCCCGGTGGAGAACAACCTGTCGGAGCTGTGGGCGATCCTCGACTGGACCACTCCCGGCCTGCTGGGCCGGCTCGGCACCTTCCGCAGGCGGTACGCGGAGGCCGTCGAGGGCGGTCAGGATCCGGCCGCCGCCAACCGGCTGGCCCGGCTCGTGCGGCCGTTCCTGCTCCGCCGCCGCAAGTCGGACCCGGGGATCGCGCCCGAGCTGCCGCCGAAGACGGAGACCGATCACGCCGTGTCGCTCACCCAGGAGCAGGCGGGCTTGTACGAGGCGGTGGTGCGCGAGGCGCTCGCGGAGATCGCCGGCGCGGACAGCATGGCGCGGCGCGGTCTGATCGTGAAGCTGCTGACCGGCCTCAAGCAGGTCTGCAACCACCCCGCGCAGTACCTCAAGGAGGAGCGGCCGGTGATCGCCCAACGCTCCGGGAAGCTGGAACTGCTGGACGAACTGCTCGACACGATCCTCGCCGAGGAGGCGAGCGTGCTCGTCTTCACGCAGTACGTGCAGATGGCCCGCCTCCTCGAACGGCACCTGGCCGCCCGCGGCACGCCCTCGCAGTTCCTGCACGGCGGGACGCCCGTCGCCGAACGTGAGGCCATGGTGCGGCGCTTCCAGGACGGTGACGTGCCCGTGTTCCTGCTGTCGCTGAAGGCGGCGGGCACCGGCCTGAACCTCACCCGGGCCGAGCACGTCGTGCACTACGACCGCTGGTGGAACCCGGCCGTCGAGGCGCAGGCGACCGACCGCGCCTACCGCATCGGCCAGACCCGGCCCGTGCAGGTGCACCGGATCGTCGCCGAGGGAACCATCGAGGACCGCATCGCCGAACTGCTGGCGCGCAAGCGGGAGCTGGCGGACGCGGTCCTGGGCTCCGGTGAGGCCGCCCTCACGGAGCTGACGGACGCGGAACTGGCGGATCTGGTCGAACTGCGAGGGGGCCTGCGATGACTCGGCACGACGGTGACACGGAGCGCACGTTCGCCGCGCTGCCGCCCGCGCACGGACGGGGCTTCGCACAGACCTGGTGGGGTCAGGCGTGGCTCAAGGCGCTGGAGGACACGGCGCTGGACACGGCGCAGCTCAGGACGGGCCGCCGGCTGGCGCGCGCGGGAGCGGTCGGGGCGGTGTCGGTGCGGCCGGGGCGGCTCACGGCCATCGTGCAGGACCGTGACCGCACGGCGCACCGGGCCGACGTCCTGCTGGAGGAGCTCTCGCCCGGGCAGTGGGACCGCTTCCTGGACATGGCCGTGGAACGGGCCGGTCACGTGGCGGCGCTGCTGGACCGTGAGATGCCGCCGCACCTGGTCGAGGAAGCGGCGGCCGCGGGCATGGAACTGCTGCCGGGCCTGGGCGATCTGGAGCCGACGTGCGACTGCGAGGCGTGGGACCACTGCGGGCACACGGCGGCGCTCTGCTACCAGGTGGCACGGCTGCTGGACCAGGACCCGTTCGTCCTGCTCCTGATGCGCGGACGCGGCAAAGCCACCCTCCTGAACGCTCTCCAGTCGCGCAGCGGCGCGTCCGCCGCGGAGCGTACGGGCCAGGAGGGGGTGGACGCGGCCGAGGCGTACGCGGCCGGCGACATCCTGCCCGAGCTGCCGCCCCTGCCCGGACTCCCCGACGAGCCGGGGCTGCCGCCGTCCCTGGACACCGAGACGCCGCCCGCCCCGGGCATCGACCCGGCCGCGCTGGAGTTCCTGGCCGCGCGGACCGCCGTAGTGGCCCACCGCCTCCTCGCCGAGACACTCCGGGACCCGGCCGAACGGCGCCCCTCCGGCGCGGACCTGACCGCCTCGGAGGACGCCGTACGGCTGGCCGCGGGCGACCCCGGGCAGGACGTGGCGGACCGGCTGGCCGACGGGTCGGGACGCGGCCGGGAGGGGATGGCAGCGGCGGTCCGGGCGTGGCGGCACGGCGGTCCGGCCGCGGTGGCCGTGCTCGACGAGGAGTGGAAGGCGCAGGGTGAGACGCTCGCACGCGCGCGTGCCGCCCTGGAGTCGGCCTGGGACGCGGACGAGCGGCCGGAGCTGCGGGCGCGGGGCAACCGCTGGACGGTCGTCGGCGCGCCGGTCCAGCTGCGCCTCGGCCGGGACGGCCGGTGGTGGCCGTACCACAAGGAGCACGGCCGCTGGCTGCCCTCGGGAGGCGCCGCACAGGATCCGGCGACGGCACTGACGTCGGCGGAACTCGCCGCCGCAGAGGGAGCCGCGCCGAGCTCAGGGCAGTAGCGCGCCGGTGTCCGGGGACGGCAGGAGCGATGCGAGGTCGCTCGGCAGATCGCTCGGCAGCCGGCTGGGAAAACCCGACGGCAGCCGGGTCGGCAGGTCGCTGGGCACCTCGGTGGGCAGCTTCGTGGGGATGCCGAAGGACGGCGCGGGGGTGGGACTCGTGCTCTCGGCGGGCGACTCCCGGTCCGGCGAGCCGTCGCTGCCTGTGGCCATCAGCACCACGACGGCCACGGCTGCGAGGGCCATGAGCACGACCAGCAGGACGAGCAGCGGATTCCGGCGCCGGGAAGGCCCGGGCGGATGAGGCGGTACGGGCGGCATGGCCATACCGACCAGCGTCGCCGCGCCCCGCTCAAGGCGGCAGGGCCGCACGGAAGTTGATACGTGCTCACGGCTTGGACCGCATGATTCCGGAGCATGACGGTCCCGTTGGCCGGTCACACTCCCCGTGACCGGCCAAGGGACCCGCACGCGCGTGCGCTCAGCCGCGTGCCCCCAGCAGGTGGTCCATCGCCAGCTGGTCCAGACGCTCGAAGGCCATGCCGCGGGCGGCGGCCGCCTCGACGTCGAAGTCCTCGAAGGCCGACCGGTCGGCGAGCAGGGCCTGGAGGCCGTCCGCGGCGGTGGGCTGGGCCAGCTCGTCCAGGCGGGCCGCGCTCAGGGCCTCCTGCACCTCCGGGTCGGCGCGGAAGGCGGCGGCGCGCTCCTTGAGGATGAGGTAGTTGCGCATGCAGCCGGCCGCCGAGGCCCACACCCCGTCGAGGTCCTCGGTCCGCGGCGGCTTGAAGTCGAAGTGCCGCGGGCCGGTGTAGCCGGCCGACTCCAGCAGGTCGACCAGCCAGAACGCGGCGCGCAGGTCACCGGCGCCGAAGCGCAGGTCCTGGTCGTACTTGATGCCGGACTGGCCGTTGAGGTCGATGTGGAAGAGCTTGCCCGCCCACAGGGCCTGCGCGATGCCGTGCGGGAAGTTCAGCCCGGCCATCTGCTCGTGGCCGACCTCGGGGTTGACGCCGTACAGCTCCGGACGCTCCAGGCGCTCGATGAACGCCAGGGCGTGGCCGACGGTGGGCAGCAGGATGTCGCCGCGCGGCTCGTTCGGCTTGGGCTCGATCGCGAAGCGCAGGTCGTAGCCCTGGGAGGTGACGTACTCGCCGAGCAGATCGAAGGCCTCCTTCATCCGGTCCAGGGCCTCGCGGACGTCCTTTGCGGCGCCCGACTCGGCACCTTCCCGGCCGCCCCAGGCCACGTACACCTGGGCGCCGAGCTCGACGGCGAGGTCGATGTTGCGGATGGTCTTGCGCAGCGCGTAGCGGCGCACGTCGCGGTCGTTGGCGGTGAAGGCGCCGTCCTTGAAGACCGGGTGCGTGAAGAGGTTGGTGGTGGCCATCGGGACCTTCATGCCCGTGGCGTCCAGCGCCTGCCGGAAGCGCTTGATGTGGGCCTCGCGCTCGGTGTCGCCGGAGCCGAACGGGATCAGGTCGTCGTCGTGGAAGGTGACGCCGTGGGCGCCGAGCTCGGCCAGTCGCTGCACCGTCTCGACCGGGTCGAGGGCACGCCGCGTGGCGTCGCCGAAGGGGTCCCGTCCCTGCCAGCCGACGGTCCACAAGCCGAAGGTGAACCTGTCCTCGGGGGTGGGCTGGTAGCTCATGCCGCGGCTCCTTGTTCGCTGAGGCTATTTCGTCATGCCGATTTACAAATTAGTATGCGAGCACCTTCCTGGGAAGAGACAAGGTGTCTCGGGACGAGAGCAGAGGGAGAAGCCCGATGTCAGCAGCCGAGGGTCCGCTCGTCGTCGGCGTGGACTCGTCCACCCAGTCCACCAAGGCGCTGGTCGTCGACGCGTCGACCGGCAGGGTCGTCGCGAGCGGCCAGGCCCCGCACACGGTCTCCTCGGGGCCCGGGCGCGAGAGCGATCCGCGTCAGTGGTGGGACGCGTTGTGCGAGGCCCTGCGCCAGTGCGGCGACGCGGCGCACGAGGCCGCCGCGGTGTCGGTCGGCGGACAGCAGCACGGCCTGGTCACGCTGGACGACCGGGGCGAGCCGGTGCGGCCGGCCCTGCTGTGGAACGACGTGCGCTCGGCGCCGCAGGCCCGCAGGCTGACGGAGGAACTGGGCGGCGCGAAGTTCTGGGCCGAGCGCACCGGAAGCGTGCCCGCCGCTTCCTTCACGGTCACCAAGTGGGCCTGGCTGGCCGAGCACGAACCGGAGGCGGCGCGTGCCACGAAGGCCGTGCGCCTCCCCCACGACTACCTGACCGAGCGGCTCACCGGACAGGGCACGACCGACCGGGGCGACGTCTCGGGGACGGGCTGGTGGGCGTCCGGGACGGAGGGCTACGACGAGGAGATCCTGGCGCACGTGGGGCTCGACCCTGCCCTGCTGCCCCGTGTGGTCCGGCCCGGAGAGGTGGCGGGCACCGTGCGCGACAGCCATGATCTGCCGTTCTCCAAGGGCACCCTGGTCGCGCCGGGCACCGGCGACAACGCCGCCGCGGCGCTCGGCCTCGGGGTGCGTCCGGGCACACCGGTGATGAGCCTCGGCACCTCGGGCACGGTGTACGCGGTGTCGCAGCGGCGGCCCGCCGACCCGACCGGCACGGTGGCGGGTTTCGCCGACGCCCGCGGTGACTGGCTGCCGCTGGCCTGCACCCTGAACTGCACACTCGCCGTGGACCGCGTGGCGACGCTGCTGGGCCTGGACCGCGAGGCCGTCGAACCCGGTGCGGCCGTCACGCTGCTGCCCTTCCTGGACGGCGAGCGCACCCCGAACCTGCCGAACGCCTCAGGGCTGCTGCACGGCCTGCGCCACGACACGACCGCCGGCCAGCTGCTCCAGGCCGCCTACGACGGTGCCGTGCACTCCCTGCTCGGCGCGCTCGACCTGGTCCTCGACGAGGACGCGGACCCCTCGGCGCCCCTACTGCTGATCGGCGGCGGCGCCCGGGGCACGGCCTGGCAGCAGACCGTACGGCGGCTGTCGGGGCGTCCCGTGCAGGTGCCCGAGGCGAAGGAACTGGTGGCGCTCGGCGCCGCCGCGCAGGCGGCCGGGGTACTGACCGGGGAGGACCCGGCGGCGGTCGCCCGGCGCTGGAACACGGCGGCCGGGCCGGTGCTCGACGCCGTCGAGCGGGACGAGGAGACGCTGGCCAGGATCGCCGGGGTACTCTCCGACGCGGCTCCGCTGCTGGAGCGGCCCACCGACACCCACTGAGGACCGGCGTCAGCCATGACCGCACCGCTGCACGAGGCCCGTCCGGCCGGACCGGGGCGCGCCCTGCCGGACACTCAGCAGGGCATGCGCCGCCGCAACCTCGCCCGGGTCCTGCACGCCGTCCGGGCCGAGGGGCCGCTGTCCCGGGCCGCCGTCGCCTCGCGGATCGGCCTGACCCGGGCGGCGGTCTCGACGCTCGTCGACGAACTCATCCGCTCGGGACTGCTGGAGGAGCTGGGTCCCGAACGGCCCGGCCGGGTGGGCCGCCCCGGATCCGCGCTCGCACTGAGCGGACGCGGCCCGGCGGGGATCGGCGCGGAGGTCGGCGTCGACCATCTCGCGGTCTGCGCCGTGGACCTGCGCGGCACGACCCGGTCGCGGGCGATACGCCAGGGCGCGAACCGCGGCCGCTCCCCCGGGCCCGTGCTCGCCGAGCTCACCGAACTCATCCGCCGGGTCGTCGCCGAGGCGGAGGGCGAGGGCCTGTGGCCGGCCGGTCTCGCCGTGGCCGTACCCGGCCTGGTGGCGCGCGACGCCCGGACCGTCGTACGCGCCCCGAACCTCGACTGGCACGACACGGACCTCGGTGAGCTGCTGCCGGCGGACCTCCCGCTGACCGTGGACAACGAGGCCAACTTCGGCGCGCTCGCCGAACTCTGGCTGGGCGAGGGCACGCCGCGCGACTTCCTGCACGTGTCGGCGGAGATCGGCATCGGCGCGGCGGTCGTGGTGGACGGCGGGCTGCTGCGCGGAACCCGCGGTTTCGCCGGCGAGTTGGGGCACATACCCGTCCGGCCGGACGGCCCCGAGTGCGCGTGCGGCGGGCGCGGGTGCCTGGAGCAGTACGCCGGCGAGGAGGCGGTGCTGCGCGCGGCCGGTCTGGAGCCGGACGAGGACCGGGTCGGGCTGCTGGCGGGGCGCGCGGCGGAGGGCGACGAGGACGTATGCCGCGCCCTGCGCGACGCGGGCACCGCGCTCGGGGTCGCCCTGACCGGGGCGGTCAACCTGCTCGACCCGGAGAGCGTGGTGCTGGGCGGGGAACTGTCCGGGCTGGCGCCGTGGCTGCTGCCGTCACTGCGGGAGGAGCTGGCGCGCCGCACGGCGGGCCCGGCCTGTCCCGTGTCCGTGTCCCGGCTGGGTCCGCAGGGACCGCTGCTGGGCGCCGCGCACTCGGTCGTGCGGGCGGTGCTGGACGATCCGGCCCTCGTTGCCGAGCGGGCCTGAAAACTGGCCCTGGCCTGCACGCGAGGGCGGGTCACGAATCCGTCAATCACCCGACCGGGTGAGCGAGTTGTCCACATCTCGGTGCCCCTCCACCGAAAAGCCACCGCGTCCCGCGGACCGACCGGCGGGAGCCGTAACTTGATCACGCGGGCCGCGACCACAACGGCCGCCGCTCCCCGCAGCTGAGCAGGAGACACCCGCCGTCGAGCCCGGAAGGCACACTCATGCAACCGACATCCCCCTTCCCCAGCAGGCGAGGCATCCTCAGGGGCGCCGCCCTCACCGCCGTCCCCTTCGCCCTGTTCCCCGACGCACGGGCCGGCGCCCGGCCCCAGGCCGTCGATCACCCCGGAGCCGTGTGGCATCCGGCGAGCCGCCGCAACTACACGCCGTCGAACCGCCCCCGTGCCCATCCGCTGCGCTACGTGGTGATCCACGTCGCGCAGACGACCTACGCCGGCACCCTGTCCGTCTTCCGCAACCCCAGGAAGAAGGTGTCCGCGCACTACGTGGTGCGCTCCTCCGACGGGCATGTGGCGCAGTGCGTGCGCGAGGCGGACATCGCGTGGCACGCGGGGAACTGGGACTACAACACCCGCAGCATCGGCATCGAGCACGAGGGCTGGGTGGACCGGCCGTCGTACTTCACCGACGCGATGTACGAGCGGTCGGCCCGGCTCACCGCGGCGATCTGCGCGAGGTACGGCATCCCCAGGAACCGGGCGCACATCATCGGCCACCACGAGGTACCGGGCAGCGACCACACCGATCCGGGTCCCCACTGGGACTGGAAGCGCTACATGAGACTGGTCGATAACTCCCCTTGAGACCAGCCCGTTTCGCCGCCCGTGCCCCTGCCCGCCCCCCCCCACCTCACGTCACGGTTACAAAACGCTCAACCTCTGGTTGCGGCACGGTAAGCACGCGACGATGAGTCCATGACCCTGGCCCAGCGCGCCCTGGAGCGTTTGCAGGCCTGGCCCGACCTGATGGCGGGCCCGGCGAGTTGCGGTACCGGACGGGCGCTTCGTTCCGTCCGTGACGAGATCGTCCACTTCCACTCGACGCGGGACGTGGACCTCCACCTCACCCGCCGGGCCATCCAGCGCTTCTACTACGACCTCGCCGGTTCGAGCGCGATCCACCTGGTTCCAGGATCGAGCTGGGTGACGGTCCACCTCGACTGCGAGGCGGACATCGACCTGCTGCTGAGCCTGGTGAGCATCGCCCTCAAGGCCCACCAGACCCGGCCCGCCGGGGAGGAGCAGCAACTCGCCGGGTGCAACTTCCACCGTGTGACGGTCCTTCCGCGCGACGCCGCGGCGGGCGGCTGAGCCGTGGCGAGCCGACCGGAGGCCGTCAACGCCGAAGCCTGGCGCGCGTACGGAGCACACCACCTGAGGCGGGGCACGGTGCTGACCGAGGTGGCGCGGATCGACTGGGGGTTCGAGGGCGGCGGGCCGGGGATCGAGGTGCTCGGGGAGCTGACGGGCCGGCGCGTGCTGGACCTCGGCTGCGGTCCGGCGCGGCACGCCGCGCACCTGGTCCGTGCTCACGGCGCGCTGGTGGACGCCGTCGACTCCTCGGCCGGGCAGGTCGAACGGGCGCGCGCCCGCTACGACTCCCTGCCCGGGCTGCGCCTGGTCCTGGCCGACGCGGTGGAGCATCTGCGCGCGGCGGAGCCGTACGACGTCATCTATTCGGTGAACGCCGTGCCGTACATCGATCCGCACCGGCTGCTCCCCGCCCTGGCCGCGGCGCTCAAGCCGGGCGGCAGGCTCTGCTTCACCGTGCTGCACACCAACTCGCGCGGTGACGGACCCTCCGACGAGGTCAGAGCCCGGCCGGAGATCCTACGGCTGGCCGGCGGCGGGGACGTCACCGTCCGGATGTGGGTCCTCGACCCGGAGCTCTGGACGGCCCTGCTCGCCGAGCACGGGCTGCGCGTGGAGCAGGTCGAGGTGCTCGACACACCGCAGGCCGGCAACCACGCGTCGTACCGGCTCTTCCGGGTGACCCGGCCGGTCCGTGTCTCCGCCCGGCCGCGCACCGCCAAGCCGCCGGTGGCCCACGCCGCGCTGGGGGTCGGCGCCATTCTGCACGGCCCCCGCGGACTGCTCCTGGGCCGGCACCGGCACGGGACGTGGGAGTTGCCCGGCGGGACGGTGGAGCCCGGGGAGTCGTTGCGGGAGGCGGTCGTACGCGAACTGGGCGAGGAGACGGGGCTCGACGCCCGGCCGGAGGACGTCCGGCTGCTCGGGACGCTCCTCGACGACGCCGGCGGTGTCGTACGGGTGACCGTGGCCGCCCGGGTCACCGCCTGGCGGGGAGAGCCGTCGGACCAGCCCGGGGAGAGGGTGGGCCGCTGGCGCTGGTTCGCCCTGGACCGGCTGCCGGAGGAGCTGTTCGTGTGCAGCGCGCAGGCCCTCACCGCCTGGCGGCCGGGTCTGCCGATCGACCACGCGCCCGCTCACTTCACGCCGTACGGCACCGGAACGGGCGACGGCTGAGGCACTCAGAGGGGTGCGTTTTTTCAGCCGTTCCCGTGGAGTCGGCGCCGGGCCACCCCACCGGCCCTCGTGGTCTGGTGCACTGCCCCTGAGGATCCGGTGAGTTGACGAGGTATCAGGGGGCACGGTGGCAGGTCGTCGCAGGCGGCGGGGAGCAGGCAGAGCGGTACTGGCGTTTCTCACGGCGTTCGGCGCGCTGACGGGCGCGGGCCTGGCGGGGGCGGCTCCGGCCGGCGCCGTCCACAAGGGCGTACGGGTCGCGCCGGGTGTCACGTACGAGGAGTTCGACATCAAGGCCGCCAAGGGGGTGACGCACGCGCATGTGCTGAAGGTCGACCTGAGCCATCGGCGGGTACGGGTCGATCTGCTGTATCCCGGGGCCGTGGCCTCGCGGGCGACGGTCTCGCGGATGGCCGATGCCCAGGGGGCTGTCGCCGGTGTGAACGGTGACTTCTTCAACATCACCGAGACGCAGCACCCGGGCGTCGAGGCGACCGGCGCGAGCGTGGGTCCGGCGATCGGGGCCGGGCGGACGCTCAAGGCGGCCGTGCCGAACGGCCAGCGCTTCGGCCCGGCGCTGCCGCCCGGCACGACCACCGAGGACGTGTTCGGTGTCGCTACCGACAAAGTGGCGCGGCTGGACCGGCTGGCGCTGGACGGCTCGGTCCGTACGAACGAGGCGCGGCTGACGCTGGGCGGGCTCAACCAGTACGCGCTGCCGGAGGGTTCCGTCGGCGCGTTCACCTCCGAATGGGGCAGCGTCTCCCGCGTGCGTGCCATCTGCGGCACGGACACGGACCGGGCCGCGCCGTGCAGTACGGACACGCATGAGGTGACGGTCCGCGACGGCAAGGTCGTGTCGGCCGCCGACACACCCGGCAGCGGCCCCATCGCCGCGGGCACGACCGTGCTGGTCGGCCGGGAGGTGGGAGCCCAGCAGCTGCGGAAGCTGTCCGTCGGTGAAGCGGTCGAGGTCGAGCACCGTCTCGTGGCGGCCACGGGCGGCGCCGCGTACCGCCTCGCCCTCGGCGGCTACCCGGTTCTCAAGGGCGGCCGGCCGTTACCGGGTCTGGACGACACGTCGTCGGCCGTCCGTACGGCCGTGGGGATCGCCCACGGCGGGCGGCGCCTGCTGCTGCTCGCGCTGGACGGCGCCGCCGCCTACCGCAGCGGCCTGACGATCGCCGAAGTGGCCGACACCCTGCGCAAGCTGGGCTCGGACGACGCCTTCAGCCTGGACGGCGGGGGGTCGTCGACGCTGGTCGCCCGGAAGGCGGGAGCGAGCACCGTCTCGGTGCGCAACCACCCCAGCGGCGGTGCCGAACGGGCCGTTCCGAACGGCATCGGCGTGTTCTCGGGCGCGTGATGTCAGGGCCGCAGGCTGCTGACGATGTCCGCCGTCGCCGTGAGGCCGCTGTGGATGGTGGGGGCGATGCTGGTGCTGGCCAGGTAGAAGCCGAGCAGCAGGCAGACCAGGGCATGGGAGACCTTCAGCCCGCCGTTGCGCAGGAAGATCACCGCCAGGACCGCGAGCAGCAGCACCACAGAGATGGAAATGGCCATCGTCGACTCCTCCGCCACGCCGCCTTGTCCGGTTCACGGCGTTCGGCCGTAAGTGTGGCGTAGCGGAGGGTTCGTCCGGGCGGCTGGGGTGTCCGCCGAACGTGTGGTGTCCTGGTGTCCCCTACGGGCCCGACCGTCCTACACCGCCCGCCGGGCGCCCAGGAACGCCTCCAGCCCGGCGAGGTCGTCGGTGTTGAGGTGGTCGACGTCCGCGGTGAGCAGTTCGGTCCACAGCGCCTCCCGGGCGGGCCCGGCCAGGTCCGGAGTCGCCCAGAACCGCACTTTCTGCCGCCGCCGGTGCGCGGCCCGGACGATGCCCCGCAGCTTCTCCCGCTCGGCGTCCGGGAACGCGCCCACGCCCTGCCAGGAGAAGTTGAGCGTCCAGTTGTCGCTGATCAGCGGCATGAAGGAGGCCGGCGCCCGGCCGCCGAGGTCGGCGAGCCGGCCGTCGTAGAAGGCGCACCGGACGGTCTGGGCCTCCATCGGGGCACGGGCGGCGCGGTCGCCGGAGACCACGGCGGTGACCGGGCCGGGGAGGACCCGGCCGTGGGCGTAGGTCGTGAACAGGTGCCGGTAGCGCCTGAGGTGGCGGTCGAGTGCGAGGTACGTCGAGGAGCCCTCGGTCTTGATGTCGACGAGCAGTTGCAGCGACCCGCGGTATCCCCGGTACACCCGGCCGCGGTTGGCCCGCACGCGTGCGGCCAGCGGGTCGAGGTAGAGGGACTGGAGCGTGCGCGCCGGATCGAGGTCCTCCGGATCGTGGGCGACGAGGAGCCGGTCGCCGACGAGGTAGATGTCGGCCTCGACGCTGCCGAAGCGGTGGTCGAGGGCGTCGAACAGGGGGCGCGGGTGCTCGTAGTCGTTGTGGGCGTGGGCCCGCCACAACGGGCGGGGCCCGTGCCGCCGTTCGCCGGCGAGGGCGTCGGCGGCGGGGAGGGCGACCGAGCCCGCGAGGGCGGCGCCGAGGGTGGTGAGGGCTCTGCGACGGGTGGTGAGGTCCATGCTCCGCCTCCCTGGGAATGCCGTACGGGACCCCAGCGAGTATGGAGTCCGGGCAGGGCCAAGGAGCAGGGCCTTGCGGGGAGTTGGCCGGAGTGCCGTCGTGTGTTCACTTCACCGGGGCGGGGCACACGTGAAAACCCGCCCCTGGTGGGGCGGGTTTTCCACGGACGTCGGCGAGGCGTCGGCCAGGGATGGCTCAAGGGGCCTGGAGGTCGGCCAGTGCGGCCAGTGCCTCCCGGTGGGCGCCGGCCGTGCCGTAGGCGATCGAGTCGGCCTTGGCGCGCTTCAGGTACAGGTGCACCGGGTGCTCCCACGTCATGCCGATGCCGCCGTGCAGTTGCAGTGCCTCCTCGGCGGCGTGGACGGCCACGGATGCCGCGTAGGACTGGGCGACGGTGACGGCCATGTCGGTGTCCTGGCCGGTGGACAGCGCGTCGGCGGCGTTGCGGGCGGCCGCGCGGAGACCCGCGACCTCCAGCCACAGCTGGGCCAGCCGGTGCTTGAGCGCCTGGAAGCCGCCGACGGGACGGTTGAACTGCTTGCGGTCCTTGAGGTAGCGGACGGTCTCCGTCAGTGTCCAGTCGGCCAGGCCGAGCTGTTCGGAGGCGAGCAGCCCGGCTCCCGCGCGCAGGGCCCGGCGTACGGCGGGTTCGGCGTCGCCCAGCAGGCGGCCCGGCGCACCGTCGAGGGTGACGGTCGCCAGCGGCCGGGTCAGGTCCAGGGAGATCTGGGGTGTGACGGTGGCGGCGGTGGCGTCGACCGCGTAGAGGCCGCCGTCGTCGGCGGGCACGAGCAGCACGTCGGCGACGGCCGCGTCCGCGATACCGGTCAGTTCGCCGTGCAGCAGGCCGTTCTCGTGCCGGACGACCGGGTAGGCGGCGCCCGCTGCGACGCCGAGGGCGACCGCGAGGGCTCCGATCGACGTCCCGGAGGCGAGTTCGGTGAGCAGGTCCTCGGTGCCACAGGCCAGCAGCGCCTCGGTGGCGACGACCGCGCTCGTGAGGTACGGGACGGGCGCGACCGCACGCCCCAGCTCCTCCAGCACCACGGCGGCTTCCCGGTGCGTGGCGCCCTGGCCGTCCAGTTCCTCGGGCACCAGCAGGCCGGCGAGGCCCATGCCGTCGCTGAGGGCCTTCCACAGCGCCAGGTGGTGCGGGGCGTCCGACTCGACGCGGGCGATGACCCCCGGGGCGTCGCAGTGGTCGGCGAGCAGGTCGCGGACGGCGGCGCGCAGCGCCTCTTCCTCCTCCGAGTACAACAGGTCGGGCTGTGCGCTCATCGGGCCAGGTCCTTCCAGGCGACGTCCTTGTCGGTACGCGGTTCTGCGGGCAGGCCGAGGACGCGCTCGGCGACGATGTTCAGCAGGACCTCGCTGGTTCCGCCCTCGATGCTGTTGCCCTTGGAGCGCAGATAGCGGTAGCCGGCCTCGCGGCCGGTGAAGTCGACCAGCTCCGGGCGGCGCATGGTCCAGTCGTCGTACAACAGGCCCTCCGCACCGAGGAGTTCCACCTCCAGGCCGCTGATCTCCTGGTTGAGGCGGGCGAAGGCGAGCTTCATGCCGGCGCCCTCGGGGCCGGGCTGGCCGGCCACGAGCTGCTGGCGCAGCCGCTCGCCGGTGAGCCGGGCGACCTCGGCCTCGACCCAGAGCTTCAGCAGGCGCTGGTGCAGGTCGTGGGTGCGCAGCTCCGGGCGCTCGCGCCAGGTCTTGGAGACCGGGCCGATCATGCCGCCCTCGCGGGGCAGCCGCATGCCGCCGATGGCGACGCGCTCGTTGTTCAGGGTCATCTGCGCGACCCGCCAGCCGTCACCGACCTCGCCGAGACGGCGGGAGTCCGGGATGCGGACGCCGGTGAGGAACACCTCGTTGAACTCGGCCTCGCCGGTGATCTGCCGCAGCGGGCGTACCTCGACACCCGGGTCGGTCATGTCGCAGACGAAGTAGGTGATGCCCCGGTGCTTGGGCACGTCCGGGTCGGTGCGGGCGATGAGGATCGCCCAGCGGGCGACGTGGGCGCTGGACGTCCAGACCTTCTGCCCGTTGACCACCCAGTCGTCGCCCTCACGCACGGCCCGGGTGCCCAGCGCGGCGAGGTCGGACCCGGCCCCCGGCTCGCTGAACAGCTGGCACCAGACCTCCTCCCCCGTCCACAGGGGCCTCAGGTACCGCCGCTTCTGCTCCTCGGTGCCGTAGCCCAGGATCGTCGGGGCGGCCATCCCGAGGCCGATGCCGATGCGTCGCGGGTCGTTGTCGGGCGCCCCGGCCGCCTCCAGCTCGGCGTCCACCACGGCCTGGAGGGACCGGGGAGCGCCGAGTCCGCCGAGACCCTCCGGGTAGTGCACCCAGGCCAGTCCGGCGTCGAAGCGGGCCCGGAGGAAGTCCAGGCGGTCGGTCGAGGCCGGCGGGTGAGCGGCCAGCAACTCCTGTGTGCGGCGGCGCAGTTCCTCGGCGCTGCTCATGCTGTCTCCTCCGTGACGACGGCGATCCGGCCGGTGGTGAGGCCGTCCGCGACCCGCTGCACGGCGGCAGCGGCCCCGCCCAGCGGCACGCGTTCGCTCACCAGCGGCTTGATCGCGCCCCGGGCGGCCAGCTCGGTGAGCTGCTCGTGGCAGTGCCGGACCAGCTTCGGGTTCTTGGTGTTGTACAGGCCCCAGTGCAGGCCGAGGATCGAGTAGTTCTTCACCAGGGCGTGGTTCAGCCCCGGGCTGGGGATCGTGCCGCTGGCGAAGCCGACGACCACGATCCGCCCCTCGAAGGCGACGGTCTTGGCGGACTGGGCGTAGGCCTCGCCGCCGACCGGGTCGTAGATCACGTCGGCGCCCCGGCCGCCGGTGGCCTCCTTGACGGCGGCGACGACGTCCTCGGAGCGCCGGTCGATCACGACGTCGCAGCCCAGCTCGCGGGCGACGGCCGCCTTCCCGGAGCCGCCGACGACACCGATGACGGTGGCGCCGGCGGCCTTCCCGAGCTGCACGGCCGCGCTGCCGACCCCTCCAGCGGCAGCGTGGACGAGCAGGGTCTCGCCGGCCTCCAGACCGGCCCGGCGGTGCAGACCGAACCAGCCGGTCTGGTAGCCGATGTGCAGGGCCGCGGCCTCCGCGTCGTCCAGGGAGTCCGGCGCGGGCAGGAGGGCGGCGGAGTCCGCGACGACGTACTCGGCGAAGCCGCCGTACGGCAGGGCCGGGTTGGCGATCACCCGGCGGCCGTCCTCGGTCTCGCCGCAGACCTCCACGCCCGGGGTGAACGGCAGCGGCGGCCTGACCTGGTACTGGCCGCGGCAGAGCAGGACGTCGGGGAAGTTGATGTTCGCGGCGCGCACCTTCAGCAGGACCTGGCCGTCGCCGGGCGTGGGCGGTTCCACGTCCTCCAGCCGCATCACCTCACCCGGCTCGCCGTTCTCGTGCACGTGCCATGCCTGCATGCGGGGCCTCCACGGGGGACTGCGTCGACTGCGTCGTCTGACGGGGGTCGGTTCGCATACTAAGCGGTCGCTTGTGGATCTGGGAACCGTCGGACGACCCGGGAAACCGTCGGACGCGTCACTTCCGCTTCGGCCGCGCCCGCACGTGTATCCGCTCCCCCTGCCGCCCGAACAGGCTGAGGAACTCCACGGGCCCCTCCCCCGTCGACCCGAACCAGTGCGGCACCCGGGTGTCGAACTCCGCGGCCTCCCCCGCGGTGAGCACCACGTCGTGCTCGCCCAGCACCAGGCGCAGCTTGCCGGACAGCACGTACAGCCACTCGTAGCCCTCGTGCGTGCGCGGGTCCGGTTCCTGTCTGCGCTGGGGTTCCAGCACCTTGTAGGCCTGGAGGCCGCCGGGCTGGCGGGTGAGCGGCCAGTGGACACGGCCGAACATCTCGATCGGCTTCGACCGCACCCGCGGGTCATCGGCCGGCGGGGCTCCGACCAGCTCGTCCAGGGCCACCTGGTGCGCCCGCGCGATCGGCAGCAGCAGCTCCAGGCTGGGTTTGCGCAGGCCGGACTCCAGGCGCGACAGAGTGCTGACGGAGATCCCGGTGGTCTCCGAGAGCGCCGCCAGGGTCACCTCCCGCTCCTTGCGCATCTGCCGCAGCCGGGGGCCGACACCCGCGAGTACCTCGTCCGTCGTCATGGTCGTATTGCAGGTTCGGCAAACATGTTTGTCAATGCCGTGGCACCGGGGCGACGCTCGGCGGTGGAGGTGGTCACCATGACCGAGAGATACGCAGTCGTGGTCGTCGGCGGTGGTACGGCGGGCCTGTCCGCGGCGCTGGTGCTGGGCCGGGCCCGGCACCGCACGCTGGTCGTCGACGCGGGCGAGCCGCGCAACGCGCCGGCCGCGCACATGCAGGGCTATCTGTCGCGGGACGGGATGCCGCCCGCCGACTTCCTCGCCGTCGGCCGGGAGGAGATCGCGCGGTACGGCGTGGAGCTCGTGCGGGACCGGGTGGTGGAGGTGGACAAGGGCGAGGACTTCGCGGTGGTGCTGGCCGGCGGGCGGACCGTGCGGGCCCGGCGGCTGGTGATCGCGACCGGCCTGAAGGACGAGCTGCCGGCGGTCCCGGGGGTCGCCGAGCGGTTCGGCCGGGACGTGCTGCACTGCCCGTTCTGCCACGGCTGGGAGGTGCGCGACCAGCCGTTCGGGGTGCTGGCGTCGAGCCCGGCGAGCGTGCACCAGGCGCTGATCGTGTCCCAGTGGTCCAAGGACGTGCGGTTCTTCCTGCACACGGTCGCCGAGGAGGAACTGTCCGACCAGGACCTGCGCCGGCTCGCCACGGCCGGGGTGGACGTGGTGCCCGGCGATGTCGCGGAGCTGGTGGTCGAGGACGACCGGCTCACGGGCGTCCGGCTCGGCGACGGTACGACGCACGCCCGCTCCGTGCTGTTCGTCGCCCCGCGCCCGGTCCCGCAGACCGGCCTGCTGGAGCGGCTGGGCGCCGAGCTGCACGAGACGCCCTTCGGCGCGTACCCGGTGGTCGACCCGACCGGGCTGACGACCGTCCCGGGCGTGTGGGCCGCGGGCAACGCGATCGGCTTCGCCGAGCAGGTCGTGCACGCGGCGAGCGGCGGCTACCGGGCGGCATCCGCGATCGTCGGGGATCTGCTGATGACCGACCTCGACGCGGCCGCCCAGGAGTAGCGGCGCCGCACCGGGTGTAGAGGCGGCCCCTGCGGTGCACCATGGCTGCATGCTGTTGCACCGGCTGGCCCGAGTGTCCCAGGAGGTCGCCGCCACCTCGGCGCGGTCCCGGAAGACGGCGCTGCTCGCGGAGCTCTTCCGGGACGCGGAGGCGGACGACGTGCCGATCGTCATCCCGTACCTGGCGGGCCGGCTGCCGCAGGGCCGGATCGGCGTCGGCTGGAAGGTGCTGAGCCGCCCGGTCGCCCCCGCCGCCGAGCCGGGCCTGACCGTGCGGGAGGTCGATGCCCGGCTGTCGGAGCTGGCCCAGGTGTCCGGCCCCGGCTCCCAGGCGGAACGGGCCCGGCTGGTCGGGGAGTTGATGGGCGCGGCCACCGAGGACGAGCAGCGGTTCCTCATCGGGCTGCTCACCGGGGAGGTGCGGCAGGGCGCGCTGGACGCCGTCGCCGTCGAGGGACTGGCCCAGGCGACGGGGGCACCCCCGGCGGACGTACGGCGGGCCGTGATGCTCGCGGGCTCCCTCCAGACGGTGGCCGGGGCGCTGCTCGCGGACGGCACCGCCGCCCTGGACCGCTTCCGCCTCACCGTCGGCCGCCCGGTCTGGCCGATGCTGGCGCACAGTGCCTCCTCGGTCGCCGAGGCGGTGGACAAGCTCGGCGCCTGCGCGGTCGAGGAGAAACTGGACGGCATCCGCGTCCAGGTGCACCGGGACGGCGACACGGTACGGCTCTACACCCGCACCCTGGACGACATCACCGACCGCCTGCCGGAAGTGACGGCCGCCGCACTGGCGTTGCGGGGCGAGCGGTTCATCCTGGACGGCGAGGTGATCTCCTTCGACGAGGCCGGCCGCCCCCGCTCCTTCCAGGAGACCGCCGGCCGCGTCGGCTCGCGCACGGACGTGGCGACGGCGGCACGCGCGGTACCGGTCTCCCCCGTCTTCTTCGACGCGCTGTCCGTCGACGGCGGTGACCTGCTGGACCTGCCGTTCGCCGAGCGGCACGCCGAGCTGGCCCGGCTGGTCCCCGAGCCGATGCGGGTGCGCCGCACGACGGTGTCCGGCCCGGACGACCTGCGCTCGGCGGAGGAGTTTCTCGCCGAGACGATCGAGCGCGGCCACGAGGGCGTCGTCGCCAAGGCGCTGGACGCCCCCTACAGCGCGGGCCGGCGCGGCGCGTCCTGGCTGAAGGTCAAACCCGTCCACACCCTCGACCTGGTCGTCCTGGCCGCCGAGTGGGGACACGGCCGCCGCACCGGCAAGCTCTCCAACCTCCACCTGGGCGCCCGCACCGCCGACGGCGGCCTCGCCATGCTCGGCAAGACCTTCAAGGGCATGACGGACGCGATGCTTGCCTGGCAGACCGAACGGCTCCGGCAGCTCGCCGTCGACGACAACGGCCACGTCGTGATCGTGCGACCGGAACTCGTCGTCGAGATCGCCTACGACGGCCTCCAGCGCTCCACCCGCTACCCGGCCGGCGTCACCCTGCGCTTCGCCCGCGTGGTCCGCTACCGGGAGGACAAGCGTCCCGAGGACGCCGACACGGTGGAGACGCTGCTGGCGGCGCACCCGGAGGTGAGCCCGTGAAGCGCAGTGCCGGCCTGCTGCTCTTCCACCACACCGACGACGGCCTCGACGTGCTGCTCGGCCACATGGGCGGCCCGTTCTTCGCCCGGCGCGACGCCGGGGCGTGGACCATCCCCAAGGGCGAGTACGAGCTCGACGAGTCCGCCTGGGCTGCTGCCCGCCGCGAGTTCGAGGAGGAACTGGGGCTGCCCCCGCCCGACGGGGAGGCCCTCGGCCTGGGCGAGGTCCGGCAGACAGGCGGCAAGATCGTCACGGCCTGGGCGATCGAGGCGGACCTCGACCCGGCGACGATCGCACCCGGCACGTTCCGGATGGAGTGGCCGCCGAGGTCGGGACGGCTCCAGGAGTTCCCCGAGCTGGACCGGGTCGCGTGGTTCCCCCTGGACCGGGCCCGCGAGGTGATCGTCAAGGCGCAGACGGCGTTTCTCGACCGCCTGGCGGAGCACTCGCCCTGAGGAGACGCTCCCGCGTTGCGGTCCGCTCCGCCGCGCGGGAAGGTCGGACTAAGCCCGCTCCGAGGGAGGTCAGCCATGCCCATCGCAACGGTGAACCCGGCGAACGGCGAGACGCTCAAGACGTACGAGGCCATGGGCGCGGAGGAGATCGAGCGCCGGCTCCAGCTCGCGGAGGCCACGTTCCGCACGTACCGGACGACGACGTTCGACGAGCGCTCCCGGCTGCTGAGGAAGGCCGCCGACCTCCTCGACGAGGACCAGGGGGACATCGCCCGCGTCCTGACCACCGAGATGGGCAAGCCGATCCAGCAGGCCCGGGCCGAGGCGGCGAAGTGCGCCAAGGCGATGCGCTGGTACGCCGACCACGCCGAGGAACTGCTCGCCGACGAGGAGCCCTCCGACACCGACGTGAAGGACTCCGGTGCCTCGCGCGTGCGGGTGCGCTACCGGCCGCTGGGACCGGTGCTGGCGGTCATGCCGTGGAACTTCCCGCTGTGGCAGGTGGTCCGCTTCGCCGCGCCCGCGCTGATGGCGGGGAACGTGGGCCTGCTCAAGCACGCCTCGAACGTCCCCCAGACCGCGCTCTACCTGGAGGACCTGTTCCACCGGGCGGGCTTCACGGAGGGCTGTTTCCAGACCCTGCTGATCGGCTCCGCCGCGGTCGACGACATCCTGCGCGACGAGCGGGTCAAGGCGGCCACCCTCACCGGCAGCGAGCCCGCGGGCCGCGCGGTCGCCTCCACCGCCGGGGAGATGGTCAAGAAGACGGTGCTGGAGCTGGGCGGCAGCGACCCGTTCGTCGTCATGCCCTCCGCCGACCTCGACCGGGCCGCGAAGGTCGCGGTGACCGCGCGCGTGCAGAACACCGGGCAGTCCTGCATCGCCGCCAAGCGGTTCATCGTGCACACGGACGTCTACGACGCCTTCGCCGAGCGCTTCACCGAGGGCATGAAGGCGCTGAAGGTCGGCGACCCCCTGTCCGACGACACCGAGGTCGGGCCGCTCTCCAGCGAGCAGGGACTGCGTGATCTTCAGGAGCTGGTCGACGACGCGGTGCGCGGCGGTGCGCAGGTACTGTGCGGTGGCGAACGCCCGGACGGGCCGGGCTGGTACTACGCGCCGACCATCCTCGCCGGCATCACCCGGGAGATGCGCATCCACCGGGAGGAGGCGTTCGGTCCGGTCGCCACGCTGTACCGGGCGGCCGACCTGGACGAGGCCGTACTGATCGCGAACGACTCGCCCTTCGGACTGAGTTCGAACGTGTGGACGCGGGACGACGCCGAGGTGGACCGGTTCGTACGGGACCTGGAGGCGGGCAGTGTGTACGTCAACGGCATGACGGCCTCCCATCCGGCGTTCCCGTTCGGCGGGGTGAAGCGGTCCGGGTACGGGCGTGAGCTGTCCGGGCACGGAATCCGGGAGTTCTGCAACATCACGACCGTTTGGCACGGTGCGTGAGTGTTGCGGGGCTACGATCCCGTCTGTGAACCGCGAAGTGACTCTGCCTCTGATCGTCGACGACCGCGGGACCTTGCAGGTGGCTGCGGCCGATGTCAGCAAGCTGTTGCGGACGGTGGGGGGTCGGTGGGTGCGGCTTGTCGAGGCCGGGGAGTCGGGGCTCGACGAGGACACGGTCGCCGCGTTGACGATCGAGCTGGCGAAGCTGGCCGACCGTATTGATGTGGCTTGTATCGCGCACAGCAGTGGGGGTGCGACGTAGGTTTTCCGGTTCACTGCCGGGTGCGGGTCGCCTGTGGCTGGTCGCGCAGTTCCCCGCGCCCCTCAGAGGGCAGATCCCCCAGCGTCGACCAGAACATCGCCTCGTATGTCTGCAGTAGGCGGCCGTATTCGTGTGCTCGCTTCTCGTCGAGACGGCCGGCGTCCAGAGCCGCCTGCACCGCCGCCGTCGCAAGCACGTCCAGGTCCGGGGACGGTTCGGCGAAGAAGTCGAAGAAGGCGCAGGCCTCGTCGGTGAAGCCGTACCGCTCGCGCAGCGCGGTGGCGATCGTCGCGCAATAGCCGCCCCACGCGGAGAAGTTGGCGGTCAGGGCCAGGACGACGTCCGCCGGTGAGGCGTTGAGGGCCAGCCAGGCGACGTACGCGGGGTAGGCCTGACAGCCGGGCAGCGGCTCGTACGACGCCTCCCGCGCCTCATCCACACCGCACGCCCGCGCGAAGACCGCCAGCCGCTCACCGGCCAGCGCCTCGCCCTGCGCGAGGGTCGTGAAGAAGGCCGCCGCCTCCGGGTCGGTCCTCGCGGAGCGATCCGCCAGGTGCTGGAACGCCCGGCGGTCCGCGGGGATCACCCGGGTCTGTTCCAGGGCGAGCGCGGCGAGGGTGCGGCGGGGCGCCGTGCCGTCGGCGATCCGGGGGACCAAGGGGTTGGAACGCGGGTCCGGGGCGAGAGCCGCGGTGGTCGTCTGCAGCAGGTCCCGGGCCGGGTGCGTCATCGCGTCCTCCGATGTGAGGGTGGTGGCACGAGCCTGGCACGGCGTCTCCGACGCGGAGCAGTCCGGCGCGAGATCGGCGCCCCATCGGGTGACGATGTGAGATGAGCGAGGAAACGATCATCGAAGCGCCGCCCCGGTCCGTGGCGCGGTCGGTGCGTCGCCGCGGCGTTCACGGCTCGCGGGGTGAGGAAGTGCTCAGCCCCTTCCCCTCGCGGTGATCTGCCAGCTGATGAGCGTCACGTCTCTGCTCGGCGCCGCCACCCGGCCATCCGCCCGTGGGCCATCGACGAGCTGCTGCGCCGGCGGCACGTCGGCCAGGCTGTCGGAGCTCCTGGTCGACGCGCTCCTCGACGGCGTGCCCCGACTGCGGCTCGCCGTGCCCGCCGGGGAGGTGGCGTTCAAGAAGGGCGCTGCCCCGCGAGCCCGAGGCCCGGCCCGTGACGTGGTGAGGCGGCGGCACTCCCCCTGGTGGGCTCCTTCGCGGCCTGTTGCCCGCTGCCGCCGCTCAGCGGATCGGCGTGCCCGACAGCGTCCGTGCGATCACCAGGCGCTGGATCTCGCTGGTGCCTTCGAAGATCGTGTAGATCGCCGCGTCCCTGTGCATCCGCTCCACCGGATACTCCCGCGTGTAGCCGTTGCCGCCGAGGATCTGGATCGCCTGGGCCGTGACCTTCTTGGCCGTCTCGCTCGCGAACAGCTTGGACATCGAGCCCTCGGCCGCCGTGAACGGCTTGCCGTTGACGGCCATCCAGGAGGCGCGCCAGACGAGGAGCCGGGCCGCGTCGATGGACGTGCGCATGTCCGCGAGCTGGAAGGCCACGCCCTGGTTGTCGATGATCGGCCGCCCGAACTGCTCCCGGGTCTTGGCGTAGTCGAGGGCGACCTCGTACGCGGCACGGGCCGTACCGACCGCCATGGCCCCGACCGCCGGGCGTGACGCCTCGAACGTGGCCATCGCCGCGTTCTTCACGCGCTCCCCGCCCTGCTTGGCCTTCTCCCGCGCCCGGGCGAGCCGTTCGTCCAGCTTCTCCTTGCCGCCGAGCAGGCAGGAGCCGGGAACCCGCACGTTGTCCAGGATGACCTCGGCGGTGTGCGAGGCGCGGATGCCGTGCTTCTTGAACTTCTGGCCCTGGGACAGGCCTTCCGTGCCCGGAGGGATGATGAAGGAGGCGTGGCCCTTGGAGCCGAGCTCCGGGTCGACGACCGCGACCACGACATGGACGTTGGCGATACCGCCGTTGGTCGCCCAGGTCTTGGTGCCGTTGATCACCCACTCGTCCTTGGCCTCGTCGTACACCGCCCGGGTGCGCATGGAGGCCACGTCGGAGCCGGCGTCGGGCTCGGAGGAGCAGAAGGCGGCGACCTTGACATCGTTGGCGTCCCCGTACATCTGCGGGATCCAGGTGCCGATCTGCTCCTCGGTGCCGTTGGCGAGGACGCCGACGGCGGCGAGACCGGTGCCGACGATGGACAGGGCTATGCCCGCATCGCCCCAGAACAGCTCCTCCATCGCCATGGGGATGCCGAGGCCGGTGGGGTCGAAGTACTGCTGGGCGTAGAAGTCCAGGGAGTAGATGCCGACCTTGGCGGCCTCCTGGATGACCGGCCAGGGGGTTTCCTCACGCTCGTCCCATTCGGCGGCCGCGGGGCGGATCACATCGGCCGCGAAGCCGTGCAGCCAGTCCCGGACCTCCTTCTGTTCGTCGTTGAGATCCATGGTGAACTCGGCCATGTCGTCCCCTCCAGCGGCACATGTTACTTGCGGTAACACCAGTCTGTTACCGGCGGGTAGGTGAAGTCAACTCCTACCGACCGGTCGGCACCCGTTCGATGTCCGGGGCATGTGTGAGTGTTAGTTTGCGCAGGCGTCATCGAATCAGCACGGGTGGGGAGAGCACATGGACACCACGCAGCGGACCGATCAGCAACGGTCCGCCGACCGCCGACGGCGTGAGCTGCTGGAAGCCGCCGACCGAGTGGTGCTGCGCGACGGTCCGCAGGCCTCCATGAACGCGATCGCGGCCGAGGCCGGCATCACCAAGCCGATCCTCTACCGGCACTTCGGTGACAAGGGCGGACTATACGCCGCCCTCGCCAAGCGGCACACGGACGCGCTGCTGGACTCGCTCCGGGCTGCGCTGGACGCACCGGCGGAGAGGCGGGAGCGGGTCGAGGCGACACTGGACACGTATCTCGCGGCGATCGAGGCGCGACCGCAGGTGTACCGGTTCCTGATGCATCCGGCGGAGGGGAGCCATCCGGGGGATCAGGGGTTCGATGTCGGCAAGCACAGCGCCCCCTTGTTGCGGCGGATGGGGGAGGAACTCGCGCAGGTCATCGAGGAGCGGCTGGATCTCGGACCGGGCGGGCAGCAGCTGGCGCGGGTGTGGGGGCATGGGATCGTCGGCATGATGCATGCGGCCGGGGACTGGTGGCTGGGGGAACGGCCTTGTTCTCGTGCGGAGTTGGTGCGGAGTCTGGCTGATCTGTTGTGGGGGCGTCTTGCGGCTGCGGGGGATCGGGTGGGGGGTCCGGGGTTCTGACGGTTGTGTTCCGTCTGCAGGGCGGTGGGGGGTTGGGCGCGCCCACGCGGCGGAGCCGCATATCGAACGCAGCCCCGCGCCCCTGGGGTGCTCATCCCACTCGGTTCCAAGGAGCCCGGGCCGCCTGGCGCATGAGCCTGCGGTGGCGCCAGCCGCTCAGGTGGTCCGCGTAGATGCGGCCCTCCACGTGATCGTACTCGTGCTGGAGGCAGCGGGCGAAGAAGCCCGTGCCGTGGACCGTGACCGGGTCGCCTGTCATCGTGAAGCCCTCGACCACCGCGTGGTCGTAGCGCTCCGTGCCCGCTTCCAGGCCCGGCAGGGACAGGCAGCCCTCCGGGCCCCGGATCACCACTCCATCCGCCTCGGTCAGGCGCGGGTTGACCACGTGGCCCAGGTGCCGGACGTCCTCGTCGTCGGGACAGTCGTAGACGAAGACCCGCAGCGGCTCGCCGATCTGGTTGGCGGCGAGGCCGACGCCCTGGGCGGCGTACATGGTCGCGAACAAGTCCTCCACGAGCCGGGCCAGTTCGGGGCCGAAGTCGGTGACCTCCGCGCAGGGTGTGTGCAGCAGTGGGTCGCCGTGCAGGGTCAGGGGTCTCACGTGGCCGTGGGCGCCGGGGATGGAGCTGTTTCGCATGGCGCAAAGAGTAAGGTCCCTGTCATTGCGCGCCTCCCACACGAGTTCACCACAGTGCCGCGGTTCGGGAGTGCTAATGGATCTCGATAGGCTGAGGTCCACACCACGTGGCCGTCAGGCTTCAAGGCGCGGCGCGTACGCAAGGAGGATCGAGAACTGATGGCAGGCAACTCGGACCCGCTCTCGCCGCGGGCCAAGCTGGCCGTGACCGCGGGCAAGGCGGTCGCGGCGGCATCGCGCGCCGCGGGGCGCGGCAGCGGTTCGGTGATCGGCGGCCGGGTGGCACTCAAGCTCGACCCCGACCTCCTCGCCCGGCTCGCCCAGAACCTGGACGTGATCCTGGTCTCCGCGACGAACGGCAAGACCACGACCACCCGGCTCATCGCCGAGGCCCTGCGCGCCGCGGGACCGGTCGTCTCCAACGCGCTCGGCGCCAACATGCCGGCCGGTATCACCTCGGCGCTCGCGGGCAGCTCGGACGCCCGGTACGGCGTCATCGAGGTCGACGAGAAGTACCTCGCCGGCGTCGCCCGGGACACCGCGCCGAAGTGCATCGCCCTGCTCAACCTCTCCCGCGACCAGCTCGACCGCGCCGCCGAGACCCGCATGCTCGCCGAGAACTGGCGCGAGGGCCTCGCCGGTTCCAAGGCCGTGGTGGTGGCCAACTGCGACGACCCGCTGGTGGTGTGGGCGGCGTCCTCCTCCCCCAATGTGATCTGGGTCGCCGCCGGGCAGATGTGGAAGGACGACGCCTGGTCCTGCCCGTCCTGCGGTGGCGTGATGCAGCGCCCGGGCGACGACTGGTACTGCGGTGAGTGCGGCTTCCGCCGTCCGACGCCGAGCTGGGCGCTCTCCGGCGACCACGTCCTGGACCCGCACGGCTCCGCCTGGCCGATCCACCTCCAGCTGCCCGGCCGCGCCAACAAGGCCAACGCCGCCTCCTCGGCGGCCGTCGCCGCCGTGTTCGGCGTGCCGCCGCAGGTCGCGCTGGAGCGCATGTACCAGGTGCAGGCGGTGGCCGGCCGGTACGACGTCGTCCAGTTCCAGGGCCGTGACCTCAGGCTCCTCCTCGCGAAGAACCCGGCCGGCTGGCTGGAGACGTTCTCCCTGATCGACCCGCCGCCCGCCCCGGTCATCCTGTCCGTGAACGCGCGCTCCGCCGACGGCACCGACACCTCCTGGCTGTGGGACGTCGACTACACGCGTCTGACCGGCCATCCGATCTGCGTCGTCGGCGACCGGCGGCTGGACCTCGCGGTGCGCCTGGAGGTCGCCGACCAGCACTTCCAGGTCTACGAGAACCTCGACCAGGCCGTGGCGGCGTGCCCGCCGGGCCGCATCGAGGTCATCGCCAACTACACGGCGTTCCAGGACCTGCGCCGCCGCGTCGGCAACTGAGCACGAGACGTCAGGGGACTTTTGTGAGCGACAACCAACTGCGGGTCGTCTGGATCTATCCCGACCTGCTCAGCACCTACGGCGACCAGGGCAACGTCCTCGTCGTGGAGCGCCGGGCCCGGCAGCGCGGCCTGGACGTGGCGCGGCTGGACGTGCGCAGCGACCAGGCGATCCCGACCTCCGGCGACATCTACCTGATCGGCGGCGGCGAGGACCGCCCGCAGCGGCTCGCGGCCGAGCGGCTGCGCCGGGACGGCGGACTGACCCGGGCCGTGGAGAACGGGGCCATCGTGTTCTCCGTGTGCGCCGGCTACCAGATCCTCGGCCACGAGTTCATCAACGACCTCGGGCAGCGCGAGCCGGGCCTCGGCCTGCTGGACGTGGTGTCCGTGCGCGGCGAGGGCGCGCGGTGCGTGGGAGACGTGCTGGGCGACGTCGACCCGCGCCTCGGCCTGCCCCCGCTGACGGGCTTCGAGAACCACCAGGGCGTCACCCACCTCGGCCCCACGGCCCGCCCGCTCGCCAACGTGCGTTTCGGCAACGGCAACGGCACGGGCGACGGCACGGAGGGCGCGTACAACGACACCGTCTTCGGCACGTACATGCACGGCCCGGTGCTGGCGCGCAACCCGCTGATCGCGGACCTGCTGCTGAAGCTGGCCCTCGACGTCAACGCGCTGCCGCCGACGGACGACCGCTGGTACGAGGCACTGCGCAACGAGCGCATCGCCGCAGCCCAGCAGCCTGCGTGAGCCCTGCGCGCCAGCGCGGGGAAAGGTCGCGTCAACCTGCTGGCCAACAGCCCGTCTGACGGCACATCCGCACAGGTGAGCGGGGTCGTCCAGCAGGCGGACGCGTGCTTCGGTCCGGCCCCTCGAAGCCGCTAGGGTGGCGGGGATTCGAGCCGGACAACGTGGTCCGGTCCCGGCCCACGTTGAGAAGGTTTTCGGGCTATGCGCATTGGTGTCCTCACGTCCGGCGGCGACTGCCCCGGCCTGAACGCCGTCATCCGGTCCGTCGTGCACCGCGCCGTCGTCGACCACGGCGACGAGGTCATCGGCTTCCGGGACGGCTGGAAGGGCCTTCTGGAGTGCGACTACCTCAAGCTCGACCTCGACGCGGTGGGTGGCATCCTCGCCCGCGGCGGCACGATTCTGGGGTCCTCCCGGGTCCAGCCCTCCCATCTGCGGGACGGTGTGGAGCGGGCCAGGGGCCATGTCGAGGAGCTCGGCCTCGACGCGATCATCCCCATCGGCGGCGAGGGCACGCTCAAGGCCGCGCGGCTGATGTCCGACAGCGGTCTGCCGGTCGTGGGTGTGCCGAAGACCATCGACAACGACATCGCGGTCACGGACGTCACGTTCGGCTTCGACACGGCCGTCGGGGTGGCGACCGAGGCCCTGGACCGGCTGAAGACCACCGCCGAGTCCCACCAGCGGGTTCTGGTGGTCGAGGTCATGGGCCGGCACACCGGCTGGATCGCGCTGCACTCCGGCATGGCGGCCGGCGCGCACGCCATCGTCGTACCCGAGCGGCCCTTCGACATAGAGGAGCTGACCCGGCGGGTCGGCCGGCGGTTCGAGGCGGGCAAGCGCTTCGCGATCGTGGTGGCGGCGGAAGGGGCCAAGCCCCGGGCCGGGACCATGGAGTTCGACGAGGGTGGCAAGGACATCTACGGACACGAGCGGTTCGCCGGGATCGCCCGTCAGCTGTCGGTCGAACTTGAGGGACGGCTGGGGAAGGAAGCCCGGCCGGTGATCCTCGGGCATGTGCAGCGGGGCGGGACTCCGACCGCCTACGACCGGGTGCTGGCCACACGGTTCGGGTGGCACGCGGTGGAGGCGGTGCACCGGGGCGAGTTCGGGCAGATGACCGCGCTGCGGGGCACCGACATCGTGATGGTGTCGCTGGCCGAGGCCGTGGAGACGCTGAAGACCGTGCCGGAGGACCGGTACGCCGAGGCGGAGTGCGTTCTCTGAGGTAGTGCTCGGTTGCCGGGTGCGGGCTGTGTGTGGCTGGTCGCGCAGTTCCCCGCGCCCCTGAGGGACGCCGAACCGCCCCCGGTCGTGGTGCTGACCGGGGGCGGTTCTACTCTTGGGGCGGACAGATTGCTGCACACCCCCACGAAACAGGAGCCGGCGGTATGGATCACAGCGGGCACGGCATGACCATGGATCTGCCGCCGTTCACGCTGGGACGAGGGCTGGAGTGGTCGGCGGACCCGTTCTTCCTCGTCGCCTGCCTGGCCGGACTCGCGCTGTACGGGTGGGGCGTCGTGCGGCTGGTGCGGCGCGGGGACAAGTGGCCGGTGGGCCGGAGCGTCGCCTTCGTCATCGGCGTGCTGAGCATCGTGCTGATGATGTGCACCCGGCTGAACGACTACGGCATGGTCATGTTCAGCGTGCACATGGTGCAGCACATGGTGATCAGCATGGTGTCGCCGATCCTGATCCTGCTCGGGGCGCCGATCACGCTGGCGCTGCGGGCACTGCCGACGGCGGGACGCGGCCGCAAGGGGCCGCGCGAGCTGCTGCTGATGTTCCTGCACAGCCGGTACATGCGGATCATCACGCACCCGGCGTTCACGATCCCGCTGTTCATCGCGAGCCTGTACGGGCTGTACTTCACGCCGCTCTTCGACACTCTGATGGGCTCCAAGACGGGGCACATCGGGATGATGGTGCACTTCCTCGCCGTGGGCCTGGTGTTCTTCTGGCCGATCATGGGCGTGGACCCGGGCCCGCACCGGCCGGGCTATCTGATGCGGATGCTGGAGCTGTTCGCCGGCATGCCGTTCCACGCGTTCTTCGGGATCGCGCTGATGATGGCGTCCGAGCCGATGGTCGAGACGTTCAAGAACCCGCCCGCCTCGCTCGGCATCGAGGCGCTCTCCGACCAGAACGCGGCGGGCGGCATCGCCTGGGCGTTCAGCGAGATCCCGTCCGTGCTGGTGCTGGTCGCGCTGCTGTTCCAGTGGTACGCCTCGGACCAGCGTCAGGCCAGGCGCGAGGACCGGGCCGCCGACCGCGACGGGGACAAGGAACTCGAGGCGTACAACGCCTATTTGAGCTCGCTGCACGCACGCGGGAACTGACGTTTCCATCGGTCCCGGCGTCGCCCGCCCGGGCCGCTGTACAGGCCTGAAATGCGGTACGCGTGTCGTCGCCCGCGCCGTCAGGAGGCAGAACGGGGCACCATGGGGGGAAAAGAACCATGAGGAGGGTGTTGCGATGCCCGGTTCCACGAACGGTTCGAACGCGACGAAGACCATGGGAGTCGTCACCGTCGGCGGCCTCGTCCTGGTGACGGCCTACACGGTGGCGCTCGGCAGCAACGGCTGGCTGTGGTTCGGCTGGGTCGTCCTGGGCCTGATCACCCTCGGGATGGTGGTCACCACGAAGAGCACCTGAGGTCACTCCCGGGTCAGCCGTCCGGCCGAATGCACGCCCGGCTGGTACTTCGGGAGCCTCACGGTGATCTTCATGCCCGAGCCCATGGCGGTCTCGATGACGAGGCCGTGGTCGTCGCCGTAGACCTGGCGGAGCCGGTCGTCGACGTTGGAGAGCCCTATGCCGCCCGAGGGGCTGACCTCGCGGGCGAGGATGCGGCGGAGCAGGACGGGATCCATGCCGGCGCCGTCGTCCTCGATCACGACCAGGGCCTCGGCACCCGCGTCCTGGGCGGTGATCTGGATGTGGCATTTGTCGGCCTTGCCCTCCAGGCCGTGCTTGACGGCGTTCTCGACGAGCGGCTGGAGGCACAGGAAGGGCAGGGCGACGGGCAGCACCTCCGGGGCGATCTGGAGGGTGACGGACAGGCGGTCGCCGAAGCGTGCCCGCACGAGCGCCAGGTAGTGGTCGATGGCGTGGAGTTCGTCGGCGAGGGTGGTGAAGTCGCCGTGCCGGCGGAACGAGTAGCGGGTGAAGTCGGCGAACTCCAGGAGCAGTTCGCGGGCGCGCTCGGGGTCGGTGCGGACGAACGAGGCGATCACCGCGAGCGAGTTGAAGATGAAGTGCGGGGATATCTGGGCCCGCAGCGCCTTGATCTCGGCCTCGATGAGGCGGGTGCGGGACTGGTCCAGGTCCGCCAGCTCCAGCTGTACGGACACCCAGCGGGCCACCTCGCCGGCCGCCCGGACGAGGACGGCCGACTCGCGGGGCGCGCAGGCGACGAGGGCACCGTGCACCCGGTCGTCGACGGTGAGCGGGGCGACGACCGCCCAGCGCACCGGGCAGTCGAGGAGGTCGCAGGTCAACTGGAAGGCCTCGCCGCGGCCGGTCTCCAGGGGGCCGGCGAGGCGTTCCATGATCTCGGTGCGATGGTGGGCGCCGTCGCCGTCCCAGACCAGGACCTGTTCGGTGTCGGTCAGGCACAGGGCGTCCGTGCCGAGCAGGGAGCGCAGTTTGCGGGCGGACTTGCGGGCGGTCTCCTCCGTCAGGCCGGCCCGCAGCGGTGGCGCGGCGAGGGAGGCGGTGTGCAGGGTCTCGAAGGTGGCGTGTTCCACGGGTGTGCCCAGGCCTCCGAGGCTCTGGGGGCGGGCCGTGCGCCGGCCGAGCCAGACGCCCAGGGCCAGCACCGGGAGCACGGCGACGCACAGGCCCGCCAGGAATCCGCTCATGCCGGCACCTCCGTGCGCAGTTCCTCGGGCAGGTGGAACCGGGCCAGGACCGCCGCCGTCCCCGGCGGCACCCGGCCGGGGGTGGCCAGGGACACCAGGATCATGGTGAGGAAGCCCAGCGGCACCGACCACAGCGCGGGCCAGGCGAGCAGGGCGTGCAGCGCGCCCTCGCCGGGGTAGCCCGCCATGGTCGCTGCGACGGCGAGCAGGGCCGAACCGCCGCCGACCAGCATGCCTGCGGCGGCGCCGGGCGGGGTGAGCCGCCGCCACCAGATGCCGAGGACGAGCAGCGGGCAGAACGACGACGCGGACACGGCGAAGGCGAGCCCCACCGCGTCGGCCACCGGGAGCCCGCCGACCAGGACGCTCGCCGCGAGGGGCACGGCCATCGCGAGCACGGTCCCGAGCCGGAAGTGCCGCACGCCGCGTGCGGGCAGGACGTCCTGGGTGAGCACGCCCGCGACCGCCATGGTGAGCCCCGAGGCCGTGGAAAGGAACGCGGCGAAGGCGCCGCCCGCCACCAGCGCGCCCAGCAGATCGCCGCCCGCTCCCCCGATGATGCGGTCGGGCAGCAGCAGGACGGCGGCGTCCGTGTCGCCGGTGAGGGTGAGTTCGGGGGCGTAGAGGCGGCCGAGTGCGCCGTAGACGGGCGGCAGGAGGTAGAAGGCGCCGATCAGGCCGAGGACCACGACGGTGGTGCGGCGCGCGGCGACACCGTGCGGGCTGGTGTAGAAGCGGACCACGACGTGCGGCAGGCCCATGGTGCCGAAGAAGGTGGCGAGGATCAGCCCGTACGTGGCGTACAGCGGGCGTTCCTCGCGGCTCTCGGCCTGGGCGGGCGACAGATCGCCGACGGCTCTGCGCTGCGCCTCGGGGACGGCCGCTCCTTCGGCGAAGGTGAGCCGGGTGCCGCGTTCGACGTGGTGGGTGCCGGCGGGGAGTTCGAGGCGGGTATCGGTGTGTGTACGGCCGTCCACGGTGCCGGTCACCGTGACGGTGAGGGGCCGGTCCAGTTTCAGGTCGACACTGTCGCCGACGCGGACGACGCGCTGCTCGCGGAAGGTGGCCGGTTCGTCGAAGGCGTGGCGGGGGGCTCCGTCGCTCTGCCAGGCCAGGACCAGGAACAGGGCGGGCACGAGCAGGGCGGTGAGTTTCAGCCAGTACTGGAAGGCCTGGACGAAGGTGATGCTGCGCATGCCGCCGGCGGCGACGGTGGCGGTCACGACGACGGCGACGATCACTCCGCCGAGCCAGTCGGGCGCCCCGGTCAGCACGGTCAGGGTCAGTCCGGCCCCCTGGAGCTGGGGCAGCAGATACAGCCAGCCGACGCCGACGACGAAGGCTCCGGCCAGCCGCCGCACGGCCTGGGAGGCGAGGCGGGCCTCGGCGAAGTCGGGGAGCGTGTAGGCGCCGGAGCGGCGCAGCGGGGCGGCGACGAAGAGCAGCAGGACCAGGTAGCCGGCGCTGTAGCCGACCGGGTACCAGAGCATGTCGGGACCCTGGACCAGGACCAGGCCCGCTATGCCCAGGAAGGAGGCGGCGGAGAGGTACTCGCCGCTGATGGCGGCGGCGTTGAGGCGGGGGCCGACGGTGCGGGAGGCGACGTAGAAGTCGGAGGTGGTCCGGGAGATGCGCAGGCCGAAGGCGCCGACCAGGACCGTCGCGACGACGACCAGGGCCACGGCGGGGACGGCGTAGTGGGAGTTCATCGGGCGCCAGTTCGGTCGTCGGTCATCGGTCGTTCAAAGCAGTCGGTCGTCAGTCGTCGGTCATCGGTCTTCGACGAGGCGTACGAAGTCGCGTTCGTTGCGCTCGGCGCGGCGGACGTACCAGCGGGCGAGCAGGACCAGGGGGACGTAGAGGCCGAATCCGAGGACGGCCCATTCCAGGCGGCGGGTGTCGGGCATCGCCGCGAAGAGCAGCGGGAGCGGGCCGATGAGCAGGCCGAGGATCGCGAAGACGGTGAGGGCGGCGCGCAGCTGTGTGCGCATCAGGGAGCGGACGTAGGTATGGCCGAGGGTGGTCTGTTCGTCGATCTCGGTGCGCGGCCGGTAGTACCCGGAGGCCCTGCCGGTCTGGCGGGGCGGGCCGGTGACGACGACGCGGCGCTCGCTGTGGTCCTGGGGCACCGTCACGTCCTCCTCATGAGCAGGTCGCGCAGCTCGCGCGTGTGACGCCGGCTGACCTGGAGCTCCTCGGAGCCGACCAGGACGCTGACGGTGCCCGCGTCGAGGCGGAGCTCGCCGATGTGGCGCAGGGCGACGAGGTGGCGGCGGTGGATGCGGACGAAGCCGCGGGAGCGCCAGCGCTCCTCCAGGGTGGACAGCGGGATGCGGACCAGGTGGCTGCCCTTGTCGGTGTGCAGCCGGGCGTAGTCGCCCTGGGCCTCGACGTGGGTGATGTCGTCGACGGCGACGAAACGGGTCACGCCGCCCAGTTCGACCGGGATGTGGTCGGGGTCGGGCTCGCTCACGGGGATGCGGGGCGCGGCGCCGCGGAGCTCGACCGCACGCCGTACGGCCTCGGCGAGCCGTTCCTTGCGGACGGGCTTGAGGACGTAGTCGACGGCCTTGAGGTCGAAGGCCTGGACGGCGAAGTCCTCGTGGGCGGTGACGAACACGACGAGCGGCGGCCGGGCGAACCCGGTGAGCAGCCGGGCCAGGTCGAGGCCGTCCAGGCCGGGCATCTGGATGTCGAGGAAGACGACGTCGATCGCCTCGGGCCCGCCCGGGCCGGACTCCAGGGCCCGGTTGATGCGGCGCAGCGCCTCGGTCGCGTCGCCGGCGCCCTCCGCGCTGCCGATGCGGGGGTCCGCGTGCAGCAGGTAGAGCAGTTCCTCCAGCGAGGGGCGTTCGTCGTCGACAGCGAGGGCGCGCAGCATGAACCCGGAGTGTAGGGGCGATCGGTACGTCTGGACATGCGCCGGGGGCAGACGTTCGCGCTGGACACGGTGGCCGCGTCGGGCCGGGCGCGGGGCGGGGTGCCGGTGGATACAGTGCCCGCATGAACAGCAGGTCCACGCCGTTCGACGAACTCGACCGGAAGATCATCACCGCGTTGATGGCGAACGCCCGGATGTCCTTCGCCGAGATCGGCACGGCGATCGGGCTGTCGGCCACCGCGGTCAAGCGCCGGGTCGACCGGCTGCGGGAGACCGGTGTGATCACCGGGTTCACGGCCACGGTGAAGCCGTCGGCGCTGGGCTGGCGCACCGAGGCCTACGTCGAGGTGTACTGCGAGGGCGCCGCGCCGCCACGGCGGCTTGCGGAGGTGGTGCGCGACTACCCGGAGATCACCGCGGCGATGACCGTGACGGGCGGTGCGGACGCGCTGCTGCACGTGCGGGCGCGGGACGTGGAGCACTTCGAGGAAGTGCTGGAGCGGATCCGCCAGGAGCCGTTCATCCGTAAGACGATCAGCGTGATGGTGCTGTCCCATCTGCTTCCCGAGAGCCCGGAGGCGGGCGCCGGCCAGCCGGCGCCGGAGGCGGTCCCGGGCGGCGCAGCAGACGTGCGCTGACCGGCCTCAAGACGCAGCGTTCCTGCGTGGACGCGCAACCTTTGTTCCTTGTCGGCCGCCTCGGTCGGTTCCTACCGTTGTGTCAACACCCAGTCACACACCGTGAGGAAGCGGAGGGACCCCTCTGTGCCCGACTCCCGTGTGCCGCGCCGGCGGCGCTACCTCGTCTGCGAACCCAGACACTTCGCCGTGCAGTACGCGATCAACCCGTGGATGCGTCCCGGCGAACCCGTCGACGTCATCCGCGCCCTGGACCAGTGGCAGAAGCTGGTCGGCACCTACCGTGCCCACGGCCATACCGTGGACACTGTGAAACCCGTTCCCGGTCTGCCCGACATGGTCTTCGCCGCGAACGCGGCGGTCGTCGTCGACGGCCGCGTCTTCGGCTCCCTCTTCCACGCGCCCGAGCGCCGCCCCGAGTCCGTGCCGTACGAGGCGTGGTTCAAGTCGGAGGGGTACGAGGTCTACCACCCCGAGTCGGTGTGCGAGGGCGAGGGCGACCTGGTGCCGGCCGGCCGCTGGATCCTGGCCGGGACGGGTTTCCGTACGACCCGGGAGGCGCACCGCGAGGTGCAGGAGTACTTCGGGGTGCCGGTGATCAGCCTGACGCTGGTGGACCCGTACTTCTACCACCTCGACACGGCGCTGTTCGTCCTCGACGACGACACCATCGCCTACTACCCCGGGGCGTTCTCGCCGGGCAGCCGCGAGGTGCTGGCCCGGCTGTACCCGGACGCGGTGCTCGCCGGCCGCGAGGACGCGATGGCGTTCGGGCTCAACTCCGTCTCCGACGGGCGGCACGTGTTCATCTCACCGGGGGCGACGGCCCTGGCCGGCCGGCTCGCCGACCGCGGCTACGTCCCCGTCCCCGTCGACCTGTCCGAGTTCCACAAGGCCGGTGGCGGCATCAAGTGCTGCACCCAGGAGATCCGGGAGATCCGCTCATGACCGCACCCGTCCGTACCCAGGACCCGCAGGAGAGCCGCGGCTCCGAGGCGCTCATCCGCGCGGAGGAGCCGGTCCTCACGCACAACTACCACCCGCTGCCCGTGGTCGTCGCCCGTGCCGAGGGCACCTGGGTGGAGGACGTGGAGGGGCGGCGCTACCTCGACATGCTGGCCGGCTACTCGGCGCTCAACTTCGGGCACCGGCACCCGGCGCTGATCGAGGCGGCCCATCGCCAGCTCGACCGGCTGACCCTGACCTCGCGGGCCTTCCACAACGACCGGCTCGCCGAGTTCGCGGAGCGGCTGGCGGCGCTGACCGGCATGGACATGGTGCTGCCCATGAACACCGGTGCGGAGGCGGTGGAGAGCGGGGTGAAGGTGGCCCGCAAGTGGGCCTACGACGTCAAGGGCGTCCCGGCCGACCGGGCGACGATCGTGGTCGCGGCGGACAACTTCCACGGCCGTACGACGACGATCGTCAGCTTCTCCACCGACGAGACGGCCCGGGCAGGGTTCGGGCCGTTCATGCCGGGCTTCCGGATCGTGCCGTACAACGACCTGGCCGCGCTGGAGGCCGCGGTCGACGAGACGACCGCGGCGGTGCTGATCGAGCCGATCCAGGGCGAGGCGGGCGTGATCATCCCGGACGACGGCTATCTGGCCGGTGTGCGCGAGCTGACCCGCCGCAGGGGCTGCCTGTTCGTCGCGGACGAGATCCAGTCCGGGCTCGGCCGTACGGGCGGCACGCTGGCGGTCGAGCACGAGTCGGTCGTGCCGGACGTGGTGCTGCTGGGCAAGGCGCTGGGCGGCGGCATCGTGCCGGTGTCCGCGGTGGTCGCCCGGCGGGAGGTGCTCGGGGTGCTGCACCCCGGGGAGCACGGGTCGACCTTCGGCGGCAACCCGCTGGCGGCCGCTGTCGGCACGGCGGTGGTCGAGCTGCTGGAGACGGGCGAGTTCCAGCGCCGCGCGACCGAGCTGGGCGCGGTCCTGCGGGACGGTCTGACGGGCCTGGTCGGCAAGGGCGTCGTCGGCTTCCGCTCGCGGGGCCTGTGGGCGGGCGTCGACATCGACCCCGCGCTCGGTACGGGCCGCGAGATCAGCGAACGCCTCATGCGGGAGGGAATCCTGGTCAAGGACACCCACGGCTCCACGATCCGCCTGGCCCCACCGCTCACCATCACGGGCGAGGAACTCGAAGGGGCGCTGGGGACGCTGGAGAAGGTGTTGCGGTGAGAGGAGAGGCAGGAGGTCCGCGTCACAGGCCCGTCACCAGCCACCCCGACCGGCCCCGCACAACCCGCTCCCGCACGCCGGAAGGGTGAAGATTGAGGCAAGAGGTGGTAGACCACTCTCAGCGACAGAGAGGTCGGCCGTGGGTGCACATGAGGAGTACGGTCGGCGGCGGTTCGACGTGGCCGACGCCGTGCCCCTGTTGCTCGATCCGCAGGGCGTGGTGACGGGGTGGACCGGCGAGGCCCGGCGGCTGCTGGCGTACCCGGCCGCCGAGGCGGTCGGCAGGAAGCTGGCGGACCTGCTGACGGCCGAGGACGCGCAGCGCGTGCCTGACCTGGTCGAGCGGTGCCGCAGGGACGGCGGCTGGACGGGGCTGCTGACGGCCCGCCACCGGGACGGGCAGCCCGTGAGGGTCGCGGCCCGGATCACCTCGGCCGAGGAAGGGCACGGCGCCTCGCGCTGGCTGATGCTTCTGTCGGAGCTGGCCGACGCCCCCGGCTGGGACATGAGCCGCACGGTGCTGGAGCGGATGGTGACCGACGCCCCGGTCGGTATCGCGATCGTGGACACGGAGCTGCGCTTCGTGTGGTCGAACTCCGCCCTGGAACAGTTCGGCGGCGGACCGCCGTCCCGGCGGCTCGGTCTGCGCTTCGCGGACGTCCAGCCGGGCCTGGACGCCCAGGCGGTCGAGGCGCAGATGCGGCACGTGCTGGAGACCGGCGAGGCCGTGGTCGGGTACGAGCACGTGGGCCATGTGGTGTCGGCGCCGCTGCGCGAGACCGCGCACATGCTGTCGTTCACCCGGCTCGAGGACGACCGGGGCCGCCCGATGGGCGTGTACTACACGGTCGTCGACATGACCGAGCGGCACCGCGCCCGGCAGCGGCTGGCGCTCCTCGACCGCGCCAACGAGACCATCGGCCGCAGCCTGGACCTCACGCGCACCGCGCAGGAGCTGGCCGACGTGGCCGTGCCGGGACTGGCCGACCTGGTCACCGTGGACCTGCTGGAGACGGTGCTGCGGGGCGCCGAGGTGACGCCCGGGCCGCTCGCGGACACCGATCCGGTGCCACATCGGGTGGCGCTGCGCCGGACGGGCCACCGGTCCGCACAGGAGGGCGTCCCGCAGGCCGTCGTCGGGATCGGCGAGGTCGCGACGTATCCGGCCGGGTCGCCCCCGGTCCGCTGTCTGGCCACGGGGCGGACCTGGCACGCGGAGCGGCTCGATCCCCTGGAGCGGGTGTGGGGCACGGACGTCCCGGGCGGCCGGCGGTCCACGTTCTCGGAGCTGGGGCTGCACAGCGTGATGATCGTGCCGGTCCGGGCGCGCGGCATCACCCTGGGCATCACCACGTTCTTCCGGCGCCACGGCCGGGAGCCCTTCGACGAGGAGGACCTGCGGCTGGCCGAGGACCTCGTCTCCCGCGCGGCCGTCTGCGTGGACAACGCCCGGCGCTACACGCGCGAGCGTGACGCCGCGCTCGTCCTCCAGCGCAGCCTGCTCCCCCACCGGCTGCCGGAGCAGGACGCGGTCGAGGTGGCCGCGTGCTACCGGCCGGCCGACGAGCTGACCGGCTTGGGCGGCGACTGGTACGACCTCATCCCGCTGTCCGGGGCGCGCGTCGCGCTCGTGGTGGGCGAGGTGCCCGGGCACGGCATCGACGCCGCCGCGGCGATGGGGCAGCTGCGGACGGCCGTACGGACGCTGGCCGCTCAGGATCTGCCGCCCGAGGAGGTGCTGGCGCACCTCGACGACCTGGTGGGGCGCTCGGCCCGGGAGGAGGGCGCCGAGCCGGGCGCGGCGGGCTCCGCGGGCACGCACTACGTGGGCTCCGGGTGTGTGTACGTCGTCTACGACCCGGTCGAGGGCCGGTGCGCGATGGCCGCCGCGGGCCATCCGGTGCCGGCCGTGGTCCTGCCCGACGGCTCGGTCACGTTCGTCGATCTTCCGCAGGGGCCGCCGCTCGGCGTGGGCGGTCCGCCCTTCGAGGCGGTCGAGCTGTCCCTGGTGGAGGGCAGCACCCTCGCCCTGCACACGGACGGGCTGCTGGCCCGGTCCGAGGCCTGGGCCGTCGACGCCGGCCGGGAACGGCTGCGCGGGGCACTGGAAGGGGCGGGCCCGCTCGACGCGCACTGCCGGAACGTCGTCGACGCCCTGGTCCCGGCGCGCCCGTACGACGACGTCGCCCTGCTGATGGCCCGGACGAAACGCCTCGGCGCCGAGCAGGTCGCGGTCTGGGACCTGGATCCCGACCCGGCCCTCGTCGCCGACGCCCGCCGCAGGGCCACCCGGCAGCTGGCCCGCTGGGGGCTGGAGGAGCTGGCGTTCACCACGGAACTGGTGGTGAGCGAGCTGGTCACCAACGCCATCCGGCACGCCCCCGGGCCCATCCGGCTCCGTCTGATCCGGGAGCGGGCCCTGGTCTGCGAGGTCCTCGACAGCGGTGCCACCGCGCCCCATCTGCGCCATCCCCGCACGACGGACGAGGGCGGGCGGGGTCTGCTGCTGGTCTCCCAGCTGACCCAGCGGTGGGGCACGCGGTTCGTCCAGCACGGGAAGATCATCTGGGCGGAGCAGTCCCTGACGGAGCTCCCCGAGCTGCCCGTGACGGCGCTCGTGGAGTGAAGCGGAAGCCGTATTCGCCCATACCGTGGGAAACTGGTCTGACCCCCGGCAGTGGTGAGGCGGCGGCCATGACGGATTCGGCGATCGACTACACGGCGGTGTTCCAGGCCCTGCCCGGCATGGTGGCGCTGCTGACGCCCGAGCTGGTGTACGCGGACGTCAACGAGGAGTTCGTCCGGGTGTCCGGCCGCCCGCGCGAGCAGCTCATCGGGCGCTACCTGTTCGACGTCTTCCCGGACAACCCCAACGACCCGGCCTCGACGGGCATGCGCAACCTGGAGGCCTCGCTGTACCGGGTCCTGGCGACCGGGGAGCGTGACACCATGGCCCTCCAGCGCTACGACGTCGAGGACCCCGAGCGGCCCGGGGAGTGGCAGGAGCGCTACTGGAGTCCGGTGAACGCGCCGCTGCTCGGCCCCGACGGCAAGGTGGGGCTGATCCTGCACCGGGTCGAGGAGGTCACGGAGCTGATCCGGGCCCGGGGCCGCTCAGGGGGAGACCGGGACGGCCGGTCCCGGGTGCTGGAAGCCGAGCTGTACACGCGCGCCCGTGAGCTCCAGGAGCTCAACGAGCGGCTGCGTCAGGCGCACTCCCGGGAGCGGGAGGTGGCGATGGTGCTCCAGGAGGCGATGCTGCCCGACCGCCGTCAGGTCAGCCACCACCACCGGGCCGCCGTCCGGTACCGGCCCGCGGTGGGCGCGCTCAATGTGTGCGGGGACTGGTACGACCTGGTCGACCTGGTCGGCGGCCACCGGGTCGGGGTGTCCGTGGGTGACGTGGTCGGGCACGGGCTGGAGGCCGCCGGTGTCATGGGCCAGCTGCGCAGTGCGCTCAGCGCGGCCTCCCGGGTCGCCGAGGGCCCGGCCCAGGCCCTGGACGTGCTGGGGCGCTACGCCCATGTGGTCGAGGGCGCCGAGTCGGCGACCGCCGTGACGACCTTCATCGACTTCGACCGGCACACCATCGCTTACAGCAGCGCCGGCCATCTCCCGCCCGTGCTGGTCCACCCCGACGGCGGCGCCGAGTTCCTCGACGGGGCCACGGACACCCCGCTCGACGCCCGCCCGGACCCGATCCCCAGACCCCAGGCCGAGACGGCCTTCACGCCGGGCGCCACGCTCGTGCTCTACACCGACGGCCTGGTCGAGCGGCGCGGCGAGGACATCGACACCGGTCTGACCCGGCTCGCCGACGCGCTGTACCGGAACCGGGAGCAGGATCCCGAGCGCCTCGCCGACACCGTCCTGCTGGAACTGCTGCCGCCCAGCGGCGCCACCGACGACACCGCGCTGATCATCGTGCGGCTGTGAGCCGGGGCGGAAAGGCCTAGCGGCGGTTGTTGCCGTGGTCGAGCAGCCGGACGTGGTCCACGTTCTGCCGGTCCTCGGCGTCCGCGCTGGGCTCGCCGGCGAACCACGCGTCGAGGATCTCCTTCAGCAGCGGCTCGGACGTGAGCCGCAGGCTGAGCGCGAGGACGTTGGCGTCGTTCCAGCGGCGGGCCCCGTCGGCCGTGTAGGCGTCCGTGCACAGGGCGGCCCGGACGCCCGGCACCTTGTTCGCGGCGATCGAGGCGCCGGTGCCGGTCCAGCAGCACACCACGGCCTGGTCGGCCGTCCCGTCGGCGACCTCGCGAGCCGCGGCCTGGGAGCACACCGCCCACTGGGGGTCGTCCCCGGGACGCAGCGCGCCGTGCGGGCGCACCTCATGCCCTCGCTCGCGCAGCGCGGCCACGAGGGAGCGGGCGACGGGCTCGTCCATGTCCGAGGAAACAGAGATCCGCATGCTTCGCAGACTACTCGGCGGGGCAGCAAGGGCCAGCGGCCGGCCAGGCACCCCTGGTATCGCGCCACGCCGCCCGTTCGGCTCGCAGGTCAGGTCGCAGGAGGTGCCCGTCGGCCACGCCTGCACCTACACTGGCACCCCACGACATGCCGGTTGACCTGCTGGAACGCGGCGGTTGAGCCCACCGCGAGAGTCGAGGAGCGCCCGCTTTGTTCTACTACCTGCTGAAATACGTGCTGCTGGGACCGCTGCTGAGACTGGTTTTCCGGCCTCGGATAGAAGGCCTGGAGCACGTTCCTTCTGAGGGCGCCGCCATCATCGCCGGCAATCACCTGTCGTTCTCGGACCACTTCCTGATGCCCGCGGTCCTCAAGCGGCGCATCACCTTCCTCGCGAAGGCCGAGTACTTCACGGGCCCGGGCATCAAGGGCCGTCTGACGGCGTCGTTCTTCCGCAGCGCGGGGCAGATCCCCGTCGACCGCTCCGGCAAGGACGCCGGGCAGGCCGCGATCCGCGAGGGCCTCGGCGTCCTGAGCAAGGACGAGTTGCTCGGCATCTACCCGGAGGGCACGCGCTCGCACGACGGCCGGCTCTACAAGGGCAAGGTGGGGGTCGCGGTCATGGCCCTCAAGGCCGGTGTCCCGGTCATCCCCTGCGCGATGATCGGCACCTTCGAGGCCCAGCCGCCCGGCAAGGTCGTCCCCAACCTCCACCCCGTCGTGATCCGCTTCGGCAAGCCCCTGGACTTCTCCCGCTACGCGGGCATGGAGAACGAGAAGGCCATCCTGCGCGCCGTCACCGACGAGATCATGTACGCGATCCTCTCCCTGTCCGAGCAGGAGTACGTCGACCAGTACGCGGCCGTCGTGAAGGCCGAGGAGGCCGCCGCGAAGGAGCGGAAGTTCCCGCGCCTGCCGCTCACTTGAGGTGCCCGGCGTCAGCCTCGGGAGGTGTCCGCCGCCGGCCGCGTGAGGTGTCTGCTGTCGGCAGAAGCCGTATCCGCGGCCGGCCTCGGCGATCTACGGTCGCGGCATGGGACATGCTGTGGTGATCGGGGCGGCGGGGCAGACAGGACGGCCGGCGGTGGAGGCGCTGGCGCGGGACGGCTGGGAGGTGACGGCCGCGTCGCGCGGCGGGGCCCGGGACGAGAGCTGGCCCGGCGAGGTGCGCGCGGTGCGGCTGGACCGCGAGGACGACACGGCGCTGGGCGCGCTGATCGGCGACGGCTGCGATCTGGTGATCGACATCGTCGCCTACGGGGCCCGGCACGCACGGCAGTTGACCGCACTGGCCGACCGCATCGGCTCGGCCGTGGTCGTGTCGACGGTGTCGGTGTACGAGGACGGCACGGGCCGCGGCTTCGACACGATGAGCGAACCGGGCGGATTCCCGCAGTACCCCGTACCCGTACGCGAGGACCAGCCGACGGTCCCGCCGGGGGACGCCACGTACAGCACCGGCAAGGCCGCGCTGGAGAGGGAACTCATCGCGGCGGGCGACCGGTTGCCCACGACCCTGCTGCGAGCGGGCGCGATCCATGGTCCGCACAGCCCGCTCCCCCGCGAGCTGTACTTCGTGAAGCGCAACCTCGACGGCCGGCGCAGGCGGGTGCTCGCCCACCGGGGGGAGAGCCGCTTCCACACCTCGGCCGCCCGCAACATCGCCGAACTGATCCGGCTGGCCGCCGCCCGGCCCGGCTCACGGGTGCTCAACGCCTGTGATCCGCGGCCGCCGACGGTGGCGGAGATCGGGGCGGCGGTGGACGCGGTGATGGGAGTGGAGACGGAGACCGTCCTGGTGGACGGGGCGCCGCCCTCGCCCTCCGTGGGCCGCTCGCCCTGGGCGACGGAGCTGCCGGTGGTCTTCGACATGAGCGCGGCGGAACAGCAGTTGGGCTACCGGCCGGTCGTGTCCTACGCCGAGAGCCTGCCGGAGACGGTCGACTGGCTCACCCGCCGGGTGTCCGGGCAGGACTGGCGGGAGGCGTTCCCGACCCTCGCGAGGATCTACCCGGACCTGTTCGACTACGCGGCGGAGGACGCCTGGTTCGGGGCGTGAGCGGGGGTCTACGACCGCTCGAGTGACAGGCGTGCCTCGTCGAGGAGCCGTCGCAGCCGCAGCGCGTCCGGCGCCACGGCGGTCACCAGGGCGGCGGGACCGGCGAGCGGGACGACCGACGCCCCTTCCCCGAGTACCTGGGCCGTCACCGGCTCGGCGGCGAACTCCGGGCGTACGACGACCAGTTGTCCGACCGCACGATGACCGGCGAGCACCGCCGGGCCGTCCCAGCCGCCCGGCGCGCCGGGCCCGCAGGCCAGTTCCTGGTCGAGCACGACCTGCCCGGCGACCCGCACGGTCAGCCGGCTCGTCAGCCGCCCGGGTTCCTCACCGGCCCGGCCGAGCACCTGCTCCTCCCGCAGCACGAGCCGGGCCGTGGCGGCCAGCTCGACGCGGGTCGTGACGTGCAGATCGCTGCCCTGGGCGGAGATCAACTGCTCGGGCAGCCAGTGCAGTTCGGCCCGGTCGGCGACATCGAGCCGGACGTCGTAGCGGGCCTCTCCCTTGGCCTGCCCCGGCAGGGCGATGGTGGCGGCGGCCGAGCCGACGGACAGCCGCGCTCCCTGCTCCGCCCGGGCCCGCACGGTGAAGTGGTCGCCGCCGAGCGGTCCGCTCATCGCCCCGACCAGCATGACCCGCGCCTCGGCGCCGCTGCCCCGGGTGCGCCGCAGCGCCAGAGGCCCGTCGCTCTCCAGCACGGGCAGGGCGGTCCCGCCCCGGCCGTCGTCCCGGGCGACGATGGTCGCCACGGAGCGCACCCCGGCGCTGTTCACGCCCGTGCCGTCCACGCGGCGAGCTGCGCACGCACCCAGGCGGCGACATCCGCCACTCCGGGCTCGCTGCGCAACGACTGGAAGACGACCGGCAGTTCGGACCGCTGCGCCTTGGCGTCGGCCGCCATCCGCGCGAGGTCGGAGCCGACGTACGGTGCGAGGTCGGTCTTGTTGACGACGAGCAGGTCGGCGGTGGTCACGCCCGGCCCGCCCTTGCGCGGAATGTCGTCGCCCCCCGCCACGTCGATCACGAAGATCTGCGCGTCGACGAGCCCCTTGGAGAACGTCGCGGTGAGGTTGTCCCCACCGGACTCCACCAGGACCAGGTCCAGCGGCCCGACGGCGTCCTCCAGGTCCTCCACCGCTTCCAGGTTGGCGGAGATGTCGTCCCGGATCGCGGTGTGCGGGCAGGCCCCCGTCTCCACGGCGGTGATCCGCTCGGGCGGCAGCACGGCCTCCCGGAGCAGGAACTCGGCGTCCTCGCGGGTGTAGATGTCGTTGGTGACGACCGCGAGGGACAACTCGTCCCGCAGCGCGCGGCACAGCGCGGCGACGGTGGCGGTCTTCCCGGATCCGACGGGCCCGCCGAGTCCGATCCGCAGGGCCCGGCGGCTGCCGTCGGGGCGAAGGGCGTCAGCGCTCACGGCGCCCGGGCCGTCGTGGGTGTGGTCGTGGTCGAGGTGCATACGGGCGGCTCCTGCCTTCTTGTCCGACTGATTCGAGCGGTGTTGGGGGGGGCGATTGCCTAGGAGGCGAACAGCCGCACGGGCCAGCCCGCGTGTATCTCCGCCCCGATCTCCAGCAACGGCGCCGACCCCGCCGGCAACGCGTCGACCCCCTCGTCGACCACCCTCCGGGCCGCCTCCACCGCCCGGTCCACGACACGGTCCACCTCCGGTGCCAGCCGGGCCAGCACTCCCGTCGCGTCGAAGGGGTCCAGGCTCAGCAGCCGCACCGTCGCCGTGGCCGGCCCGCTGACGCTCTCGTACGCCGCGCAGTACGCCGCGTCGACCGGCCCCAGCCCGGCCGCCCGCGCCGCGAGCCCCAGCACCACCGGCTGATGGGCTCCCTTGGGGAACTCCCGTGCGAGCGCGTGCAGTTCGGCGGACGGCCAGGTCGCCCGGGCGGCCCGCATCAGCTGCCGCCCCAGCCTGCGCCCGGCGACCCGCAGCGCGGGCGAGGGCGTACGGGCGTCCGCGGCCCGGTCCAGCGCCACGGGGTCGATCCCCAGCGCGGCGGCCGCCGAGAGGGCCGCCGCCACCGAGCCGGCCGTGTGCAGCCGCCCCCGGCAGAACTCCGCCAGACTCGCCGCCCCGCTGATCCGCCCGGCCTTGACCGCCGCCTCCGCCCCGCCGGAGTGGGCGTGACCGCCGGCGGGGAAGCGGCCGTCGGCCAGGACGAGAAGTGCCGCACGTGACATCAGGACGCCCTCAGAACAGGAAGTACCGCTGGGCCATGGGCAGTTCGGCCGCCGGTGTCGCCTCCACCAGCTCGCCGTCGATGTGCACGGCGAAGCTGTCGGGGTCGACACGGACCTCGGGCCGGGCGTCGTTCTCCCGCATGTCGGCCTTGGTGACCCCGCGGGTCGACTCGATCGCCCGGAACGGCTTGCCCAGGCCCAGCCGCTCCGGCAGTCCGTCCTCGACGGCCAGGGGCGCGACGAAGTTCACGGAGTTGGCGGCGGGGGCCCGCCCGATCGCCCCGAACATCGGGCGCGGCAGGACCGGCTGCGGTGTGGGGATCGAGGCGTTCGCGTCGCCCATCTGCGCATAGGCGATCTGCCCGCCCTTGATGACGAGCTGCGGTTTGACGCCGAAGAAGGCCGGCTCCCACAGCACGAGGTCGGCGAGCTTGCCGCTCTCCACCGACCCGATCTCCCGGGCCAGGCCCTGGGCGAGCGCCGGGTTGATCGTGTACTTGGCGACGTAGCGGCGTACGCGATGATTGTCCGCGCTTGTGTCACCCGGCAGCGCACCCCGGCGCCGCTTCATCACATGGGCCGTCTGCCAGGTCCGCATGACGACCTCGCCCACGCGCCCCATCGCCTGGGAGTCGGAGGAGATGATCGAGATGGCGCCCAGGTCGTGCAGCACGTCCTCCGCGCCGATGGTGGACGGCCGGATCCGGGACTCGGCGAAGGCCAGGTCCTCCGGCACGGCCGGGTTGAGGTGGTGACACACCATCAGCATGTCGAGGTGTTCCTCGGCGGTGTTGACGGTGAACGGCCGGGTCGGATTCGTGGAGCTCGGCAGCACGTGCGGCTCGCTGACCACGGTCATGATGTCCGGGGCGTGCCCGCCGCCGGCACCCTCGGTGTGGTACGCGTGAATGCCCCGCCCGGCGATCGCGGCGAGCGTGTCGCCGACGAACCCGGCCTCGTTGAGCGTGTCCGTGTGGATGGCGACCTGGACGCCGGTCTGGCCGGCCACGGTCAGCGAGGCGTCGATGACGGCCGGGGTGGAGCCCCAGTCCTCGTGCAGCTTCAGGCCGAGCGCCCCGCCCCGGATCTGCGACAGCATCGCCTCGTGGGAGACGGTGTTGCCCTTGCCGAGCAGGCCGATGTTGAGCGGGTAGGCCTCCATGGCCTCCAGCATCCGCGCGAGATGCCAGGGCCCGGGGGTCACGGTGGTGGCCTTGGAGCCCTCGGCCGGGCCCGTTCCGCCGCCGACCAGGGTCGTGATGCCCGCGGACAGCGCCTCGTCGGCGATCTGCGGGCAGATGAAGTGCACATGGGCGTCGATCGCGCCCGCCGTGAGGATCCGCCCGTTGCCGGCGATGATCTCGGTCTCGGGACCGATGACCAGGTCCGGGTGCACACCGTCCATGGTGTCGGGGTTGCCGGCCTTGCCGATCCCGGTGATCCGCCCGTCGCGGATACCGACGTCGGCCTTGACGATGCCCCAGTGGTCGATGATCACCGCGCCGGTGACGACGGTGTCCGGTGTGCCCTCCGCCCGGGTGGCGCGCGACTGGCCCATGGACTCGCGGATCACCTTGCCGCCGCCGAACACCGCCTCGTCACCGGCGCGACCGGGCCCGCCGGAACGATCCTCCTCGATCTCGACCAGCAGATCGGTGTCGGCGAGCCGGATCCGGTCGCCGGTCGTCGGGCCGAACAGGTCGGCGTACGCGGCACGCGAGATCTCAGGCATCGAGGGCTCCTCCGGTCTCCCCGCGCAGACCGGGCACGACGCGGGCGCCGGTCAGCGGGACGAGTTCGACGTCGACGGGGATCCCGGGTTCGAAGCGCACGGCGGTGCCGGCGGCGACGTTCAGCCGCTTGCCGCGCGCGGCGGCGCGGTCGAACTCCAGTCCGGGGTTGGCCTCGGCGAAGTGGTAGTGGGAGCCGACCTGGACGGGCCGGTCGGCGGCGTTGAGGACGGTGAGCCGGGTGACCTCGCGGCCCTCGTTGTATGCAATCGGCTCGTCGGCGAAGAGGATCTCTCCGGGGATCATCGAGACCTCTCTCAGACGATGGGCTCGTGGACGGTGACGAGCTTGGTGCCGTCCGGGAAGGTGGCCTCGACCTGGACGTCGTGGATCATCTCCGGGACGCCCTCCATGACGTCGTCCCGGGTGAGCAGCGTGCGTCCGGAGGACATCAGCTCGGCGACGGTACGGCCGTCACGGGCACCTTCGAGGATGTGCGACGTGATGAGGGCGACCGCCTCGGGGTGGTTGAGCCTGAGCCCGCGGGCCCGGCGCTTGTCCGCCACGTCGGCCGCCACATGGATCAGCAGTCTCTCTTGCTCGTGCGGGGTCAGCTGCACGTCCCACCTCACAGTCCTCGCTCCGGACCGTGCGGGGCCCGGTTGCCGCAGCCCCGGGGAAAAGCCCTGGTGGCGTTTCGGCAGGCTAATCGGATCGGGTTTCGGGCACGTTAACCGGGCCGTGATCCTTCAGGTCCGTGAGCGCGGGTCCCGCATGCTCATCATCGCCCGCAACCCGTCCGCGAGGACCTCCGAGGACATCTCCCCGAACACGGCCATCTGGGCCGCGAAGCCCTGTGCGAGGGCGATCATCACGCGCGCCATGGCGTCGGCGTCGGCGTCCCCGGAGATGAGGTCGGCGGCCTTGTAGCCCTCCACGACCTTGACCCATGCGGTGCGGACCCTGGCGTAGCCGGTGTGGAACATGGCGGCCAGGTCGTCGTTGCGCAGCGTCTCGGTCCAGACCTGGAGCATGAGGCGGGGGAAGATCCACTCTCCGTCGTGCACGACTCCGGGCCTGACCTCCTTCAGGGTCGCGAGGAGCCTCGGGAGCATCTCGTCGGGCAGCGGCGGCGGACTCTGTTCGGCCGCGCCCTCGAAGACTTCGCCCACGACCTCGAGCACCTCGCCGACGATGGCGCCGATCAGCTCTTCCTTGCCGCTGAAGTAGCGGTAGACGGCGCCGGCGGAGAGGCCGACCTCCTTCAGTACGTCCTGCATGGACGTGGCGTGGAAGCCGTTGCGGGCGAAGCAGAGCGCGGCGCCGTCGAGGATCTGGCGGCGACGGGCGTCGAGGTGTTCCTGCGAGACACGGGCCATGGTCCACAACGTAAAACGAATATTCCTTCTTGACAAGACGGGACGGGCGGAGCACGGTGAGGCAGAACGAAAACGAACGATCCTTCTTTTTGGTGCCCTCTTCGCCTCCCAGGAGATCCCGATGCCCTCCACCAGCCGCCGCCACCTGATCGCGGTCGTCGTCCTCGTGCCCGTCCTGGCGGCCCTGGCGCTATGGGCCTTCGCCTGGCCGGCCGCCCGTACCGCACCGCGCGACCTGCCGCTGGGCGTGGCCGGACCGCCCGCCGCGACGGCCCGGATGGAGCAGCAGCTGAAGCGGCACGAGGGCGCGTTCGAGATCCACCGCTACGCCGACGAGGCCGCCGCCCGGGCCGCCATCGAGGACCGGACCGTCTACGGCTCGGTGGTGGTCACGCCAGAGGGTCCCGAGCTGCTCACCGCGTCCGCCGCGGGGCCGGCCGTCGCCCAGTTCCTCCAGCAGGCCGTGGCGCGGCAGGCGTCCGTCGAGGGCACGCGGATCAGGACGGTCGACGTCGTGGCCACCCCGGCGAGCGATCCGCGCGGCGCGGCACTGAACGCCGCCGTACTGCCGCTCGCCCTGGCCGGTATCGCGGCGGGCTCGGTGGTCACCGCGCTCAGGCTGCGCGGCGTCCGGGCCGTGACCGCGCTGCTCGGCGCGTCCGCCCTGGTGGGCGTGGTGGCGGCCGGGATCGCGCACAGCTGGCTGGGGGTTCTCACGGGCGACTGGTGGGCGGAGGCCGGGGTGCTCGGACTGTCGGCGCTGGCCGTCAGCGGTGCCGTCGCCGGGCTCGCCGCCCTGCTCGGCACCGCCGGCATGGGCATCGCCGGGGCCGTGGTGATGCTGTTCGGCAACCCCTTCTCGGGCGCCCCCTCGGCACCGCAGATGCTGCCGGAGCCGGCCGGTGCGATCGGCCAGTGGCTGCCGCCCGGCGCCGGGACGACGCTGCTGCGCTCGGTGGCGTACTTCGACGGCGCGGCGGCGGCCGGCCCCGCCCTCACCCTGACCTGGTGGGCGGCGCTGGGGCTGGGCGCGGTCCTGCTCGGCGGTGCGCTCAGGACGCGGAAGGAGAGCGGAGAGCCCGCGTCCGACGGACGGAAGCTCGCGACCGTCGGCTGATCCATCGCCCCGGCACAAGAACGACCGTGCACCCTGCCGTAGCGGACGGGGCGCACGGTCTTTTCCGTCATGCGCCCCGGGGCTACGCCGGGTCGGCTCCCCGGTGCTCCGCCGCGATCCCGAACCGCCGGGGTTCGCGAGGAGCGGACGCGACCTCGCGGACCGTGGAGACCGCGCTGACCACCTGCTCCTCCGCGGGCTCCGCGAGCTCCTGGGTTTCGTCGGTTTCGTCGAGTCGCCGCAGGTCATCGGCTGAGACGAGGGCGACGAGGGGCTTGCCGTGCCGGGTGACGACGACGCGTTCGCCGCCGTACACCACGCGGTTGATCAGGTCGGCGAGTTCAGCCCTGGCTTGCGTCACCGGAATCTCGTAGGCCATGCCTCCATCATAACGTCACGTACGTCCTGTACATTTTTTACAGAGACAGCTGTCACCGGAGACGGCTCTGCCCGCGAGGAGGGGTTCGCCATGACCCGACCGTCCGCCCGTTACGTGCTGCCGGAGTTCACCGAACGCACGTCGTCCGGACAACGCACGATGGACCCGTACTCCAAGCTCCTGGAGGGACGGATCGTCTTCCTCGGGGCGCCGGTGGACGAGACCTCGGCCAACGACGTGATGGCCCAGTTCATGCACCTCGAACACCAGGCCCCCGACCGCGACATCTCGCTCTACATCAACTCCCCCGGCGGCACCTTCCACGCCATGACGGCCCTCTACGACACGATGCGGTACGTCGCCTGTGACGTGGAGACGATCTGTCTCGGCCAGGCCGGAGCGGCCGCCTCGGTGCTGCTTGCGGCGGGCACGCCCGGGAAGCGATCCGTGCTGCCGGACGCGCGTCTGGTGATCCATCAGCCCGCGCTGCCCGAGCCGGTCCGCGGGCAGGCCAGCGATCTGGCGATCCAGGCCGACGAGTTGCTGCGGATGCGGACCCGCATGGAAGAGATGCTCGCGTTGCACACCGGCCGCACCCGGGAGCAGGTGAGCGCGGACATCGAGCGCGACAAGATCCTCACCGCCCAGGAGGCGGTGGAATACGGCCTGGTGGACCGGATCGTCCCCCATCGGGGGGCCACCCTGGCGCCGCCGACCGGAGAGTGAGCCGCCGGTGCTCCCGCCCGAACTGCCGCCGCTGCCCGCACTGACCCGCGCCGAGGCGGAGTTGATCGACCGTTACCTGGAGGTCGTCGACCTGCTCGGCCGGATCAACCCCGCCCTGCCCGGCGACACCTACCGCGGACTGCGCGCCGCCCAGGCCCTGGTCGGCAAGGCGACCGCGCTGCGCGACGCACTGACCCTGATGCACCAGCGGGGCGAGACGGAACTGCACGCCGGCACCCTCGGCCGGGCGCTGCGGGTGCTGGACGGCGAGCGGCGCACGGCCCGCGTCACCCTGCCCCCGGAGTCCGTCAGTTGACCTGTTCCGCCGGCCCGGACGCCCGCCGCGCCGGCGAAGCGTCCGGGCCTGAGTCGAAACGGTCCGAACGGCGTACCTCTGTTCGGAGTAGACGCGAGACTTTTTTCCGGGCCCTCACAGTTGCGGAACGCGCGTGACCCGGGGGCGGAATGGGACATTCCATCGCTGGTCCGGCGGTCCGTGGACCTGTGGACGGCGGGTCGAACACAGACGTGTCCACCCGAACGGGCGAGTGGTGAGTAACAACACAAACCCCCGGTTCCATTGGGATTTCCGGACAAGCATGCGTCAAGATCCCTGACTGACGACAAGCCCCCGCCACAGCGGCGGGGCGGTCCGGGCGGACGCCGAGTCCTGCCGCCGCCTGGATGACCGGTCGACAGGAGTGGATCGGCAGGAGTGGAGGACCCAAGCACGACGGGTCGCCGGGACGGTCACGCCATGACCGGGCCCGAGCAGCCCTTGGGGTGAAGCCGCGTCAGCGGCCGGGCAACTTCGCCAGCCCGAATCCGACAGGTCATCCTTCACAGGCGGCTGACGAAGGGTTGCGCATGACTGCGCTCAATCGTGTCCCGTCGCTGATGGTCCGGGCCGGTACGGCCTCGGCCCTCACCATCGCCGCCGTGGGCGGCTCGATCGTGGCCCCCGGCCTCTCCTCCGAGGCGGCGGCAGCCACACCAGCGACCAAGGCGCTCCAGATCGCGGCCTCGAAGAAGGGATCGCCCTACCGGTACGGGGCCACCGGCCCGCACCGGTTCGACTGCTCCGGCCTCACGCTGTACTCGTTCAAGAAGGCGGGCAAGAAGCTGCCCCGCACGGCCGCCCAGCAGTACAACAAGACGCGCCACATCTCCGCCAAGAACCGCAAGGCGGGAGACCTGGTGTTCTTCCACTCGGGCAGCAGCGTGTACCACGTCGGTATCTACGCGGGTAAAAACAAGCTCTGGCACGCCCCGAAGAGCGGTGACGTGGTGCGGTTGCAGAAGCTCTGGACCAAGAGCGTCTGGTACGGGCGCGTGAAGTGATCCGCCCGGCGTGCGGCGGCGCCCCTGACGTGCCGCCGCACGCCGGAGCGTGACACGGCCTTATGTGGTTACCCGTCCCCCATGGCCGAGCACCGTCCCTGCACCGCACGCGGCGAGACCCCGCTCCAACGCGCCGACCGGAACTTCGTCGAGCTGCTCCAGGAGCTCCGGGTCACCCAGACGGGCGTACAGATCCTGTTCGCGTTCCTGTTGTCCCTCGCGTTCACCTCGCGCTTCACGTCCCTCGACACGGTCCAGCGCGTCACGTACGTCATCACACTGCTGCTGGCGGTCCTGGCCGCGGCGCTCTTCACGGCGCCGGCCGCGCTGCACCGCTTGCTCTTCCAGCAGGGCGCCAAGCCGCGCATCGTGCAGGTGTCCTCACGGCTGGCCACCACCGGCCTGGTCGTGCTGGTGTTCGCCTTCAGCGGTTCCGTGCTGCTGGTGGTGGATGTGACGACCGGTCGGGTCGGCGGCATCGCCGCGGGCGCCGCGACGTTCCTGGTCTGTGTCGGCCTGTGGGGGCTGCTCCCCCGGCTGGTGCGGCGGGCGGGCCCGCGCGACGAGACGCAGGGCGGCTCCGGGCGACCGGAAGCCACCGCCGAGGAACCGGCCGCGTCGAGCGCCGCCCGGATCCCCACGCCCCTGCGCGGCACCATCAGGCAGCCCTCAGGGGTTCGAGAAGGAGCAGCACACCGAGAAGTGTCAGCGCGGCACCGGTGATCCCCTCGACGGCCCGCGCGGCACGCGGCTCGCGCAGCCACCGGCCGAGCCGGTCGACCAGCAGCGCCACGGCCGGGAACCACAGCAGGGCGAGGACCACGACGATCAGCGCCAGCAGCAGCGTCCGGGGCAGCGCGGGACTGCCCGCGGGCACGAACTGCGGCAGCAGGCTGAGGAAGGTGATCGGCGCCTTCGGGTTCAGGGCGTTCGTGACGAAGCCCTGCCGCAGGGGACGCGCGGCGGACGAAACGGTTCCGGTGGCTTCGGCGGCCACGGCACCAGTCCGGCGCGCTCCCGTGGCCACGGCACCAGTCCGGCGCGCTCCGGTGGCTTCGGCGGCCGGGACGCGGGGCCTCCGCAGCGACCACAGCGTCCGCGCCCCCAGGTACAGCACATAGCCGCCGCCCATCAGCTGGAGCGCGCGGAACAGCGCGGGCACGGCGGCCAGGACCGCGGCGACCCCGGCCACGGCCAGCGCGGTGTGCAGCAGCAGCCCGCCCGCGACACCGAGGGCGCAGACGATGCCGGCCCGGCGGGAGACCAGGGCGTTGCGCACGACGACGGTGAAGTCGGCGCCCGGCATGGCGACCATGCCCGCGGCCACCCCGGTGAAGGCGATGAGTTGTGCGTCCATACGGCCAGCCTGCCTGGGCCGAGCCTTCAGGTGGTACTTCGATTATCCTGGATCAGCCTTAAGCATCTCTTTGGTCTGCGGAGGTCAGCGGCATGTACGACCCGGCCCGGCTCGCGGCGCTGGTCGCCGTCGCGGAGGCCGGGTCCATCACCCGGGCCGCCGAGCGCCTCGGCTACACCCCGCCCGCGCTCTCCCAGCAACTGGCGAAGCTGGAGCGGGAGGCGGGCGTGGCGCTGCTGGTCCGGCATCATCGCGGGGCGCGGCTGACGGGCGCGGGCGAACTGCTGGTGGCCCGGGCCCGGCGCGTCCTCGACGAGTTGGAGCGGGCCCGTCACGAACTGGCCCGGCTGACCGGTCTGTCGGGCGGCCTGTTGAGGCTCGGCACGTTCCAGACGGCGGGGATCCATCTGCTGCCGCCGGTGCTCAGCGCGTTCCGCCGGGCTCATCCGGATGTGGAGCTGTCCGTCGCCGACTACGAGCCGCCGGCCGGTGTCACAGCCGTGGCCGCCGGCGACATCGACCTGGCCCTGACCCACACGTACGAGCCCGCCGACGCCCTGGTGCTCCCCGCCTCCGTCCGCTTGGAGCCGGTGCTGGTCGAGGAACTGGTTCTGGTGACCGCCCCGGGTCATGCCCTTGCCGACGGCACGTCCAGGCTTGCGTTGACGGAGCTGGCGGGTCAGCCACTGATCAGCATGGCGCCGGAGCATCCGTCCCGGCAGGGTGTGGAGGCGGCGCTGGCGAGGGCCGGGGCCAGCCCGTCGGTCCTGGTCTCGACGCCCGGGTACGCGCTGGTGTGCGCGCTGGTCAGCGCGGGGCTCGGGGTGGGCGTCGTACCGGAGATGGTGGCGCGGACGACGGTCACGCCGGTCGGGGTGCGCGCGCTCGGGGCGGGCGAGCTGCGCCGTACGATCTCCGTCGCCTACCGGGGCGAGGAGGCGGCGCCTGCGGTGGAGGCCTTCCGGGCCTTGTTGCGCGGGGCGTTCGGCCGCGCGCGGCACACGTCACCGACGCGGTGAGCTCACGGCTCCTGCCGCCTGGCCACCGGTACGGGCTGCGCCGGGACGGTCCACGGGAGTTCGACCGAGATGGTCTTGCCGCCCTCGCGGGTGGGGCGGATCCTGAGCCTGCCGCCGCACTCGGCGGTCAGCCAGCGGATGATGACGAGGCCGCGGCCGTTGTCCTGCTGGACGGCGGCGGGCAGGCGTCTGGGGAAGCGCGGATGGCTGTCCGTGACACCGATGCGCAGGTGTTCGTCGCGGTCGAGTGCGAGGTCCACCGTGAAGGTGGGCGACTGTCCGAAGGTGTGCTGGACGGCGTTCGTGGCGAGTTCGGAGATGATGAGCCGGACGGTGTCGGACACTTCCGTGTCCGCAGGCAGGCCCCACTCCGCCAGCGTGTCCACCACGTAGGCGCGCGCCGCGGAGACCGAGGCGGGATCGCTCGGCAGAGTGACGGATGCTTCCAAATGGTCTGCCATGGCGACGTCGTCCCTTTCCGATGGGACCGCAGTCCGACACGGAGCGGAAGGTTCGAGTACGGTCCCGGACTGGTGCTTCGTCGCCAGAGTGCCACCAGAACACCCCTGAAGGGCGGCGATCCACCAAGATATGCATATATCTGTCGCTCAAAGCGGTGAACTCTGCGACGCGAGCCCGTATTTGCGTGGCTCGGAAGGAGTAAGGAGTAGCCCATGCAGCACGGTCCCGCGGTGCGCCGCCGGAAACTGGGCGCCGAACTTCGCGCGCTGCGCACCTCGGCGGGGCTCACCAGTGGTGAGGCGGCCCGGTTGGTGGGGTGGCACCAGTCGAAGGTAAGCCGTATCGAGACGGGCACGAGCGGGGTGAAACCGGCCGATGTGCGGTTACTTCTCGACGCGTACGCCGTGGCGGACAGGCAACTGCGCGAGTTGCTCATGGTGTTGGCGGGGTCCGAGGACAGCGACGGCCGGACCCACTGGTGGCACGCCTACCGCGGGGTGCTGCCGCCGACCTACCGGGACTTCATCAGCCTGGAGTCGCAGGCCGGCGCGATGCGCACGCTGGAGACCACCGTCGTCCCGGGGCTGCTCCAGACGCCCGAGTACGCGCGTGCGGTGACGAAGGCCGCGGTGGAGGGCCTGCCGGAGGACCGGCTCGACACGCTGGTCGAGGTGCGGCTGGCCCGGCAGGACGTGCTGCGCGCGGATCCGCCGCTGGAACTGAGCGCCGTCCTGGACGAGGCGGTGCTGCGGCGGGAGGTGGGCGGGCCCGGGGTCATGTCCCGGCAGCTCGAACGGCTGGTCGAGGCGGCGCGGCTGCCCCAAGTGCGGCTCCAGGTGCTGCCGTTCGCCGCCGGGGCGCACATCGGGGTCACCGGCCCTTTCGTTATCTTCTCATTTTCGAGCACATCTGATCTGGATGTGGTTGTTCTCGACCACTTGACGAGTAGCCTCTACCTCGAACGGAAAGAAGACCTCCAGGCCTACACCGAGGCCTTCAACGCCCTTCAGTTCCACGCCCTTTCGCCCGAGGACTCGTTGGATTTCATCGCCGGGACAGCCGCCGGCGCGTAAGGAGGCACCATGCGTGCACTGCCTCGTCACGTCCCCTCAAGCATCGAACTGCACGGTGTGCGGTGGTTGCGCAGCAGCTACAGCACCGGCGCGAACAACTGCGTCGAGACCGCGTGTCCGGACGTCCCGCCCTGGGCCGGACTGCTCGCCGTGCGGGACTCCAAGGATCCGGCCGGGCCCGCGCTGCTCTTCTCTCCGGGGAGCTGGGCGGAGTTCACGGCCGCGGTCGAGCGCATCTGAGCCGCATCCCGACCACTTCTGATCAGTCCGTCTCTTGATGAGTCCGTCGAGCGACGCACGGCCGTGTCACGCCGACTCATGGCCGCGTCTCGCCGATCAGTCGTACAGCGTGTTCGATCTGTTCCCCGGTCAGGTCCGCGCGGGCGGTCAGCCTGAGCCGTGAGATGCCGTCGGGCACGGAAGGAGGACGGAAACAGCCCACGCCCAGGCCCGCCGCGCGGCACTCTGCCGCCCAGCGCACGGCGTCCTCGGGGGAGGGCGCCCGCACCGAGACCACCGCGGCGTCCGGACGGACCGCTTCCAGACCCGTGGAGGTCAGGCGTGCGTACAACTCGCCCGCCACCGCACGGGCCCGCGCCGCGCGCTCCGGCTCGTGGCGCAGCAGCCGCAGTGCCGACAGGGCCGCCCCCGCCGCCGCGGGGGCGAGACCCGTGTCGAAGATGAACGTCCGTGCCGCGTTGACCAGGTGGTCGATCACCCGGGCCGGGCCGAGGACGGCTCCGCCCTGGCTGCCGAGCGACTTGGACAGCGTGACCGTCACGACGACGTCGTCGGCGCCCGCGAGTCCCGCCGCGTGCGGGGCTCCTCGGCCGCCGTCGCCGAGGACGCCCAGGCCATGGGCGTCGTCGACCACCAGTCCGGCGCCGTGCTCCCGGCACGCCTCGGCGAGCCCGGCGAGCGGGGCCGCGTCGCCGTCGACCGAGAACACCGTGTCGGACACGGTGATCGCCGTGCCCTCGTGGGTGCGCAGCGCCTTGCGCACGGCCTCCGGCTCGGCGTGCGCCACCACCTGGGTCGTGCCGCGGGCCAGTCGGCAGCCGTCGATGAGCGAGGCGTGGTTGCCCGCGTCGGAGACGACGAGGGAGCCGTGCGGGGCCAGCGCGGTGACCGCCGCGAGGTTGGCCGCGTAGCCGGAGGAGAAGACGAGGGCCGCCTCGGCACCGCAGAAATCGGCCAGTTCCTGTTCGAGTTCGGCGTGCAGTGCGGTGCTGCCGGTCACCAGTCGCGAGCCGGTCGAGCCGCCGCCCCAGAGCCGTGCGGCCCGGGCCGCGCCCTCAGTGACCTCGGGATGGCGGGCCAGTCCCAGGTAGTCGTTGCTCGCCAGGTCGAGGAGCGGTGAAACGGCCGGACGGGGGCGCAGAGTCCGTACGAGTCCGGCGCTCCGGCGCAGCCGCGCCTGCTCGTCGATCCAGCCGAACGCCATGGGGGATCCTCCGGGGGATTTGTAGGCAGTGAACAGACACTAGCGGGACCTCCAGCAGGTCACTGTGTGGCAATACCCACACCTCCAAGCGACTCTGTTGTACGAAGTCTCCTTGGCCCCGGGCGCCTCCGTAGGACAGGATCGGCTCCCATGGACCTGCTGAACACGCTGGTGGACAAGGGGCTTCGGCGCGAGCTGCCGACCCGCGACGAGGCGCTGGCCGTCCTCGCGACGTCCGACGACGACCTGCTCGATGTGGTGGCCGCGGCCGGGAAGGTGCGCCGGCACTGGTTCGGCCGGCGGGTGAAACTCAACTATCTCGTCAACCTCAAGTCCGGCCTGTGTCCCGAGGACTGCTCCTACTGTTCGCAGCGGCTCGGCTCCGAGGCCGGGATCCTGAAGTACACCTGGCTCAAACCCGACCAGGCCTCCGACGCGGCGGCGGCCGGGGTGGCCGGGGGCGCCAAGCGGGTGTGCCTGGTGGCCAGCGGGCGGGGTCCGACGGACCGGGACGTGGACCGGGTCTCCGAGACGATCAGGGCGATCAAGGAGAACAACGAGGGCGTCGAGGTGTGCGCCTGCCTCGGGCTGCTCTCCGACGGGCAGGCCGAGCGCCTGCGCGAGGCCGGTGCCGACGCCTACAACCACAACCTCAACACGTCCGAGGCGACGTACGGGGAGATCACCACCACGCACACCTACGCCGACCGCGTGGACACCGTCGAGAAGGCCCACGCGGCGGGGCTGTCCGCCTGCTCCGGGCTGATCGCCGGCATGGGCGAGACGGACGGGGACCTGGTCGACGTCGTCTACTCGCTGCGCGAACTGGACCCGGACTCGGTCCCGGTCAACTTCCTGATCCCGGTCGAGGGCACCCCGCTCGCCAAGGAGTGGAACCTCACCCCGCAGCGCTGTCTGAGGATCCTGGCCATGGTGCGTTTCGTGTGCCCGGACGTCGAGGTGCGCATCGCGGGCGGCCGGGAGGTCCATCTGCGCTCGATGCAGCCGCTCGCCCTGCACCTGGCCAACTCGATCTTCCTCGGCGACTACCTCACCACCGAGGGCCAGGCGGGCAAGGCCGACCTGGAGATGATCGCGGACGCCGGGTTCGAGGTGGAGGGCACCGACCAGGTGACACTGCCGGAGCACCGCGCGGCCGGGGGCTGCCACGACGGCGGCGGAGGCTGTGGTTCCGAGGGGGGCGGCGGCGTCTGCGGTTCCACCTCTGCTCCGGAAGCCGCCGAGCCCCGTACAGCCGCCGGTCCCCGTACCGACCTGGTCGCCGTCCGCCGGCGGGGCGCCGGAACGGACCTCGCGCCCAATGCCTGAGCTGACGGTGCCCGAGCTGCTGGAGCTTGACCGGCGGCACGTGTGGCATCCGTACGGTCCGATGCCCGGCCGGCAGGAGCCGCTCGTCGTGGAGTCGGCGAGCGGGGTCAGACTGCGGCTCGCCGACGGCTCGGGAGAGCTGGTCGACGGCATGGCGTCCTGGTGGTCGGCGATCCACGGCTACAACCACCCGGTGCTGAACGAGGCGGCGCGCGGGCAGCTGGAGCGGATGAGCCACGTGATGTTCGGCGGGCTCACCCACGAGCCCGCCGTACGACTGACGAAGCTCCTTGTCGACATGTCACCCGAGGGCCTGGAGCATGTGTTCCTGGCCGACTCCGGGTCCGTGTCGGTCGAGGTCGCGGTCAAGATGTGCCTGCAGTACTGGCGCTCGCTGGGCCGTCCCGGCAAGCAGCGGCTGCTGACCTGGCGCGGCGGCTACCACGGCGACACCTGGCAGCCGATGTCGGTGTGCGATCCCGAAGGCGGGATGCACGAGCTGTGGACCGGGGTGCTGCCGCGTCAGGTGTTCGTCGGTCCGCCTCCGGCCGCGTACGAGGAGGCGTACGCCGAGGAGCTGCGCGCGGCGATCGAGCGACATGCCGACGAGCTGGCCGCAGTGATCGTGGAGCCGGTGGTGCAGGGAGCGGGCGGGATGCGGTTCCACTCCCCCGCCTATCTGCGGGTGCTGCGCGAGGCGTGCGACGCGCACGATGTGCTGCTGGTGTTCGACGAGATCGCGACCGGCTTCGGCCGTACGGGCGCGCTGTTCGCGGCGGAGCACGCGGCCGTGACGCCGGACGTGATGTGCGTGGGCAAGGCGCTGACCGGCGGCTACCTGACCATGGCGGCGACACTGTGCACCCCGCGGGTGGCCGACGGCATCGCGCGCGGCGAGGTGCCCGTGCTCGCGCACGGGCCGACCTTCATGGGCAATCCGCTGGCGGCGGCCGTGGCCTGCGCCTCGATCGAGCTGCTGCTCGGCCAGGACTGGCGCACGGAGGTCAAGCGGATCGAGACGGGACTGCGGGACGGGCTCGCGGAGGCCGCGGACCTGCCGGGCGTGCGGGACGTGCGGGTCCTCGGCGCCATCGGCGTCGTCCAGCTCGACCACGAGGTGGACATGAAGGCGGCCACTCGGGCGGCCGTGCGCGAGGGCGTGTGGCTGCGGCCGTTCCGCGATCTGATCTACACCATGCCGCCGTACGTCACGGGCGACGCCGACCTGGCGCGGATCGCGCGGGCGGTGGGCGCGGCGGCGCGGGAGGGATGACATGCCGGTACTGGTGATCACGGGCACGGGCACGGAGGTCGGCAAGACGGTGGTGACCGCCGCGGTGGCCGCGACGGCGCTGGCGGCCGGCCGTTCGGTGGCCGTGCTGAAGGCCGCCCAGACGGGCGTACGGCCGGACGAGCCGGGGGACGCCGCCGAGGTCGAGCGGCTCGCGGGTGCCGTGACGACGGCTGAACTCGCCCGCTATCCGGAGCCGTTGGCGCCCGCCACGGCCGCCCGTCGGGCCGGCCGCGCCCCCGTGCACCCGCGGGAGGTCGCGGAGGCCGCCGCCAAGCTGGCCACCGAGCACGATCTGGTGCTGGTCGAGGGCGCGGGCGGACTGCTCGTACGGTTCGACCCGGCCGGCGGCACCCTGGCGGACGCGGCCCGGCTGCTGTCGGCGCCGGTGCTGGTCGTGGCGTCGGCGGGGCTCGGCACCCTCAACACGACGGAGCTGACGGCGCGTGAGCTGCGCTCCCGGGGACTGCATCCGGCGGGGATCGTGATCGGGAGCTGGCCCGCCGCGCCGGATCTCGCCTCGCGCTGCAATCTCGCGGACCTGCCGGACGTGGCCGGGGCGCCGCTGCTGGGCTGCCTTCCCGCCGGGTCGGGGGCCCTCTCCCCCGCCGCCTTCCGGACGGCCGCGCCCGACTGGCTGGCGCCGCGCCTGGACGGTACGTGGGACGCGGAGGCGTTCCAGGTGCGTCAGGCGCCCCCGGCGTTCTGAGCGTTGCGGCGGGCGCGCGGTGAAACCGGCGCGGACGTGATCGCGTGTTGGACTACGTACGTGATCACCTCCGAAGGGAACACCGTGTACACCACACACCCACGCCCGTCCCGCCGCACGGCTCTCGTGCTGGGCGCCGCCGCCGCTCTCTCGCTGGGCGGCGGCGCGGCCCACGCCTTACCCGGCACAGGCGGCGTCACGGCACGGCTGAGGAACCTGGAGCGGGAGCACACCGCCCGGCTCGGCGTGTACGCCCGCAACGTGCGCACCGGCCGGACGGTGGCGTACCGGGCCGACGAACGCTTCCCGATGGCCTCGGTGTTCAAGACGCTCGCCGCCGCGGCCGTGCTGCGCGACCTCGACCGCGACGGCGAGTTCCTGGCCCGGCGCGTCCACTACACCCAGGAGTACGTGACGAAGTCGGGCTACTCCCCCATCACCAAGGACAACGTCGCGACCGGCATGACCGTCGGCGAACTGTGCGACGCCACCATTCGCTTCAGCGACAACACCGCGGGCAATCTGCTCCTGGAGGAGCTGGGCGGGCCGACCGCCATCACGCGCTTCTGCCGCTCGGTCGGTGACGAGGTCACCCGGCTCGACCGGTGGGAGCCCGAGCTCAACAGCGCGGAACCGTGGCGCACGACCGACACGACCACTCCGCGCGCGATCGGCCTGACCTACGCCCGTCTCGTGATCGGCGACGCGCTGGAGCCGCGGGACCGCGCCCGGCTCACGGACTGGCTGCTGCGGAACACCACGAGCGACGACAGGTTCCGCAAGGGCCTGCCCGCCGACTGGCTGGTCGCCGACAAGACCGGCGGCGGACGGTACGGCGGCTCCAACGACGTGGGCCTCACCTGGCCGCCGGACGGGCCGCCGATCGTGATGTCCGTCCTGACCACCCAGCCGGAGGAGGACGCCCCGGCCGACGACGCGCTGGTGGCGAAGACGGCCGCGTTGCTGGCGGCGGAACTCGGCTAGGCCCTGTCGTCACCTTCCCGTCGTCCGCCCGAAGGGCGGCCCCCGCGGCGTCAAGGTGCGCGCTCTCGGCGTGCCGGGCGCAGGCCCGCGTACTGGTTGTACGTGGGGCTGTGCCCGGTGCGGCCCTGCACTCCGCCGTGCCCAACGGTGTCGGGCGTCTCGGGAGCCTCCTGGAGGGCCCGGGACGAGAGCGCGGCCCTGCTCGGGGCCCGGATCGCGGATGACCCGGCCGGCCGGCTCCTGGTGGTCGGCGACCTCAACGGCACGGTGCGGGACCGGGGGCTCGGTCCACTCAGCTCCCGGCTCGACGCGCCGGCCTCGGGGGTCGCGTTCAGCCGGCCGGGCGCCCTGCCGGTGGCGAGGATCCACCAGGTGCTGGGGCGGGGCGCCGAGGTGACGGAGGTGTCGGCTCTGGACGCGACGGGGAGTGACCACCGGCCGGTGCTGGGCCGCGTACTCCTGCTGTAGGCGGTTCACAGCAGGGGTGCGCCGGGCCCGTCCGGGGGACAATCCCGATACGGCCCGCCTCGTCTGGGAGGTCTCCATGCCGCTTCGGTCCGCCCGCTCCGGCACGGTGTCACGGGATGCCGTGCACCATCCTCTGTTCGCCCGTTTCTACGCCCGGATCAGTGTCACCGCCGAGACACGGATGGGCATGGGCAGAGTGCGCGAGAGACTGCTCGGCGGGCTGTCCGGGCGGGTGATCGAGATCGGCGCGGGCAACGGGCTGAACTTCGCGCACTACCCGGGCACCGTCTCGGAGGTCGTGGCCATCGAGCCGGAGCGGCGGCTGCGGCAGCTGGCCGTGGAGGCCGCCCTGCGCGCGGAGGTGCCGGTGGACGTGGTGCCGGGTGCGGCCGAGGCGCTGCCGGTCAAGAGCGAGGGCTTCGACGCGGCGGTGGTGTCGCTGGTGCTGTGCAGCGTGCGGGACGTGCCCCGGGCGCTCGGGGAGCTCCGGCGGGTGCTGCGGCCGGGCGGGGAGGTGCGGTTCTTCGAGCACGGCCGGGGCGGCGGCCCGGTGATGACCTTCAGCCAGCGCGCCCTGGACCGGACGGTGTGGCCGCTGCTGAACGGGGGCTGCCACCTCGCGCGGGAGCCGGTGCGGGCGCTGCGGGACGCCGGGTTCGAGCTCGGCCCCTACCGGCAGGTGCTGATGCCGGAGGAGGGGCCGGCGCTGCCCACCTCGTTCTGCGTGCTGGGCACGGCGTGGCGCCCGGTCACGACTTAGTCACAGGCTCCACTGGCGCAGTTCCTGCTCGATGTCCCGCACGGACGCCTCGCCGCTCTTGACGAGCCGAGCGAGGTCGCGGACCTGCTCGGGTGAGGTGACGACCTTGGCACCGCTGGCGACGAGGTACGCGTAGGCGACGGCGGAGGCGAACAGGGCGTTGGAGCGTTCCAGCGCAGGAACGTGGATCAGGAGCTGGAGCAGCGCGGCGGCGCGGGCGTGCGGGCTGTCGTAGACCGGGACGTCGAAGATGGCGGCCTGGTGGCGTGCGACGGCGGCGACGAGGGCTCCCCAGTCGGTGACCTGGGGGTCTCCCGGGGTCTTGTGCTCGGCGAGCATCAGCAGCCAGGCGAGGTCGATCTCGAGGTTGTTCAAGGGTTCAGCGGCGACCTTCGCGCGTACCTTCACCGTCTGCGCCGAACTCCTCGGCGAAGACGGACTCGTACTGCTTCATGAAGTCGGCGGCGGCCTCCACGAACGTGTGGCCCACCTCGCCGGTGTCCTGTCTGACCAGTTCCTCGATGTAGCGGTTGACGCTCATGCCGCGGGCCAGGGCGCGCTCGCGGGCGGCTCGGGCGGTGCCCTCGTCGACTCGCACGTTCAGCTGGGTCTTCGCCATACCCCGAAGCTAGCGCGAGAGCGCTAGCACCGGCAAGGGCGGGACTCCGACCCGAGGAGGATGCCCAGTGTGGGCCGCGTCACATTACCCTCGGGCACGATGGCGAAAACCGGCGTCCACCCCGAGGAGGCGGCCTTGTCCACACCTGCTGCGGAGCACGCCCCCGGCCTCGCGCCGGCCGACGGGATCGCGGCCCGGGCCCGCGGTCTGACCAAGGCGTACGGCTCGGGCGAGACGACCGTGCTCGCGCTCGACGCGGTGGACGTCGACATCGTCCGCGGCCGGTTCACCGCGGTGATGGGGCCGTCGGGATCCGGGAAGTCCACGCTGATGCACTGCCTGGCGGGGCTCGACACCGTCTCGGCCGGCCAGGTCTGGCTCGGCGACACGGAGATCACGGGTCTGCGGGAGCGCGACCTGACGCGGCTGCGCCGCGACCGGATCGGGTTCATGTTCCAGTCGTTCAACCTCATCCCGACGCTGAACGCGCTGGAGAACATCACCCTGCCCATGGACATCGCGGGCAAGAAGCCCGACGAGACGTGGCTGGACCAGGTGATCGACACCCTCGGCCTGCGGGACCGGCTCAGGCACCGGCCGTCGCAGCTCTCCGGCGGCCAGCAGCAGCGGGTGGCGTGCGCGCGGGCGCTGGCCTCCCGGCCCGAGCTGATCTTCGCGGACGAGCCGACCGGCAACCTCGACTCGCGCGCCGGCCTGGAGGTGCTCGGCTTCCTGCGCGAGGCGGTGGACCTGCTCGGGCAGACCGTCGTCATGGTCACCCATGACCCGGGCGCCGCCGCCCATTCCGACCTGGTGCTCTTCCTCGGAGACGGCCGGATCGTCGACGAGATGCGGCGCCCGACGGCTCAGACCGTACTGGAGCGCATGAAGCGGTTCGACGTGATCCGGACCCGCTTCGACGACACCCCGGCGTCACCCGAGGAGAACTGATCCCGTGCTCAAGGCGACCCTGAGGAGCTTCCTGGCGCACAAGGGGCGGCTGCTGCTCTCGGCACTCGCCGTCCTGCTGTCCGTCGCGTTCGTGACGGGCAGCCTGATCTTCTCGGACACCGTCAGCCAGACCTTCGACCGGCTGTTCGCCTCCACCGCGGCCGATGTCACCGTCAGCCCGAAGAAGGACCTCGACGAGGCCGTGCCCTCCGGCCGGACGGCCACCCTGCCGGCCGCGCTCGCCGCGCGCGTACGGCAGGTCGACGGGGTCGCGGCAGCCCGCGCCGAGGTCGACGTGAACGGCCTCACCGTCGTCGACGAGGACAACGAGCCGGTCGGCCCGACCACCGGCGCTCCCACGCTCGGCACCGCCTGGAACCCGAACGAGCGCAGCCCCGTGGAACTGACCTCGGGTCACGCCCCGCACGGCGACGGGCAGGCGCTGCTCGACTCGGAGACCGCCGGCCGCAAGGACGTGGCGATCGGCGACACCCTCACCGTGATCGCACCGCCCGGGTCGTTCAGGGTCCGGGTCGTCGGCATCGCCACGTTCACGACCACCAACCCGGGCGCCGCACTGGTCTTCCTCGACCCCCGCACGGCGCAGACGAAACTGCTGGCCAGCACGCGGGCCGCCACCAGCATCTCGGTCGACGCCGCCGACGGTGTCAGCGACGAGCAGCTCAAGCGGCGCGTGGCCGCCGCGCTCGGCGCCCACACCTACGACTTCCGGACCGCCGACGAGCAGGCCGAGTCGGACGTCGAGCAGCTGGGCGGATTCCTCGACGTCATCAAGTACGTGATGGTCGGCTTCGCCGGGGTCGCCGTGCTGGTGGGGGTGTTCCTGATCGTCAACACCTTCTCCATGCTGATCGCCCAGCGCACCCGCGAGCTGGGGCTGCTGCGGGCGCTCGGCGCCGAACGGCGCCAGGTCCGCCGCTCGGTGCTCACCGAGGCCCTCCTGCTCGGTCTGGTCGGCTCCACGCTGGGGCTCGCCGCCGGCGTGGGGCTCGCGGCCGGGCTCATCGAGCTGATGGGTCTGCTCGGCATGAACATCGACGCGGGCGAGATGGTCATCGGCTGGGTGACGCCCGTGACGGCGTACGTCGTGGGTCTCGGGGTCACCTTCGTCGCCGCGTACCTGCCGGCGCGGCGGGCCGCCGGGGTGTCGCCGATGGCCGCGCTCTCGGACGCCGAGGTCGCCGGGGTGGGCCGGCCGCTGCGGGTGCGAGCGGCGGCGGGCGCGGTCGTCGGGGCGGCCGGTGCGGCGGCGCTCGTGGGGTGCGTGGTGGCGCAGAGGACGTCGTCGGCGGCGTCCCTGCTGGGACTCGGTGTCGTGCTCACCCTGATCGCGACCGTGATCGCGGGGCCGCTGCTGGTGCGCCCGGTGATCCGCGTCCTCGGCGGGGCCTTCCCCGCCCTGTTCGGGTCGATCGGCCGGATGAGCCAGCGCAACGCCCTGCGCAATCCCCGCCGTACCGGGGCCACCGCCGCCGCGCTCATGGTGGGTCTCGCCCTGGTCGGCGGGATGTCGGTGGCGAGCGCCTCGATGACCGCCTCGTTCGACCAGCAGATCGACAAGACGCTGGGCGCCGACTTCGTGATCCAGAACACCAACTTCCTGCCCTTCCCGAAGGAGGTCACCGACCAGGTACGCGGCACCGAGGGCGCGGGACTCGTCGTGCGGGGGCGGTTCACACCGGTCGCGGTGCGGCTCCCGGACGGCGACCGCGTGGAGACGACCGCCGCGGGCTACGATCCGCGGCTCGACGAGGTCGCCAACATCACGTACGTCCGAGGGGACTCGGCAACCGCGCTGGCCGACGGGCGCCTCGCCATGGACCGGGACTTCGCGCGCGACCACGACGTGCGGGTGGGCAGCGCTCTCCCGGTGGAGTTCCCGGGCGGGCGCAGGGCCGAGCTGACCGTCGGCGCCCTCACCGACCAGGACTCCGCCGAGGGGTTCGGCACGCAGGGCGGGCTCTACTTCGGTCTCGCCACGCTGGAGCGCTACGCGCCGGGCGGGCAGGACTCCGCGCTGTACGTCAACGCCGCCTCCGGCACGAGCGACGACGCCCTGCGCGCGCACCTGGAGCGGACCCTGGACCCCTATCCCCAGGTGCAGGTGCGGGACCTGGCCGACTACAAGCAGCTGGTGCACGACCAGATCGCCGTCCTGCTGTACCTCGTGTACGCGCTGCTGGGGCTGGCGATCATCATCGCGGTGCTCGGCGTGGTCAACACCCTCGCCCTGTCGGTCGTCGAGCGCACCAGGGAGATCGGGCTGCTGCGGGCGATCGGGCTGGCGCGGCGGCAGCTGCGGCGGATGATCCGGCTGGAGTCGGTGGTGATCGCCGTGTTCGGGGCCGTCCTGGGGCTCGCGCTGGGGCTGGTGTGGGGCGTGTGCACCCACGAGGTGCTGGCCCTCCAGGGCATGACGGCCCTCGCGATCCCGTGGACCACGGTCGTCGCGGTGGTGATCGGCTCGGCGGTGGTGGGGGTCGTGGCGGCGCTGCTTCCGGCGCTGCGCGCCTCCCGCATGAACGTACTGGCGGCCATCGCGCACGAGTGATGGAATCGCGACGGGTCCTCAAGTCGCTTCCATGTGAGGAGAGTTCATGTCGCGTCCGTTCCGTTTCGGGGTGAATCTACTCGAACCGGCGTCCGCCGGGGAGTGGCGCGCCAAGTGCCGCCGGGCCGAGGAGCTCGGGTACGACGTGATCCTCGTCCCCGACCATCTGGGCATGCCGGCGCCCTTCCCGGCGCTGGTGGCGGCGGCCGAGGCCACCGAGCGGCCGAGGCTCGGCACCTTCACGCTCAACGCGGGCTTCTGGAACCCGGCGCTGCTGGCCCGCGAGGTGGCCACGACGGACGCGCTGACGGGCGGCCGTCTGGAGCTCGGGCTCGGCACCGGCTACGTACGGGCGGAGCACGAGAGCGCCGGGCTGCCGTTCGGCTCGCCGGGCGAGCGGGTGGACCATCTGCGGCACACGGTCGAGGAGCTGAAGCGGCTGCTGGGCTCGGACGAGCACCGGCCGCAGGCGGCGCAGCGGCCCCGGGTGCCCTTGCTGATCGGCGGCAACGGCGACCGGATGCTGCGGCTGGGCGCCGAGCACGCCGACATCGCCGCGTTCACCGGGGCACGTTCGGTGCCGGGCAGCGCCACCGGGCAGTTGACGCCGATCACCGCGGACGAGCTCGACGAACGCGTGGCGCGGTTCCTGGAGTTCGCGGAGGATTACCGCGAGGAGCCGCCCGAGCTGAATCTGCTGCTCCAGATGGTGCTCGGCACCGAGGACCGCGAGGCCGCTGTCCAGCCGTTCCTCGAACACGTCCCGGGCATGACGGTGGATCAGGTCCTGGAGCTCCCGGTCTCCTTGATCGGCACCCTGGACGAGATCACCGAGCAGGTCCTGGCCCGGCGCGAGCGCTACGGCTTCACGTATCTGACGGTTCTGGAGCCCTACATGGAGGCGTTCGCGCCGGTCATGGAACGGGTGCGCGGGGCCTGACGTCCGGATTCTGAAATGGTGCGCCCGAGAGCGGCGGCGCGTGATGTGGTCATGGCATGACCGAGCTGCGCATCCGGGCGGCGACGCCCGAGGACCTGGACACCGTGCTGGCCTTCTGGAAGGTGGCCGCCGAGGGCACGAGCATCAGCGACGACCGCGGGGGCGTGGAGCGGCTGGTCGCGCGCGACCCCGAGGCCCTGATCCTCGCGGAGCGGGGTGGCGAGTTGGCGGGCACGGTGATCGCGGGGTTCGACGGCTGGCGCTGCCACCTCTACCGGCTGGCCGTGCATCCGGACCACCGCCGCCAGGGCATCGCCTCCGCGCTGCTCGCCGCGGCCGAGGAGCGGTTCGTCACGCTCGGCGGGCGGCGCGCGGACGCGATGGTGCTCACGCGCAACGAGACCGCGCACCAGGCGTGGGGAGCCGCCGGGTACGGGCCCGAGGAGCGGTGGCGCCGCTGGGTGAAGCCCCTCGTCGGCTGACGCCGGGTGAAACCCCTCACCGGCCGAGGAGTCCTGCCACGAGCCGGTGGGCGTAGGCGGTACCGAGTCCGTCCGGGCGGAACAGGATGCGGTACATCAGGGGCGCGACGACCTGGTCGACGACCGTCTCGACACCGGGCGCCGGTTCCCCCCGCCCGGACGCGCGCCGGAGGATGACGTCGATCTGCTCGGCGGCGTAGGCGGAGCACTGGCCGGCGTTGCCGCCGTCCGGGTCGCCGAGGAGGGCGTCGCGGATGTAGGCGCGGCCGGCGGGGGAGGACATCTCGTCGAGGAACTGCTCGGCCCAGGCCGTCAGGTCGGAGGCCAGGCCGCCGTGGTCGGGCGGTTCGGTGTCGGGCCGCAGCCGCTCGACCGCCACGTCCGACAGCAGCACCTGAAGGTCTCCCCAGCGGCGGTAGATCGTCGACGGCGTCACGCCCGCGCGCTGGGCGACCATCGGCACGGTCAGGGCGTCCCGGCCGACCTCCGAGGCGAGTTCGCGCACGGCGCTGTGCACCGCTGCCTGGACCCGCGCACTGCGCCCGCCGGGGCGCACCATCTGCCTGCTCACGGAACCCACCTTAAAGCGAACCGATTGCTTCTAGCACGGTGCTGCCAGGGCCGCGAGGGTGCCTGTGGGCCGGGTCTGTTCGCTTGCGTGTCCGACCCGCAGCAGCAGGTTCTCCCCGAGCGGCGGCCCGAGGAGCTGCATGCCGATGGGCAGGCCCGCCGTGTCGTGGCCGACCGGGACGGACAGGGAGGGCAGGCCGGTGATGTTGGCCGGGGCCGAGAGCCGTACATAGGCGTCGGAGACGCCCTCGACGGTGCCGTCGGCCCAGGTGACCGTCTCCTGACCGGCCGGGACGGCGGTCATCGGCACGGTGGGGGCGGCGACCAGGTCGACCTCCCGCAGCAACGTCGCCCATTCCTGCCGCATGAGGGTGCGCGAGCGCTGGGCACGCAGGTAGTCCCCGGCGGGCATCAGCTCTCCGGCTTCCAGGAGGATCCGGACGTCGGCCTGGTAGAGCTCGGGGACCGTGCGCAGGCTGCTCTCGTGGTAGGCGGTGGCCTCGGGCACCATCAGGCCCCACTGGGTGGCCTTGATGTACCGGGTCATGGGGATGTCGACGTCGACGAGGCGGGCACCGAGCGCCTGGAGCCGGCCGGTCGCGCTCCGGACGGCGGCTGCCACCTCCGGGTCGACGTGGTCGAAGTAGTAGGTGCGCGGCACCCCGATCCGCAGTCCGGTCAGGTCCGTGTCCGGGCCCGGCCGGTAGTGCGCCGGGGGTGCGCTCAGCGAGGCGGGGTCGCGGGGGTCGTGGCCGGCCAGGGCCGCGAGGACCAGGGCCGCGTCCTCGGCGGTGCGGGTGATCGGGCCGACGTGGTCCAGGGACCAGGACAGGGATGTGACGCCGTGGCGCGGGACGAGTCCGTAGGTCGGTTTGAGGCCGACCACCCCGTTCAGCGCGGCGGGCACCCGGATGGATCCGCCGGTGTCGGTGCCCAGGGCGAAGGTGGCGGCGCCCACGGCGACGGCGACGGACGACCCGCCGCTGGAGCCGCCCGCGACCCGGCCGGGGTCCCAGGCGTTGTGGGTCTGCGGGGTGGTCAGCCCGTAGGCGAACTCGTGCGTGTGGGTCTTGCCGAGCAGGACCGCTCCGGCGGCCGACAGGCGTGCGGCGACGGTGCTGTCGGTCTGCGCGCGGTGGTCGGACCGCACCCGGGAACTGGCCGAGGTGGGCGTACCGGCGACGTCGATCAGGTCCTTCAGGCCCATCGGGATGCCGTGCAGCGGACCGCGGTGACGGCCCGCCGCGATGTCGTTCTCGGCACGGCGCGCGGCCCGGCGCGCGCCCTCGGCGTCGACGGTGACATAGGCCCGGAGTCGCGGCTGCACCTGCTCGATGCGTTCCAGCACGGAGTCGGCCAGCTCGACGGGGGACAGCCGGCGTGCCCCGATCGCGTCGGCGGCGGCAGCGAGGGTCAGTTCATACGGCTGCATCGTGCGCCTCCTTCGCGGCTGTCACGCGGTAGGCCGGGGCGGGCGGGGTGTCGCCGAAGTCCAGTTCCCTGAGGACCGCCACGACGGAATGGATGTGGTCGGCGGTGGCCGCGACCGCCGCGTGCCGGCCGGCGGGCAGGACGAGCCCCGCGCGGTGGGCCCAGCGGGCCGCTTCGGGCGGCGTGAGGGCGGGGTCGGGTACGGGACCAGGCGTGGGGCTCGGCATGGGGCTCCCCCTTAAAGGCTAACTGTTTGCGTTAGTGGACCCTAGGGCCTACCGTCGGCTTAACGCAAACAGATTGCGTTAAGCGCCCGAGGAGGACCCTTGACGACACCCGCCGCCTGGACCGTGGGCGACCTCACCGTCCACCGCATCGACGAGATCCCGCTGCCACCGGCCACCGGAGCCTGGCTGCTGCCCGACGCCACCCCCGACGTGGTCGCCGGGCAGGACTGGCTGCGCCCCCACTTCGCCGACGAGGAAGGCGTCCTGCGCGCCGACAGCCACAGCTTCGCCTTCACCGCCGGCGATCTGCGCGTCCTGGTGGACACCGGCATCGGCAACGGCAAGGAGCGGGCCAATCCCGCCTGGCACGACCTGGACACCGATTACCTTCAGCGCCTCACCGCAGCCGGCTTCCCCCCGGACTCCGTCGACCTGGTGATCCTCACCCACCTGCACGCCGACCACGTCGGCTGGAACACCCGGGCGGTGAACGGCGCGTGGGTGCCCACCTTCCCGAACGCCCGCTACCTCACCTCCCGCACCGAGCGGGAGTTCTGGGCCGGGTACGCCATGGACGAGCCGCGCCGGCAGATGTTCCGCGACTCGGTGATCCCGGTGGAGGAGGCGGGGCTGCTCGACCTCCTCGACGTCCCCGCCGAGGGCCTCGACGTCGCCCCGGGGCTGCGCCTGATCCCGACACCCGGGCACACCCCCGGCCATGTCGCCGTCGAGCTGGCCAGCCGCGGACGGACGGCACTGATCACCGGCGACTGCGTCCACCACCCCGTCCAGCTCGCCCACCCCGGTATCGGCGCCTGCGTCGACATCGACCCCGGGCTTTCTCAGAGCACGCGCCGCGAGCTGCTCGGCGCACTCGCCGGCACCGACACCCTCGTCCTGGGCACCCACTTCCCCCCGCCCACCGCCGGCCGCGTCGTCGCGCACGAGGGCGCGTACCGGCTCGCCCCCGTGCCCGCCGATCCCCGCTGAGACCCCCGCCGCAGGACTTTGCTGATCCTTTACCCTTGGATGGCCACTCGGTTCTGCATGAAAGGTTGTGAGCGTCCGCCCATGGGCGAGCCTCCCAGTTCGCGACACCGCGCGTTCCGCCCCGTCCTGGAGAACCATGGGACGGGGGTGAACCGATGACCGAAGTGCTCCTCCTCCTGGTGGCGATCCTGCTCTCGCTCGCCTGCGGCGCCTTCGTGGCGGCCGAGTTCTCCCTCACCACGGTCGAGCGCGCCGAGCTGGAGCAGGCGGTGGCGCGCGGCGAGCGGGGCGCCCAGGGCGCCCTGAAGGCCGTACGGAATCTGACGTTCCAGCTCTCCGGCGCACAGCTCGGCATCACGGTCACGAACCTCGTCGTCGGCATGCTCGCCGAGCCGTCGATCGCCGCGCTGATCGCCGGGCCGCTGGAGGACATCGGCATCTCACGGTCGGCGTCGCACAGCCTGGCCCTGGTGCTGGGCACGGCGCTGTCGACGGTGTTCCTGATGGTCGTCGGCGAGCTGGTGCCCAAGAACTGGGCGATCTCGTCGCCGCTGGCGGTCGCCAAGACGGTGGGCAACGCCCAGCGCTGGTTCAGCGCGGCGTTCCGGCCGTTCATCACACACCTCAACAACACGGCGAACCGGGTCGTGCGCCGGATCGGTGTGGAGCCCGCCGAGGAGCTGGCGTCGGCGCGCGGACCGCAGGAGCTGGCGGCGCTCGCCCGGCACTCCGCCAAGAAGGGCGTCCTGGAGGCCGACACCGCCGAGCTGTTCGTGCGGACGCTGAACCTCGCCGACCTGACCGCGGAGAACGTGATGACGCCCCGGGTGCAGGTCGTCGCCCTGGAGGTGCGGGCGACCCTGGAGGACGTGGCGAACGCGACCCGTGCGACCGGCCTGTCCCGGTTTCCCGTCTACCGCGACACCCTCGACTCGGTCGTCGGGACGGCACACGTCAAGGACGTGCTGGCGGTCCCGGCGGAGCGCCGGACCCGGACATCCGTCTCCGAGCTGATGCGTGAGCCGCTGCTGGTCCCGGAGACCCTCACCGTCGACCGGCTCCTGGACCGGCTCTCCGGCAAGCGCACGATGGCCGTGGTGATCGACGAGTACGGCGGCACCGCGGGCGTGGCCACCCTGGAGGACATCGTCGAGGAGGTCGTGGGCGAGGTGCGCGACGAACACGATCCGCACGAGCTGCCCGACCTCGCGCCGGCCGGCACGGACGAGGTGGGCCACGCCCTGTACTCGGCCGACGGCTCCGCGCGCGTGGACCACCTCGAACGCGTCGGGCTGCGCGCCCCGCAGGGCCCGTACGAGACGCTCGCCGGGCTGGTGGCGACGATGCTCGGCCGGATACCGGCCGCCGGTGACACCCTCGAGGTCGCCGGCTGGCGGATGGAGGTCCTGGACGCCACCGGCCGCCGGGCCGCCCGCGTCCGGCTGCGGGCGCCCCTCGACGACGAGAAGCCCGACGAGAAGGGAGCGGAGCTGTGACCGCCGTCCAGCTGCTGATCGGTCTGGCGACGCTCGTCGTCAACGCCTTCTTCGTCGGCGCCGAGTTCGCGCTGATCTCGGTGCGCCGCAGCCAGATCGAGCCCTACGCCGACCGGGGCGACCGGCGCGCCAAGAGCGTGCTGTGGGGCCTGGAGCACGTGTCCGCGCTGATGGCGGCCGCGCAGCTGGGCATCACGCTGTGCACGCTGGTGCTGGGTGTGGTGGCCGAGCCGGCGATCGCGCACCTGCTGGAGCCGGTGTTCCACGCGGTGGGCGTGCCCGAGGGCGCGGGACACGCGGTGTCCTTCGTGATCGCGCTGGCCCTGGCCACGTATCTGCACATGCTGCTCGGCGAGATGGTGCCGAAGAACGTGGCGCTCGCCGAGCCGGTGCGCAGCGCGCTGACGCTCGGCCCGCCCCTGGTGACCCTGTCCCGGGCGCTGCGCCCGGTGATCTTCACGGTGAACGCCTTCGCCAACACGCTCCTGAAGCTGCTGCGCGTGGAGGCGCGGGAGGAGGTCGCCGCGTCCTACTCGGACGCCGAGATAGCGCAGATCGTGAAGGACTCCAGCGAGGCCGGCCTCATCGACGACCGCGCCCAGGAGCGGCTGCACGACGCGCTGGAGCTGGGCCGCCGCCCGGTGCGCGACGTGGTGCTGCCGCTGGAACGCGTGGTGTACGCGCGCGTGGGCGTCACTCCGGACGAGCTGGAGCGGCTGTCGGCCGAGACCGGGTTCTCCCGCTTCCCGGTGGTGGACGAGGGGCGGCGGATCGTCGGCTACCTGCATGTGAAGGACGCGCTGGACGCCGCCGGGCGCGAGGTGCCGTTCCGGCTGCGGGACATGCGGTCCATCGCGCGCGTGCGGGAGCACACGCCGCTGGACGACGTCCTCACGGCGATGCGGGGCAGCCGTACGCACCTCGCGGCGGTCCTCGGGGTGGACGGCCGGATGGCCGGCCTCGTGACCATGGAGGACGTCCTGCGGGAGCTGTTCGGCCAGCGGGCGTGAGGGAACGGTCGCCGATCATCCGGACGGGTGACCGACTGCCGGGTATGTGCACGGGATACCATTTCCGCCGCCATGGACACGAACCCCACCTACAGCAGCCTCGTCGCGGTCGGCGACTCCTTCACCGAGGGCATGTCGGACCTGTTGCCCGACGGCACCTACCGGGGCTGGGCCGATCTCCTCGCCACGCGGATGGCGGCCCGCACGCCCGGCTTCCGCTACGCCAACCTCGCGGTGCGCGGCAAGCTGATCCGGCAGATCGTCGACGAGCAAGTGGATGTGGCGGCGGCCATGAAGGCCGACGTCGTCACCCTGGTCGGCGGGCTCAACGACACGCTGCGCCCGAAGTGCGACATGGGCCGGGTGCGCGGGCTCCTGGAGGAGGCCGTGGAGCGGCTGGCCCCGTCCTGCGAACAGCTCGTGCTGATGCGCAGCCCGGGCCGCCGGGGCCCCGTCCTGGAGCGGTTCCGGCCGCGCATGGAGGAACTGTTCGCCTGCGTCGACGAGCTCGCCGAACGGCACGGCGCGATCGTCGTCGACCTGTACGGCGCCCCCTCGCTCGCCGACCCGCTGATGTGGGACGTGGACCGGCTGCATCTGACCGGCGAGGGCCACCGCCGGGTCGCGGAAGCGGTGTGGCAGGCGCTCGGCTACGAGCCCGAGGACACCGAGTGGCGCACCCCGATGCCGACGACGCTGCCACCCGGCTGGGTCATGCGCCGCGCGGCGGACCTGCGCTTCGCCCGGCAGCACCTGCTGCCCTGGATAGGCCGCCGCCTGACGGGCCGCTCCTCGGGCGACGGCCTGCCGCCGAAGCGGCCCGAGCTGCTGCCGTACGAGGACCGGGCGTAGGGCGTTCCCGTGGCGAAGCAGGTGACCGGCAGGCCCGGGGCAGGGCGCCGGACGCTCTTGTAGGTTCCCACGAAGGTACCCGCGACGCTGGCCTGCACGAATCGCCAGTAGAATCCGTCCACGTGACTTCCGCTCCCGCCAAGCCCCGCATCCCGAACGTCCTCGCCGGACGCTACGCCTCCGCCGAGCTCGCCACGCTCTGGTCGCCCGAGCAGAAGGTGAAGCTGGAGCGGCAGCTCTGGCTCGCCGTGCTGCGGGCGCAGAAGGACCTCGGGATCGAGGTGCCGGACGCGGCGCTCGCCGACTACGAGCGTGTGCTCGACACCGTCGACCTGGCCTCCATCGCCGAGCGCGAGAAGGTCACGCGGCACGACGTGAAGGCGCGGATCGAGGAGTTCAACGCCCTCGCCGGGCACGAGCACGTGCACAAGGGCATGACCTCCCGCGACCTCACCGAGAACGTCGAGCAGCTCCAGATCCGCCTCTCGCTGGAACTGATGCGCGACCGTACGGTGGCCGTCCTGGCGCGGCTGGGCAAGCTGGCCGGCGAGTACGGCGAGCTGGTCATGGCCGGCCGCTCGCACAACGTGGCCGCGCAGGCCACCACCCTCGGCAAGCGCTTCGCGACCGCGACCGACGAACTGCTCGTCGCCCACGGCCGGGTCGAGGAGCTGCTGGGCCGCTACCCGCTGCGCGGCATCAAGGGCCCGGTCGGCACCGCGCAGGACATGCTGGACCTGCTGGGCGGGGACGCCGCGAAGCTCGCGGAGCTGGAGCAGCGGATCGCCACGCACCTGGGCTTCTCGCAGGCGTTCACCTCGGTCGGCCAGGTCTACCCGCGCTCGCTGGACTACGAGGTCGTCACGGCGCTGGTGCAGCTGGCGGCGGCGCCGTCGTCGCTGGCGAAGACGATCCGGCTGATGGCCGGGCACGAGCTGGTCACCGAGGGCTTCAAGCCCGGCCAGGTCGGCTCCTCGGCGATGCCGCACAAGATGAACACCCGCTCCTGCGAGCGCGTCAACGGCCTGATGGTGATCCTGCGCGGCTACGCCTCCATGACCGGCGAGCTGGCGGGCGACCAGTGGAACGAGGGCGACGTGTCCTGCTCGGTGGTGCGCCGGGTCGCGCTGCCCGACGCGTTCTTCGCGCTGGACGGTCTGCTGGAGACGTTCCTGACGGTGCTCGACGAGTTCGGCGCGTTCCCGGCGGTCGTGGCGCGTGAGCTGGACCGCTATCTGCCGTTCCTCGCGACGACCAAGGTGCTGATGGGCGCCGTGCGCGCGGGCGTGGGCCGGGAGCTCGCGCACGAGGCGATCAAGGAGAACGCGGTCGCCTCCGCGCTCGCGATGCGCGAGCAGGGCGCCGAGCGCAACGAGCTGCTCGACAAGCTGGCCGCCGACACGCGCATTCCGCTCGGCCGTGCCGAGCTGGACGCGCTGATGGCCGACAAGCTGTCCTTCACGGGTGCCGCGGGCGACCAGGTCGCCGCCGTCGTCGCCCGGGTCGAGGAGATCGTGAAGCAGCACCCCCAGGCCGCGGGCTACACGCCCGGCGCGATCCTCTGACGCGCCGCACCCGATGCCCCGTTTCACGCCCGAGGAGCTTCAGGCCGCCCGCGACCGTGTCGTGCCGGACGTGGTCGCGGACGGTCTGCGGGTGCTGTTCTGCGGCATCAATCCCGGGCTGATGACGGCCGCGACGGGTCATCACTTCGCCCGCCCGGGCAACCGGTTCTGGCCGGTGCTGCACCGCTCCGGGTTCACGCCGCGGCTGCTGAAGCCGTCCGAACAGCGGGAGCTGCTGTCGTACGGGCTCGGCATCACCAATGTCGTGGCACGGCCGACCGCTCGGGCCGACGAGCTGAGCGCCGAGGAGTACCGGGAGGGCGGGCGGCTGCTCGCGCTGAAGGTGGGGCGGCTGCGGCCGCGCTGGCTGGCCGTGGTCGGAGTGACCGCGTACCGCGCCGCGTTCGACGACCGGAAGGCCGGGGTCGGGCCGCAGTCGCGGCTGATCGGGGACACGCGTGTGTGGGTGCTGCCCAATCCGAGCGGGCTGAACGCGCACTGGACGGCCGAGACCATGGCCGAGGAGTTCGCTCGGCTGCGGGAAGCGGCCGAAAGCTGATCCCTGACGGCGGGTCCGTCTCCGCTACGGCGGGTCCGTCTCCGTGACCAGGGCCAGCAGCCGGACCCCGCGCGAGGTGTCGCGGTCGGTGACCGCCACGGCGACCCAGCGGCCGGTGCCCTCCACCTCCCACACGTACGCGACGCTCGCGCACGCGCTCAACTCGGCCCAGGGCGGGGGTATCTCCTCGCGCTCGCCGCGCAGCAGGACGGTCTGCAGGTTGTAGGGGGGCGTGTCGCCCCAGCGTGAGGCGAGAAGCTCGTAGACGGCGTCCCGGTCCTTCTCCAACTGGTCGATCGTCACCGCCCGGAGCGCCGGGTCGTCGTCGGGTGCGTCCTCTAACACCGCGGTGTGCCGGCCGGGTCCGGAGACGCCGACGTCCGACGGGCCGTGCTCCGCCGGAAAGGGGCGGTAGCACAGCTCGTCGACGAGGGCGATGTGCTGTGCGATGTTCATGGGTCCAGTAAACCCGGCGCCACTGACACTTGGCGGGGCGTCAACCCTGTTCCCGCCGTTCTCCGGTCAGGCGTCGCGCCGGCGCAGGCTCCAGGCTCCCGCCAGCAGCGCGGCCGCCGCCCAGAGCGCGGTCACGCCGAGCCCCGACCACGGCCCGAGGGCGGATCCGTCGGGCGTCCCGCGGATGACCAGCTGTCCCGCCTTGTCGGGCAGGAAGTCGGCGACGGTGCCCGTGGCGTCGCCGATCACGAACGACACGACGAGGATGAACGGGATCAGCAGGGACAGTGTGGCCACGCCGCTGCGCAGCAGGGCGGCGAGTCCGGCGGCGAACAGGGCCATCAGCATGAGGTAGACACCGCAGCCCACGACGCCGCGCACCTGCTCGCCGGTGCCGAGCCCGTCGGCCGCCGGGCCGAGCCCCGCCCGTGCCGCGAGGAGCGCGGCGAGGGCGGTCACCAGTCCCACCAGCAGCGCCGGTACGGCGATGACGGCGGCCTTGGCCGCGAACCACCGGCCGCGCCGGGGCACCGCGGCCAGCGAGAGCCGGATGGCGCCCGACTGGAACTCCGACGACACGGCCATGGCCCCGAAGGAGACGGCCGCGATCTGCCCCGGTACGACACCGGACAGGGCCGTGAACAGCGGGTCGAATCCGGGGTCCGACGTCCCGGAGGCACCGGCGATCGCGGAGAACGCCGTGGTCGCGGCGAAGAGGGCCAGGAGCGCTCCCGGCAGCGAGCGGAGCGTACGGATCTTCAGCCACTCGGAGCGGAGGACAGGGGTGAGTTCCATGGTCAGGCCTCCTGCGGCTGCTGTGCGGTGAATTCGGTCTCGGCCGACGTGAGGTCGAAGTAGGCCTGCTCCAAGGTGCCCTCCTCGGCCGCGAGTTCGAGGACCGGCACACCCGCTTCGGAGGCGATGCGGCCGATGTCGTCCACGCGTGCGTGGTGCACGGTCCAGTGACCGTCCGCGTGTTCCACGGCGTCATGGCCGTGCCGGGCGAGGGCGCCGCGGAGGGCGGCGGGGTCGGATGTGCGGATGCGGACGCTGGGCTGCACGCGCGCCTGGATGAAGTCCCGCATCGGGGTGTCGGCGAGCAGCCGGCCCCGGCCCAGGACGACGAGGTGGTCCGCGAAGGACGCGGTCTCGTTCATCAGGTGGCTGGAGACCAGGACCGTGCGCCCCTCCCCCGCGAGCCGGCGCAGCAACTGCCGGATCCACACGATGCCCTCGGGGTCGAGACCGTTGGACGGCTCGTCCAGCATGACCACCTCGGGGTCGCCCAGCAGGGCGGCCGCGATGCCGAGGCGCTGGCGCATGCCCAGGGAGTACGTCCGCAGCCGGCGCCGGGACACCGAGGCGAGGCCGGTTTCCTCCAGCACCTCGTCGACCCGCCGGTCCGGGATGCGGTTGCTCGTCGCCAGGACGCGCAGGTGGTCGCGGGCCGTGCGGGAGCCGTGCGCGGCCTGCGCGTCGAGCAGGGCGCCCACATGGCGCAGGGGTTCGCGCAGGGTGGAGTAGGCGCGGCCGTCGATCGTGGCGGAGCCGGCGGTCGGCCGGTCGAGGCCGAGCACCAGCCGCATCGTGGTGGACTTCCCGGCGCCGTTGGGGCCGAGGAAGCCGGTGACACGGCCGGGCAGGACGCGGAAAGTGAGGCCGTCCACGGCTCGTTTGCCGCCGTACTCCTTGGTGAGGTCCTGGACTTCGATGCTGGTCATGACAGCAGCCTGGCTCCTCGCCGGGGGTGCCGTCCTCCCCCGGCGGTGGAGATCGTCTCCCCCGTGCGGGGGAGGCTCGTTGTCAGTGCCGGCTGGCACGATGACGGCATGGTCCGCATGCTGCGCCCGTTGACGCGGGCGGTGACGTACACGCGGTGGCTGCACCTGTCGGTGGCCACCGTGTGGCCGTCGCTGTGGATTTTCATCCAGGAGGCGTGGTGGACCCAGGTCACGGCCGCCGTGCTGCTCGGACTCGCGGGCCTTCTGCCCATCACACGGGTCGTGGAGGCGTTTCAGGCCAGGCTGTTGCTGATCGGCCATCGGCAGGACGGTGAGAGCGACGAGATCGTGACCACCCCTTCGGTCACGTGGGCGGACCGGGGGCGGACGGTGGTGTGGCTGGAGGCGCGGCTGTGCCTCGGCTGGTGCGTGACTCACCTCTCCGTCCAGTTGCCCCTCCTCGGGATCGATCTGCTGACGACCGGGCTCGGTGTTGGGCCCGTGGCTGATGGATTTGTGACCGTCGAGGAGAACCGCTGGTGGCACGCCGTGCTCGCACCCGTGCCGTTGATCCTGTGTCCCGTGGTCGTGGTGTGGTCGGGCCACTTGGTCACCGCCTTGGCCAAGCGGCTTCTCGGGCCGTCGCCCACCGAGCGGATGGCGGCGCTGGAAGAGCGCACCGACCAGCTACTGGAACGCACGCGCATCGCCCGCGAGTTGCACGACTCCATCGGGCACGCGCTCACGGTCGCCGTGGTGCAGGCAGGGGCCGCGCGCGCGGCCGGTGATCCGGATTTCACGGACCGGGCGCTGGTCGCCATCGAGGAGACCGGCCGGGCCGCCCTGGAGGACCTGGAGCGAGTGCTGGGCGTCCTGCGCGAGTCGGAGAAACCCGTGAGCAGCCGGCCGACCCTGGCGGACGCCGACCGCCTGCTGGAATCCGCGCGCACCTCCGGGGCGAAGGTCGACGCCGAGGTGAGGGGGCCCGTGGACACCGTGCCCGGGCCGGTGTCCCGGGAGGGCTACCGGATCCTCCAGGAGGCGCTGACCAATGTGCTGCGGCACGCCGGGGCCGTACCCGTACGGGTCCGCCTGGACGTCACCGGCGACACCCTCGTCCTCGCGATACGCAACCCGCTGACGGAGCCGGTACCGGGCCCCGGGCGGGGCAGCGGCCTGCGCGGCATACGCGAACGCGCCGCCCTGCTCGGCGGACTGGCCCGGACCGGCCCCGACCGAGGCGACTGGCAGGTTCATGTCGAGCTGCCGTTGAGTTGATCTACGCTGATCCGATGCCGATCACCGTTCTCCTCGTCGACGACGAACCCCTCGTACGCGCGGGTCTGCGGGCCGTCCTGGAGGCACAGCCCGACATCGAGGTCGTCGGGGAGGCCGCGGACGGGGCGGCGGTGATCCCGCTCGTGCGGCAGCTGCGGCCCGACGTGGTCGCCATGGACGTACGGATGCCGCTGCTGGACGGTATCGAGGCCACGCGGGCGCTGCTACGGACGGTCGACGAGCCGCCGCGGATCCTCGTGGTGACGACGTTCGAGAACGACGAGTACGTGTACGAGGCGCTGCGGGCGGGCGCCGACGGGTTCCTGCTGAAGCGGGCCCGGCCGGCGGAGATCGTGCACGCGGTGCGGCTGATCGCCGAGGGCGAGTCGCTGCTGTTCCCGGCCTCGGTACGGCAACTGGCCGCCGAGTACGGCGAGGGCGGCGGGAACCGGGCGGCGCGGGCCGCGATGGAGCGGGCCCAGCTGACCGAGCGGGAGGGCGAGGTGCTGCGGCTGATGGCGCGGGGCCTGTCGAACGCGGAGATCGCCGCCCGGCTGGTGGTGGGCACCGAGACGGTGAAGTCGCATGTGAGCGCCGTCCTGGCGAAGCTGGGAGCACGGGACCGCACACAGGCGGTGATCGCGGCGTACGAGTCCGGGTTCGTGGCGCCGGGCTGAGTGGCGAGGGCCGGTGGCTGCCCCTCGCCGGGGTCCGCCACGCCGAGTACGATCCGGCCAACACGCGCACGAGCTGGGAGGACGGACGGTGGGTCGGCTGACCGGCGGGGACCCCTCGCTGCTGCGCAGGATCAACTCCGCGGTGGTGCTGCACGCGCTGCGTGCCACGGACTGCGCGACGCTGACGGAGATCACCCGGGTGACGGGGCTGTCCCGGCCGACCGTCGAGGGCGTCGTCGAAGGGCTCATCGAGGCCGGTCTCGTCGTCGAGAAGGCGGCCGAGGAGGGTGCCGCCCGGCGGCAGGGGCGGCCGGCGCGGCGGTTCCGGTTCCGGGCGGAGGCGGGGCATCTGCTGGGGGTGGAGATCGGCGCGCACCGGGTGGCCGCGCTGCTCGCCGACCTGGACGGCCGGGTGATCGGCTCCCAGGCCAAGGACGTGCCCGAAACCGCGGCGGCCGACGAGCGGCTGGAGCGGCTGCGGGGAACCGTCGCCGAGCTGCTGCGCCGGGCCGGTGTGGCACGCGGCTCGCTGCGGGCCGTGGGCGTGGCGACGCCCGGGATCGTCGAGGCGGACGGCACGGTACGGCTGGGTACGGCGCTGCCCGGGTGGACGGGGCTGCGGCTGGGCGAGCGGCTGAGCCGGTCGTTCAAGTGCCCGGTCCTGGTCGAGAACGACGCCAACGCGGCGGTCGTCGCCGAGCACTGGAAGGGCGCGGCCACCGAGTCGGACGACGTGGTGATGGTGCTGGCGGGGCTCAGCCCGGGCGCCGGTTCACTGATCGGGGGGCGGCTGCACCGGGGCTACGGCGGGGCGGCCGGCGAGATCGGCGCGCTGCATCTGCTCGGCCGGGAGGTGACGCCCGAGACGCTCCTGTCCACCACGGACGAACCCCTCCATCCCCTTGACGAACAGGCCGTCGCCGATGTCTTCGCCCAGGCCCGCCAGGGCGACCAGCGGGCCCGCGCGGCCGTCGACCGCTTCCTCCAGCGCCTGGTCCACGATGTGGCGGCGCTGGTCCTCGCCCTCGACCCGGAACTGGTCGTCATCGGCGGCTGGGCAGCGGGCCTGGACGGCGTCCTGGACCCCCTGCGCCAGGAACTGGCCCGCTACTGCCTGCGTCCCCCGCAGGTGACCTTGTCCCGCCTGGGAGACGCGGCAGTGGCGACAGGCGCCCTGCGCCTCGCCCTGGACCATGTGGAGGAGCAGCTGTTCAGCGTGGAAGGCCCGACCACACCACGCCGCTGAGGTCAACTCCCCAAGGGGCGCGGGGAAGTGCGCGCCCAGCCAACACGCACCTGCGATCCCCCACGCACCGCACCCCTACGGCGCCAGGCTCAGGACGCCTGCCGCTCCGGCCCGGCGTGGATCTCCACACCCCCCGCATCCCCGAACGTCAACCGACACGTGTCAGCGCGATACGTCGCGACGGACAACGCCGCCACACGCCCCGCCGCCACGAACCGCGTCGTCACCACCAGCACGGGCGCCCCGGGCAACCGGTCCAGTTCCTTCGCGTCGTCGGCCCCGGCGGACCCGAGCTCCACCGCGTTCTCCTGCCGGTCCAGCTCCAGCCGCTGCAACTCGCGCAGCACCGCACGCGCGCGTGCCGCTCCGGACGGCGCGTCGATGCCGGAGAGCTCGTGCACCGAGGACCGCGGGATGTACAGCAGCTCGGCGGCGACGGGCCGGCCCTGCGAGACCCGGGAGCGCCGCACGATGTGCACGGACTCCTCCAGGCCGGTCTCCAGCGCCTCGGCGACCGCCGCGGGCGGCACCGCCGCGGTGCAGTCGACGGGCTGCCAGGCGTCCTCGGGGCCGCCCGGCCAGGTGTGCGGACCGGTGCCGAGGGAGACGCCCATACGGGGCGGCGCGACGGTCGTCCCCACACCGCGGCGACGCTGCAGCCTGCCCTCCAGTTCGAGCTGCTCCAGGGCCTGGCGGAGTGTGGCGCGGGCGACGCCGAAGCGGGCCGCGAGGTCGCGCTCGTTGGGCAGGATCTCCCCTACGGAGAACTCCGAGTCGAGCGCTTCACTGAGCACGGTCTTGAGATGCCAGTACTTCGGTTCCGGCACCGATTCCAGCTGCGTGGTCCCCACCCTGTCCTCCGCGATCGCCGTGGTCGGCAGCGTTTTAGCGCCCTTGTTTTTTAAAGGTTGTTTCACTTCTCTGCGACCATAGGGCGGCCCTGATCCTTGGTCAAGACCAATGGCCGGGAACGTTCACGGGACGTTCGTGCGAGGCCGTGACGAGGGGCGACAGCGGCGTCTAGTCCGCGGCCAGCGAGCGCAGCTTGTCGGGGTTGCGGACGATGTAGACCGCCTGGACGCGGCCGTCGGCGACGTCGAGCTGGAAGACGGAGTCGGGCTTTCCGCCGGACAGGACCAGCACGGCCGGGCCGCCGTTGAGCTCCAGGAAGCGAAGGGAGAAGTCGGGGACGCCCTTCTGCGCGGCGCCGACGAGGAAGCGGCCCACCTTGTCCGCGGTCCGCAGGACCCGCAGCGGCGCCCGCGACTTGCCGCCGCTGTCGCCGACGAGCCGGACGTCCGGGGCGAGCAGTTCCATCAGCCCTTCGAGGTCGCCGTCCGCGGCGGCGGCGAGGAACCGTTCGGTGAGGTCGCGCCGCTGGACGGGGTCGACCTCGTAGCGCGGGCGCCGCTCCTCGACGTGCTTGCGCGCCCGCCCGGCGAGCTGGCGCACCGCCGCTTCGCCGCGGTCGAGCATGGCGGCGATGTCGGCGTACGGGAAGGCGAAGGCCTCGCGCAGCACGAACACCGCCCGCTCCAGCGGCGACAGCGACTCCAGCACGACGAGGACGGCGAGCGAGACGGAGTCCGCGAGCACGGCCCGCTCGGCGGCGTCCGGCACGGTGTCGCCGAAGTCGGTGACGTACGGCTCGGGCAGCCAGGGGCCGACGTAGGTCTCCCCGCGGGCCTTGATCTGGCGCAGCCGGTCGATGGCGAGGCGGGTGGTGATCCGTACAAGGTAGCCGCGCGGTTCGCGCACGTCGCCGCGGTCGCCGGCCGACCAGCGCAGCCAGGCCTCCTGGACCACGTCCTCCGCGTCGGCGACGCGGCCCAGCATGCGGTAGGCGACGCCCAGCAGGACGGGGCGGTGTGCTTCGAAGACGTCGGTCGCGGTCTCGGTGGTCACGGGTTCCATCCCAGCCCACCGGTCCGGCCCTGTCCAGGCGAAATCGCCCGTCCCCCGGCCGGCCGTGGCCGGGGAAGTGGCGACAACTCGGGGCTACCCGCCGGTAGTAATTGCTGACAAGCTGTCTACCGCGTCCGTCCGCGAGTACAGCCTAGGAGCACCGCATGTCCGCCACCGTCTCCTTCAACGTCGCCTCCGCACACGGCGAGCAGAGCGTGTCCCTGTCCTACACGCGTCAGGGCAGCGGTGAACCGTTGCTCCTGCTGCACGGCATCGGCCACCACCGGCAGGTCTGGGACCCGGTGCTGCCCGCGCTGGCCGCCGAGCGGGACGTCATCGCCGTGGACCTGCCCGGATGCGGCGAGTCACCGGCGCTCCCGGACGGCATGGCCCACGACCTGCCCACCATGAACACCGTCCTCACGGCGCTGTTCGGGGCGCTGGAGATCGAACGGCCGCACGTGGCGGGCAACTCGCTCGGCGGCCTGCTGGCCCTGGAGCTGGCCCGGGCGCAGCTCGTCCGCTCCGTCACCGCCCTGTCCCCCGCGGGGTTCTGGAACGAGGCCGAGCGCCGTTACGCCTTCACGGTGCTGATGACGATGCGGCGGATAGCCCAGCGGATGCCGCTGCCGGTCGTCGAACGGCTCGCCCGCCCGGCGATCGGCCGCACCCTGCTGACCAGCACCATCTACGCCCGCCCGGGCCGTCGTTCGCCCGAGGCCGTGGTGGCCGAGACGCTCGCGCTGGCCCGGGCGCAGGGGTTCTCAGAGACCCTCCGCTCCGGCAGGACCGTGCGGTTCACCGACGACATCGTCGGCACGCCGGTCACGGTGGCGTGGGGCAGCCGGGACCGGCTGCTGATCCCCCGTCAGGGCGTGCGCGCCAAGACCGTCATCCCTCGCGCCCGGCTGGTACGGCTGCCCGGCTGCGGCCATGTCCCGATGAACGACGACCCGGCCCTGGTCGCCCGGGTCGTCCTCGACGGCAGCCGCTGAACAGCGGGGCGGCAGCCGGCCCGGCGCAGGGCCCGGCCGCGGATCCGGCAGACTGACGGCATGGACCGCAGGGACCGCGACGAGCCCGTGTCGCCCGCCTGGGAGCTGCTGCTCCCGGCCGCTTCCGCGCCGGCACGCACGCGTGGCCGTTCTCTGCAGGCGGCCCTGCGCGAGGCCGTCCGCTCGGGCCGGCTCGCGCCGGGCACGCGGCTGCCGTCGAGCCGGGATCTCGCGGCGGACCTGGGGGTCTCGCGCGGGCTGATCACGGAGGCGTACGAGCAGCTGACGGCGGAGGGCTATCTGCGCAGCGGCCGGGGCGCCGGGACATGGGTGGGCTCGGCCGTACGGGCCGCCCGGGCGCGGGCGCACGACCTCGCTCCGCGCTCCCCCGGTGCCCGGGCGGACTTCGTGCCCGGGACGCCCGACCTGTCGCTGTTCCCGCGCTCGGCGTGGGCCGCCGCGCAGCGCGGTGTGCTGGCGGAACTGCCGCACCAGGAGCTGGGGTACCCCGATCCGCGCGGGCTGCCCCGGCTGCGGACCGCGCTGGCCGGACTGCTCGCCCGGCGGCGAGGTGTGGTGGCCGACCCGGAGCGGATCGTGGTGGTCTCCGGGGTGACCCAGGCGACGACACTGCTGGGTTTCGCGCTGCACGCGCGCGGGGTGCGCACCGTGGGTGTGGAGGACCCGGGCAGTCCCCAGCACGACGGGCTGTACGCCTCGGCCGGGGTCACCGCCGTACCACTGCCCATGGACGGTGAGGGAATCGCGCTGGAGCCCCTGCGGGCGTCGGGCGTACGGGCCGTGGTGACGACGCCGGCCCACCAGTTCCCCACCGGCATCGCCTACTCGGCCCGCCGTCGCGCCGAACTGCTGGACTGGGCACGGTCCGTGGACGGCATCGTCCTGGAGGACGACTACGACGGCGACTTCCGCTACGACCGCGCTCCCGTCGGCGCGCTCCAGGGCCTCGACCCGGACCGCGTCGCCTACACGGGCTCGGTCAGCAAGTCCCTCGCGCCGGGGCTGCGGCTGGGCTGGCTGCTGGTGCCCGAGTCCTGGGCGGAGGAGATCGTCGAACGCAAGCGCACCATGGACCTCGGCCATCCGGCCCTGGACCAGGCGCTCTTCGCCCGGTTCCTGGAACGCGGCGACTACGACCGCCAGTTGCGCCGCTGCCAGCGCGCCTACCGCGAGCGCCGTGACGCCCTGACCGCCGCCCTCGGCGAGCACTTCCCGGGCGCCCTGGTCTCGGGCATCGCCGCGGGCCTGCACGTGATCGCCACGCTGCCGGAGTGCTACGGCCCCGAGGACCGTTTCCTCACCCGCGTCACGGCGGCCGGAGTGGCGGTACGCCCCCTGTCGGCCTACGCGCACCCGAGTGCGGCGCGGGAGGAGACCGACGAGCCGAAGCGGATACGGCTCGTGCTGGGCTACGCGCACGTCCCGCCCGCCCGGATCCACGAGGGCGTACGCCTGATGGCGGAGGCGGCCACGGCGTGACTCCCCGGCGGAGCTCACCGGCTCCCGCCGGTTCCCCTCCTCCCGCGGTCAGTTGTTCACTTGGGGTTCGTGTGTGCGCCGCGGCGTGCCCGTAAGTGTGGCTGTGCACACTGGCCGGATCCCGTCCCTGGAGGCGCATCCATGTCACACCGTCCGTTCCCCGCGCGCCGCGGCGTCCTGCGGGGCTCCCTCGCCGCGTCGGCGGCCCTCACCCTGCCCACCGCCCTCGGCGCGGCGCCGGCCTTCGCACGGTCGGGTCGTCCCACGGCAAGGTGGGGTGTGCAGACGGGAGACGTGACCGGCGACTCCGGGCTGGTGTGGGTGCGGTCCGACCGGCCCGCGCGGATGATCGTCGAGACGTCGGCGACCGAGTCGTTCCGCAACCCCCGCAGATGGCACGGTCCGCTGCTGGGCCCGGGTACCGACTTCACCGGCACGACCCGGCTGCACGGCCTGCCCTCCGGCGAACAGATCCACTACCGGGTGGTGCTCGCCGACCCGGACGACCCGCGCCGCACCGGCGAGCCGGTAACCGGCACCTTCCGCACGGCGTCCGGCAAGCGCCGTGACGGCGTACGGTTCGTCTGGTCCGGCGACCTGGCCGGCCAGGGCTGGGGCATCAACCCGGAACTCGGCGGCTACCGGATCTACGACGCGATGGCCGCCCTCGACCCGGACTTCTTCCTGTGCAGCGGCGACAACATCTACGCCGACGGCCCCCTCACCGAGAGCGTGGCCCTGCCCGGCGGGCGCACCTGGCGGAACATCACCACCGAGGAGAAGGCGAAGGTCGCCGAGACCCTGGCGGAGTTCCGCGGCAACTTCCGGTACAACCTGCTGGACGAGAACCTGCGTGCCTTCAACGCCCAGGTCCCGTCCATCATCCAGTGGGACGACCACGAGGTCACCAACAACTGGTACCCGGGCGAGATCCTCGGCGACACCCGGTACACCGAGAAGAGGGTCGACGTGCTCGCCGCCCGCGCCCGCCGCGCCTTCTCGGAGTACTTCCCGATCTCCACGCTGCGCCGCCCCGACGGACGCGTCTACCGCGTGCAGCACCACGGCCCGCTGCTGGACGTCTTCGTGCTGGACATGCGCACCTACCGCAACGCCAACTCGACGGACGACCAGCCCACCGACCCGCAGGGCATCCTCGGCCGCGAGCAACTGGAGTGGCTCAAGCGCGAGCTGTCCCGCTCCCGCGCGGTGTGGAAGGTGATCGCCTCCGACATGCCGATCGGCCTCGTCGTCCCGGACACCGGCGACGGCAAGCCGAACATCGAGGCCGTCGCCCAAGGCGACCCCGGCGCCCCGCTGGGCCGTGAGCTCCAGATCGCGGAGCTGCTGCGCTTCGTCAAGCACCGGAGGATCACCGGCACGGTGTGGCTCACGGCCGACGTCCACTACACCTCGGCGCAGCACTACCAGCCGTCGCGGGCCGCGTTCACCGACTTCGAGCCGTTCTGGGAGTTCGTGTCGGGCCCTCTCAACGCCGGTGCCTTCCCCGCGAACACGCTCGACGGCACCTTCGGTCCCGACCGGGTGTTCCTGAAGGCGCCGACGACCGCCAACGTCTCCCCCGCCGACGGCTACCAGTTCTTCGGCGAGGTCGACATCGACGGCGTCAGCGGCGAGCTGACGGTACGTCTGCGCGAGCAGGACGGCACCGTGCTGTTCACGAAGGCGCTCCAGCCGGGTCTGGTCGGCCAGTGAGTTTGAAGGCTTGATAAAGCGGGCAGGCCAACCCTTTTACCCGCCAGTCACAATACGTTCGTGATCACGCAACACCGTTCGGTCACAGTGGGTGCATGACGCGAAAAGTGACCGACGTGGCCAACCCGAAGAACAACTGCCGCTCCGCCGCCTCGTGGCAGCGGGTCTCGGCCGCCATCAACGCCTGGCGAACACGACGCCACGAACACGCGCCGCCGGCGGACGATACCGGGTCCCCGGCGCCGGAGCCGGTGCCGGGGGCGAACACACCCGGGACGAACACGCTGTGGCGGATGCGGACCACCGTGAAGGACGAGCCGGGATCGCTGGCGGCCCTGTGCACGGCCCTCGCCGGGCACCGGGTCGACATCCTCAGCCTCCAGACGCATCCACTGGCCGAGGGCACGGTGGACGAGTTCCTGCTGCGTGCCCCGGGCGAGCTGGCCGCCTCCGGGATCGCCGCGGCGGTCCGGACGGCCGGCGGCACCGACACCTGGATCGAGCGGGCCGACACGCACGACCTGGTGGACGCGCCGACCCGGATCCTCGGACTGGCCGCCCGGACCGCCCTGGACGCCGCGGAACTGCCCCTGGCGCTGCGCCAGCTGCTGGGCCGGTGCACGATCCGTTCCCAGCCCGCACCGGCCGGCGGCGGCCGGGCGTCCCAGGGTGTCCCGGTGGAGGGCGCCCTGGACGACACGGTGATGCGCCTGCGCGCACCGGAGGGCGGCGTAATCACCGTGGAGCGGCCGTATCTGCCCTTCACCCCGACCGAGTTCGCCCGGGCGAGGGCCCTGGTGGAACTGGACGCCCGCCTCGGGCCGCGCGTCCCGCACGGCCGGGACGTGCTCACGCTGGCCGAGGGCAGCGACATCTCCGTACGCCGGGCCGACACGCGTGATCTGGAGGCGGCCCGGGCGATGCACGAGCGGTGCTCGGACCGCACGCTCAGGCTGCGCTACCACGGGCCGGTCGGTGACGCCGACCGCTATCTCAACCACCTGCTCAGTCCGCGCTTCGGCCGGACCCTCGCCGTGCAGACGGCCTCCGGGCGGCTCGTCGGGCTCGGGCACCTGCTGTGGGACGGGGACGAGACGGAGGTCGCGTTGATCGTCGAGGACGCGTGGCAGCGGCGCGGGGTCGGCGGGGAGTTGCTGGGGCGGCTCGTGGCGATGGCCGCGGAGGGGGGTTGCCGGAGTGTGTATGCCGTGACGCAGGCGTCCAACACGGGGATGGTCGCGGCGATGCGGGGGCTGCGGCTTCCTCTTGACTACCAGGTCGAGGAAGGGACCCTGGTGATCACCGCGCGACTGGGTGAGTCGGTTTCGACGGGTGCGGGTGAGGTGGGGAGCACCTCAGCACCGTAGGGGGCCGTGATCAGACGGTGGCTGCGGGTTCGTTGTGGCTTGTCGCGCCGTTCCCCGCGCCCCTGAAGGCCAGCGCCTGGTCGAGATCGGACCACAGGTCCTCCACGTCCTCCAAGCCCACCGACATGCGCAGCAGGCGGTCGCTCACCCCGGCGCCCCTGCGGTCGTCCGCGTCCACGATGCGGTGGCTGATGGACGCCGGGTGCTGGATGAGGGTGTCCACGCTGCCGAGGCTCACCGCCGGGGTGATGAGGCGGACGGCTGCGATGACCTCGTGGGGGTCGCCGTGTGTCTCGAAGGAGATCATCGCGCCGCCGATGCGCGGGTAGTGCACGCGGGTTACGCGCGGGTCGGCGGCGAGGCGCTGGGCGAGTTCGGCGGCGTTGGCCGAGGAGGCCCGTACCCGGACGGGGAGGGTGGACAGGCCGCGCAGCAGCAGATATCCGGCCAGGGGGTGCAGGACGCCGCCCGTGGCGAAGCGAACCTGCCGCAGCCGGCCCGCGAACTCCTCGTCGCAGGCGACCACGCCCGCCAGCACGTCCCCGTGGCCGCCGAGGTACTTGGTGGCGCTGTGCAGCACCAGCCGTGCGCCCTGTTCGGCGGGCCGCTGGAGCACCGGCGTGGCGAACGTGTTGTCCACGAGCAGCGGCACCGAGCCGCAGGCGTGTGCGACGGCCCGGAGGTCGACCTCGGCGAGCGTGGGGTTGGCCGGGGACTCCACGATCACCAGGCCGGTGTCCGGACGCAGGGCCTCGGCGATTCCGGCCGGGTCGGTCCAGGTCACCTCCGAGCCCAGCAGTCCGGCGGTCAGCAGATGGTCGCTGCAGCCGTAGAGGGGCCGTACGGCCACCACGTGGCGCAGCCCCATGGAGGCGCGGACGAGCAGGACGGCGCTCAGGGCGGCCATGCCGCTGGCGAACGCGACCGCCGCCCCGGTGCCCTCCAGGCGGGCCAGCGCGGTCTCGAAGCGGGCGACGGTCGGGTTGCCGAGGCGCCCGTAGACGGGCGGGCCGTCCGGGTCCGCGCCGGTGGCGGCGAACGCGTCGATCCGGGCCGCCTCGCCGCGGCTGTCGTACGACGGGTAGGTGGTGGACAGGTCGATCGGCGGGGCGTGCAGGCCCTGCCGGGCGAGGTCGTCCCGCCCGGCGTGGACGGCCTCGGTGGCGAGTGCTCTCGGTGCGGTGCGTACGGCGTCGTGGGCGCCCGTGCTCGCTGTGTCCATGACGCAAGGGTGAACATCGACCGGGCCTGACGGTGGCATGCCCGTGCTACGTTCGACCGATGGCCGAATCTGTCGAACTGGACCCGGTGGATCTCCACCTGCTGCGGCTGTTGCAGAACGACGCCCGGACGACGTACCGGGACCTCGCCGCGCAGGTCGGGGTGGCGCCGTCGACCTGTCTGGACCGGGTGACCCGGCTGCGCCGCTCGGGCGTGATCCTCGGGCACCGGCTGGAGCTGGACCCGGCCAAGCTGGGGCGAGGCCTGCAGGCGCTGCTGTCGGTACAGGTCAGGCCGCACCGGCGGGAGCTGGTGGGGCCGTTCGTGGAGCGGATCCGCGCCCTGCCGGAGTCGCGGACGGTCTTCCACCTGACCGGGCCGGACGACTACCTCGTCCATGTCGCGGTCGCCGACATGTCAGACCTTCAGCGGCTCGTCCTCGACGAGTTCACCTCGCGGCGGGAGGTGGCACGGGTGGAGACCCGGCTGATCTTCCAGCAGTGGGAGTGCGGGCCGCTGCTGCCGCCTTCGCCCTCGGCTCAATCCGGATGACGTGCGCTGCCGCGCGTACGAGGATGGTCGGCATGTCAGAGATCAAGAGCCCGCTGCCCCGTGAGGTCGCCGACGCGTACGTCGACGAGCTCATCGCCCTCGACCCGATCACCGGTACCTTCCTCGGCGTCAAGGAGAGTTCGGGCAGGCTGCCCGACACCTCTCCCGCCGGCCAGGAGGCGCTCGCCGAGCTGGCGCGCCGGACGCTGGCCCGGCTGGACGAGGCGGAGCGGCGGCCCGGCGCTGACAGTGACATCGAGCGCCGCTGCGGGCGGCTGCTGCGCGAGCGGCTCAACGCCGAACTCGGCGTGCACGAGGCGGAGGAGAGCCTGCGGTCCGTCAGCAATCTGAGCTCCGTCGCCCATGCGGTGCGGCAGGTGTTCACCGTGACGCCGGCGCAGTCGGAGGAGGACTGGGCGGCGATCGCCGAGCGGCTGCGCGCGGTCCCGGCCGCGCTGGAGGGGTACCGGGAGTCCCTGGCGCTCGGCCTGGAGCGGAAGCTGTACGGCGGGCCGCGTGCCACGGCCACGTTCGTGGAGCAGCTCGGCGAGTGGGCGGACGCCGGCGGCGAGGGCCGTGGCTGGTTCGAGACCTTCGCGGCCGCCGGCCCCGAGGCGCTGCGGTCCGAGCTGGACACGGCGGCCCGCTCGGCCACCGAGGCGGTCGTGGGTCTGCGCGACTGGATGCGGGACGTGTACGCACCGGCGGTCGAGGGCGCGCCGGACGTGGTGGGCCGGGAGCGGTACGCGCGCTGGGTGCGCTACTACAACGGCACGGACCTCGACCTGGACGAGGCGTACGCGTACGGCTGGTCCGAGTACCACCGCCTCCTGGGCGAGATGAAGGCGGAGGCCGAGAAGATCCTGCCGGGTGCCGCCACGCCGTGGGTGGCGCTGGCGCACCTGGACGAGCACGGCACGCGCGTCGAGGGCGTCGACGAGGTCCGCGACTGGCTGCAGTCCCTGATGGACGAGGCGATCGACGCGCTCGACGGCACCCACTTCGACCTGGCCGAGCGGGTGCGCCGGGTGGAGTCGCGCATCGCCCCTGCGGGCAGCGCCGCAGCGCCGTACTACACACCGCCGTCGGACGACTTCACACGCCCGGGCTGCACCTGGCTGCCGACCATGGGCGAGACGAGCTTCCCCGTCTACGACCTGGTGTCGACCTGGTACCACGAGGGCGTGCCCGGCCACCACCTCCAGCTGGCCCAGTGGAAGCACGTGGCGCAGAACCTCTCCCGCTACCAGGCGAGTGTCGGCATGGTGAGCGCCAACGCCGAGGGCTGGGCCCTGTACGCGGAGCGGCTGATGGACGAGCTGGGTTTCCTGACGGACGCGGAGCGCCGGCTCGGTTACCTGGACGCGCAGATGATGCGTGCCGTGCGCGTCATCATCGACATCGGCATGCACCTGGAGCTGACGATCCCGGACGACTCCCCCTTCCACCCGGGCGAGCGCTGGACGCCCGAGCTGGCGCAAGAGTTCTTCGGCTCGCACAGCAGCCGGCCCGCGGACTTCGTGGAGAGCGAGCTGACCCGCTATCTGTCCATGCCGGGCCAGGCCATCGGCTACAAGCTCGGCGAGCGGGCCTGGCTGCTGGGCCGCGAGAAGGCCCGCGCCCGGCGCGGTGACGCCTTCGACCTGAAGGCCTGGCACATGGCGGCGCTGTCGCAGGGCTCGCTGGGTCTGGACGACCTGGTCGACGAACTGTCCCTGCTCTAGGGGGAGTCAGCGGCGGAAGCCGCCCTCGGAGTCGATGACCTGTCCGGTGACCCACTCCGCCTCGTCCGTGGCGAGCCATGCGATGAGGCGGGCCGGGTCGTCGGGCATGCCCCACCGCCCGGCCGGGAAGCGCTCCGCGACGGCCTCGTAGGCCTCGCCAGGGGCGCGGGGCTGTGCCGATGTGCGGCTCCGCCGCGTGGGCGCGACCAGCCACGAACCACCCGCACACGCCGAAAAACAACGAAGACCCCACGGTCACCTAGGCGCAAGCAACCGCAACTGGACCAACCCCAACCACGTTTCAGGCCCCGGCTGCACCCGAGCCGCCCGCACCGCGTAGCGCCCCGGCTGCAACCCCACCCGAACCCGCTCGCTCCCCGAAGGCTCGGCCCCAGGCCACGCCGCGTCGAAAAGAAACACAGCCCCCGGCACCTCCCAGACAACCTCCGGCTCCCACTCCGCCGTATCGACGGCCACCGGCACACTCGCCAGCAACTCGTCCTCGGAATTGCCCGCGCACCACCGGACGAACATCCCCTGGTCGGGCAGATACGCCGTCGAGGCGGGCTCGTCACCCAGAACCAGGGCCGTGCAGTCGCCGACCGGCAGGAGCCCGACGTGCCCGTCCACCTCACAGGCCCGGTCGTAGTCCGACGCCGTCTCCTCGCCGTCGGCACCCGCCCAGAACGGCAGCACCGTCTCGGGCACCGCTATCAGCGGCCCGCCGCCCGATTCCACCCATTCCACGACGCCCGGCTCCGCGTATCGCACCATGGCGCAAGAACCTACAGGGTCAACTTCCTTCAAAGTCTGGGGGGTCAGCAGGCCGGCCTCAGCCCACGCCGCGCTGCCTCAGCACCGACCCGGACCTGCCCTTGACGACCTCCAGTTGCGCGTGGATCCGTCGCCGCAGGTCGGGCACGTGGCTGACGATGCCGACGCTGCGGTCGCGTTCGCGCAGGGAGTCGAGGACGTCGAGGACCTCGTCGAGGGTCTGGTCGTCGAGGCTGCCGAAGCCCTCGTCGATGAAGAGGGTGTCGAGGCGCACCCCGCCCGCCTCGTCCGTGACGACGTCCGCGAGGCCGAGGGCGAGGGCGAGCGAGGCGAAGAACGTCTCGCCGCCCGACAGCGTCGCCGTGTCCCGCTCGCGGCCGGTCCAGGCGTCGACGACGTGCAGTCCGAGTCCGCTGCGGCCGCGTCCGGTGCGGTCGTCGGAGTGGACGAGGGTGTAGCGGCCGGACGACATGCGCCGCAGCCGTACGGTCGCGGCGGCGGCGACCTGTTCCAGGCGGGCCGCCAGCACGTACGACTCCAGGCGCATCCGGCGTTCGTTGTCGGCCGAGGTGCCGGCGGTGAGTCCGGCCATGCGGGCGACCCGGTCGTACTCCTCGCGCAGCGGCGCCAGCCGACGGACGGACGCGGTGGCCCGGGCGGAGAGCCGGTCGAGTTCGGCGCAGCGCCGGACGGCGGCGTCGTGGGCGGAGGCTGCCTCGCGCAGCCGGCGGGCCGCGGTGTCGGCGGCGAGCTGCGCCGAGGTGAGGTCGGCGGGCCGCTGCCGGGCGGCGGCCGCGGTGTCGGCCTCGGCGAGGACGGCCCGTACGGCGGCCTCCTCGTTCTGCCAGGCGTCCAGCCGTCGTTGCAGCTCGCGGTGGGCGGCGTTGTCGAGGAGGGCGGCGGCCGCGTCCCGCGGGGTGTCGAAGCCGGCGCGGAAGGCGGCGTCGGCGAGGCGGGCGTCGGCGTCCTTGAGCCGCTGGGCGGTGTCCTCGGCGGCGCGGGCGGCGTCGGCGGCGTCCGTGAGCAGGGCGGTCCGGCGTTCCAGTTGCGCGGCCCGGGCGGCGACGCTGTCCAGGGCGCCCCGCGCCCGGTCCAGCTCCTCCTCCAGGGCGGCGCGTTCGCTCTCCAGCCGCTCCCGGTGGCCGACCCGGGCGGCGCTGCGTACGGCGGCCTCCTGCCGGGCGGCGACGCGCCGCTCGTGTTCCTGCCCGGCCTGCCGCAGCCGCTCCCGCGCGGCGTGCAGCTCGGCGGCGCCCCGCCGGGCCTGCGCGTACTGCTCCTCCAACTCCTCGGCCTCACGGGCGAGTCGCTCGGTGGGCGTGTCACCGGCCTCGGCGGTGGCGGCGGCCAGGGACTCCCGGACGACGCCGAGGTTCCGCTCGGCCTCGGCGCGCTGTTCGTCGGCGTCCTGGTAGGCGGCCAGGGCGTGTTCCTCGGCCTCGCGGTCGACGTGTCCGGCGACCTTGCGGGCGGGGGCGGGGTGTTCGGTGGCGCCGCAGACGGCGCAGGGTTCGCCGTCGGTGAGGTGCGCGGCCAGTTCGGCGGCGATGCCGGTGAGGCGCTGTTCCTTGAGGTCGAGCCAGTGCTGCTGGGCGCGCAGTACCTTTTCCCGCGCGGTGCGGGCCCGCTCGACGGCCCGGTCGGTGTCCCCGGTGAGCTGGTCGCGCAGCCGGGCGGCCTTCAGCCGCTGCCGCGCGGGCTCGCGCCGTACGGCGAGCTGTTCGGCGAGGGCGGCGGCCTGCTGCGCGGAGTCGACACGGGCCTGGAGGGCGGTGCGCGTCTCCTCCCAGCCGTCGAGCCAGGCCTCGGCCTCCTGGAGGACGTCGGCGTCGGCGCGTTCCTGGCGGTCCAGGCCGGCGCGTTCGTCGAGGAGTTCGGCGAGCCGCCGTTCGGCGCGGCGGGCCGAGTCCAGTCCGCCCAGTTCCTCGGCGGCCCGGCGGGCGGCGGCGGCGAGTCCGGCCGCGCCGGCGTCGGCGTAGGTCTCCGGCAGCAGGGCACGCGCGCGTGCCTCGGCGTCGGCCGCCCGCCGGTGTTCGGCCTCGGCGGACTCCCGCAGGTCCAGGGCGGGGGCGACCGCCTCGGCCTTGCGGGCCCGCTCCATGAGCGCCTGCGCCTCCCGGTAGGCCCCGGCTCCCTCCTCCAGGTGCGCCGCCCGCTCCCGCGCCTCGGTGCACCGCCGCTGCAGCCGGGCGAGTTCGCGTACGTCGTCGAGGGCGCGGGCGGCGGAGGCCTGCGCGGACTCGGCGGCGGCGAGCGTGCACTCGGCGACGGTGAGCTGTTCGCGGGCGGTGCTGCGGGCGACGGCGGCGGCATCCAGCACGGCCTCGGCGAGTCCTGGTTCGCCGGGGGCCAGGTCCGGCAGCCGCATGGCGTCGCCCGCGGCCTGCTGCATGCGGTGGGCGTCGGCCAGCAGCGCGGCGTCCCCGTCCCGGACCTGCGCCTCGGTGGCGCGGCGGCGCTCGGCGAGGCGCTTCTCGACGTCGGCGAAGCGCCGGGTGTCGAACAGGCGGCCCAGCAGCTTGCCGCGGGCCTCGGCGTCGGCGCGCAGGAACCGCGCGAAGTCGCCCTGCGGCAGCAGCACGACCTGGCAGAACTGCTCCCGGCTCATGCCGAGCAGCTGAGTGATCTCCTCGCCGATCTCCTGGTGGGAGCGGCTGAGGTCCTTCCACGTCCCGGCCGTGGTGTCGTACTCGCGGAGCCAGGTCTGGGCCTTGTCGAGGGTCGTGCCGGTGCCGCGTTTCTTGGGGCGTTCCCAGGGCGGCTGCCGGGTGAGTTCCAGGCGGCGTCCGGCCACGGTGAGTTCGAGGGCGACCTCCGTGCGGGTCGCCGGGGCGGCGTGGTCGCTGCGCAGGGAAGTGCCCTGTCCGCCGCCGCCCTGCCGGGCTCCCGGCACCGAGCCGTACAGGGCGTAGCACACGGCGTCGAGGACGGAGGTCTTGCCCGCGCCGGTCGGTCCGTGCAGCAGGAACAGCCCGGCCGCGGACAGCTCGTCGAAGTCGACGGTCTGGGTGGAGCCGAAGGGTCCGAAGGCGGTGACCGTCAGCCGGTGGAGCCTCACCGGGCGACCTCCCGTACGGTCTCGTCGGCCCGCACCGCGTCGAAGGCGTCCCGCAGCACGGTTTGTTCGTGGGCGTCGAGTCCGGTGCCGCGCACGTGGGCGACGAAGTCCTCCGCGATCTGCTGGTCGCTGCGGCCGGCGAGGCGCCGGGCGTACGACACCTCGGGGTCGTCCTCGGTGCGGTCGGGGTCGAAGACGAGGCTGAGGGTGTGCGGGAAGCGCTCGGTGAGCCGGGCCATCGGGTCGGCCGGGCGGACCGGGTCGGTGAGCGTCGCCTCGACCCACGCCTCCTCGTGCCGCGCCAGCTGCGGGTCGGCGAGCAGGTCCTCCAGGGTGCCCCGGATCCGGGCCAGGGCGCGCGGCACCGGGCAGTCGAGGCGCTCGGCGTCGACGGAGCCGTCGGCGGCCAGGTCGACGAGCCACATGCTCTTGCGGTGTCCGGCCTCCGAGAAGGAGTAGGGCAGCGGGGAGCCGGAGTAGCGGACGCGGTCGGTGAGGGTCTGGCAGCCGTGCAGATGCCCGAGCGCCACGTAGTCGACGCCGTCGAAGACGCCGGCGGGCACCGCGGCGACGCCGCCGACGGTGATGTCCCGCTCGCTGTCGCTGGGTTCGCCGCCGGTGACGAAGGCGTGCGCGAGGACGACGGAGCGCGTGCCGGGCGCGCGGCCGGCGAGGTCGGCGCGGACCCGGTCCATGGCGGCGGCGAGCACGGCCTCGTGCCCGGCCTTGTCCACGCCGAACTCGTCCTTCACCAGGGCCGGTTCGAGGTAGGGCAGTCCGTAGAAGGCGACGTCCCCGTGGGCGTCGGCCAGCACCACGGGGGTGCCGGCCGCCGACGGCTCGGTCCGCAGGTGGATGCCGGCCCGGCCGATGAGGCCCGCGCCGACGCCCAGCCGGCGGGCCGAGTCGTGGTTCCCGGAGATCATCACCGTCGGCACGCCGAGGTCGGCGAGGCGGTGCAGGGCGTCGTCGAACAGCTCGACCGCGGCGAGCGGCGGCACGGCCCGGTCGTACACGTCCCCCGACACGACGACCGCGTCCACGGCCCGCTCGCGCACGGTCGTGACGAGGTGGCCGATGAACTCGGCCTGGGCGGCGAGCATGTTCACGCGGTGGAACGACCGGCCGAGGTGCCAGTCGGATGTGTGCAGCAGTCTCACGACGCCGCTCCGACCCGCATGTCTCCCCCTGCTACCGCTCCACGACCGCCGCGAGCCGGCCCGGCTCACTGTCAGCACCCACCACGCTAACCCGTGCGGGCACCTGGTCCCTCACGAACCCCGGGATGACCCACCCGTCGGGCGGCAATTCAGCGGAAATGTCCGCACGTATGCCGTGGAACAGGTCACTCCGGCGCGATGTCGTACTCCCGCATCCACCGGTCCAGGTACAGCGCGGTCTCCAGGCCGTTGCGGTGCAGCTGCGTGTGGTAGTGCCCCTGCGGGAGGTCGAGCATGCGGGCGAGTTCGCCGGCGTCGACGACATCGAAGGCGGGCGAGGAGCGGTCGGCGAGCAGCGCCTGGGTGCGGGCCCGCAGGTCCTTCTCGTAGAGCTGGTCCGCGGTGGTCGGGTAGGGGCTCTTGCGCCGTTCCAGCACGGACCTGGGCACGATGTCGCGGGTGGCCCGCTTGAGGAGGCCCTTGGGGTCGCCGTCGGGTGTCTTGAGGTCCCAGGGCGTGTTGTGCACGTACTCGACGAGCCGGTGGTCGCAGAACGGCACGCGGACTTCGAGGCCGGCGGCCATGCTGAGCCGGTCCTTGCGGTCGAGCAGGGCGGGCAGCCAGCGGGTGAGGTGGAGGTGGCTGATCTCGCGCATGCGGCGTTCCCGCGGGGAGTCGCCGGGCAGGTGCTCGACCTCGCGCAGGGCCTCCTGGTAGCGGTCCGCGCGGTACTGCTCGAAGCGGGTGGCCGTCCGGAAGGCCGGGGAGAGCAGCTCGGGGGTGATGAGCTGCATACGGCTGAGCCAGGGGAACGTCGCCGCCTCGATGACGGCCGGGTCGTGGAACCAGGCGTAGCCGCCGAACACCTCGTCGGCCGACTCCCCGGACAGGGCGACCGTGGAGTGCTCGCGTATCCCGCGGAAGAGCAGGTGCAGTGAGGTGTCCACGTCGCCGAAGGTGTACGGCAGGTCGTGGGCGCGCAGGACGGCGTCGCGGTTGGCGTCCCGGGTGAGTTCGCCGGCGGAGAGTTCGATGAGCCGGTGGTCGGTGCCGATGTGCCGGGCGGCTTCGAGGGCGTAGGGGGAGTCGCGCTCCGGCCGGAACTCGCTGGCCCTGAAGTCGGCTTCGCTGCCGGTGAAGTCCACCGCGAAGGAACGCACGGGGCGTTCGCCGGCGCGGGCCTGCACCCGGGCGGCCAGCGCGGTGAGCACGGTGGAGTCCAGTCCGCCGGAGAGCAGGGTGCACAGCGGTACGTCGGTGACCATCTGGCGGGAGACGGTGTCCTCCAGCAGGGCCCGCACGGTGTCCGCCGTGGTGGCGGCGTCGTCCTCGTGCGGCTGCCGCCCCAGGCTCCAGTACCGCTCGGTCCGCAGCCCGTCGCGGTCGTAGACGGCGACGCAGCCCGGGGGGACTTCCTCGACGTCCCGGTAGGGGGTGACGCCCGGCGACTTCACCAGGCCCAGGAGGTCGGCGAGGCCCTGGTCGTCGAGCCGGGCCCGGAAGCGCGGGTGGGCGAGGATCGCCTTGGGTTCGGAGCCGAACAGGACGCCGCCCCCGAGCCGTGCGACGTAGAGGGGCTTGATGCCGAGACGGTCGCGCACCAGCAGGAGGCGCTGGGCGCGCTCGTCCCACAGGGCGAAGGCGAACATGCCGTTGAGGCGCCCGACGAAGTCCTGGCCCCACTGGAGGTAGGCGCGCAGGACGACCTCGGTGTCCGAACGGGTGCGGAAGGTGTGACCCAATCCACGGAGTTCTTCGCGGAGTTCGCGGAAGTTGTACACCTCACCGCTGTAGCTGAGCACGACGGCCGGCCCGTCCCCGGCGGGCCGGTCCGGCTCGGCGGGGGCCGACATGGGCTGCCTGCCGCCTTCGAGATCGATGATCGCCAGCCGGCGGTGTCCGAGGACCGCGTGCCTGCCGGCGTGCGTGCCGTCGGCGTCCGGGCCGCGGCAGGCCATGGTCCGCACCATCGGTTCGACGCCGTCCACCTCCCGCGTGAGGTCCTGGCCGACATCGGCCCAGCCTGCGATTCCGCACATGAGAAAGCTCCAACCGGATTCGGATGAGGGTTGCGGACTGCCGGGTAAAACGGCGTGCGGTATGCGCTCCACCAGGGCGCGAAACCCGCTGTTCGGGTTCGATTAACCGCGACTTGAAAGTGGTGCCGGTTACCCATCGGCGCTCTAGAGAGTAGGCATGGAAATCAACTCGGGCAACGTACCGAGCAGTAGGTGCATTACCTCACCATCGAGGTCGTCGATTTTCAGTCGGATATGGCTAGTTGAGGCCCCCAGGGGCGGTTGCACGGTCTACCTTTAGTGCTATACGTTCGCTGTGGGTCGGGCTTCTGGGCCCCGCCACCGAGCTTTGAGCCGTGGCTTCCCGACCCCTCGCAGGGCCGCCCGTCGAGACCCTGCGTCGCGGGCCGCGCACAACCCCAGTCTCCTTCCCGGCTGTGCGCAAGCGATAAGCGATTCATGAGCGAGGTTCGTGTGATCCTGCACACCGACAAACGCCAGGCATTACTCCGTGAGGCACAGGCCGAGATACGCGATAATCAAGGCCGCATCCCGGCCGGTGACTTCTACGCCAGAAAGCTCTCCGAGGCCTGGCGACGCGCGCGCGGAACACAGGCTTACGGCCCTGGTGAGGGCCGGGACGATATCGGGGAGTTCTCCCTGGAGCGTTTCCGGGACCTGCCCGTGACGCCGCGTGAGTCGCTCAAGGCCGACCCCCTGCGCTATGCGGCCGTGTCGCCGACCGAGGCCTCGAAGTACTACGAGACCACCGGCACGACGGGGCAGCCCACGCCCACCCCGCGGCTGGCCGAGGACACCATCTGGAACACCGTCTCGGTCGCCGAGGCCTGGCGTCCGCTGCTCGGAGCCGACGAGCGGGTGGTGATCCTCCTGCCGTCCGACGTCGTCCCCGTGGCGGATCTGGTCTCCGGGGTCTGCGAGTACCTGGACCTCGCGCACATCCGCGCCTACCCGTTCGCCACCGGCATCACCGGCTGGGACCGGCTGGAGGCGATGTGGCGGACCTTCCGTCCCACCACCGTGTTCGTCGCCCCCGGCGTGGCCCTGCAGTTCACCCGGCTGCTGGCACAGCGCGGGCAGCTGGACGAGCTCAGTTCGTCGGTCGGCCGGCTGATGCTGCTCGGCGAGGTCAACACCCCGCCCTTCCGCACCCGGCTGGGCCAGTGGTGGAACGCCGACGCGCACGACGCCAGTTACGGCAGCACCGAGACCGGCACGCTGGCCGCCGCCTGCGCGCACGGCCGTCAGCACCTGCTGCCCGCCGCCACCTACTTCGAACTCGCCACCCCCGAGGGCGTCGTCCCGCTGCACGACCGGGGCGGCCACGACCAGGGACGGCTCGTCGTCACCCCCCTCAACGCACACGCCAGGCCCCTGCTGCGGCTCGACACCGGCGACGAGGTGTCCCTCGCGACGGACTGCCCGTGCGGCAGCGCGGCGCCCCGGATCACGGTCCACGGACGCGCCAGTGACGGCCTCCGGGTGCGCGGCACCCCGCTGTCGGTGCGTGCCGTGGAGGAGGTCGTCTACGGCGTCACCGACGCCACCGGCTACATGCTGGAGGTGGACAGCGAGGGCACCTACGCCCGGCTGCTGCTGGAGCGCGGGGTCGGCACCGGGCGCGACCGCGAGCCCGAGGAGTGCCGGCGCGTCCAGGCCAGGTCCGAGGAACTGCTCGGACTGCGCTGGGACGGGGTGGTGTTCGTCAACTCCCTGCCCGCCAACACCAAGAGCGGCGCCTCGCAGAAGAGCTGGAAGCGGTCCAACATCCGGGAAGTGGAGGCCGTGCGATGACCACCACCGTGACAGCAGCCCCGCGCGCCCCGCAGGGCCAGGGCGTGTCCGGCGGGGAACCCGACCTGTGGTGCACCTACGCCGCCGTGCGGACCCTCGCCTGGCTGGACCGCACCGACAGCGTCGCCGACCCGGACGGCACGGCCGCCTATCTGGCCGGCCGGCGCAACGCCGACGGCGGGTACGCCTGGAGCCGGGGCATGCTCTCCGACGCCTGGGCCACCTTCTACTGCACCCAGGCGCTGCGCGACATGGGCCGCCCGGTGCCCGCCGTGGAGGCCACGGCCCGCTGGCTGGAGCGCACCTGGTCCGGCGAGGCGTACGCGATGCTCCCGGGACAGGCCCCGGACGTGTGGGCCACCCACTTCTCCGCCCGCACGGCCGTCGAGCTGTGCGGCGGTCCGGTGCCCGACCGCGCCCGCCTGCTGGACTGGCTGCGCCGGCTCCAGTGCGCCGAGGGCGGACTGAGCTGGTCCCCCGAGGACGCGCGGCGCGGCAAGGCCGACGTACGCGCCTGCTACTACGGAGTGATGGCCTGGCGGGCCGCCACGGACAACGGCGCCTCGGGAGCACCGCCGTGGGACGAGGAGGCGCTCGCCGCCTGGCTGCGCGCCCGCCAGGGCGACGAGGGCGGCTTCCGTTTCGCCCCCGCCGCCGAGGTGCCCTGCCTGTGGGCCACGTACCGGGCCGTGGGCGCGCTCGCGGCGCTCGGCCGGGCGCCGCGTGATCCCGACGGCTGCCAGGCGTGGGTCATGGGCCTGCGCGGCCCCTCCGGCGCGTTCGTCCGCTGGGAGGGATACGACGTCGAGGACGTGTGGGCCTCCTTCTGCGCCGTGGGCACGCTCAAGGCGCTCGGCGCGCCGCTCGGCCCGGTCGCCGACGCCGTCACCGCCCGGATCACCGAACTGGCCTGTTCCGGGGGCGGCTACACCTACCGGGAGCCGCAGGACGCGGCGGACGCCCTGTCCACCGCCGCCGCCGTGCTCTCGGCCGGCCCCGCGGCCCCGCTGACCGACGGGGTGCGCTGGCTGGAGGGCTGCCAACTGCCCAACGAGGGCGGCGTGATGTACATGCCGGGCCGGGGCAGCGAGGTGCGCTGCACCCTGTGGGCCCTCGCGGCCGGCGCGTTCGCCGGTGACCGGGCGGCCCGGGACCGGATCACCGGCTGGCTGGCGGACCTCCAGAACGCGGACGGCGGATTCGGCTACTGGGAGGGGCGCGGGTCCGACATGGTGTCCACGGCCGCGGCGGTCGAGACCGCGGCCCTCCTCGGCGAAGCGGACGAGGCGGCCGGTCTCGACGGGCTCGGCCTGGACCTCGCCGGCGCTCTCTCCTTCGTCGACTCCTGCCGCACCACCGGGGGCGAGCCGTTCGCGCACGGCAACGTGCCGGGCGCCGAACCCGGCCTGCGCCCGGCGCTCCAGGCCCAGCGCGTCCGGCTGCTCCTCGGCCCGGGCTTCGCCCCTCCCGCCGAGGCACGCGAGGCCGTCGGCGTCCTGCTCGACCGGCATCGCGTACGCGGCGGCGGCTACGCGGGCGAGGGCAACCGTGTCCCCGACCTGCTGTCCACCTACGAGGCGGTGCTTGCGGCCGACCGGGCCGGGCTCGCCCTCGACACCGGGCACCTCGCCGCGTTCGTCGACCGGGTGCGCGGCGCGGACGGCACCGCGTGGAGCCCGCTGGCACCCGGCAGTGGCGGACCGCTCGCCGACTGTCTCGGCAGCCTGCTCGCCCGGCGCCTGACCGCGGGCCCCGGCGCGCTGCCGGCCCTCGCCCTGTCCTGAACCGCCGAACCCCGAACCGCCGAACCGCCGAACCGGAGGTCTCGTGCCCACGATCACCATCCGTACCCCCGAACTCCCCGTCCCCCGCCGCCGCGCCGTGGCGCTGCGTCTGACCCGCTGGCTCACCGCCCAGGGCGTCCAGGCCGGTCATGTCGTCGTGCGCTTCGAACCCACCGAGGACGGCACCGTCTTCTCCGGCGGGATGCCGGTCGAGGCCCTGCCGCACGAGACGGACGGCAGCGGCCCGCGCCACGCGTCCGTGACGGTCTGTGTGGGCCCCGACCGCGACGACGCCTTCCGCGACGGGCTCGCCCGGTGCATCACCGAGGCGCTCGACGCCGACGCCCGGACTCCCTTCTGCTACCTGGAGTTCCGCCCCACCTCCCCCTCCGACGTCTACCTCGGCGCCGGCGAACGGCTGCGACGGGCCGACGGCACCGCCGTGGAGCCCGCACCGGCCGCCGCCGTCTGACCACCCCCGGCACCGACATCGACACCGCACCACCGGCAAGGAGTACGACCATGACCACGACCACCACCGTCCCCTCGCCCGAAGAGATCCACGACCGCACGCGCTCCGTCCTGGCCACCCGCATCGGCGACGCCTTCACCGACGTCCCCTCCGACGCCGACCTCCAGCAGGCCCTCGGCGAGCGCTACGACAGCCTCACCGCCATGGAGTGCATCTCCGCCGTGGAGAGCGAGTTCGGCATCGAGGTGGACTTCGTCGCCGACGACGTCCGCTTCTGGTTCTCCAGCGTGGAACGGATCGTGCGCTTCACCCACGAGCGGCTGGAGGACACGGCGGCCCTCGGGCTGGGGAGCTGACCGTGCCGGACATCGCCTTCGCCACCTCCGGGAGCACCGGCCCACCGGTGACCTGGCTGCGCACCGAGGACCAGTTGCACGCCGAGGCGACCCTCGTGCACGAGGCGGTGCTGGGCTCCGCCCGGTTCGGCCGCATCGTGTCCTACGCGCCCCCCGGCCACCTCTACGGCCGGCTGTACGGGCGTGAACTGCCCCGGCTCACGGACACACCCGTGACCGGCCTGTGGGACGAGCCGCTCACCGTGCCGCCGCTCGACGACGGCGTCCCCACCCTGCTGGTCTGCCTGCCCTCCACCTGGCAGCTGCTCGCCCGGCACGTCCCGGCGCTGGCGCGGCACGGCCGGGTGACGGCCCTGCACAGCACCGGCCCGGCCACCCCGGCCGCCCACCACGTCGCCGGACGCCTCGCGGACACCGGCTTCCGGGCGCATGAACTCCTCGGCTCCACCGAGACCGGGGCCGTCGCCCACCGCCCCCTCGCCGGCGAGCGGACGGCCGGCCTCCCCTGGCGCCTGCTGCCCGACGTGGAGATGCTGCCTGGCTCCGTCGCCGACGGGGACGCGGCGGCCCGGCGCCTGCGGGTCGGCAGTCCGCGGCTGGCCCGCCGGGCCGGCACCGAAGCACCCCCGGCCGACTGCGAGTTGCCCGACCTCGTCGCACCGGCGGGCCCGCGCGCCTTCCACCACCTGGGGCGGGCGTCCCGGCTGGTCAAGGTGAACGGCGTGCGCTGCGACCTGGCGCGCGTGGAGGACCTGGCCCGCGCCCGCTGCCCCGGCCTGGACCTCGTCTGCGCACCCGTCAGCGACCCCGTACGGGGAGAGCACTACGAGGTGTTCTACGCCGCGCCCGAACCGGTCGACCCCGCGGCCGTGCGCCGGAGCCTCGGCCGGCTCCCCTCGGGTCTGCCCGCACCGCGTGCCGTGCACCGCGTTCCCCGCATCCCGCGCAGCTCCACCGGCAAGGTCCGCACCGCCGAGCTCACCGCCGTACGCCCCGCCCAGGAGGCCGAGCATGTCTGACGCCCCCGCCCCGCAGGACGCCATCACCAGCTACGCGCGACAGGCGCGCTGGACCACCGAACCCCCGGCGCCGCAGCCCGGCGCACCGATCTCGCTGCCGTTGCCGGAGCGGGTGACGGCCCGCGCCCGGGGCACGCTGACCGCCGAGGAGTGGCGCACCGAGGAGGCCGCCTGGTCGGACCTGGCGGACGCCCGCTACCGGGCGTGCGTCCACCGCGCCCCGCTCGGCGCGGACGCCGCACCGGTGCGCGTGGGGGTGAAGGACACCGTGGACGTGGCCGGCTTCCCCACCCGGCTGGGGCTGCGCGGCCACCGCCACCACGCCCGCGTCTCGAACCCGGCGATCGCCGCCCTGCCGTCCGCGCTCGCGGCCGTGACCGCCAAGGTCGTCACCACCGAACTCAACATCGGGGTGGGGTCGGAGTGCGTGAACCCCTACGTCCCGCAGATCGACCCCGGCGGCTCCAGCACCGGCACGGCCGTGTCGGTGGCCGGGAACATCTGCGACATCGGCCTCGGCACGGACGTGCTGGGCTCGGTGCGCTGGCCGGCCGGGCAGTGCGGCACGGTGGGACTGCGGATGACGCAGCGCACCTCACTCCTGGAGGGCGTCTTCCCGCTCTCCCCGCCCATGGACGCCCTCGGCTGGGCCACCCGCAGCGCGGCGGACCTGGCGTACCTGTGGCCGCTGCTCGGGCTCGACCGGCTCGGCGCCCAGCACCCGGCCGCCGAAGGGCCGTACCGCATCGGCGTCGTCGCCAACATCGACGGGCCGGAGGGGACCTGCGGCCCCGTCATGCGCCAGGCGCTGGAGACGGCCTGCGGGCGGCTGGAGGCGAGCGGCCAGCGGCTCGACGCGGTCCGGCTCGACGACCTGTGGGCGCTGCGCGGGCCCGCCTGGGAGCTCTGCGCACGGCAGGCCTGGGACGCCTACCAGGTGTGGCGGCCCTGGGTACCCGCCGACCTGCACGAGACCACCCGCGGCGCGCTGGAGGTGGGGGCGAAGGTCCAGGACGACCGCTACGCCTGGATCCTGGAGCGGCTGGCGCACACCCGCGCCACGGTCGAGGGCGACTTCGACGCCGCGGGCGTGGACGCCTGGCTGCTGCCCCTGGACCCGGCCGCGCCCCCGGACCTCGCCACCGCCGACGCCCGGGTGTCGACCATCCCCGCCCCGGGGGACCCCGACTACGACCTGCGCGTGGCCTACACCCCGCTCGCCAGCTTCGCCGGGCTGCCCGCGCTCACCATGCCGGTCGCCCGGGACGAGCGCGGCGCGCCCCTGTGCGTCCAGCTGATCGCCCGCCGCGACCACGAACCACTGCTGATCAGGCTGGCCGGACTGCTGGAGGAGGCGGTCGGCCCCCTCGGCTTCCGGCCCAGCTGAACCGGAGGCCCGCGAGAGGCCCGCACACCCGCCCACACTCGGACGACGGAAGGCCCGCATGCCCCTCCCCCGCCCATCCGACGACCGCCGCTCATCCGACACCCTGGTGCGTGAGCTGCTGGACCGCAGCGCCACCCCGCTGGAGGCGACGGCCTCCGAGCAGGACCGCATGGCGGCGGCCCACCGCACACTGGCCGGCCTCGACGGCTCCCGGCGCGTCTACGGAGTCACCCACGGCTTCGGCCCGCTGGTGGACCATGCCGCCGACCCCGACCCGGCCCGCCAGGGCACCGGACTCATCTCCCACCTGGCCACCGGGCAGGGCGACCCGCTGCCGCCGGACGTCACCCGCACCATGGTCTGGCTGCGGCTGCGCGGCATGGCGCTCGGGCACTCCGCCGTCGCGCCTCGGACCTGGCAGCGTCTGGCGGATCTGGTGAACGCGGGTTTCGTCCCGGTGGTGCCGAGCGAGGGCAGCCTGAGCGCGAGCGGCGACCTGGTGCCGCTGGCGCACGCGGCTCTGGCGTTCGCGGCGGACGGTGCCGGTGACGCGGGCGGTGGTGCTCAGGCATGGTGCCGGGACGCCGAGGGCCGGTGGCGGCGCGAGGACGCGTCCGCCGTGCGGGCCGCCCTGCGGCTGCCGCCCGTCGCATGGGAGGCCCGGTCCGCGCTCGCCTTCGTCAACGGCAGCAGCGCCTGCCTGGCCCGCGCCCTGCACACCCACCGGGAACTCGGCGCGCTCACCCGGGCCGCCGCTGCGGTCACCGGCCGTACGGCGGCGCTGCTCGGCGCCTCGGGCGAACCCTACGAGGACGCCCTCCAGCGGGTGCGCAACCAGCCCGGGCAGCGCACGGCCGCCGCGTGGATCCGGGCCGAACGCGCCGCCTCGGGCGCCGGGACCGGCATCGCGCCCGGCCCGGACCGCCCGCTCCAGGAACGCTATTCGCTGCGGTGCGCTCCTCAGGTCCTCGGCGCCGTACAGGACCAACTGGGCCTCCAGGGCTCGGTCCTGGCCGACGAGGCCGAGGGGTGCAGCGACAACCCCGTGCTCGTCGACGGCACCGTGCTGCACGGCGGCAACTTCCACGCCGCGCCCGTGGCGTTCGCCTGCGAGACGCACGCCTCGTGCGCGCACCAGGTGGCCTATCTGCTGGAGCGGCAGCTCGCCCTGGTGCTGGACCCGGCCGTCAACGGCGGGCTGCCCCCGCTGCTGACGCCACGGCCCGGGGCCGGCAGCGGCTTCGCCGGGGTGCAGATCGCGGCGAGTTCCCATCTGGGCCGGCTGCGTCAGCTGGGTCATCCGGCGTCCTTCACCGCCGTGCCGACCAATCTGCACAACCAGGACCAGGTGCCGCTCGCCCTCAACAGCGCCAACGCCGTCGCCGAGATGACCGAACGGGCCTGGTGGATCCTCGGCTCGCTGCTCCTCGCGGTCAACCAGCTCGCCCACCTGACCGGGCACCCGGACCGGGCGGAGGGGCGGCTGTGGCGGGAGCTGCGGGAGGAATTCCCGCCCGTGGACCAGGACCGGCCGCTCGCGCAGGAGGTCACCCGGGCGGCCGTGCTGGCCCGGAGCCGCTTCCTGGCGCTCGCCGCCACCGACCCCGACGCGGGCATCACGGACACCCGCCCGACCGTCGCCGTGTAAGGGCGGTGAGCACCTGGCTCCCCTGCCCAAAAACCCACACCACACGCTACTTCGGTCCGGCCCCCGAGCCGGACGACGTCCCGCCCGATGGAGGAAGACCATGACCGCCACGCGCCTGCTGCTGCCGGCCCGGGCCCTTCAGCAGCCCGAGTGGGCCTCGCTCGACGAACTCAAGGACGTCCTGCTCTCCTTGGAGGCGAAACCTCCCCTGGTGGACCACACCGCCTGCGCCGACCTCACCACCGAACTCGGGCGGGCCGCCCGGGGCGAGGCCTTCGTGCTCCAGGCCGGGGAGTGCGCCGAGCGGTTCGCCGACGCCAACCCCGAGACCGTCCTCGCCAAGGCCGACCAACTGCACCTGCTGGCGGACGAGTTCACCGACGCCGGCGGACTGCCCACCGTCCGGATGGGGCGCATCGCCGGGCAGTACGCCAAACCGCGCTCGAACCCGACCGAGACCCTCTCCGACGGCACCGTGCTGCCCGTCTACCGCGGGGACGCGGTCAACGCCCCCGAGCCCACCCCGGCGGCCCGCGCCGCGCTGCCGTCCCGGCTGCTGCTGGCGTACCGGAACGCCGGCAACACCCTGAGCACCCTGCTCGAACGGGACCTGGGCCTGGCCGGACGGACGGCGGCGCCCCAGCGCACGTACGCGGGACACGAGGCGCTGCTCCTGGAGTACGAGCAGGCCCTGGTGCGCCCCGACGCGGACGGGGGCCGCTACGGCTCCTCCGGCCACTTCCTGTGGATCGGCGACCGGACGCGTCAACCGGACCACCAGCACGTGCAGTTCGCCGCGTCGGTCAGCAACCCGGTCGGTGTCAAGATCGGCCCCAAGGCCTCTCCCGAGGAGGTCCGCACGCTGGTGCGGATGCTGGGCGACCGGGGCCGTCCCGGCCGGCTCTCCCTGATCGTGCGCATGGGCCGGGAGCAGATCGTGCCGCGGCTGACCGCCCTGCTGAGGGCACTCGGTGACGAGGCCGCCGGTGTGGCCTGGATCTGCGATCCGATGCACGGCAACACCCGGACCAACGGCGCCGGTCAGAAGAGCCGTGCGGTCGACGACGTCATGACGGAGATCGAGGGCTTCGTGTCCGCCTTGCACGCACACGGCCTGCGGCCGGCCGGACTGATGCTGGAGACGGCCCATCGCCCCGTCACCGAGTGCGTGGACACGGCGGCGGAACTGGCCTCGCCCACGCCGCTGCCCCACTACGAGTCGGCCTGCGACCCGCGGCTGAGCCCGCGCCAGGCCCGCCGGGTGGTGGCCCGCACGGCGGCACTGCTGTGAGGCGCCGCGGTACCCGAGAACCTCCGAGGGAACCCCTCGGAGAAACCCCCTGGAAAGAACCACCAGAGAAGAGGACACAGCACATGGAGTTCCGCCGGCTCGGCCAGAGCGGCCTCGTGATCAGCGAGATCGCCTACGGCAACTGGATCACCCACGGTGCCCAGATCGACGAGGAAGCGGCGCACGCCTGCGTGCGGGCCGCGCTCGACGCGGGCATCACCACGTTCGACACGGCCGACGTGTATTCCGAGACCCGAGCCGAGACCGTGCTCGGCAAGGCGCTCGCCGGTCAGCGGCGGGAGGGCCTCGTGCTCTCCACCAAGGTCTGCCACCCGGTGGGCCCCGGCCCCAACGACCGCGGACTGTCCCGCAAGCACGTCATCGAGGGCTGCGAGGGATCGCTGCGCCGCCTCGGCACGGACTACGTCGACGTCTACTACGCGCACCGCTACGACCCGGCCGTTCCGCTGGAGGAGACCATGCTCGCCTTCGCGGACCTGGTCCGCTCGGGCAAGGTCCTCTACGTCGGGGTGAGCGAGTGGACCGCCGAGCAGATCAGCCGCGCGGCCGGCCTCGCCCGGGAGCTGCGCGTCCCGCTGGTCGCCAGCCAGCCGCAGTACTCGATGCTGTGGCGGGTCATCGAGTCGCAGGTCGTGCCCGCCTGCGAGCGGGAGGGTCTGGGGCAGGTCGTCTGGTCACCCCTGGCCCAGGGCATCCTCAGCGGCAAGTACCTGCCGGGTACCGCGGCGCCCTCGGGCTCCCGGGCCGGCACCGAGGCCGGCAAGGGCTTCGTCGACATGCTGGTCGGCCACTGGATGAAGGACGAGGGAGCCCTGCGGGCCGTCCAGGAGCTGGGCCCGGTCGCCTCGGACCTCGGCCTGACGATGAGCCAGCTCGCGATCGCGTGGGTCCTGCAGAACCCGTCGGTCTCCGCGGCCATCATCGGCGCGAGCCGTCCCGAGCAGGTCAAGGAGAACGCCGCCGCCTCCGGTGTCCGCCTGGAGCAGGCGGTACTGGACCGCATCGACGAGATCCTCTCGGCGTACATCGTGCGCGACCCCGCGAGGACGGGCTGAACCCCGCGCCGCCGACGGGGAAACGAGCAGCGAGCCGGGACAACGAGGAGAGGAGCGGGACGGCTTGAACGACACGGATCACCCAGGCGGAACAGGAGGCACCGGCGACACGGACACCGGCGACGTGAGCGGCACGAGCGACCGGAACGGCGTACGGGAGTCCGGCGCGCCGGGGCCGGCCGGTCAGGCGGTGATCGTGACCGGCGGCAGCCGCGGGCTGGGGCGGGAGACCACGCTCCGGCTCGCCGCGCAGGGCTGCGACCTCGCCGTGTGCGGCCGTGACGCCGCCTCGCTGGAGGCGGTGGCCGAGGAGGTGCGCACCCGGTACGGGCGCACCCTCCACACCGCGCGGGTGGACGTGCTGGACGAGTCCGCCCTGGCGGCGTTCGTCCGGGAGTCGGCCGCCCGGCTCGGCCATGTGGACGGCCTGGTGACGGTCGCGGGCGGCGCGCGCGGCGCGGACCTGCGCGACACGGAAGCGTCCGACTGGGACCTGACGTGCCGGCTCAACGTCACCCATCCGGCGATCGCGCTGCGCGAGGCCGCCGACCACCTGGCCGGGACAGGGGGCAGCGCCGTGCTCGTCTCCTCCGTCTCCGGCTGGAAGCCCGCCCCGCCCGCGCAGTACGCGGCGGCCAAGGCCGCACAGATCCACATGGCCTCCTCCCTGGCCCGCGAGCTGGGGCCACGAGGTGTCCGGGTGAACTGTGTGTCGCCCGGTTCCATGCTGATCGAGGGCAAGGGCTGGGCCAGGCTCCGGGACGAGGACCCGCGGGCCTACCGGGAGTTCGAGAAGGAGTTCCCCGGCGGCCGCCTGGTCGATCCGCGGGACGTCGCCGAGGTGATCGCCTTCCTGCTCTCGGACCGGGCGCGGGCCGTCAACGGCGCGAACATCCCAGTGGACGGCGGCCAGAACGCGCCCAGCGCATACGGATACTGAGCCGGACCGAGCCGGTACCGAGCCGGTCCGGCTCAGCCCTGCCCCGTGTGGTCGAGGCCCTCGTGTCCCACATGGGACACACCCCGCACCTTCAGCTCGTCCTGCACGTCGTCGAGCAGCTCGCGCAGCAACTCGGCGAGTGCCTCGCGCCGCTCCGGGCCCAGGCGTTCCAGCAGCTGGGCCTCGCGGGCGAGCACCCGGTCGACCGTGCGCTCCACCAACGCGTGTCCGGCCGGGGTCAGTTCGACCAGTACCGCGCGGCTGCGGCCGGGGGCGGGGCGGCGCGTGACCAGGTTGTCGCGCTCGGCGCGCGCGACCCGCTGGGAGATGGCACCCGCGGTCACCAGGGAGTGCCCTGCGAGGTCCCGGGTGCTCAGCGTGTAGGGGGGCCCGCTGCGGCGCAGCACACTGAGCAGGTCCAGGGTGGCCGGGTCGACCCCCGCCTCGGCGAGCACCCGCCGGCGGTCGTCGCCGAAGTGCTTGGCGAGCTGCCAGATTCTCGTGACCACGCCGATGGAGCCCACCGGGGTCTGGGGCCGCTCGCGGCTCCAGGCAGCCGCGATGGCGTCCGCCGGGTCCTCTCCCGCCGGCCGGCGATCGCTGTCCTCTGATGCCGTCATGAGCTCACCCTTCACACCGACCTGTTACATTTAGATCTGAATTTAGCACTAAACACTCGCGCTTCAGCGCACGTTCGACAACCGAGTGGTGATATGCGCACACAGACACGGAAACCGACTCCGAAGGCAGCAGCCAAGGCCGAGACCGGGGCCGCGACCGGTCCTCCCCGGGCCTCCGGGCGGGACTGGGCGGGACTCGTCGTGGTCCTGCTCGCGATGTTCATGAGCCAGATCGACATGTTCATCGTGAACGTCGCGGCTCCGGGCATCCAGGCGGACCTGAACGCCGGGTTCGGCCAACTCCAGTTCGTGATCGACGGTTACGTGATCGCCTACGCAGCGGGCATGGTAACCGGCGGCCGGCTCGGCGACCGGGTCGGCCGCAAGCGCACCTTCCAGTACGGCGTCGCCACCTTCACCCTGACGTCCCTGCTGTGCGCGCTCGCGCCCAGCCCGGCCACGTTGATCGCGGCCCGGGTGCTCCAGGGCCTGTCGGCCGCGGTGATGACACCGCAGGTGCTCTCGCTCATCCGGGCCCTGTTCGTGCACGAGCGCGACCGCGCCCGGGCCGTCGGCGCCTACGGTGCCTCCATCGGCGCGGGCGTCATCGCCGGCCTCGTCGGCGGCGGTCTGCTGCTCGACCTCGACGTGGCCGGCCTGGGCTGGCGCATGATCTTCCTGATCAACGTGCCGATCGGCGCGGCGATCCTGTGCGCGGCCGTGCCCGCCGTCACCGAGAGCCGCAGCGCCGACCTGCCGCGCCTCGACATCGCCGGCGCCGTCTTCACGGCCGTGCTGCTGCCCCTCGTGCTCATCCCGCTGATCCTCGGCGGTGAGCACGGCTGGCCCTGGTGGACATACGTCTGCTTCGCCCTCGGCGCGGCCGGGACCCTGGCCTTCCTGCGCTGGGAGCGCCGGACGGAGTCCCGGGGCAACGACCCGCTGCTGCCGAGCCGGCTGCTGCGCGCCAAGGGCTTCCCGCTCAGCATGGGCACGGTGCTGCTGTTCTTCTCCGGCAACGCCGGGCTGTTCCTGGTCCTCACCTACCACCTCCAGTCGGGCCTCCGGCTGACCCCGCTGGCCGCGAGCATGGTCTTCGTGCCGCTCGGCCTCGGCTTCATCGCCGCCTCCGCGGCCTGCCGCAGGCTCGCCGCCCGGTTCGGCATCGGGGTGTCGGTGGCGGGCGGCCTGGTCATGGCGGCCGGTCTGGCCGCCGTTCCCGCCGTCACCGGCCTGGAGAGCACGAGCCAGGCGCTCGGGCTCGCCGCGGTCATGGGGGTCTCCGGATTCGGGCAGGGCCTGGTCGTCGCGCCCCTGGTGGACACCGTCCTGACCCGGGTCCACCCGGACGACGCGGGCGCCGGGTCGGGTGTGCTGAACACCGTCACCCAGGCGGGCATGGCCTTCGGGGTAGCCGTCATCGGGGCCCTGTACCGCAGCTTCCTGGGCACCAATCCCCAGGCACCGGGACCGGACACCGGCATGGCCGACTTCGCGGACGCCTTCGACCTCACCGCGTACGTCCTCGCTGCACTCGCCGTCGGCACGGCACTGCTGGCCGTCCGGCTGGGCCGCGTCCCCGCGAGCGTGGCAGCGGGGGGTGCGGGTGCCGAGGGCGGCCGACGCCCCACCGACGTGGAGGAACCCGCCGTCACCGACACCGGCCGATAGCCACCCTCCGCGCCGGCCGGCCCGGCACCCGCCGCTGCTCCCCCGCACCGACCCGGGCGAGGGAGCGGAGCGCGCACGGACGGGCGACGGCCCCGACCGTGCGCTGGGGTCCGGCGTCCCGCGCCACCGATACGGACGCCCGCCGGGCCGGCTCCCGGGCGCCGTACGAGAGGCTGACCGCACGTCAGGCGTCGCCGTACGCCTCCCCGCCCGGTTCGAAGCCGGCCGTTCCCGCGGTCGCGTCGGCGAGCCACGCCCGGAAGGCCTCCACATCGGCGTCCGGGAGGGCGATCTCGATGGTGACCGCCTCCCCGTAGCGGACGTCCCGCACCTCGCGCCCGGTGGTCCGCAGGTCGTTCTCCAGCTTGCCGGCGCGCTGGTGGTCGACCGTGACCGTGGCCAGCCGGAACCGGCGGCGGGTGCGCGTGCCGAGGCTGTCCAGGGCCTCGCCGACCGCTCCGCCGTACGCCCGGATCAGTCCGCCCGCGCCGAGCTTGACCCCGCCGAAGTAGCGCGTGACGACGGCGACGACGTACCGCATGTCGCGGCGCAGCAGCATCTGCAGCATGGGGACACCGGCGGTGCCGCCGGGTTCGCCGTCGTCGCTCGCCTTCTGGACGGAGGCGTCGGCGCCGATGACATAGGCCCAGCAGTTGTGGGAGGCGTCGGCGTGCTCCTTGCGGACCGCGGCGATGAAGTCCTGCGCCTCCCGCTCGGTGACCGCCGGGGCGAGGGCGCACAGGAAGCGGGAGCGGTTGACCTCGGTCTCGTGCACGCCGGCGCGGGCGACCGTGCGGTATTCGTCCTGCATCCGGCCACCCTATGCGCGGGCCCCGCGCTACTTCTTCTTGCCCCGGGGCACGGTCACGGAGGTGAGCAGCGCGGTGCCCGGGGCGAGGGCTCGCCAGGTGGTGCCGTGCCAGGACAGGACAGCGACGGCCGAGGTCGGGAACTTGGTGCGGACCCGCTCCAGTGTGTCGTCGAGGCCGTCACCGGCGAGTGCCAGGACGAGTTCCTCCAGGCCCGGGTTGTGCCCGATCAGCAGCAGTGTCTCCACCTCGGCGGACACCTCGTGCACGACGGCCAGCAGACCGGCGGGGCTCGCGGCGTACAGGCGCCGGTCGAACCGGACCGGCGGGGGCGTGCCCCACTCGGCGGCGGCCAGTTCCCAGGTCTGGCGGGCGCGTACGGCGGTGGAGCACAGCGCGAGGTCGGGCAGGCAGTCGGCCGCTGCCAGGGCCCGCCCGACGGCGGGGGCGTCGCGGCGGCCGCGCGGCGCGAGCGGGCGCTCGTGGTCGGCGACGTCGAGGGGCCAGGCGGACTTGGCGTGCCGCAGCACGACCAGGCGGCGCAGCGGGCCCGCCCCGGCGCGCTCCGTCATGACGGGGCTCCCAGATCGCGGGTGAGTTCGAGGCCGAGGAGCCGGTCGGCGTAGGCGTACGTCTCGAACCGGGCGCCGTCCGGCAGGTCCGGCTCCTTCTCCACGCCCCGCAGCACGTCCAGCACCCGGGGCACGTCCAGATCGTCGTCCCAGGCGTCGCGCAGCCGCCCGCGCACGTCGTCGGGCACGGGCCGGGAGGGCCGCCGGGCCCAACGGGCAACCGCGCCGCGCCACCGGGCCAGGGTGGCCTCGGCCGCACCGAGGACGTCCGCCTCCAGCCGGACGGCGGCGCTGTGGTGCCGCGTGAACAGGGCGAGCCGCAGAACAGCGGGATCGACACCGCCCAGCGGACCGGCTCGCTCCGGCCGACGGCCCGGCGGGTCAGGCGCCACCGAGTCACCGACCGGCAGACCCGGCTCACCCGACTCGCCGCCCGACGGGCCCGAGTCGGCCGACCGGCCACCCGGTGGGATCGACTCCGCCGCCCCACCGACCAACGGCCCCGGCTCACCCGACCGGCCACCGGCCGGGGCCGACTCCGCAGACCCACCGACCGACGGGCCCGGCTCGGCCGCCCCCGTCGTCTCCACGGGCGCGACAGCGATCCGCACCCCGTCAGGCATCGCCCCGCCCTCGGCGGTGACATGGACGACCTGGGCCTCGCCGAGTCCGGCGCTGACGTCGGGGCTGTCCTCGAAGGGGCGGATGCCGAGGGCCGTGGCGGCCGCGCGCAGCTCGGCCTGGCGGCGCCCGCCGGTCAGCAGGGCCCACACCGGTGTGCCGCCGAGTTCCAGCGCCCGCACGAGCAGGTCCGCCACGAGCAGCACCCGCAGGTTCGTCAGGTCGGAGCCGGGCGCGTGCACTTCGACTCGGGTCAGGCCCCGGCGGGCCGGAGCGGCTTCGACCGGTTCGCCGGTCCGGGCGTCGATGATGCGCAGCACGAGGCGAGCCTAGGCCGGGTGGGCGGGCACACGCAGGCAGGTGCGGCTTTTTCCGGCCACCGTGGCGGGAACACCCCACCAATGGCGTGCCGGGCGGACCACGTCACCGGGGCGGGACGCGCCCCACGAACGGCGCGCGGGTCGGTGAGACCACCGTGCCCGAAGCCACCCGCCGACGACACGCCCGTCGGGCCGGGACACACCCCACCGCAAACCACCCGGGCCAGGCGACGCACCCATCGGGCCGGACCACCATGGCGTGAATCGCCCGCCCACCCCGCCTGCCGTGGGGCCGCTCAGCCCAGCGTCCCCAGGAACCGCACATGCGGCCGCTGCCGGGGGCCGTCGCGGCTGACGGCGGCCCGGACCCCGTACACCTCGGCGATGAGTTCCCGCGTCAGGACATCGCCCGGGGCGCCGCCCGCCACGACCCGCCCCGCGCTCAGGACGACGACCTCGTCGCAGTACATCGCCGCGAGGTTGAGGTCGTGCAGGGCGACGACGGTGGTGACCGGCAGGCCGGTGACCAGGGCGAGCAGATCGAGCTGGTGGTGGATGTCGAGGTGGTTGGTGGGCTCGTCCAGGAGGAGTTCGCGGGGTTCCTGGGCGAGCGCGCGGGCGATCTGCACCCGCTGGCGTTCGCCGCCCGAGAGGGTGTGCCAGGGCTGGTCGGCGCGGTCGGCGAGGCCGGTGCGGTCCAGGGCTTCGCGCACGGCCCGTTCGTCGTCCACCGAGCCCGGCGTCCAGGCGCGGCGGTGCGGTACGCGGCCCAGCCGTACGACGTCCACCACCGTCAACTCGACCTGTGTGTCGGCCTGCTGCTCGACCACCGCGAGCCGCCGGGCGACGGTACGGCGGGGCAGGTCGCCCAGCGGCGTGCCGTCGAGGGTGACGACTCCGGCGGTCGGTGTGAGCAACCCGGCCAGCAGCCGCAGCAGCGTGGACTTGCCGGAGCCGTTGGGGCCGAGGACGCCGACCGTGGAGCCGGGCTCGGGCGCGAGGACGACGCCGTCGAGGATGAGGCGCCCGTCGGCACGGCGACCGACCCGGTCGGCCCGCAGCCCGGCGCCCGGCGCCGCTGCTCCCGCCGCCCCGCTCACCGCACCCTCCGCGTCCGGTACAGCACCACCACGAACGCCGGCACCCCGATCAGCGACGTCACGACTCCCACCGGCACCTCCTGGGGATCCAGCACCGTACGGGCGAGGGTGTCCACCCACACCAGGAACACCGCCCCGGCGAGGGCCGTGACCGGCAGCAGCCGGACGTGCCCGGGACCGGCCAGGGCCCGCGCGGCGTGCGGCAGGACCAGCCCGACGAAGCCGATCGCCCCGGCCGAGCTGACCAGCGCGGCCGTGAGCAGGGCCGTGACGCACAGCAGCACCAGACGGGTGCGGGCCACGGACACCCCGAGCGCCGCCGCCGCGTCCTGCCCGAAGGCGAAGGCGTCGAGGGTGCGGGCGTACGACAGGCACACCACCAGCGTCACGGCCAGGACCGCCAGGCACAGCCACACGTCGGTCCAGCCCGCGCCGCCGAGCGAGCCGAGGAGCCAGAACAGCACGCCCCGGGTCGTCTCGGCATCGGCGGCGGTCATCACGACGAAGGAGGTGAGCGCGGAGAAGAGCTGCATGGCGGCGACGCCCGCGAGGACGACCCGGTCGGTGGTGCCGCCGAGGGTGTGGCTGAGCAGCAGCACCAGCGCGAAGGACACCAGGGCGCCGAGGAACGCGCCCGCGGACACCGACACGGCACCGCCGCCCACGCCCAGGACGACCACCACGACCGCGCCGGTGGAGGCGCCGGAGGACACCCCGAGCACGAACGGGTCGGCGAGCGGGTTGCGCAGCAGCGACTGCATCACCGCCCCGCAGACGGCCAGTCCGGCCCCGCACACGGCCGCGAGCAGGGTGCGCGGCAGCCGCAGCTGCCAGACGATCCCGTCGCGGATCGGCGTCAGTTCCGAGCTGCCGAGACCGAGATGGGCCGCGACGGCCGACCAGACGTCCGCGACCCGGATGTCGGCCGGGCCGACGGTGATCGCCAGGGCCAGGGAGACCACCAGCAGCAAGGCGCCTGCGACACCGAGCGCGGGCCCGCGGACGGTCACTTCACGAGCCCGAACGCGCGCAGTCGGGCGGCGACCTGTTCCACGCCCTCGATCGTGCGGATGGTCGGGTTCATGGCCTGCCCGCTGAGCAGCACGTACCGCTTGTGCCGGACCGCGTCCATGTTCCTGGTGACCGGGTTGGACTCCAGGAAGGCGATCTTCTTCGCGGCCGACTCGGCGGTCTGCGACTTACGGGTCAGGTCGCCGATGACGAGGACGTCTGGGTCGCGTTCGGCGACCGTCTCCCAGTTGACCTGCGGCCACTCCTCGTGCGTGTCGTCGAAGACGTTCTTCGCGCCGAGGGCCCGGGTGATGATGCCGGGCGCTCCGCAACAGCCCGCCAGGTAGGGCGACTCGGAGTTGGCGAACCAGTACAGGAGGGTGACGTCGGAGGCGTGGATGCCCCGCGTGGCCTTCGCCATGCGCCGCTGGAGGGAGGCCACGAGCCTGTCGCCCCGTTCCTTCACCCCGAACACGGTCGCCAGGTCGCGCACTTCGCCGTAGACGGTGTCGATGCCCAGCGGCTTGGCGCGCGCGCCGTCCCCGTCGCCGGAGTTGTTCTTGCCGGCGCAGTCCGACGGGGAGACGTACGTCGGGACGCCGAGCTTCTCGAACTGCTCGCGGGTGGCTACGCCGCCCTTGCCGAGGGTGGAGACGAAGGACGCCGCGACGAAGTCCGGGCCGGTGTCCAGGACCCGTTCGAAGGAGGGGTTGTCGTCGGCGATGCGCGGCACCTTCGCGTTGGCCTTCGCCAGCCCCTTCATCACGGGGTCGGTCCAGGTGGCGGTGCCCGCGAGACGGTCGGCGAGGCCGAGGGAGAGCAGGATCTCGGTGGTGCCCTGGTTCAGGGAGACGGCGTGCTTCGGCGGGGCGTCGACGCGCACCTCGTGGCCGCAGTTGTCGAGCGTGACGGCGGCCTTGGTGGTGGTGGGCTTCGCGTCGCCGCAGCCGGTCACGAGCAGGGAGCCGGCCGCGAGCAGGACGGCGGCACGGGCGGGTCGGGCGAGGGGCACGCAAACCAGTCCTCAGTCGTCGAGGGCTCGATCGCGGAGCCCGGTCGTACGGTGCTTCCCCGCCGCCTACGGCCGCGGGGGCCGCCAGCAGGTCTTCGGACTCGGGTTCGTCCGGTGCGGAGCGCCTTCCCGGACGTCACACGTACCGTCCAGTGGCCGAGGCCCCGCCCGTCCCCCTCACCGCTGCGCGTCAGTTCCGGATTCGCACCGGATTCCCTGACCCACGTACATGGGTTCGACTGGCCTCGGCAAGCTATCACGGCGCGCGCGGGGGAATCACCGCCCGCCCCGCACGGTTGCACCCAGGGGAGCCCCCAGCAGTTCTTCCGCGACGTACGAGGAGGCCGCCGGTGTACGGCGACGAGGCAACGGTCCGCAGGATCCTCACCGAGCTCGGCGACACCTGGGCCGTGGTGGGCCTGTCGTCGAACCGGCAGCGCGCGGCGTACGGGGTGGCCGCCGTGCTCCAGCGCTTCGGCAAGCGCGTCGTGCCCGTGCATCCCAAGGCGGAGCCGGTGCACGGCGAGCAGGGGTACGCGAGCCTGGCGGACATCCCCTTCGACGTGGACGTCGTGGACGTGTTCGTGAACAGCGATCTCGCCGGAGCCGTCGCGGACGAGGCGGTCGCCAAGGGCGCGCGGGCCGTGTGGTTCCAGCTCGGCGTCATCGACGAGGCGGCCTGGGACCGGACCCGCGCCGCGGGCCTGGAGATGGTGATGGACCGCTGCCCGGCGATCGAGATCCCACGGCTTCCTCATCGCCGCGTACAGAATTCCTGAAGCGCTTTCCAGGAAATGCCCGCGCCCGGTCAAGGCCGCACAACTCGTCTTCTGCCGCCGGATGACGGATTCCTAATCTGAGGCCTCTTGCTCGCAGGACTCGCCGAGTTCTTCTACGAGAGGCCCCTTGATTCATGGTGAGCGTCGACCAGGCAGCAGCGGGGGTAAAGGGGGGTCCGGGCGGACTGCGCCGGGACGTCGGACTGATCGGGCTCATGTGGGCGTCGGTCGGTTCCATCATCGGCTCCGGGTGGCTGTACGGAGCCGAGAAGGCGGTCGTGGCGGCCGGGCCCGCAGCGATTTTGTCGTGGCTGATCGGCGCGGTCGCGATCGTGCTGCTGGCCCTGGTGCACGCGGAACTCGGCGGTATGTTCCCGGTCGCGGGCGGCACGGCGCGCTATCCGCACTACGCGTTCGGCGGACTGGCCGGCATGTCCTTCGGCTGGTTCTCCTGGCTCCAGGCGGCGACCGTGGCACCGATCGAGGTCGAGGCCATGATCGGCTATGCCGGGCACTGGCACTGGGCGCAGGGCTTCCAGCACGCCAAGGACGGGACGCTGACGACCAGCGGGTTCGTCGTCGCCGTACTCCTCATGGCCGTGTTCGTCGTGATCAACTTCCTCGGGGTGCGGCTCCTGGCGCACACCAACAGCGCCGCCACCTGGTGGAAGGTGGCCGTGCCGCTGGCCGCGATCTTCATCATCGCGGCCGGGAACTTCCACCCGGGCAACTTCACCGAGCACGGCTTCGCCCCGTTCGGTGCCCACGGCGTGCTGAGCGCCGTCAGTTCCAGCGGCATCATCTTCGCCCTGCTGGGCTTCGAGCAGGCGATCCAGCTGGCGGGCGAGAGCCGCGACCCGGCCCGTGACCTGCCCCGCGCGACGCTCGGCTCGGTCGCCATCGGAGCCGGGATCTACGTCCTGCTCCAGGTCGTCTTCATCGCGGCCCTGCCACTGGCCTCCTTCGCGCACGGCTGGACCAAGCTCGACTACCCCGGTATCAGCGGCCCCTGGGCGGGGCTGGCCACCCTGCTGGGGCTCGGCTGGCTGAGCGTGGTGCTGTACCTGGACGCGGTCGTCTCCCCCGGCGGCACCGGCCTGATCTACACCACCGCCACCTCCCGCGTCTCCTACGGCCTGGCCCGCAACGGCTACGCGCCGAAGATCTTCACCCGCACCGACGCCCGCGGGGTGCCGTGGTTCGGGCTGATCGTCTCCTTCGTGACCGGCGTGGTCTGCTTCCTGCCGTTTCCGAGCTGGCAGCAGCTGGTCGGCTTCATCACCTCGGCGAGCGTGCTGATGTACGCGGGCGCCCCGCTGGCGTACGGCGTCTTCGCCGGCCGGCTGCCGCACCGCGCACGGCCCTACCGGCTGCCCGCCGGGAACGTCGTCTCCCCGCTGTCGTTCGTCGTGGCCAACCTCATCATCTACTGGTCGACCTGGGACACCCTGTGGCGGCTCGGGGTGGCCATCGTCCTCGGCTACGTCCTGCTCGGCGGATACGCCTGGTACGCCACCCGCAAGCAACTGCCCGACGCGCCCCGGCTCGACTGGAGGGCCGCCCAGTGGCTGCCCGTCTATCTGCTGGGCATGGGCGTCATCTCCTGGCAGGGCGGCTTCGGCGGCCAGGGACACATCGGGCTGTGGTGGGACATCGTGGTCATCACGGTGTTCTCCCTGGCGATCTACTACTGGGCCCGGGCGTCGGCGTCCCGGCCGGAGGAGATCGAGCGGAGCATCGGGGAGGTGGCCGTCCACTGACACCGTGCCCGCGCGGGCACGGCCTCCATAATGAGCGCATGACCCAAGCCTCCGCGCCTCCCGACTCCGGCGCCCCGCAACGCTTCCCAGTCGTTGTCGTGGGCGCCGGTCCCGCCGGGCTGACCGTCGGCAACATCCTGCGGGCCGCGGCCGTGGACTGCCTGGTGCTGGAGACCGGGACCCGGGAGTTCATAGAACAGCGGCCCCGGGCCGGAGTCATCGAGGAGTGGGCCGTACGGGGCCTGGAGAAGCGGGGCCTCGCCCGGAACCTGATGGACCGCGCCGAGTTGCACTCCGCGTGCGAGTTCCGCTTCGACGGCGCGCGGTACCGGTTTCCCTACGCGGAGCTGACCGGCAGTCACCACTACGTCTACCCGCAGCCGTTGCTGGTGACGGACCTGGTGCGCGAGTACGCCGACGTGCGCGGCGGGCGGATCCGCTTCGGGGTCCGGGACGTGCGGGTGCACGACATCGACTCCGACCGGCCCTCGGTGTCGTACACCTGCCCGGAGACGGGTGAACACCGCGTGGTGCACTGCGACTTCGTGGCCGGCTGCGACGGGGCGCGCGGGGTGACCCGGGCCGCCCTGCCGCCGGAGCGGGTGCGCGTCGCGCGGCACGACTACGGCATCGGCTGGCTGGCCCTGCTCGCCGAGGCGCCGCCGTCCGCCGACTGCGTGTTGTTCGGCTGCCACGCCAAGGGGTTCGCCGGGCAGATGCCCCGCAGCCCGGAGGTGACCCGCTACTACCTCCAGTGCCCGCCGGGCGACGACCCGCAGAACTGGCCGCACGAGCGTGTCTGGGCGGAACTCCAGGAGCGGCTCGGGGCGTCCGGTGTGCCGCCGCTGACCGAGGGGCGGCTGATCGAGAAGCGCGTGCTGGACATGCACGACTACGTGGTCGAGCCGATGGTCTGCGGCCGGCTCTTCCTCGCCGGTGACGCGGCCCACCTGGTCGCCCCCATCGCCGCCAAGGGCATGAACCTCGCCCTGCACGACGCCTTCCTGCTCGGCGACGCCCTGGTGGCCCAGCTGACCGGCGGGGACGACAGCGGCCTCGGCGGCTACGCCCAGGCGTGCCTGCGGCGGGTGTGGGACTACCAGGAGTTCTCGCAGTGGCTGTCCGAGGTCTACCACGGCACGGCGGCCGGTGACCCGTTCCGCGCGGGCACCACGCTGGCCCGCCTGCGCCGCCTGTTCTCCTCGCCGGCGGCCGCCGCGGCGTTCGCCGAGCAGTACCTCGGGACGGCCGCGCGGTACTGATCCATGACGCGCACCGGCCGCTGACCCACCACGCGGCGGCACAGGACCTGCCCTCAGGCGACGCCGAGCCCCTCCAGCACCACGGCGCCCGGCAGTTCCGCGAAGGCCTTGCCCGGCACCAGCAGCTTGCCGCGCCGCCGGCCGCTGCCGACCAGTACGTACGGCAGATCGACGACGGCCGCGTCCACCAGCACGGGCCAGCCGCCCGGCAGTCCGAGCGGGGTGATGCCGCCGTACTCCATGCCGGTCTCCCCGGTCGCCGTGTCCATGGCGGCGAACGAGGCCTTGCGGGCGCCGAGTTGGCGGCGTACGACGCCGTTGACGTCGACCCGGGTGGTGGACGGCACGACGCTCGCGGCGAGGGTGGTCTCGCCGCCTCGCTTGCCCGCGACCACCACGCAGTTCGCGGACCGCTCCAGCAGGTCACGGCCGTAGTGCTCCACGAAAGTCGCGGTGTCGGCCCACTGCGGCTCGGTGTCGACGTAGAGGATCTGGCCGGCCGGGACGCTGCCGTGCCAGTGGCGTACGGCGTCGGCGACCGGGCCGGTGAGCTCGTCGAGGCAGGCGGGGGCCGGACGGGCGTCGTCGAAGTGTCCGATGGGTGCGCGCATGGCCGCACGTTAACAACACCGGGCCGCCCTCGGGACCGTCTCAGGTCACGGGCGGCACCGAGACGGCCATCACCATCTCCATCGGCACCTCGCCGGTGTTGCCGTACGTGTGCGGGAGGTTGGCCTCGAAGGACACGCTCGCGCCGGCGGGGACGCGGTGCTCCACGCCGTCGACGGTGAGCGTCAGCTCCCCGGCCGTGACGTGGAGCAGCTCCATGGTGCCGGCGGGGTGCGGGTCGGACGCGCTGCTCTCGCCGGGCATGAGCCGCCAGTCCCACATCTCCAGCGGGCCGGGCGCCTCGGTGCCCGCGAGCAGCCGGTTGTAGCTGCCGGCCTCGGTGCGCCACAGCCGTACCGCCTGTTCGGCGGGGACGACGCGGACCTTGGGGCCCTGCTCGTAGTCGAGGAGGGTGGTGATGCTGACGCCGAGCGCGTCGCCGATCTTGACGACGGTACCGAGGCTGGGGTTGGTGCGGGCCTGCTCGATCTGGATGAGCATGCCGCGGCTGACGCCCGCCCGGGCGGCCAGCACGTCCAGCGTGAAGCCGCGTACCGCGCGCCAGTGCTTGACGCTGCGCGCCAGCGACTGGGTCAGCAGGTCGAGGTCCGACACATTCCGTCCAATATTCTGTATGACGTAGTGCAGTGTGTTGCACTACGGTGTGGTTGACCCGATCGTTCACCGAACTGTACTGCGAGGCATCCGTCCCATGACAGCGCTCTTCGCCCTGGCCACCAGCGTCCTGTGGGGAGTGGCCGACTTCGGCGGCGGACTGCTGACGCGGCGCACGCCCGCGCTGACGGTGGTCGTGGTCTCGCAGTCGATCGCGGTGGTCGTGCTGGGCGCGGTCGTCGTGGCGACGGGCGGCTGGAGTGAGGCCGGGCCGCAGCTGTGGTTCGCCGTGGCCGCCGGTCTGGCCGGGCCGGTGGCGATGCTCGCCTTCTACAAGGCGCTCGCGCTGGGCCCGATGGGTGTGGTCTCGCCGCTGGGCTCGATCGGGGTGGCCGTGCCGGTCGGCGTGGGCCTGGTGCTGGGCGAGCGTCCCGGCATGCTCCAGTTCTTCGGCATCCTGGTCGCCGTCGCCGGTGTCTGTCTGGCCGGCGGCCCGCAGTTGCGCGGCGCGCCCGTCCAGCGGCAGGCCATCGCCCTGACCCTGCTCGCGGCCTTCGGCTTCGGGGCGGTGATGGCCCTGATCGCCGAGGCGTCGACCACGCTCACGGGGCTGTTCCTCGCCCTGTTCGTGCAGCGGGTGACGAATGTCGCCGCCGGCGGGCCGGCGCTGTATGTGTCGGTGCGGCGCGGGGCGTCCGCCCTTCCGGCGGACGGCTTCCCATGGGGTTCCCTGCCGGCCCTCGCCTTCGTCGGTCTCGCGGACGTCGCGGCGAACGGCACGTACGCGATCGCCGCGCAGCACGGCCCGGTCACCGTCGCCGCCGTGCTCGCCTCGCTCTACCCGGTGGTGACCGCCGTGGCCGCGCGCGCTGTGCTCCACGAACGGCTGCGGGCGGTACAGGCCGCGGGCTCGGGGCTGGCCCTGGTGGGGACGGTTCTGCTGGCCTCGGGCTGAGTCGGCCGCGACGGTTCAGGGCTGGGGCGGTTCAGGATTCCGGCTCCAGCTCGGCGAGTCCCGCCGACGCCTCCTCGTCCAGCCCGGCGAGCCGGGCCGCCGTGTCCTCGTCCAGGCCCGACAGGGCGCGCAACTGCTCGGGCGTGACCCCCTCCGGTATCGGCACCGGCGGCGGGGTGCGCAGCGGCGGCTGCCAGCCGTCGGCCGGTGTCCAGCGCCGTACGACGCGGGCCGGCGCGCCCGCCACCACGGCGTGGTCGGGCACCGCGCCCCGGACGACCGCGCCCGCGGCCACGACCACGTTCCGCCCGATCCGGGCACCCGGCAGGATGACCGCGCCGGTGCCGATCCAGCAGCCGGGCCCGATCTCCACCGGCTCCATCCGCGGCCACTGCTTGCCGATCGGCTGGTGCGGATCGTCGTAGGAGTGGTTCGTGGACGTGACGTAGACGTACGGGCCGAAGTAGCAGTCGCTGCCGATGGTGACCGTCGTGTCCGCGATGACGTGGCTGCCGCGGCCCAGGACGACACCGTCGCCGATGCGCAGGATCGGGTCCGGGCCGAGGTCGAGGTCGGGCATCAGGCCCGCGGTGAGGGTGACCTGCTCGCCGATGATGCAGTGAGCGCCCATGTGGATCCAGGGTTCGCCGAAGACCGTGCCGAGCGGGAAGGCGAGTCTGGTACCTGTTCCCATCGCGCCGAACCGGTAGCGCCCGGGGTGTTCGGCGGTGACGGAGCCCGTGCGCTGCACCCAGGCCCAGCCCGCGTGGACGGCGCGCTGCGCGAGGCCGCGCCGCCAGGATGAGAACGTGTTCTTGCGCTTCGGCACAACGTCACGGTACTCAGCGGTAGCTCACCCTGCGGCGTCGGAGGCCTGTGATCTTCACCCCACCGGGTGTCGTACGGTTTGCGCGTTGTCTACGACGTTTCTGGAGGCGGGCATGGGACAGCGGGCGATGATCACGGGGATCGGCGGCAGGGAGCCGCAGCTCCATCCGGAGGCGTTCGTGGCGCCGACGGCTTCGGTGATCGGGGGCGTGACGCTGGGTGCGGGGGCGAGTGTCTGGTACGGGGCGGTGCTGCGAGGTGACGTCGAGCGCATCACCGTCGGGGCGAGCAGCAACGTCCAGGACAACTGCACGCTCCACGCCGACCCGGGGTTTCCCGTGACGGTGGGTGAGCGGGTCAGCATCGGTCACAACGCCGTGGTGCACGGGGCGACCGTCGAGGACGACTGTCTGATCGGAATGGGGGCGACGGTGCTGAACGGGGCGGTGATCGGGGCCGGGTCGCTGGTGGCCGCGCAGGCGCTGGTGCCGCAGGGGATGGTCGTGCCGCCCGGGTCGCTGGTGGCGGGAGTGCCTGCGAAGGTCCGGCGGGAGCTGTCGGAGGAGGAGCGGCAGGGGGTCACCCTCAACGGCACGATGTACGCCGAGTTGGCGAAGGCGCATCGTGAGGTGCATGCGTAGGTGGTGTGGCGGGCGCGGGTGCGTTGAGGCTGGTCGCGCAGTCCCCCGCGCCCCCGAGCATCACTCCCCGGCGACCAGAGGTGCTGCCCTCTTCGCCCTGCGCTTCAGCACCAGCATCGACGTGAGGCCGACCAGGACCGCTGCCACCAGCCCCAGCCAGGAGAAGCGCTTCAGCCAGGACTCGGCGACGATGCCGACGTAGTAGATGACCGCCGTCGTGCCGCCCGCCCAGACGATGCCGCCGAGGACGTTGGCGATGAGGAACTTCCAGTACGGCATGCGGAGCACACCGGCGAGGGGGCCCGCGAAGATGCGGAGGAGGGCGACGAAGCGGCCGAAGAACACCGCCCACATGCCCCACTTCTCGAAGGACCGCTCGGCCGTGGCGATATGGCCCTCGCTGAAGTGCTTGGGGAACTTCTTGCCCAGCCAGGCCAGCAGCGGGCGGCCGCCCTTGCGGCCGATGGCGTAGCCGATGGAGTCGCCGACGATCGCGCCGGCCGTGGCGCTGGCGCCCAGGACGACGGGGTCGATGTGGCCCTGTTGGGAGGCCAGCAGCGCGGAGGAGACCAGGATGATCTCGCCCGGCAGCGGAATGCCCAGGCTCTCCAGGCCGATGACCAGTCCCACCAGTGCGTAGACGGCGACCGCGGGTACGGTTTCGAGCCATTCCTGGACGTGCAACGCCGGATCCTTTCGCTGAGCTTCCCTGCGTGCACGGGAAGCCTACCGGGTGACAAGACGTCGTCCGCGGCTCAGGCGTTCCAGTTCCACTCGGCGACCTCGGGCAGGTCGGTGCCGTGCTCGCGGATCCAGGCGTGGTGCCGGGTGCGGGCGTCGGCCATGCGCTGGCGTACGGCCGTGGCGCGCACCGCGAGACCGGGCACGCGGTCGATGACGTCCATGACGAGGCGGTAGCGGTCGAGGTCGTTGCGGACGACCATGTCGAAGGGCGTGGTGGTGGTGCCGGCCTCCTTGTAGCCGCGCACGTGCAGGTGCTGGTGGCCGGCGCGGCGGTAGGCCAGGCGGTGGATCAGCCACGGGTAGCCGTGGTAGGCGAAGATCACCGGCTTGTCGGCGGTGAAGAGGCCGTCGTACTCGAAGTCGTTCATGCCGTGCGGGTGTTCCTCCCGGGGCAGCAGCCGGGCGAGGTCGACGACGTTCACGACGCGGACCGACAGGTGGGGCAGGTGCCGGCGCAGCAGGTGCGCGGCGGCCAGGGTCTCCTGGGTGGGGACGTCTCCGGCGCAGGCCAGCACCACGTCGGGTTCGCGGGAGCCGTCCTCGGTGCCGGCCCACTCCCAGATGCCGGCGCCGCGGGCGCAGTGCACCCGGGCCTCGTCGATCGACAGCCAGTCGAAGCAGGGCTGCTTGCCGGCCACGACGACGTTGACGTAGTCGCGGCTGCGCAGCACGTGGTCCGCGACGGACAGCAGGGTGTTGGCGTCCGGCGGGAGGTAGATCCGGACGACCTCGGGGCTCTTGTTGAGGACGTGGTCGACGAAGCCGGGGTCCTGGTGGGAGAAGCCGTTGTGGTCCTGCCGCCACACGTGGGAGGTCAGCAGATAGTTCAGGGAGGCGATGGGGGCCCGCCAGGGCAGGCGCCGGGAGGTGCGCAGCCATTTGATGTGCTGGTTGACCATCGAGTCGACGATGTGCACGAACGCCTCGTAGCAGGAGAACAGCCCGTGCCGGCCGGTGAGGAGGTAGCCCTCCAGCCAGCCCTGGCAGAGGTGTTCGGAGAGGACCTCCATCACCCGGCCGTGCCGGTCGAGGTGCTCGTCGACGTCGAGGGTGGCGGCCTGCCAGGCCTTGCCGCTGGCGGCATAGACCGCCTGGAGCCGGTTGGAGGCGGTCTCGTCCGGGCCGACCAGGCGGAAGTCCCGGCGGTCGGCGGTGTCCCGCATCACCTGGGCCAGGAGGTCGCCGAGGACACGCGTGGGCTCGTGCAGGGTCGTGCCCGGCTTGTCGACGGGCACGGCGAAGTCGTCCAGGGACGGCACCGGCAGGTCGCGGACGAGCAGTCCGCCGTTGGCGTACGGGGTGGCGCCGAGCCGCCTGCCGCCCTCGGGGACGCAGGCGAGGACGTCCGCGACCGGCCGGCCCTCGGCGTCGAACAGCTCCTCGGGCCGGTAGGAGCGCAGCCAGGCCTCCAGCTGGCGCAGGTGGTCGGGGTTGTCACGGACGCCGGCCAGCGGCACCTGGTGGGAGCGCCAGGTGCCCTCGACCGGCTCGCCGTCGACCTCGGCCGGGCCGGTCCAGCCCTTCGGAGTGCGCAGCACGATCACCGGCCAGCGCGGGCGCTCGGTCGCGCCCTCCTCGCGGGCGGCGCGCTGGGCCTCGGCGATGCGGTCGAGCGCGGTGTCCATCGCCCGGGCCATCGCGCGGTGGACGGCCATCGGGTCGTCGCCGCTGACGTGGATCGGGTCGTGGCCGTAGCCGCGCAGCAGCGCGTCGAGCTCGGACTCCGGGAGGCGCGCCAGGACGGTCGGGTTGGCGATCTTGTAGCCGTTGAGGTGCAGGATCGGCAGGACGGCGCCGTCGTGGACGGGGTCGAGGAACTTGTTGGCGTGCCAGGATCCGGCCAGCGGCCCGGTCTCCGCCTCGCCGTCGCCGATCACGCAGGCGACCAGCAGGCCGGGGTGGTCGAGGGCGGCGCCGTAGGCGTGGGCGAGGGAGTAGCCGAGTTCGCCGCCCTCGTGGATCGAGCCGGGCACCTCCGGGGCGACGTGGCTGGGCACGCCTCCGGGGAACGAGAACTGCCGCATCAGCAGCTCCATGCCCTGCCCGTCCCGGGACACATCCGGGTACTTCTCGCTGTAGCTGCCCTCCAGCCAGGAGTTGGCCAGCACCGACGGGCCGCCGTGGCCCGGGCCCCAGACGCACAGCGCGTCGAGCCCGCGGTTCCTGATCACCCGGTTGAGGTGCGTGTGGACGAGGTTGAGCCCGGGCGAGGTGCCCCAGTGGCCCAGAAGGCGCGGTTTGATGTGCTCCGGCCGCAGCGGCTCGGTCAGCAGGGGGTTCGCCAGCAGGTAGATCTGACCGGCCGCCAGGTAGTTGGCGGCCCGCCAGTGGGCGTCCAGCGTGCGCAGTTCCTCGTCGGTCGGGTGTGTGCTGCTGTCCTGGCGCGGGGCCTCGGGCATGGGTGACTCTCCCTGGGTTCTGCGACGGCCTCAGGAGGAGTACCAGTCTGTGCCGGTTCGATGCCAGGCGCCTCCCGGCCAGGTGTCACCACCTCCGGGCATCCGGACTCCCGGAGGTGGGCCTAAGGGAGCGCGGTGGAGTGGAGCGTCGCCGTCACGGCCGTCGCCACGGGGGCTGTCGCCGAGCCCAGTGCGTCGGTGCCGGGCGTGCCCGGGTCGCCGGGGGCCCGTTCCGGTTCGGCCGCGCCGCAGCGGTCCGCCCGGGCGAACCGCGTCTCGTACCGCTCCTGCGGCTGGTCCCCGGCCGTGCTCCGCGCGGGCTCGGGCGGCTCCCCGGGCGGGGCGCCCTCGTACGGTTCCTTGTCCCGGCGGCTCTCCTGCCGGGGGCTCTCCCGAGGCACGTCCTGGCCCTGCGGCCTGCCTGTGTCCCCTCTGCCGCCCGGGTCCTCCACTTCCCCTGAGCCCTCCGGGTCCTCCGGTTCCAGCGCCCAGCGTTGTGCCTCGGATCCGTCGCGCCCGGCGACTTCCACGTTCCGGCCCGTGCCGTGGCCGAGGGCCAGGCCCTTGCCGCCGCGCGGCAGGAGTTCGCCACGCACGGTCAGGTCGTAGCGCACGACTCCGGCGTGCACGAGGCAGTCGGCCAGGACGACCGAGCCCTCGGCGGTGTCGGAGCCGAGGCAGAGCCCGGGGTCGGCGGCGCTGCGCAGCAGGCCGTCGTCCCGGTACGACCACGTCAGGGGCCCGGCGGCGGAGCAGGAGGTCAGCACGGCGCGGGCGTCGGCCCGGGGCCGGCCGCCCCGGACGCCGAGGCACAGGCCGGCGTCGAGGTTGCGCAGCCGCCCGCGGCCCACCTCGGCGGGGCGGCCGGCGGACGCGGCCGACGGCCGGCCGGCCGAGGAGGTTCCCGCGGAATCCGGGTCGACGGAGTGACCGCTGACCGCTCCCCAGGTGGCCTGGGGAGCGACGGTGCCGCCCTCCTCCGTCCAGCCCCTGGCGGCGAGCAGCGTCGCGAGCAGCACGAGGGAGGTCACCCCGACCGCGGCGGCCAGCGCCTTCGCGTGTCTTCTCGACGTCCCGAGCCGGCCGCCCGCCGGCAGGGCGTGCGCCCGGAGCCGGTGACGGCCCCCGGCCGGGCCCGTGGGCAGTGCGCCCCGGCCCCCGTCCCGGCCCGGCCGTGACGCGAGGTAGCGGTGGGCGCCCCAGCCGAGCACGGTCTCGACGAGCAGGTCCTGCAGTCCGCCCTCGAAATGACTGAGTTGTTCGGCGGCGTGCCGGCAGTAGCGGCAGGCCATCAGATGCCGTTGCACGTCCGGCAGCAGGGACCCGCCGCGGCGCATCGGGACGTCGAGCAGACGGTTGTAGAAGCGGCATTCCCGCGTCGGCGCGAGTTCGCGGTGCGCCCGGACGCAACCCGCGCGGAATTGCTCACGCGCCTGCTCCAGCGCGGCCGACGCGGTACGGGCGTCCACTCCCAGCAGACCGGCCGGTACGGTTATGGGCTCGGCCTCTACCTCCGTATGCCAGAGCAGGCATTGGGAAGCCCCCGGAAGGGCGCGGAATGCGCGCTCGGCGAGCCGCCGCCTTTCGGCTGTCCCGGACCGCGCGGCACGCAAGCCCCGGGCGCCGACGGGTTTGCGGAGTTCCGGCAGTACGACGGACATGCCGTCGTCGGCGGCCCAGTCCCGGACCGTGTCCCGTACGGCCGCGAGCAACCGCGGGCGCAGGGCTCCGCCGCCCGGCAGGGCGAGTTCGCGGCGGAACGCGGCGGCGGCCGCCATCGACGCGGAGTCCTCGGAGGAGGCCAGGCAGATCACGGCGTACTCGTGCACCGCCCGCCAGTGCCGTGCCAGCAACAGCGCGGCGGCGCGCGGGCCTTCGGCGGGATCACCGACCCGGGCGAGGAGATTGCGATCGGAATCCGCGGGCCCCGCTCCGGGGCGCGGCGGGTACGGCGGGCGTGGGGGGTAGGGGGATTGCACGGAACCATTTCCTTCCAGCCGCAGGACGGCATACGAATTGCGCGTCCGTCGGAAAGCAGGTGCGTGATTGGTGCATACCTGTGCCGCGTCAGCCAGGACGTGACTGTGAGGCGGCTCACTTTCGCACATGCGACTGACAGGTAACAAGGAGTTCGGATGCCCCAGGTTCAAAGCGTGGGGAATTCAGATGTGTTACCGGCGGTATCCGCACCGGTTTTCGACAATGCCGTCGCCGCAGGGTCTCAACTCGTGGGCATTCAAAGGCGGCTGGTCCGGACATGCGAAAGCCCCGGCGCTCGGCACCGGGGCTCCGCACAAGCGACAGCCGGATCAGCCGTTGGGACGCAGCGTCCAGATCACCGTCATCTCGCCGGTCACCGCGCCGTCGGCCCGCTGGATGGCGATGGCCACGGGGAACTCCGGGCGCTCGCCCGCGTCCAGTTCCGCGACGACCTCGGCGGCCGGACGGCCCAGCGTCGCGGTCGCGGTGACCGCGCCCATCGCCAGCTTCTTGTAGGAGATCTCGGCGCTGACGGCCAGCGGCACGGCGCGCGAGAGCTGGTCCCCGAACGCGGCCAGCACGATGGCCCCGCTCGCGGACTCGCCGAGCGTGAACATCGCCCCGGCGTGCGGCCCGCCCACGTGGTTGTGGTACTCGCCCTGGTCGGGCAGGGACACCACCGCCCGCTCCGGCGTCGTCTCGAGGAACTCGAGGTTCAGGGTCCGGGCCATGGGCACCGTGGCGGCGAGCATCTCGCCGATGGACATCTGGTCTGCGCTCATGGCCGCATGTTACTCACGAGTAGAGACGGCTGGCCAGGCCCGTGTGACGACCGCCGCACCGGTCCCCACCCGGCCGTGCGCGCCCGCCGTTCCCGGGTTGCTACGTCTCCGTCCACGGGCAGTGACCGAATCGTGTCCGGAGCGCGGCTAGGGTGGCTGCCCATGTGGCCAGGACAGCAGCCGCCCGGGGGCGAGCAGAACCCGCAAGCGAACAACCCGTACCAGCAGCCGGGTTACCAGCAGCAGAATCCGTACCAGCAGCAGGGCTATCAGCAGCAGCCCGGCCCCTACGGGCAGCAGCCGCAGTGGGGTGCCCCCGGGCCGGCCGGCGCACCGCAACCCCCGCAGGGCGGTGGCGGCGGCAACCGGACGAAGCTGGTCGCGATCATCGCCGCCGCGGCGGTCGTCGTGGCGGCCGGTGTCACCGGCTTCCTGGTACTGGGCGGCGACAAGGACGACACCGCGGACGGCGGCAAGGGCGCAGGCAAGAAGACCACCGCGCCGGCGAGCCCGTCCACGGACACGAGCACGCCCGCCACGGGTGACAACCCCCGCGGCACCGATGAGGAGAAGCCCACGGTCAAGGGCTGGAAGGTCGTCGTCAACCCCAAGTGGGGCACGGCCTTCGACGTCCCGGCGGACTGGGAGGTCGCCTCCCCGACCACGTCCGTCGGCTTCGAGGACGAGAAGTCCGACGACGCCAAGCCGCTCATCATCATGTCGGCGCCGGCCTTCTACAAGTCCGAGTGGTGCACGAGCGACGACAACAAGGACGGCAGGACCGAGAGCGAGTCCCTGGCCGGGGCGGGCACCAAGGGCGCGGACGGCGCCAAGAACACCGATGAGGTCGCGCTCAACCAGGTGGCCTGGTGGGTGTACGGCGGCTACACCCAGCCGGACAAGAAGAGCGTCAAGACCGAGGCGAAGGCCAAGCCCTACACCACCGCCGCCGGCGTGAAGGGCAGCGTCGCCTGGGCGTGGTCGGAGAACACGCCCGACAAGGGCAAGTGCGCGAGCGACGGCAAGGCGGTCACGTTCGGCTTCAAGAACTCGGCGGGCGACTTCGTCGCGTGGAGTTTCTACGGGGCCAAGGGCGTCAAGGGCGAGGTGCCCAAGGAGACCATCCTGAAGATCCTCAGCACGGTCCGGCTGCACGGAGAGCCCACCGCAAGCTGACGCGGACACCGAACGGGCCCGCCCCGGCAGGGGCGGGCCGTCTCGGGGTCAGCAGGTCAGCCGATACCGAAGGCGCCGTCGGGGGGCTCGGGTGACGGCACGGCGTCCTCATCCCGCACCGCACGCGCCCCACCGATGAACTCCCGCAGAGCGTCACCGTGTTCGACCCGGGCCGGGAAGGCGTCGGCGGCCGTGAGCCGGGCCAGGGCGGCGACGTCGACCGGCTCGCGCCCGGCCACGAGCACCGCGTTCCCGAACCGCCGCCCCCGCAGCACCCCCGGCTCGGCGATCAGCACGAGTTCCTCGAAGACGGTGGCGAGAGTGGCGAGTTGGGACCGCAGGAAGTGGAACGGCGCCGCATCGGGGAGATTGGCGAGGTAGACCCCACTCCCCCGCAGGACCCGCGCGGCCTCCCGTACAAAGGCGACGGAGGTGAGGTGCGCCGGAACCCGCGAACCGCCGAACACATCGGCGACGATCACATCGGCCGAATCCGCGGCGGCGTTCCCCAGCCACTCCCGCGCGTCCGCCACGTGCAGCGCGACCCGGACCCCCTCCGGCAACGGCAGATGCTCGGCCACCAGCTCCAGCAGCCCCCGGTCGAACTCGACGACGTCCTGCCGGGAACGGGGCCGGGTCGCGGCCACGTACCGGGGCAGCGTGAGCGCCCCTCCCCCGAGATGCACCACGTCCAGCCCCCGCCCCGGCTCCGCCACGACATCCAGCACGTACCCGAGCCGCCGCGCGTACTCGAACTCCAGATGCGTGGGCTCGTCCAGATCGACATACGACTGCGGCGCCCCGTCGACGGTCAGCAGCCAGGCCCGTTCCCGGTCGACGTCGGGCATGAGCTTGGCGGTGCCGTGATCGACGTCGCGGGTCACGGGGATGGGCTCGTTCACCATCTCATTGTGCCTGTGGTGCGGCGCCCCATCAGGGGCGCGGGGAACTGCGCGACCAGCCACTTCCGGCCAGCAGTCCCCCGCGCACAGCAAGAGGCGATCACCCGACGACAGTCACAGTCCCGGCCCCCACCGTCCGCCCACCCTCACGCACGGCGAACCCGAGCCCCGGCTCCAACGGCACCTCCCGCCCCAGCTCCACGGTCATGACCACCGTGTCCCCGGGCCGCGCCACAGCGACCTCACCGAGGTCGACGTCCCCCACCACATCCGCCGTACGGATGTAGAACTGCGGCCGGTACCCACTGGAGACAGCCGTCGTACGGCCCCCCTCACGCGCGGACAGCACATACACCCGCGCCGTGAAGCGACGACTCGGCACCACACTCCCCGGCGCGGCCACCACGTGCCCCCGCCGGACGGCGTCCCGGGGGACCCCCCGCAGCAGCAGCGCCACGTTGTCCCCGGCCTGCGCCTCCTCCATCGGCTTGCCGAAGGTCTCCAGCCCGGTGACCACCGTCTCGACGGCAGCCCCGAGCACCTCGACCTTGTCCCCGACCCGCACCGTGCCCCGCTCCACCGCACCGGTCACCACGGTCCCCCGGCCGGTGATGGTCAGCACGTTCTCCACGGACAGCAGGAACGGCGCGTCCAGATACCGCTCCGGAATCGGCACATACGTGTCCACCGCGTCGAGCAGCGCCTCGATCGAGGCCGTCCACCGCGGGTCCCCCTGCAGCGCCTTCAGACCCGAGACGCGTACCACGGGTACGGAGTCACCGCCGTAGCCGTGCGCCGTGAGCAGGTCGCGGACCTCCAGCTCGACCAGGTCGGTCAGCTCCTCGTCCCCCGCGTCGGCCTTGTTGAGGGCGACCACGATGTGGTCGACGCCCACCTGCCGGGCGAGCAGCACGTGTTCGGCGGTCTGCGGCATGATCCCGTCGAGCGCGGAGACGACGAGGATCGCCCCGTCGAGCTGCGCGGCGCCGGTGACCATGTTCTTGACGTAGTCGGCGTGGCCCGGCATGTCGACGTGCGCGTAGTGCCGGGTGTCGGTCTCGTACTCGACGTGCGCGATGTTGATGGTGATGCCGCGCGCCGCCTCCTCGGGCGCCCGGTCGATCCGGTCGAACGGCACGAACGTGCCGGTGCCGCGCTCGGCGAGAACCTTGGTGATGGCGGCCGTGAGCGTGGTCTTGCCGTGGTCGACATGACCCATCGTGCCGATGTTGAGATGCGGTTTCGTACGGATGTAGGCCGTCTTGGACATGGCTGTACCTCACAGCGTCGGATCAGCGAAGAAAGAACCTGGGACCCCGAGGACCTGCCCGACCCTCCCCTTGCGGGGTCCGCCGGACGAACCGGAGAGGGTCAGCTTCGGGCGCCGTCCGCAACGGCCGTGACAACCACGACGGCAGCCTTCGGGGCATCCGTGACCACGGATGCCGCGAGGGTGAAGGCGTGCCGGAACATGTGTCAGATCTTTGCCGACGCTTCACCGCACGTCGAATGGTTTTCGGCGCCGCTCGGTCGGTCCCGCGCGGGGATGCGGACGGCTGTCTGTGACGCTGGTGAGACGAACCATACGGCGATCACACACATATGTCGGTTAGTGTCACCGGATGCTCGATGCCACCACCCGCTCTGGGGGCACCGCCACGGCCTCTCCCCGGGCCAGCACCGCGGAGCTCGCCGTCGCCGTTCCCTCGGCAACGACCGCCTCGCCCGTCCCGCCCACCGGTTTCACCGCTCGCTGCACGAGAGTTCTGCTGTCCCCGTGGTCGAGGCTCTCCCTGCTCGTCGCGCTGCTCGCCGCGGGCGCGTGCGGGGTCCTGCTGTTCGAGCCGCAGCGGCTGCTGACGCAGGGCTGGCCGCCGCAGCTCGGCGGAGCCATGGCGGCGCTGGTGTTCGCGGTGGCGTACGGCGTGTGCACGGTGGCGTTCGTGCCGAGGCCGCTGCTGAACCTCGCGGCGGGGGCGCTGTTCGGTTCGCAGCTGGGCACCGGCGTGGCGCTGGCCGGCACGGTGCTCGGTGCCGGGATCGCCTTCTGTCTGGGCCGCGCGCTGGGCCAGGACGCCCTGCGGCCGCTGCTGCGCGGGCGCTGGCTGAAGGCCGCGGACGGCCAGCTCAGCCGGCACGGCTTCCGCTCGATGCTGGTGGTGCGGCTCTTCCCCGGTGTGCCGTTCTGGGCCGCGAACTACTGCGCCTCGTTCTCCCGCATGGGCCTGCTGCCGTTCCTGCTGGCGACGGGCCTCGGCTCGATCCCGAACACCGCCGCCTACGCCGTCGCCGGCGCCCGCGCCTCCACCCCGACGTCCCCCGCCTTCCTGATCGCCATGGCCTGTATCGCCCTGCCCGCGCTGGCGGGCGTGGTGGTGGCCTGGCGCAAGCGGCACCGCCTGCGCCGGCTCTGACCACCGTTACGCCCGCTCACACCCTGACGAACCGTTACGCCCGCCAGGCTCACACCCGTTCCAGCACCATGGCGTTGGCGAGTCCGCCCGCCTCGCACATGGTCTGGAGCGCGTACCGGGCGCCCCGTTCCCGCATCGCGTGGACCAGCGTCGTCGTCAGCCGGGTGCCGCTCGCGCCGAGCGGGTGGCCGAGCGCGATGGCGCCGCCGTGCACGTTGACCCGGGCGAGGTCGGCGCCGGTCTCCTGCTGCCAGGCCAGGACCACGCTGGCGAACGCCTCGTTGACCTCGAACAGGTCGATGTCGTCGAGGGTCAGCGAGGCCCTGCGCAGCACCTTCTCGGTCGCCGGGACGACACCGGTGAGCATCAGCAGCGGGTCGGAGCCGGTGACGGCGAAGCTGTGCAGCCGGGCGAGCGGGCGCAGGCCGAGCCGGGCCGCCGTCTCGCTGGAGGTGATGAGGACCGCCGAGGCACCGTCGTTGACCGGGCTGGCGTTGCCCGCCGTGATGTTCCACTCGATCTGCGGGAAGCGTTCGGCGAAGCCGGGGTCGTAGTAGGCGGGCTTGAGCCCGGCGAGGATCTCGGGGGTGCTGCCGGGCCGTACGCACTCGTCGCGCGTGACACCCTCCAGGGGCGCGACCTCCGCGTCGAAGAGCCCGCCGTCCCAGGCCGCCGCGGCCTTGTGGTGCGAGGAGACGGCGAAGTCGTCCAGCTGCTCGCGGCCGATCGACCACTTGGCGGCGATGAGTTCGGCGCTGATGCCCTGTGGGACGAGTCCCTCGGGGTAGCGCTCGGCGATCCCGGGGCCGAAGGGGTCCTTGCCCGCGGGCACGTTCGACCACATCGGCACCCGGCTCATCGACTCGACCCCGCAGGCCACGACGAGGTCGTACGCTCCGGAGAGGACGCCCTGGGCCGCGAAGTGCACGGCCTGCTGGGAGGAACCGCACTGGCGGTCCACGGTGGTCGCGGGCACCGACTCCGGGAAGCCCGCGGACAGGGCGGCGTAGCGGGTGGTGTTCATGGCCTGCTCGCCGACCTGGTCGACGGTGCCGCCGATGACGTCGTCGATCAGCACCGGGTCGACACCGGAGCGTTCGACGAGGGTGCGCAGGGTGTGGGCGAGGAGCTCCACCGGGTGGACGTGCGCGAGGGCGCCGTTGGGCTTGCCCTTGCCGATCGGGGTGCGTACGGCTTCGACCATCACTGCGTCACGCATGTCCGGGCCCTCCACGGCTACCAGTGAGTAGGAAATCCAAACTCACCGTAACCCCATGGGTTGGAAATTCCAACCCTCTCCTAGACTGAGGTTCATGGCCGCCAGCAAAGACCCGCGCCCCTGCTCCATCGCCGACACCCTGGCCCTCGTCGGCGAGAAGTACTCGCTGCTCGTGCTGCGGGAGGTGTGCCTCGGCAACGGCCGTTTCGACCAGCTGGTGCGCAACATCGGCGCACCGCGCGACATCCTCGCCACGCGGCTGCGCCGGCTCGTCGACGCCGGGATCCTGGTCAAGCAGCCCTACAGCGAGCGCCCGCAGCGCTTCACGTACAAGCCCACCCGGGCCGGGCTGGAACTGGAGCCCGTGCTGATGACCCTCATGGCCTGGGGCGACCGCCATCTGCGGACGGACGGCGACCGCCCGATGGTCGTGGAGCACTCCTGCGGCCGGGCCCTCACCCCGGTCGTCACCTGCCGGGCCTGCGCCGACGAGGTGCGCCACGAGGACCTCACGGCCCACCCCCAGGCGCCCGGCTGGACGGTGACGGGACCGACGGCGGCCTGAGCCCGCCCTGCCTCGGAGCACCGGCCAAACCCCTGTGTCCAAGCGGCCGTCCGGGGGCGCTACGCTTCCCCTTCGGTACATCTGATCCCCCGGTCATCACACCCGGCGGCCCGGTGTGCCCGTCGTCCGTCCCACGATCGGCACTTGGACTCCGCTACCTCATGTCTTGGTTCGAATCACTCATCCTCGGACTCGTCCAGGGGCTGACCGAGTTCCTCCCCGTCTCCTCCAGCGCGCACCTGCGCCTGACGGCGGCGTTCTCGGGCTGGGAGGACCCGGGCGCAGCCTTCACGGCGATCACCCAGATCGGCACCGAGGCCGCCGTGCTGATCTACTTCCGCAAGGACATCGGGCGGATCATCTCGGCGTGGACGCGCTCGCTCACGAACAAGGAGCTGCGCGGCGACCCGGACGCGCGGATGGGCTGGCTGGTCATCGTCGGCTCGATCCCGATCGGTGTGCTCGGCGTCACGCTGAAGGACCAGATCGAGGGGCCCTTCCGCGACCTGCGGATCACCGCGACGATGCTGATCGGCATGGGCATCGTCCTGGGCGTCGCCGACCGGCTCGCGGCGCGGGACGAGAGCGGCGGCCGGCACCGCGCGCCCAAGCAGCGCAAGGCCCTGGAGGACCTGGGCGTACGGGACGGCCTGATCTACGGCGTCTGCCAGGCCATGGCGCTCATCCCGGGCGTCTCCCGCTCCGGCGCCACCATCAGCGGCGGCCTGTTCATGGGCTACAAGCGCGAGGCCGCGGCCCGCTACTCCTTCCTGCTCGCGATCCCGGCGGTGCTCGCCTCCGGCATCTTCGAGCTCAAGGACGCGACGGAGGGCGGCCATGTCTCGTGGGGGCCGACGATCTTCGCGACGGTCATCGCCTTCGCGGTCGGCTACGCGGTGATCGCGTGGTTCATGAAGTTCATCTCGACCAAGAGCTTCATGCCGTTCGTCTGGTACCGGATCGCGCTCGGCATCCTCATCATCGCCCTGGTCAGCATGGGCGCGCTGAGCCCGCACGCGGCCGAGTCGGCGGGCTGAACCAGGGCCACACAGGTAGCGCTATCCAGCATTTCCTAGCGCCTGATTGCAGCATCACGCCATGATCGTCTCCCACTTGTCTCCCACTCAGGAGACCGGGAGACGATCAGCCAGAAGTGCGCACCTGCAAAGTCGGGAGCAGAAAGGAGGGCCCGCACAGCAGCAGCTGTGCGGGCCCTTCTGCGTGGCGGCCGGCCCGGGTCAGTCGAGGCTGAGGCGCGCCAGCAGGCCCTGGACACGGCCGGCGAGCGCCTTCTCCGGGTCCGTGCTGATGGTGGCAAGTGCCACTGCGGCCGTCACGATGACGTCGCTCAGCTGCTTCTCGACGAGCCGCCAGCGCGGGCGGTGAGGAAGCCGAGGGTGTAGCGGTCGGGGTTGCCGTGGCCGGCCAGGCCCAAGAGCTTGCCGGAGCCGGTCCAGTTGCCGAGTCCGAGGTGCCGACTTTCCTGCCGGTGGATGTCGGCCGGTGATCGGCCGCGTCGGGCTGCTCGGCGAGTGGGAAGCTGCCGCCATGATGGGAGGCATGCCCTCCAGCCCGCACCACCCCGCACCCGCGTCGAAGAACCTCTCGGGCACGGACGCCGAGGACCTCGCGCTGTGCCGGGAGAAGTTCCGGTGCCGTCTGCCGGAGGCGCTGGACGAGTTGCACGGCCCGACCCAGGGGGTCGTCGAGCTGCCGCTGCACATGGCCTGGTCCGGGATGACCTCGTACGACCTGGGCAAGCCGCGCCAGCGCATGGGCCTGTACCGCACTGTCCTGCATGAGGGTCTGCACGACGACCTGCCCCGCTACCTCAACCAGGACCTGCTCCTCCAGCTGTGGCCGGTGCTGCGCACCCTCGTCGGCCGCACCGTGCGCGCCGTATGGGAGGACGCCTTCCCGAGCTCGCCTCGCGCACCCGGGCGGTCGCGTGACGGACATGCCGGAGCTGCACGCGCGGCTCCTGGCGGATGTGATCGCCCTCGGCTCCCCGTATCCCCTGGTCCTCACCGGCGGGTAGGCCGTGCGGGCGCACCGCCTCGTGAACCGCCCCAGCCAGGACCTCGATGTCGCCACCGAGAACCCGGCGCCCATGGCCGACATCGCCGCCACGCTCCGCGCCGGCCTGGAAGCCCGCGGCTGGAAGGTGCACGCGCTGGAGACCGCCCCGCTGTCCGCCCGCTTCACCGTGACCGACCCGGCCACCGGGATGCGAAGTCGACATCCTCAAGGAGATCTTCTGGCGGCCGGTCGCCCAGAGCCCGTACGGGCCCGTCCTCGCGGAGGAGGACGTGATCGGACCAAGGTCCCGCCCTCGCCGACCGCGGAACGCCCCGTGACCTGATCGACGTGTTCGCAGCCTCCCGCCGTTGGAACACCGCCGATCTCGAGGCACACGACCAGCATGCCGGAGTTGCGGACCCGTCCTCGACCACGGCTCTCCTGGTCTCTTTCCGGCCCGTTCCCGGACCCCGTTGACAACTGCCACCACTCCCTCCATCATCATTCCACTAACTGATTAGTGGAATGATGATGGAGGGAGTGGTGGCCGTGGAGTACCGCATCGACAGGCGGAGCGGGGTCCCCGCCTTCCAGCAGATCGTGCAGCAGACCAAGCAGGCCCTGCGGCTGGGCGTACTGGTGCCGGGCGACCGGCTGCCCACCGCCAAGGACGTCGCCGAGACGAGCGCGGTCAACCCGAACACCACCCTCAAGGCGTACCGCGAGCTGGAGCGCGAGGGCCTGGTCGAACCGCGACCGGGCCAGGGCACCTTCGTACGCCGCACGCTGGGCCGCCCCGAGACGGGCACCGACTCGCCGCTGTACGGGGAGCTGGTGGCGTGGATGTCGAAGGCGGCCGGGGCCGGTCTGGAGCAGGAGGACGTGGCCGCGCTGGTCGCGTCGGCGCTGGAGAAGCAGTACGCCCCCGGGACCACGGCGGTCTCGGGGGCCACGACAACGAGGAGCACAGGTGAGTGACGTCATGTACGCGGGGGAACCGGCGCTCGAGGCGCACGGACTGGGGATGCGCTACCGGCGGGGCTGGGCGCTGCGGGACTGCACCTTCCGGCTTCCGGCGGGCAGGATCTGCGGGCTGGTCGGCCCCAATGGGGCGGGCAAGACCACGCTGCTGAACATCGCGGCCCATGTCCTGAAGCCGACGCAGGGCTCGCTCAGTCTGTTCGGCGAGGCACCGGGCTCAGTGGAGTCCGGTCGGCGTACGGCCTTCCTCGCACAGGAGAAGCCGCTGTTCCGTCGCTTCACCGTGGCGGAGACCCTGCGGCTGGGGCGGGAGCTGAACCCCAGCTGGGACCAGCGCGCCGCCGAGGACATCGTCCGCGCGGGCAACGTGCCCTTCGACGCGAAGATCGGCACCCTCTCCGGTGGCCAGCGCACCCGCGTCGCCATCGCCCTCGCCTTCGGCAAGCGCCCCGACCTGCTGCTGCTCGACGAGCCGATGTCGGACCTCGATCCGGTCGTGCGCCACGAACTCATGGGCACCCTCCTCGCCGAGGCCGGCGAGCGCGGCACCACCGTGGTGATGTCCACCCACGTCCTCGCCGAACTGGAGAACGTGTGCGACTTCCTCGTCGTCGTCTCCGGCGGCGGAGTGCGCCTCGCCGGCGACGTGGATGAGCTGATGACCGCGCACACCGTGGTCACCGGGGCCAGGGAGGGCGAGGGCCTGCCCGCCGGCCTCGGTTACCACACCCTCGTCGAGGCCCGGACCAGCGGACGGCAGTTCACCGCGCTCATCCGCCCGGAGGGCCCGGCTACCGGCCCTTGGGAGGTAGCCGCCCCGAACATGGAGGAACTCCTGCTCGCCTATCTCCGCTCTCCCGACGCGCAACCACTCATCACCCCCACCGCCCAGGTCCAGGGCCAGGCGTTCGGCACCGGCACGGTGGCGGCATGAGCACCTTCACCAACCCCTCGACCGACGGCAAGAACGGAACAACGAACCGGACGATGAACGGGACCAAGAACGCACCCAAGCATGAGGCCAGGAACGCGACCAACACGGAGGCCACCCGGCGCCCCCGCCTCAGCGGTATGACCTGGCTGGTCTGGCGCCAGCACCGGGCCGCGTTCTGGACCATCCTCGCCGCCACCGGGCTCTGCGCGGCCTGGATCGTCTACCAGCGCGGCCAGATGATGAACTTCCTCGACGCCTACGGCTTTCCCGCCAAGAGCCTCGAAGACGCGGAGAAGGAGTTCCAGCCGTACATCGACGCGTTCGATTCCGTCACCACCGGTCTCACGGCGATCCCCGTCATGCTCGGTGTCCTCCTCGGCGCCCCGCTGCTCGCGGGCGATCTGGAGAACGGCACGGCCAAGCTGATCGCCGCCCAGTCCGTGAGCCGCAACCGCTGGCTCGCCACGAAGCTGGGGCTGACCGGGCTGCTGGTCGTGGTGGCTACTGTCACGCTGTCGGTTGTGTTCGCCTGGTGGTGGAACCCCATCAAACTCCACCCCGCGGACATCGACTGGACCACCAGTGACTTCTTCAACACCACGGGCCCGGCGCCCGTCGCCCTCACCCTCCTCTCCGTGTTCGGCGGGGTGGCGATCGGTGTGGTCCTGCGCCGCACACTGGTGGCCATGGTCGTGACCCTCGGTTTCACCGTCGCCCTCCAGACGGTCTGGGGCCACTTCGCGATGTCGCTCGGCAACATCGTCACGGCCACCAGCAAGCCTGTCAGCCCCGGCACCGGGATCACGTTTCCGGAGGTGCCCCGCACTGCGTACGTGGCCGACGCCTCGTATGTCACCGGCAGCGGAAAGCTGCTCGACGTCAGCACGTGTTCGGATGCGCCGATGGAGCAGGGGATTGAGCTCTGTATGAAGAAGGCGGACATCGTCGGTGCGTCGGTGGATTACATCCCCATATCGCAGATGGGCGGAATGCAGTGGTTCGGGGCCTCGATTCTGTTCGCCCTGACGGCCTGCGTCGTGGCGTTCCTCTTCATCTGGGGTCGTAAGCGGCTCGTCTGAGTAGCCGTTCGCCCCCCCGCACCGCCCGATATGCGGGAAAGAGCGGAGAGAAAGGCATGTGTGGAATCGCCGAAGGAGGCGAGCGGGTGAGGCTTCGGCGCACCCCCTGCTCACCTCCACCGCCCTCTTCGTGATCGCCGCCGGCAACGAGGGCCCCGCCGCCGGCACCTTTGGATCGCCGGGCAGCACCGCCGCCTCGGGCCATCCGGCCTACCAGCAGATCATGACGGTGTTCGCCACGGTCGACACGCCATTGCGGGCGCGGCAGGTGTGCGAGGCGACGGACCTAGAGACCTCGCCCAACAACATCAAAAACACCCGCCTGAAGCTCAAGCGGCTCGCCGAGCGCGGGATCCCGGCCGAGACCGAGCAGCGCTTGTTCACCCAGCCGCAGCCGTAACCGCCCGGCGACGTCGCGGCCGGCCCGCACCCCCTCCCAAAAGTGCGAAACGGACGTAAACTCACGTAACACCCTCTCAGATCCCGGGAGAAACATCCGTGGCGGGCACGGCCGGGGACGGCACCCGCGGTGGCCGGCTCATACGCGGCAGGACAGCGAGGACGAGCACCGTACGGCGGTGCGCAGAGTAGATCCGGGCGGGCTTGCCGTACGGCACGCGCTGGCCGCGTATGCCTCCCGAGGCACCGAGGTTCGGCCCGGAGACGTCCTCGGCCCCGGTACCTGCGGCGCACCATCGGGAACCGGCGCGGGCGGGGAGGGCCGGGGACGTCACCCCCGAGCCGGGCCGTAGCGTGGATCGACCGGCGGAGCGCCGGCCCCGACCGACCCGGTTCCTCCAGGCAGAGCCGGATTTCGACGTCCGCCATCCACACCTCGCCGCGTCTCTACGCGCCGGCGGAGGAGCCGCTCCGTGCGGCGTGACCGCCGATCACGGCTCCGACCAGCCGCCTCTCGAAGGAGAGGAGTATCTGTTCGAGATCCGTCGCGCTGAAGGACCTCGCATCCGTCCCGAGACTGATTCCGGCCGTCTCGGACATACCCCACACGTCGAAGCAGAGCTTTCCGGAGTTCGTGTCGACGGGTTTGGGGAATCGGCGGTAGCGGCTGGATGCCATGGCTCGTTCGAGGTCCTGCTGTGCGCTGGCCGCGCGAGCCCGGATCAGCGTTCGGGGCGCTATGGGGCGGACGTTGACCACGTACGGGTTCTGTGCGGAGCGGCCCAGTTCGGCGGAGACCTCGTCCAGGGACCTGGCGTAGCGGTCGGGCTCACGCAGGCTGACGGAGGAGGATCTGACGAGTGCCGCGTCGACGCCCCGGCACAGCGCCGGGAACCGGTCGCTGCCCAGGGACGTGTCGACCGGGACGAGGGCCCTGCCGGCGATATGGGCCACCGCCTCGCGGGCGAAGGCGGTCTGCCGGTTGGCCATCACGGTGTTGAACACGCAGTTGCCGATGCCGAGGTGCTCGGCGAGCGCGCACGCGTATGCGGCGTGCAGGACGGCGGCCACGGATGTCCGGTACTGCTTCGACAGACGGGCTGCCGCGAGCGCGACCGCCGCCGAGTCGAGGCATACGAAGTTGTAGACGGCGTCCCCGTCGCGGCTCGCGGGCGCGAGGAGTTCGGGCATGGCGGACTGACGGAGCATGGCCCGGTCATAGGTGTCGACACGATGGGCGTGCCGCTGCCCCGAAGGGCTGGCTTCGAAGCTCGCGATCTGCCGCGGCTGCCACCCCGAGCCGAGGTCGGCGCCCGGATCGGCGGCCAGTTGGGCTATGTTTTCGGCCACGATCCGGGCGGCCGTCGTGTCCGCCGAGAAGTGGTGCAAGGACAGCGCGATGTGGATGGGCCTGCCGTCCACGGTGACGACGGCGGCCCGCAACGGCAGGTCGTCCGGGGCGAATCCGGGCTCGGCCAGCCGGAACGTGAAGGCGCTCAGCTCGTCGTAGGTCGGCGGGGCGTCGGAGGCGTACTCGTCGACCTGGAACACCCCGGAGGCCACGATGACCGCGCGCGGGTGCCCCTCCGCGTCAGGTGGATACAGCGTGCGCAGCGCCTCGAAGTGGGCCATGACCACGGCGAAGGCATGCAGCACCGCGGCCATGTCGGGCGTGCCGTCGAGTGCCCGCCCCATCCGTACGTTCCTGTTGCGGGGTCCGTGGAGATGGGGGTGGCATCCTTCGCGTTCATGGGCCTTCTGCGACCAGGTCAGTTCGTGCTCTCCAGCGGTGCCGGCGACGAAGACGACGTCATGGCGCGCGATCTGTCGCATACCCGCCCCGGCCCTCCTCCGCTACGTCGGCGGCGCGCCGCGTCTCGTAGTGCGTGCCGCAAGTCCGCCGACAGGATGGCGTGGAGGCCCCCGATCCCCCACGCCGTACGACGGTACGACGACGCGGCCGGAGCGCGGGCGCCCCATCTTCAGGCAGAGGATAGGTTCACGCGGACCGCGTGCGTCAATGCTCGGAAGGCATGGAACGCGGCACCGGGGACCGTTTCTGCCGCGTCCGGCCGTCACCGTGTCAGACCGGTTGTCACCCTGTCCCACCGGTTGTCACCGCGTCCCACCGATCTTCACCGCTTCGCGCCGGCGACAGCGGCCAGATGGAGACCGCGCCGCAGAACGAGATGCAGATCGTGCACCCCGGCCACCTCCGCGGGCGTCGGCGCGCCGACCGGGCTCCAGTCGTTCCGGCCGTCGGTACCCGCAGGGAGGTGGAGGCCCGCGGGCAAGGTGCCGGTACCGGGATCGCCGTCGGCGTACAACTCGACGGTCGCGTCCTCCACCGTCGCGCGGGACACCTCGGCGTGATGACGCGCGGTCCGTCTGCCGGGCCGCCCAGGTCGACCGATGCACTCATTGAGCGTCAGCCGGGAGATCAGGTCGTCGACTCGCTGCGCGAGGGGGAGCAGGCGCAGGGTCGTGGAACGGCAGGTCGTCGGTGGGCGGCTCGGGCGGGGCGGCGGCACTCACCTGAGATGTCCCTTGCCGTTCATCGAAGGAGAAGGCAAGGCGTGGGAAGCGTGAGTGACTGCGGGCCGGGGGCGGCATACGGCTTTCCTCGATTGCATGTCATGACGTCGAAGCGCTTCGACGTTTGATCTCGCGCTGAGCCCTGTCGTCAATCATGTGTCGTCCAGCCACCGCAAGCCGTTCTTCGAGCGTTGACGTCCCTCTCTGAGAGTTCACCCAGAGGCCAGTTCACCTGTGTCAAAGCCGCATGGAGGCCGGAGCGGCCAATCACCCTTGGCCGCGCCTGTTACCGGAAAGTGACCTGGACGGCCCGTTGTCGTGCCCGGAAACACGGTCTTAGTCTCACCGAAACATCGAAGCGCATCGACGCAGCTTTCCCACCACCAGTCCGGACTCACCCTCGGGCGACTCAGCGTCGGCCGGCCGCCGGTCGGGTCTCACGAAAACGAAGGGCGGCAAACGGCATGAGCCTCGAGACGAACCGCCGAGCTGTCCTGAGCAGCAAGAAGGAGCTGACCGCCGCGCTGCCCGCCCACGGCCCCAGCACGGTCGGCAATCCGGACATCGCGTCCGTCGGACTCCCCAACGGAGCTGTCACGGAGCCGGGTTACCTGACTTTTCCCGCGCACCCGAAAGGCAAGGACCCGTCATGACCCATGCCCCGCACCTCTCCCGCCGAGGCCTGCTGGCCGCCGGTGCGGCCGCGGCTGCACTCCCTGTGCTCGCCCCCTCCACTGCCTCAGGCGCATCCGCCGGGTCCGCCGCGTCCGCCCACGCGGCCGGGAAGGTCCGACACACGCCCTACACCTTCCGCAACGCGGAGATAGTCGGCGGCGGTTTCGTCACGGGCATCGTCTTCAACCAGTGCGAACCCGGACTGGTGTACGCCCGTACCGACATCGGCGGCGCCTACCGCCTCGACACGGCGTCCCGGCGGTGGATTCCCCTCACCGACTGGATCGGTTGGGACGAGTACGGACACACCGGCATCATCAGCATCGCCACCGACGAGGTCGACCCCGACCGCCTCTACCTGGCGGCGGGCACCTACACCCTCCCCGAATGGGACCCGAGCATGGCGGCGATCCTGCGCTCGACCGACCGCGGCCGCACCTGGAAACCCACTCCCCTGCCGTTCCGGCTGGGCGGCAACATGCCCGGCCGGGGCATCGGCGAGCGGCTGGTGATCGACCCCAACCGCAACAGGATCCTCTACCTGGGAGTGCGCGGGGGCAACGGGCTGTGGCGCAGCGCCGACCACGGCAAGACTTTCGCGAAGGTGACCAACTTCCCCAACGCGGGCAACTTCGTCCCCGACCCCAACGACACCAACGGCCCCAACGGCGACAACCTGGGCGTGCTGCAGGTCGTCTTCGACAAGCGCACCGGCAGAGCGGGGAAGGCCACCCGGACCCTCTACGTCACCGTCGCCGACAAGGACAACATCCTGTACCGGTCGACCGACGCGGGAGCGACCTGGGAACGCGTACCAGGGCAGCCCACCGGCTTCATCCCGCACCACGCGGTCTTCGACCACGTCGGCGGCTACCTGTACCTGGCGACCAGCGACACCGCCGGCCCCTACGACGGGTCCGAGGGCGACGTGTGGAAGCTGGACACCGCCACCGGCACCTGGACCCGCATCAGCCCGGTCCCGTCCACCAGTGACGACAACAAGTGGGGTTACAGCGGCCTGACCATCGACCGGCAGAACCCGGACACCCTGATGGTGTCCACCCAGGTCAACTGGTCCCCCGACTGCATCCTCTTCCGCTCCACCGACGGCGGCGCGAGCTGGACCCGTGCGTGGGACATGGGCGCGAACTCCGAACGCACCCTGCGCTACGACATCGACATCTCCGCCGCCCCCTGGCTGACCTGGAACGCCTCGCCGTCGCTGCCCGAGATCGCACCGAAGCTGGGCTGGATGATGGAGTCCGTCCAGATCGACCCCTTCGACTCCGACCACTTCATGTACGGAACCGGGGCGACGATCTACGGCGCCGACAACCTCACGGACTGGGACAGCGGCGGCACGGTAAACCTGTCCGTGCGGGCCCAGGGCCTTGAGGAAACCGCCGTCATGTGTGTGATCAGCCCGCCCGTCGGCGCGGCGCACCTCTTGTCCGGCGTCGGCGATGTCGGCGGCTTCCGGCACACGGATTTCCGCAAGGCGCCGAAGATGTACGACAGCCCGACGTTCGGCGGCACCCCGGCCCTGGACTACGCGGAGCTGGCGCCCCACACGATCGTGCGGGTCGGCCACCCCACCAGCGGCTGGACCCAGCACTTCGCCATCTCCACCGACAGCGGCGACACCTGGACGCCGTCGCGCAGCGAGCCGGCCGGCGTCACCGGGCCCGGAGCCGAGGACCAGGCCGTCGCCATCAGCGCCGACGGCAGGCGGATCGTCTGGTCCCCGGCCGGAGCGCCGGTCAGCTGGTCCGACGACCACGGAGCGACCTGGACAGCGTCGAAGGGGCTGCCGGCCGGAGCCCCCGTACGCTCCGACCGGCTGAACCCGGCGAAGTTCTACGCCTACGACGCCGGCGTCTTCTACCTCAGCACGGACGGCGGCAAGAGCTTCAAGGCCACGGCGGCGACCGGTCTGCCCACCGCGGGGAACGTCCGGTTCAAGCCGGTACCGGGCCACGAGGGCGACATCTGGCTGGCCGGCGGCACCACCAAGCCCACCACCCCCACACCGTACGGGCTGTGGCGGTCGACCGACTCCGGAACGTCCTTCACCAGGTTTACGGCGGTGAACGAGGGCGACGTCGTCGGATTCGGCAAGGCCGCGCCCGGCGCCGAATACCCCGCCGTCTACACCAGCTCCAAGATCCACGGCGTGCGCGGCATCTTCCGGTCCGACGACGCAGGCCGGACCTGGACCCGCATCAACGACGACCGCCACCAGTACGCCTGGACTGGCAACACCATGACCGGAGACCCCCGGGTCCACGGTCGCGTCTACTTCGGGACCAACGGACGCGGAGTCATCTACGGCGACCCGAAGTGAGCCCGACTCCCGGTCACCGCGCTCTGCACCCGCCGTCCCGAAGGGGAGACCGACGACGCCCTGCCGCCAGGGCAGGACGACCGACTTCTCCTCTCCTGTGTGATCCCCCCACTCAGCACACATTCCGGAGGGCAGATGAAATTCCGTATCGGCTGGGCCGCGCTTCTCGCGGCTCTGGCTCTCGTCTTCACGCTGCCGAACTCGGCAGTGGCAGCGTCACAGACGTACTGGTTCAAGCACTACTCGACCGGCGGCAACGCCTCGACGTGGTACGCCAACGACAACTCCTGGGGTGTGAACTCCCCGACCGGCACCGGCTTCGTCGCCATGGTCAACGGCAAGGACTGGGGCTGGTCGTCCCCGGTGACCACACTCCCCAAGAAGATCGGCGCCGTAAACCCCAACAACAACTCGTGGTTCAGCCAGTCGGCGTGGCCGAAGTCCGGCTCGCGCTACAACGCCACGTACGACATCTTCATCGACCCCTACCCCGAGCCGAACAACCGCAACTCCAAGACCGAGCTGATGATCTGGCTCAACTGGTCCAACACCCAGCCGCTGGCAGACCGCTACGACGCGAACGGCAACGCGATCCCGACCGTGACCAACGTCAGCCTGGGCGGCCGCAGCTGGGACATCTACGATTACAGCTGGCCGAACGGCGACCACACCCTCAGCTTCCTGGACAGGAGCAGGTCCGGCTGGTGGTCCGGCAGCCTCACCCCCTTCTTCGACTACGGCCTCAACAAGGGCCTCTACACCAACGACCACTACCTCAACAGCGTCATGGCCGGCTGGGAATTCGGGCCGGGTGACTACACCGCCCACTCCTGGGGCGCCGTGGGCTTCTGACACCGCCACAGGCAGAAGGGCGGACGAGTGACCGGCCGCCCTCTGCCGGGAAGTACCGCCCGACTCTCCCTACGGAGAGTCGGGCTGCCTGGTCCGAGCAAGGACGCAACGACTTCTCCTGGCTCGACGCCCACATCGAACACCTCCACCAGGTGCTGGACCGTATCCTCCTGCCCTGCACACCCCCAACTGCCCACCGCCCCTCCCGCAGTACCACCTCGCTGCACTCCGCACACGCCGTCCGTCACGCAGGCGGTGACGCGGACGTCATTGGAACGCCCACTCCGTCACCCTCGCAGCGTTCCGCTTCGCTCTCGGGCGGTGACGGCCACCGCCCACGCCCTTCGCGTGTTGTCCACGTTCCCCCACCCCGCCACTTCACCGTCTCCCATCCGGAGGAAGAAGTCCCCATGCCTCTCACCGACTTCGGCCATGACGAACTCGTCGGTTACCGGCCGGTGTCGACCGCACCGCACGACTTCGACGCCTTCTGGCAGCACACCCTCGACGACTTCCCTGTCAAGTCGTGCGTGTCGAGGGGCTCTCAGCCCGCTTGCCAGCCTCCCGGGGGGTACCTCGGGAGGGCCCCTCACGGGTTGCGGGGTATGTCAGCCGGCCTGGACGCCGGCCTGATCGTCAGCCACCGCCACGCCGCCTCCGTACCGCACACCCTCACCCCCGTCGGAGCCGCGCTGCTCCGTGCCAACACACCGGCCGGCCCCCGGTGACACGTCACCCGGCGATCAGTGCGGCGACCTCGTCACGGATCGACGGCATGGCGGTGTACACCGTGCCGGGGCAGTCGGTGGCCGTCCAGTGGCGGTGCCCGCCGATGGCCGGGGCGGGGCGGCTGACTCCGCTGACGGGATTGCGGTAGACCACCTTGCCCAGGGGAGCGATCGCGTGCCGCTCGGCGAGTTCGGCCAGCAGCTGGACCAGCGAGCCGCGGGCGGCTGGTGACGCGGGCCTGTCGGTCAGCGTCCCCAGGAGGGCGATGCCGATGTTCCCGGAGTTGTAGCCCTGGATGTGCGCCCCGGTGACGAGCCGCCCGGCGGCGTCGTGCGCGGCCGTGCCGTCGGTGCCCGACCAACGCCCCTCGTACACCCGGCCGTTCTCGTCGATCAGGTAGTTGTAGCCCATGTCGCCGTACTGGCCGGCGGCGGTGCGGTAGATCGCGCGGACCAGTGCGGCCGGCTCCAGGCCGGTGCTGCCGTCGTCGGTGTGGTGGACGCTGAGCGTCTGGACGGGGTAGTACTGCGGCGGCCAGAGCTCGGTGCCGTCGGCGGCGAAGCGCAGTGACTCGTCCGCGCCCCAGTCCCTGCGGGTCAGCAGCGGGTACGCGGCGGGTGCGTCGGCCGCGGCCGACGGGGGACGGGACACGGCGGTCAGGGCGGCCGCGGCTCCGGCAGCTGTCAGGAGCGTGCGCCGGCGCAACAGGGGAGCCGACTGTCCGGTGCCCCGGGCGGCGGAGAAGTCCGAAAGCCTCATCGTGTGGTCCTTCCTGGGATGCGCGGGTTCGCGGGCTCGGCTACAGGGAGCACTCGGGCTTGGGGGTGTAGAGGCGCGACCATGTGCTGGGGCCGACGATGCCGTCCGGGCCGCCCACGGTGGCGTTGCAGGTCTGCACCCAGTGGACGCCCGCCAGCGTCCTGGGGCCGTAACTTCCGTCCTCCTCAAGCCAGTTGGGATAGCCGCTGTAGAAATTGACGAGGCACTGCACCTGGCGGACCGCGTCCCCCGTGTCGTCGGGCTCGACCGTGGGCCGGGCGGCGTCGTCGATGTGGTTGCAGTTGGTCTCGGCCGCTGTGGCGCTCGGTACGGCGCTCGCCATGGAACCGCCGACGAGAAGGCCGCCGGCCGCCAGCAGAGCGGAGCCGCAGACGAGGGCCGGGCGGTGGGTGCGGGTGCGCATGGTGTCTTCCCCAACGTGGGTGGCGGTCGGTCGGCAGGTCGAAGGACAGGGGCCGGCGTGCCCGGCGAGTCGCATCGTGCGGCGTGCAGGGTGCGGGTGATGGGCCCCGGACGCCGGGCGCCCCTGTGCGCGTGCCCGGGGGGCCGGGGCCCATCGGTTCAGGTCGGCTCAACCGCTCATCGGGCGGCCGCGCTACTCAGGACCGCGGCTCTAGTAGGCGCTGTCGCACCAGGCGGCGAACTTCTTGAGCGCTTCCTGGGTCCCCGGTCCGGGGTCCCCGTCGATGTTGCCGGTGTAGCCGTAGGCGGGCTGCGACAGTTTGCGCTGCAGCGCCTTGATCGTGCCGCTTCCGGGGTCTCCGTCGATGTTGCCGGTGTAGCCCCAGCTGACCTTGAGGTGGCGCTGGAAGGCCTTCCAGCTGTCCTCGCCCAGCTTGCCGTCGATCAGGTCGGTGTAGCCCCATTGTGCGGCCAGCCAGCGCTGGACGGCCTTGGCCTGTGTGGTGTTCAGACCGAGGTTGACCACCGCGAGCGGCGCGGCCTCGGCTGCCACGGCCTGCTGCGGGGCCGAGTCGGTAGCCGCGAACCCGGCGCTCGCGCCCGCCAGACTCCCGGCGGCCATGGCGACGACAGCGGTGGCGGTGACGAGCGTCCTGCTGAGGACAGTCGGTCGCATGCGTTCCCCTTCGGATCGTAGGTCGGCACCTCGCGCGCATTCCTCGGTGCCGGGGTCCCGGAGCCGTTTCAGCCGGTCCGTGGTGGGCTTCGAGGTCACCTTTTCAGCTCCGTCACCGCATCGACACACCCTTGCGCCTGAGCGCAAAAGCCGAGCTCAGGGCGGTGAACCGAATGCTCCGCATGCCGTTCCCCGGCTGTCGGTCCCACCGGCGGTCGTGACGGTGGAGCGAGTCGGGCAGAACCCCTGGCATGCGGATTTCTGTCTCCTCGGACATGGACGAACCCGTGGCACGCGCGCTCGCCGGCCGCATCCGCGCCTTCGACACCGAGACCGCACGCCTGCGGGACATCTTCCGCTCCCAGTGCGCCCGGCAGCTTCCGGCCGTCGAGGACGCGTTCGGCCAGCAACTGCTGGCCCTGCTCAAGCAGCTGGACACCACCTGCCAGGCCGCGGATGACCTTGCGACAGCCGCCGAGGCCGCCTTCGAGCAGCACGCCGACAGCGAAATCCTGCTCAGCTTCCCCGGCCTCGGCCCTCTGCTCGCAGCCCGCGTCCTCGCTGAGATCGGCGACGACCGGCCCCGCTTCGCTGACGCCAGAGCCCTGAAGTCCTACGCCGGGTTCCGCCCCGATCACCCGCGCAGCGTATTGGCCCGTGCCGCCCTCGTCCTGCTCCAGCTCGAACATGGCCGCACTACCCGAACGTAGATCACGAACTGTCACGAGACGTTACCGAGAAGCGTTCACTGAAGGAGGATCATCTTGCGGAGTAGTTCGACTCCGGCTCGTCCGTAGAGTTGGGTGAGTCCGGCTGTCACAGCGGCGAGGTCTCGGAGCAGATGGAGTGCGCAGCCGGTGATGCGGCGCTGACTACGCGGCCGTCGCGCGACCCGCGCGTTCCGGCCGGACGCCGTGCCCGAGGAGACGATGCGCGCGATCTTCTCGCTGGCCGGCGCCGCGCCGTCCAACTCCAACGCGCAGCCGTGGCGGGTGGAGGTGGTCAGCGGCGCCGCGCGTCAGCGCCTGGCGGACGCCTTGCAGGCGGCCCACGCCGCACGCCGCACCTCGGCCGACTTCCCGTACTCCGAGGACATGTACGCACAGGTGCACCGGGCGCGCCGGGCGGCGTTCGGCGCCCACCTGTACGGAACGCTGGGCATCGGCCCCGAGGATCACGAGGCGCGGGCGGCCTATGACGCGCCGAGCCTGCGCTTCTACGGCGCGCCGCACGCCGCGTTCCTGTTCGTGACCGGGGACGGCGGGCCCCGGCTGGCCGCCGATGTCGGCGCCTACCTGCAGACGCTGCTCCTGGCGATGACCGCGTACGGCGTGGCGAGCTGCCCGCAGGGGCTGCTGAGCTTCTACGCCGACACGGTCCGCGCCGAACTCGCGGTCACTGCAGGGCGACTGCTCGTGGGCATCTCCTTCGGCTACGCCGACGAGGCCGCACCGGTGAACCACGTCACGACCGACCGGGCGGCACTCGAAACCTTGTTGGTCACCGCCGTCGACGGCACCGGCTCGCCCGTCGCCACCGGGTATCGCCATCGATGTCAGTGCCAGGCCCTACCTTCGCCGTGTGACTTCCGAAGAACTACGCGAACGACTGGCCCGTTTCCGCGACGAAGCGGTCCAACTGGACATCCCCGCCGACGAGGTCGACCGGTGGATCGACATGGTGCGGCCCTGCGCGGTCCTCTCGACGCGCCACGACGGCCCGGTCGCCGCCCGGTTCGGCGGCCCCGCGCTGTTGCCGGCCGGCACGCCGCATCCTCCTTTTCCCTACGTCGCTTCCATCGACCTCGCGGCGCTGCCGCAAGCCTCGACCGATTTGCCTCTGCCGTGCGACGGCCGCCTGCTCCTCTTCGCCTGGCCACGCGACAACGGTGACCTCACCAACCACGGCGCCGTCGTGTACGTCCCCGTCGGGGCGCCCACGGAAGAAAGCGACAAGTACGCCTGGGACCCGCACGGCATCCCCGAGGAGCGCGAGGTAGCCGATGCCTTCCCGCGGGGCGAGTTGCGGGTGCGGACCGAGCCGTCGCTGCCGTACCACTTTGAGGTCGAACTGCCCGATGGCAGCCTGGAGCCGCTGCCAGGTTTCCCGCACTCCGAGGAACTGGCCGAAGAGTGGGAGATGGCGTGCCGCTACCTCGACCTCCGGGGCCCCTTGCACATAGGCGGGTACGCCGACGAGGAGATGGTTCATCTCGACCCTTTGGCAGGCCTGGTGCTCTGCGCGGTGGGACAGGCGTCGACGGGCGATTGGGGCGGTGGGGAACCGGTGTCCGAGAACGTCGAGGACTGGGTGCTGCTCGCGAGCTGGAGCCCCGATCTCGGTGATGTGGAGGCCGGGTCCAGCGTCCACTGGGCGATCCAGCGCAAGGACCTGGAGGCCGGGCGCTTCGACCGGACGTTTGCCACCGTGTACTGGAACCCCTGAGCCGACCCGTCTCCGGCGAGGGTGCTCTCGTCCGTACGCGCCGGGTCCTCAAGGACCGCGTTCAGCCTGGCCTGGACGCCGGGTGCGAGGAGGGCGAGCATGCCTCCGCCGGTGTCCCGGCGTCCGTCGCGGCGCTCAGCACCGGCAGGTGCGGCGCACGTGAAGCTCCCCCACATTCCCCCTCGGGATTCCACCGACTCTCAGGGCACCGAGATTGCGACGCGTGTGTGCTGAGTACCTGCCGGTGGACGTTTTCCGGTGAGGGCATGGATTACTCAGGGGAGCGAACGAACTGTTTCACTCTCTGACCACGGGGTCGGCGGCGGGGAGGTGCTCGTGGGCAAGCACGCGTCGGGACCCCGAGGTCAGGGCTGGGCGGTGTCCACGATGAAGCGGCGACTGAGATTGATCTCGGCCGAGAGCAGACCCGGGTCGGCGGTCACCGTCAGCTCGTACTCCCCGTCCCGTAATGCCCCCAGATCGAGCACCCGATGGCTTCCGACCCAGAGGGTGGGGACGATCTCGCCGTTCAGCCTGACCTCGACATTGCGCAGTGCCTCATTGACCAGCGCCTCGTCGTCGTTGCGATCAACCACGTCCACCGTGAGCGTGGCGTCGGAGAGCGCGGCGGCGTTCAGCACGCCGCTGCTGGTGATCCCGCGTATCCGGAGCTCGGGCTGGTCCACCGCGTTGGCCACCGCAATGCAGCCGATAGCCAGGGCGGCGGTGACAGCGGCAACCAGAAGGGTGACGAGGATCCTGCGCAGGAACCGTGTTCGCACAGGGTCCGACGTCTTAAGGGCCAGCCGCATGGACACATCCTTCGAGGAGTTGCTGCTGTGGCCGGTCGGCTCCGCCGCTTCGTCCCTCCCGTGGCCTTCACATCGGTCTTCTGCGCCGACTTGAGGGCAGACGGGCACGAGGGCAGGGACTCGGACTCGCGGGTGTCCGGCGCCCCTGATAGTGCCAGCTCAACCGTCGCGGAATCCAGTTCGCCCTCATGGCCGTGTAGAGCCTGCTCGGTACACGGTGTAGGTGCAACCTCCGTTCCATGTAAGGCTGTTGACAGCGTCCTCTACGGCGACGTCCCACCACACGGCTTCCGGCGCCGATCGAGAGGGGGATCCTTGACTCCCGCAGGCCGACAGGCTGGCGGAAGGCTATGGCCAGGAACTTCAAGATCACACCCTTGAGCTCAGCGCGGTGCTCGGCCGACTGCTGGGCCTCCAGCTGGTGCGCACTCGCCCACGCCACCAGGTACAGGACGTCGTCACGAGACGGTCGGCCGGCAGAGCGCATGCCTCCATGACCGGGTCATCCCCTCGCCGCCGACTGGGTCCTGGCCACCACCGTCACGGACGACGAGTCCGGAGCCGACTAGAGCGCGTTCCTGTGGAGAACCCCAGGTCAGCGGCGTAATGCGTTGTATCCCCGGCAGGATTCGAACCTGCGACACACGCTTTGGGAGTTCTCCCTGATCCAGATCGCGACCTGGGCAAACGCCGCCACGCCCGTGCCGGGCCGTATCCATCTCACGCCGAACAGCACGACCGCTCCGTCAGCTCACCAGCAGTGCGCTGTCCCATGAGGTCGCCGGTACGTTCCCTGTGGCGTAGGTGTGGAGGGCGAGGGCGATGCCCGCGGCTCCTTCCAGAAACCCGGGGCGGTCGAGGGCGCGTGGAGCGAGAGAATGGCGGTAGCGGAAACCGAACGGCGCCTCAGGGGCGAACCCGCCCATCACCCGCACCGCCAGCCCGTCGGCGAGGGTGTGGTAGCTCGGGTCGGCGCTGTCGTGTGCCATGCGCAGCACGATCTGGAGCAGGCCCGCCCAGCCGTGGCACAGCGCGGAGTCGAGGATCAGCTCGTCGCTCGCCGCGGTCAGCGCACCACGGAGGGCGGCATGTGCGTCGGCGCGCCAGTCCGCACGGTCGAGGGCGGTGCCGGCCAGGTACACGGCACGCGCCGCACCGGCGGCGCCGTAGCACCACGAGTCCCGCCCGCGTTCCGGCGGTTTCCCGCTCTCCAGGTGTGCCGCCGTGACCAGGTGCGGCCAGCGCGGGCCGGCCTCGTCGGTCGTGCGCCAGCGGGACAGCAGTGCCGTGATCCGCTCGATGGCCTCGTCCTGACGGTCCACCCGAAACCCTGCCCGCCAGGAGACCGAGAGGAGCGCGAGCGGTCCGCAGACACCGTGTGCGAGACCGAAGTTGGCATGCTCGGCGAGCCCGTGCTCCAGGCCATCGGTGATCCACCACGCGGGCAGCCGGGTGCTCCGCGTGATGTCGTCCGCGGTCGCCACGGCTACCAGTGACTCCAGCACATCGGTCAGCGCGAGCCCCGCCGCCTGCCGCACGGCCGGCTCGGCCGCCGACTCGTACCGGGCCAGCAGGTAGCGGCCGATGCCGGTGGTGCCACTGAGGACGTCGTAGCGGTCCCACGCGCCGATCGGCTCTCCGGTCCGCACCCGCTCCCGGTCGGCTCGCGCGCGTATCCGAACCTGGTCGGTGATGTGCCGGTCGAGGCCGGCCAGCATCGTGGCGTAGCCGCCGAATCCGGTGGCCGCGGTCTGCCCGGCGAAGGCGAGCGCCACCATGCCGCCGAACAGCGACTGCGGCAGCAGCCGGATTCCGCTGCCGAGCGCCGCGGACAGGTGCGCGTGTGCCCGACCGCGCAGCTCCGGTGCACCCGTGGCCAACTCCGCGAACAGCAGCCCGACTCCGGGGTGACCGTCGGAGAGCAGCAGCGGATCCCACACCGGCTGCGGGTTGCCCGGATAACGCATCAGGTTGTCCGGCGCGCCCGCGATCCGGGCCACCCGTTCGGGCTCCGCCAGCCGGTCGGCGATCTCGGCGACGATCCTGGCAGCCGCCTCCTTGTGGGCGGGCGCCCGGTCAGTCGGTGTTGGTGCGGGTGACGGCACGGAAGCTCTCCAACTCCTGCAGTAGACGGCGAACTTCCTCGCGTTGGGGCACGGGCAAGTCGCCTACGCGTACCACTTCGCCGGCGTTCAGCCGGTCAAGGACCGCGAGGGCCGCGGCGCCGGCCGTGGCGGACGAGACGTTGCCGTTCGCGGCGAACCTGCGGGCACCGTCGCCAGGCGCGGCCAGCAGGGGAGCGCACCCGCGGACGGGGGTGTCGTCGTCGAGCGGGCGTAGCCCGGCGGGCGGCCGGGTCGGCCAGAACCCGCCCGCCGTCCTCACTCGCAGGGCCAGAGAGGTGGCCCGATCGGCGAACCGGTCCTCGCTCAGACACCCAGCGAAGGCGTCCACCGCGTCGGCAAGGGCCGTGGGCAACGCGCCAGACAGCCGTCCGTCCGGACCGGCATCCGCGGTGAACAACGAGGCCGACGCCACCGGTTCGGTGCCCCGGAACAGGTCTTTGATCTCGTAGTACGGCCGGTGCTCGCGGCGGGGAATGCCCACATTGACGCTCGTCGCCGGTGCGTCGCCGGAGCTCTCCCCGACGTGGTAGTACCGCGCCGGCCAGTAGAGCAGATCTCCCGGCTCGACCTCGGCGACGAACGAGGACGCCAGGTACGGCTGGTAGTCGAGGACCGTGTGCACCGGATCCGACCACGGGCGCTCGGCCCAGAATCGCATCCGCTTGGTGCCCCGCACGCAGAACATGAAGGTGGCGAAGCGATCCTGGTGCACGCCGACCGGGCTGTGCTCGTAGGAGCCGTGGAACAACGTGGAGCCCGCGGTGTGCGTAGGCTGACCGACCCGCTCCCACAGACCGGCGTAGAACCGCTGCGCGCGTGCCCACAAGGGATGGGAGAACGCATGGAACCGGTGCACCACGAGGGCGTAACGCTGCCGGTCCAACCGGTCGGCCAGGCGCCGCTCGTAGCCGTCGAACGAACGGTCCGACAGTTCCGGCAGATAGTCACGCGGCTGCGTCTGCTGCCGCCGCTCCACGAGGAACTGCACGTTCCCCGGCACGGCGAGCGGATGCGGCGGCCTGCTGCCGAGCACGGCGGTCTCGAACACCTCCGCCTCGGCGAACGGTGCATCGCCGACACCTCGGTACAGCACGGGTTTGCGGTCCCAGAAGTGGTCGACGAAGGTGTCCCAGTCGAAGGACGTCGCGGTGGTCACCGTCAGCGCGGCTGTCTCGGCTGTCTCGGCCGTGTTGGTCAGCTCGGTCATCGTGCAGGCACCTTGACCACGTCGATGCCGCGCAGCCGGTACAGCTTGTCCAGCAGCGCGAGCACACTCTTGTCGTTCGTGTCGTCATCGCCGAGGGCTCGGCACACGTCGGCGACGCCGGTCTCCTCGCCGTCGCGCAGTGCGGCGAACACGCGGTCGCCCGCGGCTGTCGGCAGGGTGAAGACGTTCCCGTTGACCGCCCATACCTCGCGCCCCGGCCCGTCGGGCATCCGGACGATCTCGCCCGCCCGGCGGATCCGGGTCCGCCGGGTCATCGGGATGCCCTCGCGCGGCACCGGAATCGGTTCGAGACCGGCCGCGGAACGCAGCGCCGCCCAGCGGATCCGCAGCATCCTGCGCAGCTGCTCGCCGTCCACGACCGTACGCAACTCGTCGCCGAGCGCGGTCAGATGGGGCAACACCCCGCCCTGCTCGTCGACGCGGGATCCGGGACCGAACGGGAAGTACGGCACGGTCTCGTCGTTGCCCTGCCGACCGTGCACCAGCTCGGCGAGCAGATCCCGCAAGGCGGTGAACGGCAGCCGCCGGTCGACCGGAATCCGCAGGCGCAGCGCCACACACCCCTCGCGGTAGGTGTCGACGTGCCGCCGGTCGCCCGGCCAGTACAGCAGCTCCCCGGCGTCGGCACTCAAGGTGTGCATGCCGTCCAGGTCCCGGTCCGGGTCGGCGACCGCGGCCGGTGGGGGACCGTCGCGCTCGTCCCAGAGCCGTACGTCCATCCGCCCGCGCAGCACCCAGGTCAGCGCCGCGTGCGTCGGTGCCTCGGTCGCGCCGGAGTGCTGGGTGCACCGGTCGCCGATCAGTACCTGGGCCTCCACCGGGAGGTTCGGCCAGCCGACCGCCCGCCACAGCCTGCGGATCGCGTCACGTACTGCGGACCACATCGCGTAGTCCAGGAGTAACGGCTGATGCACCATCAGCAGGTAGCCCTGCCGGGACACGTCGGCATCCAGCCGGTGGAGGTAGTCGTCCAGGCTCCGGTCGGTGGTGTCCGGCAGCAGTGTGCCCGGCGCGCGCAGCCGGCCGTCGCCGACCAGGAACCGGACATCGGGCATCACCCAGAACCGGGTGCCGGCGCGGAACGGGGCGCACGACTGAACGGTCAGCGCGTGGATCCGGTCGAGGCCCACCGGTGGCCGGGCGCGCAGCCGGGTGGGCCGCCTGCCCCAGTACCGTTGCCCGAACAGCGCCCAGTCGACGTCGTCGGGCGCCTGCCGAACCTCGTGGGTCAGCGTGGTCATGATGCTTCCCTCCCCGTCAGGGGGAACCGCTGCCGAATCCGTTCCGCGTACTGCGCCAGGGGCTCCATGCCCATCGAGGCGCGCCGGCGGTCCACGTCGCCCGGCTCCTCGATCCGGTACGGCACCAGTTCCCCGGCCACCCGCTCGAACTTCGTGCCGTACACCTGGGGAAGCCCGTCGGCGAGACACAACTCGTCGGTCAGGGACGCGACTTCACGCCACGGGAGATCACCGTCCGCCGCCGCCTGCCGCATCAGCTCGAGGCAGTGTCGACGGAAGTCCAGGTGATCTCTCGCATGCTGTACGAGGCGACTCGCGGCGCCGGCCGCAGCGGAACCGACCATGGTGCGCCCAGGCCACCCGTGGTCGGCCACGACCTCGGACAGCCAGGCGATGCCGGCGTCGGTCAGAGTCCGTAGGCGGCGCTCGGCGGCGCCGTCGACCATGCCGCCCTCCGCCCACGGCATCCGGAGGGCACCGTCGAGCCGGTCGAGGCGCAGCAGCCGGCGCCGGATCTCCCCGGCGGGCGCCGGCTCGGCCGGGACGTCCGGCGCGTCCACCGCGTCGATGCGCAGCCGTACCTTCTCCCGGTTCCAGATGTAGGTCACCCGCCTGCCCACCTCAGGCCAGTCGAAGCCGACCTGGCCCTCGGCAGGACTCTGCAGATGCAGCCGCACGCCCAGCGACTCGTCCGTGACGACGTGCTCGGTCACGTCGTCGAACACATGCTCCACCGCGTCCCGAAGTGCCACTCCGAGACCGGCGAGTTCGAGGTTGGCGCCCTCGAGCAGCGCAGGCAGCGGGGGCCAACCGCCCTCGGGTTCCGGCCGGGCCGCGACTCGGGCCGTCCCGAACGGCAGTGGCGGCGGCTCGACCCGAAGTACCGGCCCGCCCTCCAGCGAACGGACGAAGTAGGGCACGTCCATGCGTCGGAGCTGGTCGAGTTCCGCCCGGTCGAAGTGGACGTCCGGCTCGGCGGGGACCGGTGCGGCGCCGCCGCCGGACAGCCAGCGCGGCACCAGCGCGTCGAAGTAGCGGAACGTGGGCTGGCGCAGCACCCGGACGTAGTGGCCGGCGGCTGCGGTCGACAGGAACCGTCGAATCGCCGGCCGCTGCCGGCACATCAACGTCCAGGCGTCGAACATGCCGCGCAGCATCGCCGGCAGGTAGGGACCGTACCCGGCCCGCCCTTCGGTGTCCGCGACGACGTTCCTCGTCTCGTTCCGGGCGTAGGGCCGACGGCGGCGGTACAGGCGCAGCGCCCCCGTCTGCTCCGCGTGCCAGCACACCGGCGGACCCTCGGCGGAGCACCACCGCGGGGTGTTCTCCAGGCCGACGTGGTGCTGGTCGACCTCGGCGGTCGGGTCGTACAGCAGACCTGTGTCGTAGAGCCGGGGAATCCGGCAGAAGTAGATCTCCAGGTCGATCGGGTACAGCAGCGGTTCGCGCTCGCCGGGCCTGCTCCCGGTCACCACGTTGCTGCCGATCATGTCGGTGATCCCGAAGGCGAACGTCGCGGCGGTCAGCGAGCCGGTCCGGTGCCAGAAGCGCGCCGCCTCCCGCGGGGTCAGCCGGGTGCCGGTCAGCGACCACGGCCCGGACGTGCGGATCGGCCCCCACTGTGCGGGCGGCTCGATCCACTCCTGCCACAGATACCCCTGGTCGGCGCCGGACCAGCACGAGAGCACCGGCAGCCGGATCTCACCGGACGCCGCGGGCGCGTTGTTGAGCAGTTCGAACAGGGATGCCGGCGAGTCGGCGGCGCCGCACGCGGTGAACAGCAGCTCGCCGGACGCCGGGCGCGGCTTGTACGCGACCCGGCCACCGCCGGCGCAGTCGAGGCGTATCACCCGTTGGCGGCCGTTGTGGGTTTCCTCGCCGTGGGCCCACAATCCGACGATCGGTCCCCGATATGCCGGATCCTCGGGCCAGCAGGTATTCATGTCCCGCAGCAACCGGTCGAGAAAGAGCGTCAGAAACGCCTCGCAGCGTGCCGCCCATTCCGCCACCCGGTCGCGGGCGTAGTGTGCCCGTCCGGTCGCGCATGCCACGAATGCTTCGGACACAACCGGTCCGAAGATTTCGGCGTTGGTAATGTCGAGGAATCCGGTGGCGACGACCGTCGAATATTTCTGCGCGGCGGAAACACACCAGTCGTCCAACCGGTCCAACAACGCAAGCAGCGGCGTGAACCGCCGGTCTTCGAGCGCGTGCGCGAGCATCCGCGCGTCCGCCGCGCCACCGAGCAGCCGGTCGACCGTGACCGTTCCCTCCGGACCGGCCGTGACGACCGGCGGGAACAGCCCGCCCGCGGTGCCTTCGCGGACGGCGGCGATCAATCGCTGTGCCACCGCCGGAAGTTCGGCGGAAACGTTTCGACCGGTGTCGCCGGTCGGGGCACGCATCTCCCAGAGCGGATCGATGTCCGCCGGCGCATCCGACAAGGCCGCCCTCTCGACTCGTTGCTGCGGGACGCGAGACCGATCCGGGTGGCGCCGCCGTCAGCGGCACCACCCGGCACGCGTCAACAGCAGTAGATGCTCGCGCACGAACCGCAGGAGGTACCGCTGCCCGAATTCGTCGGGGACGCAAGGGGCGGAATTTCCTGTTCCAGATCGCCGATCACCAGGTCGAATACCTCATCGGCGCTCTGGTCCGCCTCGACTCGGACCTTTTCCTCGACAGCCTGCATGAACACACTCCTCCCGTGCTGAGTTATGAATGTGCGGCCCAGTACAACGGGGGCGGAATATCATGTCAAGAGAGCCCTGTTTGCCATGTCCACCGTCAGATCCAGCCAAATTCCTGCGATCTTCATTCTGCATCATTCAGGTCGCTCACACTGAGCTTCTTCGAGTTGGCCACCGATCAGGTGATGGCACCGTGAAGCGCAACGGAGGAGGTCGCCGGAGGCCGGGAGCCGCTGTGGACGTGGACGAAGGAGCAGGGCGAGGTCATCCACCGCGCGATGTAATCCCCGATGCGCACGAGGCCCAGCAGGGGATATTCGACCCCCTCGGCGGCACCGGAGACCGCTGCAGCGGCGGCTGCCTCGGCAGACCGCCTTCAGCGCGGCCTCGTAGGACTGACCGGTCTCCGCCGCGCGGCGGCGGGCGGCGTTCTTCAACGCCTAGTTCTTGGCTCCCACTTCGTTCCCTCGCTGCGCGCACGGCCCCGTGACCCGGGCACGTCTGACGTACAGGGCGGCCTGGAAGCGGACACTCGGATTTCGCTGCTGCAGAGTCCCGCTGAGCGGGTTCGGGCTGTCGTCGCCGTCCGGTCACGGGCCGGACTACTCGGGCCAGGGCCGTCCGCAGCCGGGCGACCAGACACCAGGGTGGTGGACAAGGCCCGCGCCGGGGGCGCACTTCGGCCTCGGCCCGCTCGCGCGCACTCGGCGGAAACGGTCCTCGCTTTCCGAGCCCCGCTGCAACCGTGGCTCTCCGAACGTTGTCTCCGTCTTCATGACAGCCAACCGACGGCCGCGATCAGCCCCAGATGATCGGGAGCTGCGCCTGTGGAAGGTCGGCCGGGCCCTGACCGTCACCTTCGTCGCCGCAGTCCTGGTCGCGGGAAGCGTCTTCTACAGCCTGGTGGTCCTTCTGGACTTCCTAGGGATCGACCGCACCACGAAGCGGCTGCGCCGCCGGCGCAGGCCAGGAGGGCGAGGAGGAAATTGCGGCCGCGCGAGGCCGGGCTCTCCCACAGCGTGTGATTGACGATCGCCGCAGCTCGGACATCAGCCATGGCCACGCCCAGCGGTCGGCCTGGACCTGCGGGGCGGCCCGCTCCTCCTGCCGGTCGGCACGCGCACGGACTCGCTTGGTCAGCCAGTAGGTGAACAGGGCGGAGAACAGGGCAATGACGAAGTGTTCGCGCATGCGATCCAGCAGGCCGCGCATTGCCATCAGCTCGAGACTGCGCATGTGCAGACCGACGACGCGGGCGAACGACACGGGCTCGGTTTCCTTCTCCAGACGCGATCGGCTCCGGAGGCCGACGACCGGAGTCCGGGGACCTCGCCCACGATGAAGTCGCGCTCGACCGTGTCCTTCGACGACGGCTCGGTGGTGAACTGCGGAGAGTCCATGGGTGTTGCCTTTCGGGAGTGCCTTGTGGTCGAGGCGCTCCCGGCGACACCTACGTCAGTCGCCGGCCGTGACGGGAAGGGGGAGCACCCACATCGATACAGCGTTCATGGGTCTCACCTCCTCGGGCGGTGTCGCGGTCAACCCTTTTCCAGGCACGTGATCACGACTCCGAACGGGCCTGCTTCGGCGTCCCGTGGCCCGTGTCCGTCTGCCTCGGCCGGCACCACGCCCCGCGCCGTCCGGCTCGCTCGCATCGGTCTCGGCCGTCCAGACCGAGGTCGTCTGAACGACCTCATCGGTATCGACATGGCGAGCAGGGGCCGAACCATGGTGAACACCTCACCGGGCACAGGCGATGCGCCGTACTCCGGGCCGCCGCCAGCGGCTGTTCAGCAGATCAGTTGATACGGGGCGATACGGATGTGTGTGCGCCATTCGTCTTGAGTCAGGCCTCCCCCGGCGCGGTCACACACCCGGGTGGCTGCCTGGCCCGTCGTGATGTCGTATCTCTGCAGCGAGACGTGCTCGCCCGCCGCGTAGAGGGTCGTGTCGTCAGGGCTGAAGGCCAGGTCCAGGAGGGCTGTTCCCGGGGTAGGGAGGGCGGAGCCGATGGGGCGGCTGGAGTCGGTGTCCCAGAGGCGCAGGGTGCCGTCATGACCCGCGGCAGCCAGGGTGCGCCCGTCCGGGGAGAACGCCAGTGCCGACACGTACCGGGGCTTGCCCTCACGGACCGGAGACGCGGGAAGGATGCCGAAGTGCTCCTGGGCGTCGCCGTCCCACACGGTTACCTGACCGGATTCGTCGCCTGCTGCGAGGTACTTGCCGTCCGGGCTGAATGCCAGTGCCGTCGTGCTGCCGGGGGTGAGTGCACGGCGTGTGATCCGTCCGGACCGCAGGTCGAGGAACTGACCGTGGTTGGTTGCCAGGACGTGTCCGCCGGGTTTCACCGCCAGGGTCTCACCACCGATACCGGGGATCTCACGGGTCATGTCACCGGTGCGCACGTTCCAGAATTCGAGCCGTTCGTCCACCGGTATGCGGGAAGCCATCAGCGACGTGCCATCCGGGTGGAAGGCGACGCCGTTTACGGCATTCGTGGTAAAGCCGGGGGCTTCGGCGCCGGTTCGCGTCACCCTCAGTGATGTGGTGATGCGGCGGGCCGGGACTGCCCAGAGGGACAGCTTCTCCGGCGGGAGGGAGTTCGTCGGGTGGCTGACACCGTAGGCGAGTATGCGTCCGTCGGGACGGAAGGCCATGTGCACTGGGCAGGGCACCGTATGTTGCCCCCCGTGGGGGGAAGTGGGGCAAGCTGCCGGCGGCAGGCCGGACAGGTGACGGCCGCTGCGGCCGTCGCGCAACTGGATCTGCGTCCGGCCGGTGTCGGTGTCCTGGTGGGCGATGGCCAGTGTGCTGCCGTCCGGGCTGAAGGAGGCCGCTGCGGCGGGCCGGGTTTGCCAGCGGGAGTCGACGACGCCGTCGAGGGAGAGGGAGCGCACCACGGTCTGGGAGCTTCCCGCGAAGTAGCGGATGCGGCGCTCTCCCACGTCCAGTCTGAGTTCACTGATCGTCTCGTCGGAGAGCGGATACCGGAAGACGGGTGCCTCGGGCGCATCGGTCCGCCACAACAGGACCTCGTCGAGGTCTGTGGCGGCCATGAACCTGCCGTCCGAGCTGAAGTCGAGATCTTCCAGTCCCTTGTGTTCGAGCTTCGGCAGTTCCAGCCCGGACGCGATGTCCCATCTGCGGATTCCTGCTGTGCCGCGCAGGACCAGGTGCCGGCTGTCGGGGGTGAACTGGAAGTCTTCGTTGGAGCAGTTGGCGGCGGTCGCCTCGGGGGCCCACTCGGCGGGCACCTTGCGGCGCCTGGGGATGTCCCAGATCTGCAGGCGGGTGCCGGGCATGCACAGGGCCATCAGACGGTCGTCCGCGCTCACCTGGGCTTCGGGGAACGGGTAGGTGTTCACACGGCGCTGCTGATGGAGCCGCGTCAAGGTCCAGTCCGGGACGTGGAACCGTTCCCCCGGACGGATCGTGGGCAGGACACTGTCCGTGCGGTGCTCCAGCAGCACACGTCGGGTCCGCATGTCCCGGAGCTGGAACACTGCCTGGGGTCCCAGGGTGCGGTACAGGACAAGGGTGCGGCCGCTCGGAGAGATCTCGGCTCCGTCGTCGGCCGGCAGACGCCGCCCCTCCATGCGGCCCGCCCGCATGTCCCAGATCCTCACCCTGCCGTCGTCGTCCACGAGAGTGAGCTTTCGCAGGTCGGGGGTCATCACGCCGGCCTGGGCAAGGTTGCCGCTCAGCCCGGGTAACGAAGCGATCCGCCGGTGGCCGCGCACGTCCCACACCACGGCCTGCTTCGCTCCGGCGCTGACCAGGGTGCGGCCGTCGCCGCTGAGGTAACGCACGACGGCCGGATCGGTCTCCGGGTCGGTGAAGGCGTCCTCCTCCCGCTGCACCGCGGCGCTCATCAACGCCGAGCGACTCTCGGGGAGGTCGGCCAGAGTCCAGGAAGCGATGCTCAGCCGCATCGCGGTGACCGGGTCCGTGGCCCGCAGGCTCTCGGCCAGGGCCGCGACCCTGCGGGCCTCGGCCTGCAACCGTTCGCGTTTCTCGGACTCGCTCTGCTGCCATGCGATCGCGCCCGCGACACAGGCGAGCGCCAGCATGAGGGACCAGCCCACTCTCAGCCGGCGCAGGCGTCGTGTGGTGCGGGTGGCGGAGCGTTGTTCTCGTTCGCGTGCGGTGGTGCTGGCGGTCAGGAAATCCTTCTCCAGGCCGGTCAGGTCCTCGGGGCACCCGGGGCTGCTGAAGTGTTCCTGGGCGGTGGCGAGCCGGCTTCCCCGGTACAACGCCCCGGGGTCGCGGCCCAGTTCCTCCCAGGCACGGGCGGCCTCGGTCAGTTTGCGGTGGGCACGCAGACGTTCGCGGTCCTGTTCTATCCAGCCCCGCAGTCGGGGCCAGGCGGTCAGCAGAGCCTCATGGGCCAGGTCGACGGTGTCGCCGTCGAGGGTCAGCAGCCGCGCCCGGGCCAGCGCCTCCACTACCTCGGCGGTCTCCTGCCTGTCGGAGGTCTCGAGTTCCTCCCGGTCGACGGGTCGGCGGGTGTCGGGAGTGCCATCGCCGGGGGCGACCAGGCGCAGCAGCAGGCGACGGGCCGCGGCAGCCTCGGCATCGGTGAACCGGCCGTAGACGTCCTCGGCGGTCTTGGCGACCGCGCCCTCCATGCCTCCGGCCGCCTGGTAACCGGTCAACGTCATGGTTTTGCCGCGGCGGCGGCGCCAGGTCTCCAGCAACACGTGCGACAGCAGCGGCAGTCCGCCTGGGGCGTCGCCGACCTCGTCGACGAGGCGCGAGGTCAGAGCGCGCTCCACCGTTAGGCCTTCCTCCGCAGCTGGTTTGACGATGGCCGCGCGTAGTTCCGTGGGGCTCATGGGGCCGACGAGCAGGTTGGCGTCGCGCAGCGCGTCGGCCAGGCCCGGGTGTTCGGCGCAGCGGCCGTAGAAGTCGGCACGCACGGCCAGGAGTACGCGCAGCCGGCTCTCGGGGTGCCGGGCGGTCAGGAGGAGGTCGATGAATGCGGCTCGTTCGGCAGCATCGCCGCAGAGTGTGAAGACTTCCTCGAACTGATCGACGATCAGGAACACGTCCGCCTGAGCGCTGACCGTGCGGGCGCTCGTGTCGAGCACCTGGGCGTGGGTGTGTGTGGGGTGCTCGCCAGGGGTCAGGATGCGGATGGCGGCCGGGCGCAGAGCGGCGTCCCGGGTGTGCCGGAGGGCGGGGACGAGGCCGGCGCGCAACAGGGAGGACTTGCCGCTGCCGGACGCCCCGAACACTGCGGCGAACCTTCGCCGACGCACCAGGTCCAGTACGTCGGAGGTGAGCTTGTCCCGGCCGAAGAACCGGCCGCTGTCGCCGGGCTCGAACCGGGCCAGCCCCCGATACGGCGGCGATCCGCGCCCCTCATCGTCGTGCGAATCCGAGGCCGCGGCCTCCGCCACCGCCTGCTTCCACCGGGCCTCCCACTCCGCCGGATCCGCTCCGCACGCCTCTGCATACGCCAGCACCACCGGCAGCGTCGGCAACTGCTCGCCGGCGGCCGCCTGCGACAGCGTCGTCACCCCGTACCCGGCCCGCTGCGCCAGCACCCGGTAGGTGACCCCGCCCGCCTCGGTGCGCAGCTTGCGCAACTCGAACGCGAACCGCTGCACCGGACCCGCCCCTGGATCCACCGGCCCTTCACGGCGTCCCGCCACCTCGACCCGCCCCCCTCAGCCGCTCCCGTACACGCCCGGACGGCAAACCTACGTACCCCTCATGTCCCCCACACAGATCGGGCCCGGCCATTGTTCGGTCGCTGGACCAGCCCTGCCGAACAATGCGCCGGCCGCTGAACTCGCCTTGTCCCCGGATCTCCTGACGACGCAGGTGGGCGCCGCCGCCATGTCACGTGAGCACCGGCGAGAGCCGTGCCCAGGGTGAGCCGGACAGCCTCCAGGCCGTCCGGGACAGTCCGGAACGCGCAGGTCCGAGGGGTCTCGGTGTCCGGGACACCCAGGAAGCCGTAGGTGTCTTGCGGCCGAGCTGGCAGGTGGTCACCATCGGGCTGCAACGTCGCAGCGACATCCCCTCCGCACACTCGAGAGAGGCCACGAGATGAGGCAACACTGTCCGCCCCGCCCCGACGACGTTTGCGACCCGCGGTCGTTCGTGGACCGCATGCGTGCGCTCAAAGCGTGGTCCGGGCTGACGTACCGGGAGATCGCGGCTCGCGCGCACCAGAACGGCGACACGTTGCCGCCCAGCACGCTCGCGACCGTGCTGGGCCGCGCCACTTTGCCCCGGGAGGACGTGGTACGGGCGTTCGTGCGGGTCTGTGGAGGCATGGACGAGACGGACGCCTGGTTACGGGCGCGCAGCGCGATCGCCTGGGCCGCCTGGGAGCCGGCCGGCCCGGGTGGGGCGCCCGCCGGGCCGGCTCTGAGCGACGGGGAGGGCGTCGACGGACGTCACCAGATGGCCGACGCCGCCGTCGCGGCAGTGTTCGCCGCCGGTTGCCTGACCTCCTGGTGGTGCGGCAAACGGCTCGGCAGGAGGGCCACACGGCGACGCCACGGCCAGGGCACACGCTGAACGGGCTCCTGGGACCGGGTCGTTGATCGCTGTGACGGGTACGGGCCGACGGCCGGCCGGGCCTCTCGCTCATGACAGGCAGGCAGTTCGGGTCCCACCTCCGCGTCGGCGTGAGGTCTCCATGTGCCGCGGAGCCGGAACACAGCCAGCGGGCGAGCGGGGTTCACCGCCGGTGCGCGCCCTCGGGCCGGGGCAGCGACCGCGTCACCACCCCGAGCACGTCGTCCAGCGGGAAGAAGCCCAACTGGCGTGAGTCCACGCTGGCGGCGGCGTTGTCGCCGAGGAGCACCACGCGGCCCGGCGGCACCCGCCCCGCATGGTCCTCCGCGAGCGGGGGAACCAACCCGGGCGGGACCGGTTCCCCCGGCATCGCCGCCACTCTCTTCACGATCAGCGGACTGTGCCGGTCCTGCCGCCAGACCGCCGGCGACCGGGGGCGCAGCACCACCACGACCTGCCCCCGGCGCACCGTGCGCGTACGACGCACCAGCAGCCGGTCCCCGTGGTGGTGCGTGGGGGCCATGCTCGTCCCGCGCACGGTGACGACGAGCAGACGGCGGGCGGCGACCGCCCAGCAGGCCGCGAGGACGGCCAGCGCCACCGCCGGCACCCGTACGTCCGGCCCGCCGGTCACGGTGACACCTCCGTCAGCGCTGCCCCCTCGGACGGCCCGGCGTCGGGCAGGTAGCCCGTGGCCTGGAGTGCGAAGAGCCGCGCGTACTCGCCGCCGAGCGCCAGCAGCCGGGCGTGGTCGCCGCGTTCGACGACGCGCCCGCCGGAGAGGACGACGATGACGTCGGCATTGCGCAGCGAGCCCATCCGGTGGGAGATCAGGACGCTGGTCCGGCCCCGGCGGTGCCGCGCGATCGAGGTGTGGATCTCGTACTCAGCTTCGGCGTCCAGTCGCGCCGAGGGTTCGTCGAGGATCATCAGGTCCCGCGTGCCCCGCAGGAAGGCCCGCGCCAGGGCCAGACGCTGGCTCTGGCCGCCGGACAGCAGCACACCCGCCTGGGGGTCGTCCCTGTCTTCCTCCGCGAAGAACGTCCTTGTCAGCGGTGTCTGATAGCCCTTCGGCAGCCCCTTGAGGGTGTCGTGCGCCCCGGCCCGCCGCGCGGCCGACACGATCTGCTCCTCGTCGCCGAGCGCACCCAGGTCGCCCAGGGCGATGTTCTCGGCCGCCGTCAGGTCGTACTGCACGAAGTCCTGGAACACCGCGGTGATCCGGTCGCGCAGTTCCGCCGGATCGACCTCGCGCAGGTCGACGCCGTCCCACAGGATGGCGCCCCGGGTCGGATCGTAGAAACGGCAGAGCAGTTTGACCAGCGTGGTCTTGCCCGATCCGTTGAGGCCTACCAGGGCCGTCGAACTGCCATGGGGAATGGTCAGGTTGACGCCCCTGAGGACCCATGGGTGCCGCTCCGAGTACCGGAACCACACGTCGCGCAGCTCGATCCCCCGGCGCAGGGCCGGCAGCGGCCCAGGGTCCGGCGCGAGCACCAGGTCCGGCGGGGCCTCGATCACGTACCGGTAGTGGCTGAAGATCAGCAGTGACTCACCGGCACGGGCCGCCTCGTGCGCCAGCGCGGCGAACGCGGACTGGGTCCCGGCGATGGCGGCGACGAGGAGCGTGACGTCACCCGCCGACAGTTCGCCCCGGTACGTGCCGCGCACCGCCCACAGCAGACTCCCGCCCGTCATCAGCGAGGCGAGCAGTGCGAGGGCCGACTGCACGGCGACCTCGCGCCGGTCCACGGCCCGGCGGGCCGCGTTGGCCGTGCGCCGCTCGGCGAGCATCCGGTCCCGCAGGAAGCCGCCGATGGCGAAGAGGCGCACCTCCTTGGCCGCCTCGGCGTCCGCCAGGAGACCGCCGTAGAACCACTCTCGCCGCTCCGTTGCCCCGACTCGCCAGGCCACGCGCGCCCGCCGACGCGAAAGGGCGATCTCCGCGCAGAGCGTCGGCACCCCGGCGGCGGCCACCAGGATGGTCAGCACCGGGTTCAGCACCAGCAGGGAACCCAGGAAGCCCGTGACCGTGATCGCGGACCGTGCCAGGCCGAGCGCCGCGTTCATCACCTGCGCGGGGACACGGCCACCGCCCTGGCGGGCCAGTTGCAGCCGGTCCAGGAAGTCCGGGTCCTCGAAGCGGCTCAGGCCGGGGAAGCCGGCCGCCTTCGTGAAGAGGCGGGCATCGGCGCGGAGTGCGGTACGCCGGTCCACCTCCGCGGACAGGTAGCGGCACACGTGCGGCAGCAGGGCGGCGACCGCGCCGACGACCGTGAGGCCGAGCGCCGGGGCGAGCAGCGCGCTCATCCCCGCGTCCGATCCCAGGTTGTCCAGCACCGACTTGGTCAGCCACGCCGCGGCGACCGTCAGCAGACCGGCGGCCAGACTCAGCACGCCGTACAGCACGCACGCGACGGGAGCGGCCCCGGCCACCAGAGTGGCGGCCAGCAGCAGCCCGCCCCGGCACGCGGACACGGACCCGGACCCGGACCCCGACCCGGACAAGGACAGGGACGGGTTCATCGCGGGGACGCCTCCCGCGCCAAGTCGACCATGTGACCGGTGACGACGGTACGGTCCCGGTCCGAGCGGACGCGCAGGGTCGCGGGGAACGCGTCCACGCGCAGGGCCGCGCACACCGGCCCGCCCCTCGGCTCCACGACGACCCGGGCCACCGGGCTCAGCTCCCGGACGAAGCGCTCGCACTCCTCCGGTTCGCCGACGACGACGGCGAGCGTCCGGTCCCGGCCGCCGGGCTCGGCGGCCGCGTACGCGACGAGTTCGGGCAGCTTCACCCGGCACGGCTCGCAGTTCGGGGAGAGGAAGGCAATCAGTGCCCCGTCCGGCAGCGAGGACCGGCTGACCGGTGCGCCGTCCACCGCCACGGCGGTGAAGGCGGGCAGTTCCTCGCCGGGACGCAGCGGTGTCATCCCCCTGCCCGGTGCGCCAGCGGGCCCGGCCGGGCCGTACTCCCGCATCTTCTTGATCACTCCGATGGTGAGCAGCAGGTCCACTGCGCACAGGACGCCGACGAGCACCACTGCCGCGGTCAGAGCAGCCATCCAGCACCTCTCGGTCACTCGGTCATGGAAGGGGTAACGGGCCGGAACAGACTCACCAGGTCCTCCGCCACGGTGACCAGGCCGCCGGCAACCGCGCCCGCGCACCACGCCACCGCCACCATCCCGGGGTCGGATCCACCGGCCGTTCCGGTCACCACCGCCGCCGCGCCCGCCCCGGCGACGGACGCCAGCAGCCCGTTCCGTACGACGTGAGCCCGGCCCAGGGACGCGGCCGAGCGGCCGAAGCACCGGCAGCGGACGGTGGTTCCCCTGCCCACCGACCGGGCGATGACCACGGCGAACACCGCCAGAAGCGCACTGGCCGCCAGCAAACCCGCCAGTGTCGCCGGGGTGTACGGCAGGATCAGCGCGAGGCAGACGGCGCCCTCCACCGCGACCACCGCGAGGGCCACCGTCCGCACGACCGGCCCGGGCAGCGCGGCGAGGGGCCGCAACGAGTCGGCGAAGGCGGAGAACGCCCCGGCCCTGCCGACCTTGCCCACCACGGCGATGAGGAACACGGCGGTCAGCAGCCCGCGCACGCCGTGAGCGAAGTAGTTCATTGCCGCCTCCCCCAGAGCCCGGGACCCGCTGGCCGGAGCCCCGTCGTGCACAGGAGGGAGGGCACACCGAGCGGTACGCCCTCCCCGGTCACCGGTGCTCCGCCGTCAGCAGGGGCTGAGCGACGGCTCGCCGTACCAGCGGCAGTTCCTGCCGTTGTTGTCGCAGCACCAGTCCTGCCAGTAGCCCTCCGCGTTGCAGCGCGTGATGCACCTGAGCGCGTCCGCGTCGGCGGAGGGGAGGAACCGTTCCAGCAGGGCGGTACCGAGGTTTCCGAGCCTGTTGAGCATGACCACTCCTCATTTTCGACAGCCCCTCGTGTCCCGGAGGGAGATGTCCGGTAGGGAGGCGAGGGGGTCCGGGCCCGACCCGGTGAGCGGGCGGGATGAACGGTGACGAGTCTGGGGTGGGGTGAGCACCGGTTCAACGCCGGGACGGCGCTCCGACACATTCCGAACGCGTTCCGAACATCGGGGCCTGGCGGGAGGCCTGTTCGGGACGCGCCCGCCAGGTTCGTTCCGGGCGCCGGGCGGTCTCGCCGACCTCAGGGAGCCAACCGGGGCCGCACCGGCCACCGTGGAGTCCACCACGCACTTTCTCCGGCCGGCACACACAAACGTCGTTGCGACTGCCAGCCCCGCAGTGGTGGAAGCAGCAGGTCAAAGCGGCTCAGGACCTCGATGCTTGAACTGGTTCATGAAGTTCATCTCGACCAGGAGCTTCATGCCGTTCGTCTGGTACCGGATCGCGCTCGGCATCCTCATCATCGCCCTGGTCAGCATGGGCGCGCTGAGCCCGCACGCGGCCGAGTCGGCGGGCTGACCCGGCGGGCCGGCCGACGGCCTGTGACCCGCGTCTCGTGACCAACCGCATAGCGCCGGGGTAGCCGTCCGGTAGCGGGCTGTCAGTGGCTGCCCCTAGGCTTGTCCGCATGTCCCCCGATTTCGTGACCCCTGGTTCCGTGCGGTCCGCCGCCGAGGTCAACGAGGAGATCCGTGCGCTCTGGCGGCGCACGGGCGGCACCCTGTCGGCCGAGGAGCGCGCTGAGTACGAGTTGCTGGTCGTCGAGTGGGCGGCGGCGATCCGCGGCGCCGTCGTCAAGGCGGCCTGACCCTCCCCCGCCTGGGGCGTGTCCGCAGAGCCCCGCCTGCCCCGCGACGCCGGGCACGCCCTAGGCGCACAGACGCGCAAGCACCTCCCCCTCGACGGGGTACGGCCGCTCCTCGGGCAACAGCCCGGCGGCCGCGTCGAGTTCACCCGCCCGCACCAGCGCATGAACCTCCGCGGCGAGCGGCGTGACGTCCTCGATGCCCACGATCCACTCGTCGGCGTACCGCGCCGCCGCCTCCCCCGCGAGCCCCAGCTGGAGCGAGCGGTGCGGCAGCGGGTCGAGACGCAGGTCCCGCTCCGGATCCCACTGGACCCGCGCCGGTGCCTGCCTCAACTGCCGCTTCCAATCGGCCCGCTCGCCGTGCAGGGCCAGGACGTGATGGGACAGGCAGGCGTTGCGCAGGGCCCACAGGAAGCCCTCGCTGCTGATCTCGACCGCCAGGACCGTCTCCTGGCCCTCCTTGGTGCCCCAGCCGCAGCGGTACATCATCCACAGGAACGACGGCTTGATCCATGTCATGCGGTCGCGTTTCCAGGTCGACGGGAACCGGCCGTGGCGGGCGGCGGGGCGGCCGATCTCCGGGCGGTAGGCCTGGTAGACGGTGATCGTGGACTCGGTGTGGCGGGCGCGTATCCGGAATCTCGGTTCGTTCTGATCGTTCACGCAGGACAGGCTGGGCCCCCAGGACCCTCCCCGGCCACCGAATATCACGCACACCCCTTGGCGGCGCCCCTCCGGTGCCCAACACTGAGCCGATGACGCAGCGCGTGGAGCTCGCCACCGTGAGGGACCGGCTGGCCGTCGACGGTGTGATCACCGACTACGCGGTGGCGGTCGACGACGGAGACTGGGAGGCGTACCGGGGGCTGTTCGTCCCCCAGGGGCGGGCGGACTACCGCTCGGCCGGCGGCATCGAGGGGGAGGTCTCGGCGGTCGCCGCGTGGCTCGCCGGGAGCATGCGGCTCTTCCCCGTGCGACAGCACCTGATCGTCAACCGGCGGGTGAGGTTCGGAGTCTGGGAGCAGGACACCGGCGACACGGCCCAGGTCCAGGCCGACTACATCAATCCCATGGCCACGGAAGGGCCCGCGCCCGACTTCGTGGCCGGCGGCCGGTACGCCTTCGCGCTGCGGCGCACGGCCGACGGCTGGCGGCTGAGCGAGGTGGTCATCCGGGAGAAGTGGCGGCGCCTTCCCGAGCGGCGGACGGCACCTGTGGTCAACTGACCCGGCGGGCGTCCTGTCCTAGATCGTCCGCAGGGCGCACACTGGAGGCACCCGCGGGGTAGGAGGCGCCTTATGAAGACGCTCGGCCACTGGCTCGCCTCCCCGTGGCGGCGCTCGGCCGCCGCAGTGATCGCGGGCGCCCTTCCCGTACTCGCCTATCCCGCCCCGTCCTTGTGGTGGTGGGCCTACGTCGCCCTGGTCCCCTGGATCCTGCTGACGCGCACCGCGCCGACCGGGAAACGCGCGGCGTACGACGGCTGGTGCGGCGGGTTCGGCTTCATGCTGGCCCTGCACCACTGGCTGCTGCCCTTCCTGCACGTGTTCACGTTCGTCCTCGCCGCGCTGCTCGGCGCCCTGTGGGCCGGGTGGGGCTGGCTGGTGCACCGGCTGCTGGCGGGACTGCCCTCGCGGCGGCGGATCGCGTCCGCGCTCGTCGTCCTGCCGTCCGGCTGGCTGGCCGTCGAGCTGGTCCGCTCCTGGCAGGGCCTCGGCGGCCCCTGGGGCATGCTCGGCTCCAGTCAGTGGCAGGTGGAGGCGGCGCTGCGGCTGGCCTCGGTCGGCGGGGTGTGGCTGCTCAGCTTCCTGCTCGTGGCCGTCAACGTCGCGGTCGCCGTCCTGGTCGCGGTCCGTCGGGCCCGCGTGCCCGCGATGGCGGGTCTGGTCGCCACGGCCGCCGCCACCTCCGCCGCCTGGGCCCTGTCGCCCCGCCCCGCCGTCGACGGCCAGGTCAGGATCGCCGTCGTCCAGCCCGGTGTCATCGACGGCCCGGACCACCGGCTCGCTCGCGAGGAACAGCTCACCCGCCGGCTCGCCGGACAGGACCTCGACCTGATCGTCTGGGGCGAGAGCAGCGTCGGCTACGACCTCGGGGACCGGCCCGACCTCGCGCGGCGGCTCGCGGATCTCTCCCGCGCTACGGGCGCCGACATCCTGGTCAACGTGGACGCCCGGCGCTCCGACAAGCCCGGCATCTACAAGAGTTCCATCCTGGTCGGGCCCGGCGGTCTCACCGGCGAGCGCTACGACAAGATGCGGCTCGTCCCCTTCGGCGAGTACGTCCCGGCCCGCTCCCTGCTGGGCTGGGCCACCTCTGTCGGCAAGGCGGCGGGAGAGGACCGCATGCGCGGCTCCCAGCCGGTCGTGATGAACGTGGGGGACGGTCTGCGCGCCGGGCCGATGGTGTGCTTCGAGACGGCCTTCCCCGACATGACCCGCCACCTCACCCGGGAAGGCGTCGATGTGCTGATCGGTCAGTCGTCGACGTCCACGTTCCAGAGCAGCTGGGCGCCCGAGCAGCACGCCTCGCTCGCCGCGCTACGCGCCGCCGAGACCGGCCGCCCCATGGTGCACGCGACGCTGACGGGTGTCTCCGCCGTCTACGGCCCGAGCGGGGAGCGCGTCGGCTCATGGCTCGGAACGGACGCGTCCGCCACGCAGGTCTACGACGTGCCCCTCGCCCACGGCACCACGCCCTATGTGCGCTTCGGTGACTGGACCGTGCACGCGGCCATGCTGATCCTCGCCGCGTGGGCCGCCCGTGAGGGCGTACGGACGCTGCGGCTCAGGCGGTCCGCTCCTGAACCGCGCGTACCACCCGCTCGCACAGTTCGTGAGTCTCCAGCGCGTCCCGGGAGCTGAGCACCCTGCCCGCCCGTACGGCGTCAAGGAACGCCAGCACCGCCTGCTCGATGCCGCGCTGCCGGGCCACCGGCACCCAGTCGCCGCGCCGCCGCACGGTCGGCTGCCCCTTGTGGTCGATCACCTCGGCGAGATTGATCACCTGCCGCTTGGTGTCCTGCCCGGACACCTCAAGGATCTCCTCGGCCGAACCGCTGAGCCGGTTCATCACGCCGAGCGCGGTGAAGCCGTCCCCGGCGAGCTGGAGCACGAGGTGGTGCAGCAGGCCGCCCTGGACGCGGGCGCGCACGGTGACGTCGTCGACCTCGCCGGGCACCAGGAACCGCAGGGTGTCGACGACGTGGATGAAGTCGTCGAGGATCATCGCGCGCGGCTCCTCCGGGAGCCCGATGCGGTTCTTCTGCATCAGGATCAGCTCGCGCGGATGGTCGGCGCACTGCGTGTAGCCGGGGGCGTGACGCCGGTTGAAGCCGACGGCGAGGCTCGTGTCCCGCTCCTCGGCCAGCGCCACCAGCCGCGTGGACGCGTCGAGTTCGTAGGCGAGCGGCTTGTCGACGTACGTCGGCACGCCCGCCTCCAGCAGCCGGGTCACGATCTCCGGGTGCACGATCGTGGGCGCGTGCACGAAGGCGGCGTCGAGGCCTGCCGCGAGGAGGGAGTCCAGGGTGGTGTGCCGCCGCTCCGGCGGGATGTGGAGGCCGTCGGCGACGCGGTCGAGCGTGGCGGGCGTGCGCGTCTGGAGGTGCAGCTCCACCCCGGGCTGGAGGGCGAGGACCGGAAGGTAGGCCTTCTGCGCGATGTCGCCGAGTCCGATGCAGCCGACCTTCACGGGGCGCTCTCCTCTAACGGTTGCCGTCCGGGATCTGCTCGGAAGCATACGTCTGCTGCGGCGGCCGCCAGTCGGCGATGCCGTCGAAGCTCCGCAGGAACAGGGCGGGTCCGGCCTTCGACACCGCGGCCACGGCCGTGTCGCGAACGGCGATCCCGAGGCGGCTGGTCATGAGGTTGAGGCGGGCCACCCGCACGGCCTGGCGTGCGACGGCGGTCGTACGGGGCAGCCGGGCGGCGGTGTAGGCGGGGAGGTCGTCGCAGTGGTGCGCGAGGACGATCGCGTCCTCGATGGCCTGGTTTCCGCCCTGGCCGAGAGTCGGGGGCATGGCATGCGCGGCGTCGCCGACCAGGGCCACCCTGCCGTGGTGGTGGGCGGGCAGGGGTTCGGCGAGGTGGTGGACATCGTGCCGCAGTACGTCCTCGGGGCGGGCGGCGTCGAGCACGGCGGGGATCGGGTCGTGCCAGTCGCCGAAGCGGCGCAGCAGCTCGGCCCTCTCGTCGTCGGGCGCGCGTCCGCCGGCGGGTGTCACGGCGGCGGCGTAGGCGTAGACGCGGCCGTCCTTGAGCGGGTGCGTGCCCCAGATGCGGCCCCTGCCCCAGGTCTCGTGCGAGGCGAACTCGGCGCCGGGCACGGGGATCACGACCCGCCAGGTGGTGAATCCGGAGTAGACGGGCCCCGGGTGGCCGGGGAAGAGCGCGCGGCGTACGGCGGACCGGACGCCGTCGGCGCCCACCACCAGGTCGGCCTCCAGCTCGCCGTCCGCGGTGGCGACGCGGGCGGGCCGGCCGGTGTCGCCGCGGTCGGCGAGGGTCGCGGCGGCGTCCGTGCGGACCGCGTCGGGCGGGAGCAGTGCGGTCAGGCGCTCGACGAGGGTGGCGCGGTGCAGCAGCACGAGCGGGCCGCCGAAGCGCTCGGCGGCGGCTTCGGCGGAGGAGCGCGAGAGCCACCGGCCGGACGGTGTGCGCAGCCCGCCGTCCCCCGCCCAGGCGGCGAGGTCACGGATCTCGTCGCCGAGGCCGATGACGTCCAGCGCGCGCAGGGAGTTGGGAGCGAGGGAGATGGCGGCGCCGACCGGCTCCAGTGAACGGGCGCGCTCCAGCACGGTGACCTTCCGGCCGCGCCGGTGCAGGGCGGCCGCCGCGGTCAGGCCTCCGATTCCGCCGCCGATCACGACAACTCGCCTCACCTGTGTCATGGCTTCTCCTCCCACCGGCGGCCGGACCTGCCCGGCCTGTCGACTACACCTGTAGTTCCCCGTCGACTTTACTACGGCTGTAGTGAGACGGGTAGCGTGAGCTCCATGTCCGTACGCACCACCGGTCCCGCCCGCTCCGACCTCGTCGCCGACACCGCCCTCGCCCTGCTCGCCGAGCGCGGGATGCGGGGCCTCACGCACCGGGCGGTCGACGAGGCGGCCGGGCTCCCCCAGGGCTCCACGTCGAACCTCGCCCGGACCCGGCAGGCCCTGCTGGAACTGGCGGTGCGGCGCCTGGCCGACCGCGAGGCGCGGGTGCTGGCGCTGCACGAGATGCCGGATCCCCGGGCCGGGGCCGGCTCCCTGGCGGACGCCCTCGCACTGGCCACCCACCGCGCCCTGACCCGCAACCGCGACCTCACCCTCGCCCGCTACGAACTGGCCCTGGAGGCCACGCGCCGCCCGGAGCTGCGGGCGTACTTCGACGCGACGGGCGCCCGGTTCCGTGAGCAACTGGGCGCTCTCGTCGCCGGGATGGGCTCGACCGATCCGGCCCGGCACACGCTGTCCCTGATCGCCTGGGCGGACGGGCTGATGTTCAGTTGCGTGGCGGGGTCGTTCGGGGCCGAGCTGCCCAGCCTGGAGGAGGTGCGGGCCGGGCTGCGGGAGCTGCTGGACGGGATGCTCGCGGCCTGAAAAGCCGTGGTGCGGCAAGGAGCGCTGGGAAAGGATGCGGGCATGAGGAACGAACGCCGTATGCCTGCCACGACCACCGACGAACGCACCATGCTGGAAGGCTGGCTGGAGTTCCACCGGCAGACCCTCGCGTGGAAGTGCGAGGGCCTGTCCGACGAGCAGCTCAGGACCCCCGCCGTGGAGCCGTCCGACCTGTCCCTGCTGGGGCTGGTGCGGCACATGGCGGACGTGGAGCGAAGCTGGTTCCGCCGGGTGCTCACGGACGAGCCCGTCGCGCCGCTCTACTGGAGCGACGACGACCCGGACGGCGAGTTCCGTCTCACCGAGGCGGACACCTACGCGCAGGCCTACGCCGCCTGGCAGGCCGAGATCGAGACCGCCCGGAGCAACGCCGCCCGCTTCGGCCTTGACGACATCACCGAGGGCAAGCACCGCCGCACCGGCGAGCGGTTCAACCTGCGGTGGCTCTACACCCACATGATCGAGGAGTACGCGCGGCACAACGGCCACGCCGACCTGATCCGCGAGCGCATCGACGGCTCGACCGGCGACTGACGTCAGCCAGGACAGGCCGGCGACGTCACCCCGGACGGGCCGACTGCCTCCGTACGGGGAGCGAGATCACCCGTGCGGGGCATCCTCCGACCGTCCGCTGCCCTGCCGCCGGCCGGACGCACCAGAGTGACGCGGGTGCATCGAACGACGACCACAGCGACGCTCCTGGTGACCGTGGCGGTCTCGGCCCTCTCCGGCTGTGTGACGGTCCAGCGTCCCCTCGCTCCCGGACCGCCGGCGGCCCCGGCCCGGACGTCGGCGCCGCAGCCGGAGGAGCTGTCGGAGACGCAGATCGTGCAGGCACCGGCCCGCGAGGCCCTGGAACTCATCGAGACGTCCCGCCGCCCGGAGCCCGCCGCGTCCCCGTCGCACCTGACCACACCCCCGGCCGCGCCACAGCAGCGGCGGCAGCCGCCCGGCCCCCGCGACGCCCGCCCGCGCCCCGTCCGACCGGAACGCCCCGAACCGGCCCCGCGCGGCCCATGGCGTCCGCACACCGGCCTGCCCGACATCCCGGAGTCGGTACGCCAGGACATCCGGGAGAACGTCCCGAACACCACGGACGTGTGCGCACTGGGCAGGCGCTACGGGGGCTGGCGGGCGGACAGCCCGGAGGCGACGATCTGCCGTGACATGTACGGGCGTTGAACAACGCCGTGGGCGGCCCTCTGCAGGCCCGGCTCAGCAGGAACCCGCAGCCCGGGCCGTGGCCCGCCGGCACCGACCACACCCGGGCCCTGCCCGCTCCGGCCCTACCGCCTGCCCGGACACCCTTCGCTCTCGGCGCCGCGGCCGCGCCTCGAAACACCCGGGGTCCCGCTACCGCGCCACGGCCGCTGTCCCCGAGTGGCCCGCGCCGCTCCGGGCGCTCCTGGCGCTACGGCCGCTGCCTCGGCGGTGTCCACATCCCGCCGCCGTCCTCGCCCAGCCGGGACTCCAGTCGGCTGATGGCCGCCCGGACGCCCTCGCCGTAGGGGTCGTCGGTGAGGGCCGTGGCCGCTGAGCGGGCCCGTCGCAGGTGGGTGCGGGCGGCGTCGCGGTGGCCGAGTCTGGCGTAGTCGGCGGCCAGGTTGAGGTGCAGGGAGGGGTAGAACGCGCGGACCGCGAGCGCCCCCTCCCCCGAGGGGGCCCCGGCGTCGGTGATCTCCTCCGCCGCCGTCAACGCCCGCAGGTCCCAGGCCAGTTCGTCGGCGGGATCGTCCTGCGTGTCGGCCAGGTAGTGGGCGAGGGTGCAGCGGTGCAGCGGGTCGCCGTGCTCCCCGATCTCCGACCACAGGGCCAGGAACCGCTGCCGGGCCTCCTCCCGGTCCCCGGCGTGGTGCAGCATGACGACCTGCCCGATCCGCGTCGGCACGGCATCCGGCACCGCATGTCCCTGTCGCTCCACGACCACGCCCTCCGCACCGCTCGCCCGCTGTTCCTCCGACGCTAACCGCAGGCCGGGAGGATCCGGCTGAGGCCGCTCCGTACGCCGGGGCGTCGGCCGTCAGCCCAGGTTCGGAATCGTCCAGTCGATCGGCTCGTGCCCCTGCGCCGCCACCGCCGCGTTGATCTGCGTGAACGGTCGCGAGCCGAAGAACTTCTTCGCCGACAGCGGCGACGGATGCGCGCCCTTGACCACCGCATGGCGCGACTCGTCGATCAGCGGGAGCTTCTTCTGCGCGTAGTTCCCCCACAGCACGAACACCGCCGGGTCGGGCCGGCCGGCCACCGCGCGGATGACCGCGTCGGTGAACCTCTCCCAGCCCCGGCCCTTGTGCGAGTTGGCCTCGCCGCCGCGGACCGTGAGCACCGCGTTGAGCAGCAGGACGCCCTGCCGCGCCCACGGCATCAGATAGCCGTTGTCCGGGATCGGTGTGCCCAGCTCCTCGTGCATCTCCTTGTAGATGTTCCGCAGGGACGGCGGGATCCGCACGCCGGGCCGGACCGAGAAGCACAGCCCGTGTCCCTGCCCCTCGCCGTGGTACGGGTCCTGACCGAGGATCAGGACCTTCACCCCCTCGAACGGCGTGGCGTCCAGCGCGGCGAAAACCTCCTCGCGCGGCGGGTGGACGGGACCCTTCGCCCGCTCCTCCTCGACGAACTCCGTCAGCTCCTTGAAGTAGGGCTGCTGCAGCTCGTCACCCAGAACCCCGCGCCAGGACTCGGGCAGCATGGCGATGTCGGTCACGTCAACGTCCTCACGATGTGTGGTCACTTCCAGGCCACAGAACCTACAGGCGACCACTGACAACGTGCCGGGAGACCCCGGTGACGACAGTCCGGGAATGCCCGGTGCCCGCCCCGCCTACCAGGCGGTCTTGCGGTGCAGCTCCCACATCATCATGATCGTCGACGGGTCCAGGGCCCGCTCCGCGCCCGAGACGTCCCGGCTGGCCGCCACGTACTGCCGGCCCTGCCACAGCGGCAGCAGCCGCGCGTCGTCCACCAGGATCCGCTGGGCCTCCTCGAACTCCTTCTCCACGTTCGCGCGGTCGCTCTCGCGGCGCGACCGGGGCAGCAGCTCGCCGGTGATCTTGGGCGCCGAGTAGGGCGTTCCGAGGGCGTTCTGCTCGCCGACGAACGGCGCGATGAAGTTCTCGGCGTCCGGGAAGTCGGGGAACCAGCCACGCCCGAACACCGGGTACTCGCCCTTGCGGTAGCCCTCGACGTACGTCTTCCAGGGGCGGCTCTTCAGGGTGATCGAGAACAGGCCCGAGTCATCGAGCTGGCGCTTCAGCTCCTTGAACTCCGCGGCGGTCTCGGAGCCGTAGCGGTCGCTGGTGTACCAGAAGGTGAGCGGGACCCGCTGGTTGATGCCCGCGCCGGTGAGGATCTTGCGGGCCTTGGCGACGTCCGGGTCGCCGTAGTCGTCGAAGAATCCCGTCGTGTGACCGGTGAGGCCCTTGGGGACCATGGAGTACAGCGGGTCGACGGTGTCCTTGTAGACCTTGTGGGCGATCGCCGCCCGGTCGACGACCTGCGCGATGGCCTGGCGCACGGCCTTGCGGTTCGCCCAGGAGTCCTTCGGGTTGAACACCAGGTAGTTGATGTCGGTGCCGGTGCCCTCGACGAGCTGGATCTCCTCCTCCGTGGAGGACTTGCTCTGCAGGTCGACCACGTCACCGGCGCCCAGGCCGCGGTAGGTGACGTCGATCCGCTTGTCCCGCAGGGCCTTGACCATGGTGCCGGAGTCCTGGAAGTAGCGGATGGTCACCGCGTCGTTCCGGCGCTCCGCGTAGCCCTTGTAGCTGTCGTTGCGGACGAGGACGGCCTCCTTGCCCTCGTCGTAGGAGTCGAGGGCGTACGGCCCGGAGCCGACCACGTCGCTGCCCTTGCGCAGGGAGTCCTCCGGGTAGGCCGCCGGGGAGACGATCGACATGGCGGGGGTGGCGAGCACGAACGGGAAGGTCGCGTCCGGCTTGTTGAGGTGGAAGATCACCTCGCGGTCGTTCGGCGCCTGGACCCGCTCCAGGCTGCCGAGCAGACCGGCGGGGCCGCCGTTGACGTTGATCTTGCGGATCCGGTCGAACGAGTACTTCACGGCGCGGGCGTCGAGCGCGTCGCCGTTGGAGAACTTCAGGCCCTCGCGCAGCTCGCAGCGGTACACCTGGTTCGAGGAGTCGCTGAAGCCGCAGCTCTCGGCGGCGTCCGGCTGGGGCTCGCTCGCGCCGGTCGGATAGCTCAGGAGCGTCTGGTAGATGTTCCGGAACAGCTCCCAGGAGCTGTCCCAGGAGGCGGCAGGGTCGAGCGTGCTGGGCGAACTGGTGGTGCCCACGACGATCGGCCCTTCGTCCTCCGGGGTGTCGGACGACAGCACGCCGCACCCGGCGAGCAGGGACGATATGGACGCGATGGCCGCCACCCGCCGCAGGCATCGGTTCCGGTTGAACACGCGCACGCTCCTCGATCTGCCATACCAAGGGTCGGCAGACCATACCGCAGTGCCGAGCCCGCTGACCCGCCCCGGGACATGACCTCTTGATCGATAAACCTTTGACTACGTTGTCATCGCCCTTCGCGGCACCTTTACGCCGGCACGGGCGCCCACCTGTCCGCAGGGGCGCCCGTGCCGGGCCGTGCCGTCACCGCCGAAGTCAGCCCGTGCCGGCGTTGAGGAAGATGCCGCCGTCCACGACGAGCGTCTGGCCGGTGACCCAGTCGGACTGCCCGGAGGTGAGGAACGCCGCCGCGCCGCCGATGTCGGCGGGCACGCCGAGCCGGCCGAGCGGGTAGGCCGCGGCGGCCTCCTCCTCCCGGCCCTCGTACAGGGCCTGGGCGAACTTGGTCTTCACGACGGCCGGGGCGATCGCGTTGACCCGCACCCTGGGCGCGTACTCGTGCGCCAGCTGCACGGTCAGGTTGATCATCGCCGCCTTGCTGACGCCGTACGCGCCGATGAACGGCGAGGGCGAGAGGCCGGCGACGGAGGCGACGTTGACGATCGCGCCGCCGTTGTCCTTCTGCCAGGCGTGCCAGGTCTTCTGGGCGAAGCCGAGCGCCGAGATCACGTTGGTCTCGAAGACCTTGCGGGCGACGTCCAGGTCGAGGTCGGCGATCGGCCCGAACACCGGGTTCGTGCCGGCGTTGTTGACCAGGAAGTCGAGGCGGCCGAAGGCCTCCATCGTGCGCTCGACGGCGACGGCCTGGTGGGCCACGTCGTGCGCCTTGCCCGCGACGTGGATCACCCGGTCGGCGCCGAGCTTGTCGACGGCCTCCTTGAGGGCGTCCTCGTTGCGGCCGGTGATGCACACGCGGTCGCCGCGCGCGACGAGCGCCTCGGCGATGCCGTAGCCGATGCCGCGGCTGGCGCCCGTGATGAGCGCGACCTTGCCGGAGAGTTCAGTCATGTCCGTGGGCTCCTGTGATCCCTAGTCGAGCGGTCCGCCGGCCACGTACAGCACCTGGCCGGAGACGAACCCGGCCGCCTCGCCCGTGAAGAAGGCGATGGCGTTGGCGATGTCCTCCGGCTCACCGACACGCGCCACCGGGATCTGGGTGGCGGCGGCGGCCTTGAAGTCCTCGAAGCCCATGCCGACGCGGTCGGCGGTGGCCTTGGTCATCTCGGTGGCGATGAAGCCGGGGGCGACGGCGTTGGCGGTGACGCCGAACTTGCCGAGCTCCTTGGCGAGGGTCTTGGTGAAGCCCTGGAGGCCGGCCTTGGCGGCCGAGTAGTTGACCTGCCCGCGGTTGCCCAGCGCCGAGGACGACGACAGGTTGACGATCCGGCCGAAGCCCGCGTCCACCATGTGCTTCTGGCAGGCCTTGGACATCAGGAAGGCGCCGCGCAGGTGCACGTTCATGACGGTGTCCCAGTCGGAGACGCTCATCTTGAACAGCAGGTTGTCGCGCAGCACGCCGGCGTTGTTGACCAGGATCGTCGGCGCGCCGAGCTCCTCGGCGATCCGCGCGACGGCGGCCTCGACCTGCGCCTCGTCCGACACGTCGCAGCCGACCGCGATGGCCTTGCCGCCGGCGGCGGTGATCTTCTCGACGGTGTCCTTGCAGGCCGCCTCGTCGAGGTCGAGCACGGCGACCGCGCGGCCCTCGGCGGCCAGCCGTACGGCGGTGGCGGCGCCGATCCCGCGCGCGGCACCGGTGACGACGGCGACCCGCTGCTCAGTGGTGGACATGGCTGCTTCTCCTCAGGTGAGCGACCGCTTAGTACCTTCCGTGGGTGTGACGCTAGAAGCCCTGGCACGCGGTGTCAACGGGCGCGCTCGGGGTGTGATCCATTACCCGCGCCCGCCCTGCCCGGCAGCACCCTCCGGCCCGCCCGGCCACTGAATCGCCGTCGACGCCGACGTCCGCCGGCGTCCGTCATCTCACCAGCAGGTCCAGCAAACGCTCGGTCTCCGCCGCCGGGTCCGTGGTCAGGCCGGTGTGCACGGGGCCGGGCTGGACGATCGTGGAGCGCGGGGCGACCAGCCAGCGGAAGCGGCGGCCGGGGGTGTCGTCCGCCGCCTGGCCGGCCGCGGGTCCGCCCGCGCACATGCCCTCCACGGCGCGCAGCGCGGCGCGGACGCCGGCCACGTCCGCCCCGGGGTCGAGGGCCAGCAGGCGGGCCTCGTCGAGGTGGGTACGGGCGCCGAGGTAGGACTCGGCGCGGCAGTAGACGAGCACCCCGGCGTTGATGCACTCGCCGCGCTCGACGCGCGGGACGACGCGCAGGACGGCGTACTCGTAGATCTGGCGGTCGCGCGGCCCGCCCTTGATGATGTGCCGGTCGCTCACGTGATCCCCTGGACGCGGTCGTGGATGACGGCGGCCCGGGCGAGCAGCGGCCGCGCGTAGGCCCGCCTCAGGTCGTCCGGTGTGTCGAAGCCGGGCTCGCCCGTCAGCCAGGCGTCCGGGATCTGCGCGGTGACGTCGGCGAGCAGGTCCTCGGTGACCCGGGGCGCCAACTCGGCCGCGGCGGCGGCGACATCGGGCGCGAAGGGTGCCAGGGCATGGTCGGCGGCGTCGTAGGGGCGGGCCGCGGAGGCCTGCGCGCCGGGCCAGTTGTGGTGCCAGATCATGGTCGCGCCGTGGTCGACGAGCCACAGCCGGCCCCGCCACATCAGGAGGTTGGGGTTGCGCCAGGACCGGTCGACGTTGTTGACCAGCGCGTCGAACCAGACGATCCGCCCGGCCTCCCCGGGACCGACCGGGAAGGCCAGCGGGTCGAAGCCGAGCGCGCCGGAGAGGAAGTCCATGCCGAGGTTGGTGCCGCCGCTGGACCTGAGCAGGCTCTGCACCTCCTGGTCGGGTTCGCCGAGGCCCAGTTCCGCGTCGAGTTCGACCGTGACCAGGCGGGGCACGCGCAGCCCCAGCCGGCGGGCGAGTTCCCCGCAGACCACCTCGGCGACGAGCGTCTTGCGCCCCTGCCCCGCGCCGCTGAACTTCAGGACGTACGTCCCGGAGTCGTCGGCCTCGACGAGCCCCGGCAGCGAACCGCCCTCACGCAGCGGCGTGATGTAGCGGGTCGCGGTGACCTCTTCCAGCATGTCCCTTGCTTTCGGCCTCCGGCATGAAGTGAGCATAGTAACCGAGGGTGATCGCGGGCGAGGAGTGCCGGGCAGGTCAGGGCAGGAGAGACTCCAGGGGCACCTGCGGGTCGGTGAGCGTGTCCGGGTCGACTGGCCGGGCGGTGCGGGCGAGGGCTTGGAGCTGGTCGTTGACGTCCCAGATGTTGACGTTCATGGCCGCGAGCACCCGGTTGCCGGCGAGCCAGAAGGCGATGAACTCGCGCCCGGCCACGTCACCGCGGAAGACGACCTCGTCGTAGCCGCCCGGCTCGACGTACCCGGCGTACTCCATGCCCAGGTCGTACTGGTCGGTGAAGAAGTACGGCACCCTGTCGTACACCGCGTCGTGCCGGCCGAGCATGGCCTTGGCCGCGGTCTGCGGCTGGTGCAGCGCGTTGGCCCAGTGCTCGACGCGGATGTGCTTGCCCAGCAGCGGGTGGAAGGCGTTGGCGGCGTCACCGGCGGCGTAGATGTCCGGGTAGGAGGTTCGCAGCCGTTCGTCGACGCGGATGCCGTTGTCGACCTTCAGGCCCGCTTCCTGCGCCAGGGCGGTGTCCGGCATGATGCCGACCCCGACGATGACGACGTCGGCGCCGATGCGGGTGCCGTCGGACAGCCGCACCCCGTCCGCCGCGCCGCCGCTGCCGGTGACCTCGGCGACCCGCGCACCGAACCGCAGATCCACGCCGTGGTCGCGGTGCAGGTCCGCGAACACCTGAGCCACCTCGCGGCCGAGGACCCGCAGCAGCGGCAACTCGGCCATCTCCAGCACCGTGACCTCCACACCGGCCGCGCGGGCGGCGGCAGTGGTCTCCAGACCGATCCATCCCGCACCGATGACCACCGCACGTGCGGCGGACCGGAACGCCTCCTTGATCCGGTCGCTGTCCTCGACCCGCCGCAGGTACAGCACCCGCTCCAGGTCCGCGCCCGGGACGGGCAGGCGGCGCGGGGAGGATCCGGTGGTCAGCAGCAGTTTGCCGTAGCCGACCCGGCCGCCGTCGGCGAGTGTCACCTCGCGCGCGGCCGGGTCGACGGCGGTGACCGCCGTGCCGAGCCGCAGGTCCACGTCGTGTTCGGCGTACCACTGCGGCGGATGGACGTAGATCTGCTCCCGCGCGTCCTTGTCCGTCAGGTAGCCCTTGGACAGCGGCGGCCGCTCATAGGGACGTTCGCTCTCGTCCCCGATCAGGACCAGCGGTCCGTCGAAGCCCTCCTCGCGCAGGGCCTGTGCGGCCTTGGCCCCGGCCAGGGAAGCGCCGACGATCACACACGCGTCGTTCGCGGACATCGTCAGTCCCCTTCCCTGGCCGCGGGACGGCGCCGCAGCCTTGCGGCGAGCTGCTCGGAGAGCTGCTCCCAACTGGCGTCGAACTTCGACACGCCTTCGTCCTCGAGGGTCTGCACGAGGTCGTCGTAGTCCACGCCGACGGCCCGCAGCCCGTCGAGGACCCGCTGGGCGTCGTCGTAGTGGGCGCGGACCGAGTCGGCCGGTACTCGGCCGTGGTCGGCGACCGCGCGCAAGGTGGCCTCGGGCATGGTGTTGACCACGCCGGGTGCGACGAGTTCGGTCACGTAGCGGGTATCGGGGTAGGCGGGATCCTTGACGGAGGTCGAAGCCCACAGCGGACGCTGAGGGTGGGCACCCGCCTCCTGAAGGGCTTGCCAGCGGGGTGCGGCGAACACCCGCTCGTAGTGCTGGTAGGCCAGCCGTGCGTTGGCGATCGCCGCCCGGCCGCGCAGCTCGGCGGCCTGCGCGGTGCCGGTCTTGTCCAGGCGCGCGTCCGCCTCGGCGTCGACACGGGAGACGAAGAACGAAGCCACCGAGCCGATGCCAGTAAGCTCCCGGCCCGCGTCGCGGGCGCGTTCCATCCCGTCGAGGAAGGCATCCATGACCTCGTCGTAGCGGGCGAGGGAGAAGATCAGCGTGACATTGACGCTGATGCCCTCGGCCAGGCACGCGGTGATCGCCGGCAGTCCCTGGCGGGCGGCCGGGATCTTCACGAACAGGTTGGGCCGGTCGACCAGCCACCACAGCGCCCGCGCCTCCGCGATCGTCGCCGCCGTGTCGTGCGCGAGCCGGGGGTCGACCTCGATGGAGACCCGGCCGTCGACGCCGTCCGTCGCCTCGTGGACGGGGCGCAGCACGTCGCAGGCCCACCGGACGTCGGTGGTGGTCAGTGCCCGCAGCGCCTCGCCGACCCCGACTCCGCGGGCCGTCAGGTCCTGGATCTGCGCGTCGTACGCGTCGCCGCCCGTGATGGCCTTGTCGAAGATCGTCGGATTGGTGGTCACCCCCACCACCCGGTCCCGGGCGACCAGGTCCGCCAGGCTTCCGGACACCAGCCGCTCCCGGCTGAGATCGTCCAGCCAGATCGACACTCCGGCATCGCTCAGTGTGTTCAAGGGATTCATGACGCCGCCCGCTCCTCCCGTGCGCCCGGCGGGGTGAGCAGTTCAAGGCTTCTCGCTGCTCACCCGCGGCCCGCACCAGAGCTTGCCTGTCGCTCCATCGTCGCCCCGACGGCCGGAAGCCCGCAATCCGCACACAGCCACGGGCCGGCGGGCCTGGTCTTCGGTGACGTTCTGGTCCTCAGTGGTTCCACAACGCCAACAGCGCGATGTCGTCGTCACGTGCGGGTGCGACCCGCTCCACCAACGCGTCCAGGAAGCGGTCCGGCGCAAGCCCGCGCAGGTTCCCGGCTTCGCCGCGCAGCCGCTCGAAACCGATCGACAGGTCCTCACCGCGCCGCTCTATGAGGCCGTCGGTATAGAGCAGGACGAGACTGCCCGGGAGGAGCGGCGCCGTGGCCGCCGCTCCCCGGGGCACGTCGGTGTCCACTCCGAGGGGGAGGCCCTCCCCACCGGTCAGGAATCGTGCCCGGCCCCGCGGGTGGACGAGCAGCGGAGGCGGGTGCCCGGCATTGGACCAGGCGAGCGAGGAGGGGCCGGCAGCCGGCTGCCGCGCCACACCGAAGACGAGCGTGGCCGTGACGCCGGGCTCGTTCAGCATCTCCAGGGCTCGGTCCAGGCGGCGCACCACCTCGTCCGGCGGGCCGGGACGGTCGAGGACGAGGGCGCGGAGCATGTGGCGCAACTGGCTCATCCGGGCAGTCGCCCGCACGTCGTGCCCGGCCACGTCACCGACGGTGCACGCCAGGCTCCCGTCCCGGAGGGCGATGGCGTCATACCAGTCACCTCCCACCTCGGCGTACGAGTGCGCCGGGGAGTACCTGGCGACGAGGCGGAACGGATGGACGTCGGGCAGGGTGTCCGGCAGCAGGGAGCGCTGCAGGTGCATGGCGATGTCGTACTGCTGACCGTACAGACGCGCGTTGTCCACCACGAGCGCGCCTTGATGCGCGAGGCTCTCGATCAACGGGACCTGGGCTTCGGTGAAGGGACGACCGGCTTCGGTGCGGGCGACGATGATCACGCCGAAGGGACGCCCACCGGCCTCCAGCGGACAGGCGATCGCGGTCGTCGCGCCCAACCGGGCCAGCAGTTCCAGTTGCGCGCGTTCCAAGGGATCCGCTGCTCGTTCGGGCGACGGCACGTCGGAGATCAGCAGTGCGGTGCCCCGGCGCAGGACCTGGGCCAGCGGCGCGGCGGAGCCCTGCGGCCATGACGGGAGCAGCCGGGACGGCTCTCCCGGACGGGGGCTGTCCGAGCGGCCCGCCCCGCGCCCCGTCACCACGGCCCGGCGAGCCCGGCCCCTGTCGTCCAGCAGGTCGATCACACACCAGTCCGCGAGCCGTTCGACCAGGAGTTCCGCCAGCCTCCGCAGGCTTCCCTCCCAGCCCCGACCCGCTCTGAGGGCGTTCGTGACATCCGCCAGCAGTCTGAGGGGAATGGCTTCCTCCACGCGCCGCCTCCCGAGAGACAACCCCTCCCGCCAGTGTGCGCGCAGCGATCGCGAACGGCGTGTCGGCGGCGCCATCACCGCCGGAGCCCGTCTGCCGCCGCAAACGCGCGCACCGCTGATCGGCCAGCGTTGGCGCTCCCGAACATCGAGGGAGAGGCTGGAAAGGCGTAGCACGGACCAACCCGGCCTGGAGGTGCCATGTACAGCAAGATCACCGTCGCCGGCCATCCCATTCACCCGATGCTCGTCGGTTTCCCCATCGCCTGCTACACCGGCACGCTGGTGGGCTACGCCGTCTACGCGTCCAACGGGCAGCAGTTCTGGCTCAACCTGGCCATCGCCCTCAACATCGCCGGGGTCGGCACGGCACTGCTGGCGGCCCTGCCCGGCATCGCCGATCTGGCCCTCGGCATCCCCCGCCGGTCGGCGGCCAGGACCGTCGGCATCGCCCACGGCGGTCTCAACGTCGTCGCGCTGGGCCTCTTCGGCGCGAGCCTTGGCATCTACGCCACCCATTGGGACGGCCCGGCGACCGGCGTCACCGCGGGACTCGCCCTGTCCTCGGCCGGACTGGCCTGCACGCTCGGGGCCGGCTTCCTGGGCTGGACGCTGGTCCAGGACTACCACGTCGGCATCCGGCTCACGCCTCTGCAGGAAAGCGACGAACAGACGGTGCAGAGTGCCGAACTGATCCACCTGCGTCGCGGCTCCCACGCGGCGTGAACGCCGTGGCCGGGAGGCAGCGGATTACCGAACGGGCGCCACAGACGGCACAATCCGGGTGACCCGCGCGTTAGGCGGGACCCGTGGATCTTCGCACGCGCGTGAGTTCGAGGCCCCACCCGGGCACCCACACCGGGGACCACCTCGAACCCGCCCGGAGGTCCGGCGGGTACGGATCGGAAAGGCGGCCGTCGATGCCCGACACCCCACCCCCCGGTACCCCCGGGGTGAGCGACGCGGACGTTGCCGTGTCCTCCCCCGGGTCCGCTCCCGCGCCGGTGCCGCGCCTGCTGTGCGACATCCATGCTCTCGCCCAGGCCGATCCGGCGACGGCGGGTGCCGTGTGGAAGCTCACCGAGTCCGGCCGTCAGCTCGACGCCAACCTGGTCCACCTGCCGGCTGACCAGTGCGTCGAGACCCACACCGAGCCCGATCTCGACGTGCTTCTGCTCGTCGTCGCCGGACACGGCGTCCTCGGCACCAGCGACCGGACCGAACCCCTCACAGGTGGCGCGCTGTTCTGGCTTCCCCACGGCTCGGCCCGCCGCATCACCGCGGGCCCGGAGGGCCTGTCCTATCTCACCGTTCACCGCCGACGCCCCGGCATGCAGATCCGGTCCCGCTCCGCCGCGGGCAGCTGATCACCGGCGCGTCCCCGTCAGCCATTCAGCGAGTACGGCCGCCTGGCTGTGATCCACGTCCTTGGTGGCGGTCAGGAGCGTGAGCCTGTCGTGGGCGGCGAGGTTGCGCAACTGCTCGGCGGCCTGCTGGTGCCCGGCGTCCTTGAGCTCGGACAGGTACCGGCGGCGGAACTCGGCGAAGCGGCTGGGCTCATGGCCGTACCAACGGCGCAGGTCGGTCGAGGGAGCGACATCGCGCAGCCACTCGTCCAGGTGCGCGTCGGCCTTGCGCATGCCCCGTGGCCAGACGCGATCGACAAGGACCCGCTTGCCGTCCTCGGGGGTGGTCTCTTCATAGACTCGGCGGTAGGTGATCCGCTTGGCCATGACGGCACCTTCCAGATCGATCGGTCAGTCCGTCCCCGCGACCGCGGGCGGCCGACGCCTGCCCCGCGCGAGGGGTGTCTCTGACGCACCCATTTTACGTGGGTGGCCTGTCCTGGCCTCGTCGGAGGTGCGGGGCCACGCTGCGCAAGGTCGACAACAACCATTTTCGATAAGCGGGCGAGCCCGGAACCCGACAGGGAACCGACAGCCCTGCTTTACCCACGCCGCAGCGCGCACCAGGCAGGATTTCTGCACTGTCTGAACAGCCGGTCCCCAGGGGCCGTACCTCTCGGCAGATCACGAATCCCCGGAAGGAACGTCAGCATGACCAGCGAATCAGTTCAGCCCACGTCGGGACCGAGCCGCCGAAACGTCGTGGCGGCGGTGGGCGCGGCAGGGCTCACCGTGGCGCTGACGGCGTGCGGATCGCAGGACGAGGCGTCCGGTTCGTCCACCGAACAGGGCGCGGCCACCGGCGGCGGCGCGACGAACGAAGGAGCCGGTGGTGCGGCGCTCGCCAAGACCTCCGACATCCCCGAGGGCAGCGGCAAGATCTTCAAGGACGAGAAGGTCGTGGTCTCCCAGCCGGCGGCGGGCGACTACAAGGCCTTCTCCACGCTCTGCACCCACCGCAACTGCCCGATGGTGGACCTCAAGGACGACGTCATCTCCTGCACCTGCCACGGCAGTCAGTTCTCCGTCCTCGACGGGAGCGTGAAGAAGGGCCCTGCGGTCGAACCGCTGGAGGCGAAGAAGATCAGCGTGAACGGCGACTCCATCACGCTCGCCTGAGCCCCCGCGGGCGCTCCAGACACGCCAGCACCTCGTCCGTGGTCGCGACCGTGGCGACCCACGCGAGGGTGTGACGGATCATCGCGGGGGTGTAGTCGGACGGAACCCCCGCGATGGCGTCCGCCGGGACGACGGCGGTGTAGCCACGGTTCACGGCGTCGAACACGGCGTTGGGAACGGCCACGTTGGCCGAGACCCCGGTGACGATCAGGGTGCGGCAGCCGAGGTTGCGCAGCAGCGGGTCGACATCGGTGCCCTGGAGGGGCGACAGCCCGTGCAGGCGCCGTACGACGAGGTCCTCCTCGGCGACCTCGATCGGGGCCGCGACCCGCACCGCCGGCGTGCCGGTCAACTGCTGGACGGGCAGGCGTTCGGCGGCCCGGAACAAAGGGGCGTTGCGGCTGGCCCCGCGGCCGTCGGGGCGGCGTTCGGCGACGGCGTGCACGACCTGCACACCGCTCTCGCGGGCGGCGGCCACCAGGCGGGCGACGTTGCCGAGGACCCCGCCGGCGCGTGCCTGCCCGGCGAGTTCGGGCAGTGCGCTGTCCGGTCCGACGACGCCCTCCTGGCACTCGACGGTGAGCAGCACGGTGGTCCGCGGATCGAGGAGTTCGCTGAGCTCTGTGTTCGCGGGCACGGTTCCCCCTGGGCGCCGGCGGCTGGGCGCGCGAGCGTAGCCACCATTGCGCGCGGACGGAAGAGAACTCATTCTTTTCTGACGTGATGTCAGAGGATCTCCTCTGGCACGACGTGAGAGAAGAAGGAAAGAGGGGGAGCATGACCGTCACTCAGCAGCGCCGGGGCCGGAAGATCATGATGACGCCTGGCGAGCTGGACGATTTCCTCACCACGCAGCGCACCTGCCGGGTGGCCACGGTGTCGGCCGACGGCGCCCCGCATGTGAGCACGCTGTGGTTCGCCTGGGACGGCACCTCGATGTGGCTGTACTCGGTCGTGCGCAGCAAACGGTGGATCGACCTGCGGCGCGATCCGCGGGTGGCGATCGTGGTCGACACCGGCGAGGAGTACGACGACCTGCGCGGCGTCGAGCTGTCGGGCACCGTCGAGTTCGTGGGCGAGATCCCGCGCACCGGCGAGCTGCGCGCCGAACTCGACGTCCCGGAGATGTTGTTCGCCCGGAAGAACTTCCGCATGGAGGAGATGCCGCACGACGGCCGGCACGCCTGGATACGTCTGACGCCGCAGAAGATCGTCTCCTGGGACTTCCGCAAGCTGGCGGCGCGGTAGAGAACGGCGGCGCGGGCTCAGCCGAGGCTCTCCCCCGCCTCCTGGAGGGCCTTCACCGCGGCACGGATCGACGGCCGGCGGTCGGCGTCCGCGCGCCAGACCACGTACACATGCCGCCGGACCCGCTGTCTGACGGGGACGGTCACGACGCCGGCGGGCACGGGACGGCGGCCGAGCAGCGGGGCGACGCACACGCCGAGGCCGGCGGCGACCAGCGCGAGCTGGGTGTGGGTCTCGGCGGCGCGGTGGCCGACGAGCGGCTCGATGCCCTTCGAGCGGAGCGTGAACATCAGCCACTCGTGGCAGAACTCCCCCTTGCCCCAGGTGATCCACTCGTCGTCGGCGAACTCGGCGAGGTCCACCTCGTCCCGCCCGGCGAGCCGGTGGTCGGCGGGCATGGCGACATCGGCGGGATCGTCCATGATCGACGCCTTGACCAGGCCGTCGGGCAGCGCCATCGGCTTGTTGTACCAGTCGAGCACCACGGCGAGGTCGAGGTCGCCGCGCACCACCCCGGCGATGCCGGCCTCCGGTTCCAGCTCGCAGGAGCGCAGCCGGAGGGCGGGATGCCGCTCGCGCAGCGCGGGCAGCGCGAGCGGGAACAGGCCGCGGGCGGCCGTCGGGAACGCCGAGAGCCTCAGCTCGCCGACGACCTTTCCGCGCTGCGCCTCCAGGTCGGACTGGGCCAGTTCGACCTGGGACAGGATGCGCGCGGCGTGCTCGGCGAGCAGCCGGCCCGCGTCGGTCAGGCGCACGCCACGCCCGTTCTTGGCGAGGAGCCGCTGGCCGACCTCCCGCTCCAGCTTGGACATCTGCTGGGAGACGGCCGACGTCGTGATGTGCAGCGCCTCGGCCGCGCCGCTGACCGAGCCGTGCAGGGCGAGGGCATCGAGGGTGCGCAGGCGCTCCAGGTTCAACATGTAAGCAATTCTAAGCGATACCGGATGCGAAATATCGATTGTGCTACGAGGTTCTGCCCGGCATCGTGTCCTCCATGAGCACCGTCACCACCCCCGGCCGCCTCGCCACCGCTTCGGGCGACCGCCCCCGTCGCCGCCTCGACTGGCGTCTGCGCTTCGCCGCCCTGTCCCTGATCTGGGGCTTCAGCTTCCTCCTCATCAAGGTGGGCACCGAAGGGTATGCGCCGTTCCAGGTCACGCTCGGCCGGCTGGTGTTCGGTACGGCGGTGCTGGCCGCCGCGATGGCGGTGCGCCGGGAGCGGCTGCCGCGCGGGGCGCGCACATGGGGGCATCTGGCGGTCGCCGCGTTCCTGCTCAACGCCCTGCCGTTCTCCCTGTTCGCGTACGCCGAGCTGACCATCCCGTCCACGCTCGCGGGCATCTGCAACGCGACCTCGCCGCTGTGGGGCATGGCACTGTCGCTGGTCGCCCTGTCGGAGGACCGTCCGACCCGGGTGCGGGTCGCCGGGCTCGGGCTCGGCTTCCTGGGCGTGCTCACGGTACTGGGCGCCTGGCAGGGCTTCCACGGTCTGGACGCCGGCGGCACGGCGCTGGCCCTGCTGGCCTCCCTCAGCTACCCGATCGGCTGGATCTACGTCCGCCGCACCCTGGCCGGCACCGGCCACTCGCACCTGTCGATGACGGGCGCGCAGTTGCTGCTCGCGACGGTCCAACTGGCCGCCGTCACCCCGCTGTTCACGGCTCTGCCCACCACCCTGTCCGTCGCACCGCTGCTGGCGATCGCCGCCCTGGGCGCACTGGGCACGGGCCTCGCCGTCCTCCTCCAGTACGGCTTGGTCGCCGAGGTCGGCCCGACGACGGCCCAGATGGTGACGTACTTCATCCCGGTCATCGCCACGGCCGCCGGCGTCACCCTCCTCGGCGAGTCGCTCACCTGGTCGACACCGGTCGGAGCGGTCGTCGTCCTGGTCGGCGCCGCACTCACGCAGGTACGGCCGAGGCCCCGGGTGTGAGGGAGCCCCGCCCATCCAGCCGGGAAGCCTCAGACATAACTCCGTGCCGGAGCCGGGCCGAGGGCCGAGGCGATCGCGTCGGCCAGCGCCTCGGTCTCGTCGTCGGTGAGGGTCGAGACGGTCACGCGGATGCCGGGCGGTGCGCTCAGCCGGAAGCGGGCGCCGGGGGCGACGGCCCAGCCGGCGTGCAGCAGCCGCGCGACGGCACCGGTCTCGTCCGGCACGGGCACCCACACGTTCATACCGCTGCGCCCGCGCGCCACGACTCCGCGCCGGCCGAGCGCGTCGATCAGGGCGTCCCTGCGCCGCCCGTACGCTGCCGCCACCGCGCCCGTGTCCACCGCCCCGTCGGTCCACAGCCGCACCAGCGCCCGCTGCATCAGCAGGCTCACCCAGCCGGGCCCGAGCCGCTGCCGGCCGCGGACCCGGTCGACGGTGACGACGTCCCCGGTGAGCAGGGCGAGGCGCAGATCGGGTCCGTAGGCCTTGGCGGCCGAGCGTACGAACGCCCAGTGCCGGGTGACGCCGGCCAGTGGATGAAGGGGCACGTCGACGATGCCGTGCCCGTGGTCGTCCTCGATGAGGAGGGTCTCCGGGTGCTCCCGGAGCACGGACCGCAGGGCACGCGCGCGCCCGGCGCTCACCGCGGCGCCGGTCGGGTTCTGCGCCCGGTCCGTGACGATCAGCGCACGCGCCCCGGACTCCAGCGCCCGCCGCACGTCGTCGGCGAGAGGCCCCTCGTCGTCGACCCCGACGGGAGCGGTCCTGAGCCCGAGCGCGGGCACGAGGTCGAGGGTGCGGCCCCAGCCGGGGTCCTCCACGGCGACGGTGTCCCCGGGTTTGAGGTGGGCCGCGAGCACCCGCTCGACGCCGTCGAGTGCCCCAAAGACCACGGCGAGCGGCCCCTGCGGCACCCCGTCGGCGTCGAGCCCGGCACGGGCCGTCCGGGCCAGCTCCGGCTCCAGCGGGTCGGCCCCGTACAGTACGGGCGCCCGGTCGCCCTCGGCCGCCGCCGCCGCGAACGCCCCGGCGAGCGGCGGCAGCAGCGCCGGATCCGGACTGCCGTTCGCCATGTCGCGCACGCCCTCGGGGACGTCCACCCTGATGCGGTCCCGCCCGGTCGTGGCCGGCGCGGGCCGCACCCGGCTGCCGCGCCGGCCCGCGGTCTCGATCACCCCGCGCTCGCGCAGGATCCGGTACGCGGCCGCGACGGTGTTGGGATTCACTCCCAGCCGCTCCGCCAACTCCCTCATGGGCGGCAGCAGTCGACCCGGCGGCAACTCACCGCTCCCCACCGCCTGCTCGATGCTCGCGGAGATCTCCGCTGCGCGGCGCCCGCTGATCCGATACTCTCCTAGCACAAAGCTTATTATGCACTAATGCAATGGAGAGCACCATGCAGGGGACCACGCAGACGCCGTCGCAGCCCGACGCCTACACCCCGACCGACCGCACCGTCCCCACGCGCGCCGCACACAAGGCCTCGTACGACAAGGACTTGGTGCACTCGGTACTCGACGGGGCCTACGTCTGCCATCTGGGCTTCGTCCGCGACGGCGCGCCGGTCGTGCTGCCCACCCTGTACGCCCGGGTCGGCGAGCGGCTCTATGTGCACGGCTCGACGGGCTCGCGCCCGCTGCGGGAGGCCGGCCAGGCCGACCCGGGTCTCCCGGTCTGCCTGACCGTCACACACGTGGACGGGCTGGTCCTGGCCCGCTCGGCCTTCCACCACTCGATCAACTACCGCTCCGTGGTGGTGCACGGCGTCGCCCATGACGTGACGGACCCCGAGGAGAAGCGGCAGGCCCTGGACGCCCTGGTCGACCAGGTCGTCCCGGGCCGCTCCGCCGACTCGCGGCCGGGCAACAAGAGGGAGCTGGCCGCCACCGCGGTGATCCGCCTGGACCTGGACGAGGTCTCCGCCAAGGTCCGCACCGGCGGCGCCAACGACGACCCCGAGGACCTCGCCCTCCCCCACTGGGCCGGTGTCATCCCCCTGCACCAGGGCTACGGCACCCCGGTCGCCAACCACGACCTGGCCCCCGGCATCGAACCGCCCGCCTACCTGACGGCACGGTGAGGCCACTGCGGCACCTGAGGGCCCGGTGATCTCACACCGGCATCACCGGCTACTCGCCCTGGCGCCCCGCGCCTCCCCGACCGCAAGCCCCACGACCGAGCCCAGCATCAGCACGGTGCCGGCCAGCGTCGCCACCGTGAGGTGCTCGCCGAGCACGACGACGGCGAGCACCGCGGCGCTCACCGGCTCCAGCAACATGATCACCGAGACGGTGGCCGACCGTACGACGGCCGCGCCCGCGAAGTACAGGCCGTAGGCGAGGGCCGTGGGGACGGCGGCGACGTACGCCAGCAGCACCAGGAGCCGGCCGGGCTCCCCGGTGTGCGGCAGCAGCCCCTCGGCCAGGGCGAACGGCAACAGGCACAGGCTCGTGACGGCGAACGCCCAGACGGTCGTCCGGGAGGCGTCGGTTTCGCCGTCGCGGCCCCACCGCCGGGTGAGCAGCGTCATGGCGCTGTACCCGGCCGCCGACAGCAGCGCGAGCAGCACACCCCCCGGGCGTACGGTCGTGTCCCCGCCGCCGAGGACGAGGACCGCGAGTCCGGCGAGGGCACCCGCCACGGCGACGGCTCCGCCCCGGCCGAGGCGCTCGGCGAGCGTCAGCCGGGCGCCGAGCGCGATGAGCACGGGCCCGGCGCCGAGGGTGACGACCGTGGCGACGGCGAGGCCGGTGGCCGAGACGGCCGCGAAGTAGGCCGTCTGGAACACCGCGAGCCCGAGCCCGGTGACCCCGGAGCGCAGCGCCCTGCGGCCCAGCGGCCCGCGTACGGCGGCCTGGACGCCCGGCCGGACGAGGCGGGCGGCGAGCAGCAGCACGAGACCGGCGGCGCAGCGCCAGAAGGAGAGGGCGACGGGACCCAGGTCACTGGCCCGGTAGACCAGTGAGGCGGCCGCGCCCGCGGTGCCCCAGGCGGCACCGGCGACGATCAGATAGAGGAGGCCTCGCCCGACGGGCAGGCCGGAGGCAGTGTTCGACACGTGTTCTCTCCGCAGACGCGCACGGCACGCCGCGCGGGATCGGCGGCGGCTGGTGCGCGGAAGTTCGGGAAGAACCCCGGATCACATCGGATCAACGGATCACATCGGATCAGCGGATCATGTCGGATCAGCGGATCATGTCGGATCAGCGGGGTCCGCGGACTTCGTCTGCGGGCAGCACCGTTCGGCCCGGTGGTGAAACGCCGGGCGCGGTTTCCGGAGGGCCCGCCTCAGGCGGCCGGAGGCGGAAGAACGAGCGCGTTCGAAGACATGATCGGCACCCTATGCGGGCGTTCCGGGCCGGGACAACTTCCTTTCCGGGCCGCCGCTCGCCACCGGCCGCTCGGAGCCCCTGGCGGGCGTCGAGGACTGCGCGATGAACGCGCCCACCAGCACGATCACGCCACCGGCGAGCTGCGGCGCCGACAGGTGCTCGCCGAGCAGGATCCAGGCCAGGACGGTGGCGATGACCGCTTCGAGACAGGCCACGACCCCGGCGACCTGCGGGGAGAGCCGGCGCACGGCGAGCACGCCGGTCACGTACGCGACGACCGTGGCGACGAGGACGATCCAGGCCAGCAGGGCGACCGCGGCGACGGGCGTGCCGTCCATGCGCGCGGTACCGGTGAGCACGGACCAGTCCAGGCTCCAGGGCCGGGCGATGACGGTCAGTACGGCCGCACCCACGAGCAGGCCATAGGCGATGACGCCGAGCGGGTCGGGCGCCTCGTCCCCGGCGTCGCTGCCCTGGTCGGAGAGGACGAAGTACCCCACCTGGCAGCAGGCCGCGCCCAGGGCGAGCAGCAGCCCCAGGGCGTCGAAGCGGAGCCCCGACCACACCTCGACGACACACGCGAGCCCGCCGACCGCGAGGACGACACCGACCGCCGCGGCACGCGTCACGGGCCGCCGCTGCACGAACCGCACCCAGCCCAGCACGAGGGCGGGCGCCAGGTACTCGATGAGCAGCGCCACTCCGACGGGGATACGGGAGAGCGCGGCGAAATAGCAGGCCTGGACGCCGGCGACGGCCAGCAGCCCGAACCCGGCGAGCAGCCCGGGCCGGCGGCGCAGCAGCGCCCGGTGGCGCACGGCGAGTGGCAGCATCACCAGGGCCGCCCCGGTCACCCGCAGCCACACCACGTGCAGGGGGTCCAGGCCCGCCTCGATCAGCGGCTTGGCCGCGACACCGGAGCCGCCGAAGGCGATCGCGGACAGGAGCGCGAGGCCGAGCCCTACGCCCTTGCCGTGCCTGCCGGGACTGCTGTCAGACGTACGCACCGGCACATGATGGCAGGCCCTGACAGGAGCGTCATCCCCTATGGCACCTGTCTCACTGTCTGGACGTCGAGCGGCGCGGCGAAGGCACGGTCAGTGACCGGCTTCGCCACCTGAGACGCACTGCTCGGACGCGCACTCCTGAGGCCGGTCGGTCCAGCCGTCGATACGGGCGAGCACCGCGTGCGGGTCGAGCCCGGCGCGTCGGAGCACCTCGACCGCGCGCGCCTGAGGGTCGACGACGATCGCCCCGAGCAGGTCCACGCCGCGGGCCGGGCCGCCGTGCCGCGCGGCCCGTTCGCGGGCGTACTCCATCGAGGCGGCGGCCAGCGGTGAGAAGCCCGCGGTGCCCGTCACGACGGGGGCGGCGCCGGAGTCCTCGACGCCGTTCTGCCAGCGCAGGCCGTAGCCGATGCTGCGCTGGACGAGGTAGCCGAGCAGCCGCGCGAGCTGCGGCCCCTCACCGAAGACGGCACGCGCCTGCGGGTCGGACTCCAGCAGCGAGTGGAGCAGATGGGCCGTGTCGATCTGGCGATCCGCGTCCCTGACCGCCCTCCGGCGGGCACCGGTGACCACCGATGCCAGCTCGTCACTGAGCCCGGCGTCATCATCCGCGCGGTGGATGCCGTGCTCATGGGCCGACTGGCGAGGGATAGGGGGTTGCACACCCCTACCCCATCAGCCCCGGGCGCCCGGGACATCCCCGGAGGGAAGCATTCTCGCGTCCCACAGGAAGTGGACATCGCCGGCCGGAATCTCCTCCTTGGGGAGGACATCAGGCTGTGGCGCGCCACGATCCCGGCATGCCTGACAGTTCGTCAGTATTGAACATTGCGCCCGTCACGGCTACGTTCCGCGACATCCAGCCCGACGTGAAGAGGTGGTCGCATGGCCGAAGTCAGCGCTCAGGCACGCATCGGGGCACCGGCCGGGAAGGTGTGGGCCGGGCTCACGGACTGGTCCTCGTACGGCGAGTGGAACGCGACCCACACGAGCTTCCCGGAGGGCGGCCCCGAACCCCTTGAGATCGGCGCGACGTTCCGGGAGAACATGCGGCTGATGAACTTCCCGGCCGAGGTGGAGTGGACCGTCGAGGCACTGGAACCGGCCCGGGTGCTCGCCATCCGCGGCAAGGGCCCGATGGGCGTGACCGTGGCGACGCGCTACACCCTCACACCCGACGGCGACGCGACGACGGTCCGCATCGACGGCGAGTTCACGGGCGCGACGGTGTCGCTGATGGCGGGCAGGCTCAAGGATTCGGCCACGGCCGCCCTGAACGAGTCGCTGCGCAAGCTGGACGGGCTGGTGAGCTGACGCCGACGCCAGGCGGTCCGGCGCAACCGGCACAACCGGCACAACCGGCACAAGCCGAGGCGCCCCGCGGATCACTCCACAGGGCGCCCGTCCGGCCCTCGCGGTCATCAGTCCTCGTCGGCGAGGATCAGATACAGCTTCTTGCGGGCCTCGTTGATGACGCCGAGCGCCTTCTCCCGCTGCTCCTTGCTGCCGGTCTTCCAGACCTGGCCGAAGGCCTCCATGAGACCGAAGCCGGCCTGGCGGATCTCCCCGAGAGCCTCCCAGTCGACCCCGCGGGAGGCCTCCTCCCAGGGCGCCTCGGGCCCTTCCCCGGCCGCGGCGCGGCCCGCCTCGGTGAGTGCGAACAGCTTCTTGCCGCCCTCGGACTCACTCGTGATCAGACCTTCGTCCTCCAGCAGCTGAAGGGTGGGGTACACCGAGCCGGGACTGGGCTTCCACGCCCCGCCGCTGCGCTCGGCGATCTCCTGGATCATCTCGTAGCCGTGCATCGGGCGATCCTTGAGCAGGGCCAGGATCGAGGCCCGCACGTCACCGCGCCGCGCCCTTCCCCTCGGCCCGCCGCGCCCTCGCCCGCCCCAGGGTCCGGGACCGAAGCCCGGACCGCCGGGCCCGCCCCAGCCGGGACCGGGACCACCCGGCCCGAAGGGCCCGAAGGCCGCACGCAGCGCCTCGAAGCCACCCCGGCCGCCGTGACGGGGTCCGCCGTGGCCATGCCCGTGCTCGAATCCGTGAGTATGCATCGCAAACACTCTCCATTCCATCGTTGATCTGTCGCGATGCCTCAACGATATATCGGTAGTGCTCGCATGGCAAGGCCCGTTTGCAGGTCAGGGTGTTTCGGCAGCGGACCGCGTGCCTGCCTGGCCGCCGTGTCCGCGATCGGCTGGAGATGGTGTGTTCGAGAGTCCCAGCGGTGGTGGCCCGGTGGCTGGCACACGACTGCAGCGCAATTGCATTGGGAACCAGGCGTTTTCACGCGCTGATATCTGCGATCCTCCTCGTGGCCTCTGGAAACGACGACCGGAAGGACGCGGGGATGAGTGGCAGCGGGGGCGGGGCGCCGTGGAATCCATACGGCGGAGGACAACCGCCGGGACCGGGTTGGCCACCCGTGCCGCCGGCGGGCCCCTGGCCGCCGGCTCCGGCGCGCCCGCTGACCTTCGGACGTCTCTTCAATCCCATCGCTGTGGGGCGGGCGGTGTTCACGCCGTCCCGTCCGAACCGTGTGGACGACCCGGTGGTGAAGAAGGTGCAGGTCTTTCGGACGGTCGTCGGCCTGGTCGCTGTCACGTGGATGCTGTTGTCCTACGGGCTGGCGTCAGACGCCGACGCCGTGATGAACGACCGCTTCGGCCAGATCCGTACCACCCTCATTGTGCTGGCGGTGACGTTCCCGGTCGCCGTCGCCGTCTTCATCGCGGCGGCCCGCCCACCCAACCGGCGCCTGTTCTTGCGCCGCGCGGTCAAGCCCGCCGGGGCGCTGCTCGCGCTGGTCGTCACGCTTGCTGTGCCACGACTGATCACAGGGCTGGGTTACGTGACCGAGGACACTGACTGGACGGCGTCGGCAGGGCGGGTGGTGCTTCTGTTTGCCCTGGGCGCCTTCTGTTTGTGGCTCGCTCCCTTTGGTTTCTACGGCATCGCGCAGTCACTCGTGCATGTCTTCCGGACAGCAGACGTCCACGAGACGGTTCCACCGCTGCTGGCGACGCTGCTCGTTTGGGAAGTCACTCTTTTCGACGTGTTCCGGGGCGCCTACGACGGTGTGCCGTTCGGGGTACGGGTGGCCTTCATTCTGGGAGCCCCGCTGACCGTCACCGCCGTGGCGCTGTGGGAACTGCGGCGGCTGCGTACGCGGCACGGCATCACCCTGCGTGCAGCACTGCTTCGCTGAACCGTCGCGACGGAGGTTGCCCTTTGGATCTGGGCGCAGGGTGACGATGACCGGGAAGAGGTCGCGGCCGGCGTCGGTGCGTACGTATTCCCGGCGGCGGCCCGAGGGTGCGGTGCGCTGCGCGAGGACCCCGTGAGCGGTGAGCTTGCGCAGGCGGTCCGTGAGGATGTTGCGGGCGATGCCGGTCCGCCGCCGGAACCCGGTGAACGAACGCGCCCCGTCCATCGCGTCGCGGATGACGAGCAGGCTCCACTGAATCGGTCCAGGACTCGCGTATTGGCCTTGGTTCGCCGCTTCGGCGAGCCTCTAGCGTCGGGGCATGCGGATTCACATCGTCGACGCCTTCACCGATCGCCCCTTCTCCGGCAACCCGGCCGGGGTCGTTCTCCTGAACGACGCGGGCGCCTTCCCGGACGACACCCGGCTCCAGAACGTCGCCCTGGAGGTCAACCACGCCGAGACGGCCTTCGCCCACCCCCTCCCCGAGGGCGGCGAGGCCGACTGGGCGCTGCGCTGGTTCACTCCGGCCACCGAGGTCGCGATGTGCGGCCACGCGACCCTGGCCACCGCCCACGTCCTGCACACCACCGGCGCCCACGAGGGCCCCGTACGGTTCGCCACCCGCAGCGGCGTCCTCATCGCCACGCCCGCCGAGGACGGCTCCGTCACGCTCGACTTCCCGACCGCTCCGCTCACCCGGATCGACCCGCCGGACGGCCTCGCCGAGTGCCTGGGCGCCGAGCCGCGCACGGTCCTGGACACCGGCCCGAACACCGGCGACCTGCTGGTCGAGGTCGCCGACGAGAAGACGGTGCGCGGTCTCGCCCCCGACCTCAAGGCCCTCGCCGCCCAGTCCGAGCGCGGCGTCATCGCCACGGCCCGGGCGGACGACCCCGGCCGGGGCTACGACTTCGTCTCGCGCTGCTTCTTCCCGAACGTCGGCATCGACGAGGACCCGGTGACCGGCAGCGCCCACACCGCGCTCGCCCCGTTCTGGTCCGAGCGCCTCGGCAGCCCCCGCCTCACCGGCCTGCAGGCCTCGCCACGCTCCGGCCGCGTCCGCACGGAACTGCGCGGCGAGCGCACCCTGCTGTCCGGCAGGGCGGTCACCGTCATCGAGGGTGAGCTGCTGGCCTGAGACGAGCCCTCCCCCGGTGGCTCACGCCGTCGGCAGCCACCCGACCTTGCCCGCCAGCAGGGCGTACCCCACGAAGGCGCCGATGTCGAGCAGCGAGTGGGCCACCACCAGCGGGCCCACCCGGCCCCAGCGGCGGTACAGCCAGACGAACACCACACCCATGACCATGTTGCCGACGAAGCCGCCGATGCCCTGGTAGAGGTGGTAGGAGCCGCGCAGGACCGAGCTGCCCACCAGCGCGGCCGTCGGGGTCCAGCCCAGCCGGCCGAGGCGGCGCAGCAGGTAGCCGACGACGATCACTTCCTCCAGCACCGCGTTCTGGATCGCCGAGAGGATCAGCACCGGGTACTTCCACCACACGCCGGGCAGCGCCTCGGGCACCACGGTGAGGTTGAAGCCGAGGCCGCGGGCGGCCAGGTAGAAGGCGATCCCGGTACTGCCGATGACCGCCGCGATCGCCGCCCCGCGGCCGAGGTCGGGCCAGGGGCGGGTGCGGTCGAACCCGATGGTGCGCAGACTCGCGCCCTCGCGCAGCAGGAAGTGCGCGACGAGCGCGACGGGCACGAGGGCCGTCGTGATCCCGAAGAGCTGCCAGGCCAGGTCGAGCCAGGGACGGCCGGGCGCGGCCGAGGCGTTCATCGTGGCCGCCTGGTCCCTCAGCCCGCCGGGCTTGGTGACCGACCCGAGGAAGCTGATCAGGGCGGAGACCGCGCTCGCCCCCAGCGACAGCGCCAGTACGAGCAGCGTCTCGTTGCGGAGCATCCGCAACGAGAGCCGCTGCTGGGGAATGGAATCGTCGGCCCCCGGGCTCGCCTCCGCCTGCACACCTGCCTCCACTTCACCGACCTGTCGGATCAGTATGAGGGCAGCGGGACATCGGCCCGGCGGCGCGTCAGCCCAACGGCACCGGCTCCGGCGACCCCACAGGCCAGGTGTGCACCGGCTCCCCCTTGTGCATCAGCTCGCGGTAGCGCCGGGTCGTGGCGGCCAGCGCGGCTTCCCTCGGGTGGCCCGCGTCCAGTGCCTTGTGGAAGGTCGCGGCCTGCCAGCTCGCCCCGTTCACCCTGCGCCGGCACCGCTCCTCGATCACGCCCAGGTACAGATCGCGGTCGGCCGGCTCCACGCCCCACGCGTCCAGCCCGGCCTCGGCGAGCGGCAGCAGTTCGTCGCGGACCAGGCTCACCGCGTCGACCTGTGCGGTGCCGCCGTAGCGGCCGCGCCGGGGCCAGGTGAAGCGGGCGTCGATGCCGTCCTTGCACGCGGCGTCGAAGTTGGCGGCGGCCTCCTCGAACGGCAGCCGGGCCCACACCGGCCGGGACTCCTCGGCGAGGGCGCGGACGAGGCCGTAGTAGAACGCGGCGTTGGCGACGACGTCGACGACGGTGGGCCCGGCGGGCAGGACGCGGTTCTCCACGCGCAGGTGGGGGACGCCGTCGGCGATGCCGTAGACGGGGCGGTTCCAGCGGTAGATGGTGCCGTTGTGCAGGACGAGCTCGGCGAGGGACGGGGCGCCTCCCTGGTCGAGCACCTCCAGCGGGTCCTCGTCGTCGCAGATCGGCAGCAGCGCCGGGTAGTAGCGCAGGTTCTCCTCGAACAGGTCGTACGCCGAGGTGATCCAGCGCTCCCCGAACCAGGTGCGCGGCCGGACCCCCTGGGCCTGGAGTTCGGGCGGGCGGGTGTCGGTGGACTGCTGGAACAGCGGGGGCCGCGACTCGCGCCACAGCTCACGGCCGAAGAGGAACGGCGAGTTGGCCCCGACGGCGATCTGCGCGGCGGCGACCGCCTGGGCCGCGTTCCACACGTCGGCGAAGCGGGCCGGGGTGACCTGGAGGTGCAGTTGCACGGAGGTGCAGGCGGCCTCCGGCGCGATGGACTTGGAGGTGCAGCTGAGGTGCTCCACGCCGGCGATGTCGAGGGTGAAGTCCTCGCCCCGGGCGGCCACGATCTGGTCGTTGAGGAGGGTGTAGCGGTCGACGTCGGAGAGGTTCGACGACACCAGGTCGTCCCGGTCGAGGGTCGGCAGAATACCGATCATCACGATTCCCGCGTCGACCTCACCGGCTTTCCGGTCGGCATATGCCAGTGACGTGCGGAGTTCCTCCGCGAGCCGGTCGAATACCCGGCCACCCACACGGTGTGGGGGAATGTTGACTTCCAGGTTGAACATGGCGAGTTCTGTTTGGAAATCACGGCTCGCGATACGTTCCAGGACTTGCGCGTTCAACATTTTCGGCATGCCGTCGGTGCCCACGAGATTCAACTCGATCTCCAGCCCCATGAGGTTCTTGGGGCGATCGAACCGCTTCTCCGCCAGGAGTCGCTCCAAGCCCGTCAGGCACCGACGGAGCTTGTCGCGGTAGCGCTGGCGATCGGACAGGTCGAACCCGCCTGCCACGACCTTCTCCCCCATCGAAGCGTCCCTCCTCGGATGATGCGGGCCGAAGATCCGGCCGCCGGGGTCCCGGTCAGGTGGAGGATGCCCAGCGAAAGCGATCGATAACGTCCCGGGCGGGCCCGTCGGCCGCTACGCTGGTCACGGATGACCGGTGGCACATTCACTCGGCATGACGCGACGGCCGGGGTTTCGGGGTTGCGCGAACTCGTGAAAAACGCCGACGAGAATGGGCCGACCGCCGTGGGAGCATTCGCCGAGGTCATCGCCGCGCACCCCCGCGGGGAATCGGGATAATTCTCGCGTATCGCCGACCGAATGTACTCTTGTTCTACTCACCGGAAACGGCTAGACGAAACACAGCCTGAACCCGTGTCGTATAAACTCCGCGAAGAAGGCAGAAGGTTGGCGCCCACGGTCGATGGGTCATGCCGTCGAGGCGATGTTCGGCGGGCCCACCCCCCTCTCGTTCTTGAGACCCCGGCCCCTGCCTCTCCGACCCCCGTGAGCTGACAGCGCCGTCCGCCCCCGCCCTCGTGCCACCGTGCCTTGAACTGAGAGGCGACCCACCATGCCGCTGCATGTCCCCCCGGCTCCCGCGCCCGCACTCCGTTCCGTCCTGACTGCGCTCTCCTCTCCCACCGTGGTCCGCGAGGCCCGGACCCCCTCCCTGCTCCGCGCCCAGGGACCCGTCACCCCCGAGCTGCCCCTGCCCGTCCATGTCCTCGACCGCGTCACGGCCGAGGGTGTGGCGGCCACCCGGCTCGCCGGGTGGCGTTTCCTGATCCGCAGCGGCGACCGTGCGGTGGCCGCGGCGGAGACCATGCTGACTCCCGACGGCTGGGCCTTCTCCCGCTTCTTCGAAGGCCCGTACATCGCCTCCACCGAGCGCGCCCTGCGCCAGGCCGAGACGATGTCGCAGCCGTACCAGCCCCGCCTGCTGTCCGTGCCGGGCCTGTACATGCTGACGCTCTGGCTGCACGAGGACTGCACCGCCGACGGCGCCGCCGGCCACCCCACCGCCACCGACCTGCTCGTCCCACTGGCCCCCGCGCCTCCCGGCATCGCGGCCCATCGCCCGCACCGCGTCGCCGAACTGCTCCCGGTGCTCACCCACCGGGTGGCTCCCACGCGACTGCTCGGCTCACCCGCCTGAAGCGCCGCGCCCCGAAGCTCTCCATACGCCGAAGCGCTCCGCGCCCCGTCGCCGAATTCACCGGCGGCGGGGTCGCGCTCTTTTGTCCCGTCACCCTTATTCGCTCATACGAGTACTCAATAGCTCGTACGAGCCGGAAAGGATCACCTGCCCGACCGGACTAGCCTCATTCGACCCCCACGAACCATCCGAAGTGACAGTCCAGTTGGGGTGAACCGTCCGCGCGGGTGATGCGTCATTAAGCTGTGAGAAGCCGTGCCGCGAAATCCCTGCGGATCGACGCCCGTGGGGCAACACTGGGTTCCGACGACTTATCACAACGGGGGGCGGCCATGAACGATACTTCTAGCCGCGGAACAGACACGACAGCCGACTCAGCCACGCCATCCACCACGACTCAGCGAGAGATCCCACCCATGTGCCAGCACCAGACTCCGTGCCCGTCAGCCGACTCCGCCGACCGGGAATCCGCCCGTCTCGTGGCGCACCACCCGGAGCAGGGTTGGAGCCTGCTGTGCAACGGTGTGCTGCTCTTCGAGGACACCGGCGAGCTCCTGCCGGACGGCCGGGTCATCGCCCCGCACCGTCCGCTGGCCTCCAGCCAGGTGATGACGGCCGCCTGAGGCCGTCGGGCGGCGTGACCTCCCGCCCGCAGATATGAGGGGCCGGCCGCAGGAGACCCTGCGAACCGGCCCCGACGCGTGTCCGGGGGCCGTCACTCACCGTCACCGCCATGAACGGGACGGTACGCCTTCCCACGGATGGCCGCTTTCCGGAAGACTCCTGGAAGTTTCGGGCACCCTTCGACGGAGGTGGGGCGAGTGGCAGCACATGAGGCCGTGGCCGGGGGCAAGGTCACGATCACGGAGATCGCCCGGCAGGCCGGCGTGTCCGTACCGACCGTGTCCCGCGTCGTCAACGGCCGGTCCGACGTGTCACCGCAGACCCGGGCCCGCGTCGAGGACCTGCTGCGCCGGCACGGCTACCGCAAGCGCCCCGCGGCCGCGGGCACCCGGGCCGGCCTGCTCGACCTGGTGTTCAACAACCTCGACAGCCCCTGGGCCGTGGAGATCATCCGCGGGGTCGAGGAAGTCGCGCACGCCGCCGGGGTCGGCACGGTGGTGTCGGCCATCCACGGACGTTCGGGCGACGCCCGCGAGTGGATGCGCAACCTCCGGGCCCGGGCCTCGGACGGCGTCATCCTCGTCACCTCGGCCCTGGAACCGACGCTCCACGAGGAACTGCGCATACTCGGCGTCCCGCTGGTGGTCGTCGACCCGGTTGGCTCCCCCGCCCTGGAGGCTCCCACGATCGGTGCCGCCAACTGGTCGGGCGGCATGGCGGCCACGGAACACCTGCTGTCCCTGGGCCACCGCCGGATCGGCCTGATCGCGGGGCCGACGCGACTGCTGTGCTCACGGGCCCGGCTGGACGGCTACCGCGCGGCTCTGGAAGGCGCCGGCATCGCGAGGGACGAGTCCCTCGTCGTCCCCGGCGACTTCCGCCCCGAGTCCGGCTTCACCGCCTGCGAGGCCCTGCTCGGCCTGCCCGAGCCGCCGACCGCCGTGTTCGCGGCCAGCGACCAGATGGCACTCGGCGCGATCGAGGCACTGCGCCGGCGCGGGCTGCGGGTGCCGCAGGACATGAGCGTGGTCGGTTTCGACGACCTCCCGGAAGTCCGCTGGTCGGCCCCGCCCCTGACCACCGTCCGCCAGCCCCTGGCCGACATGGGCAAACTGGCCGTCCGCACGGTGCTCCACCCGACCCACGACGATCACCCGGCCTCCCCTCGGGTCGAACTGGGAACACACCTGGTGGTGAGGGCCAGCACGGCACCTCCGGCGGCACACACCTGACGAACCGACCCCGGTGGCCAGAACGGGGAGGGCACCTCCGGCGGCACGCACCTCACGAATGGGCGCGGCGGTACGAGCTGAAGAAGCCCTGCTGAACCGCGAAGCGCGGGGCGTGGCGGGGCCGGCCCCTCGCGCCGTGGGTGTGGCTGCGGGCAGCTCTCCGGCCCGACACCCCCACGGCAGCGAGGCCACCTCCCCCGGCACGGCGCGCTGCGCCCCCACTGGTCGGCGCAATGCCGCCGCGGCCTTCCGCCAGGCGTGGCCTGCGGCAACCCCGCACCACCTCCGGCCACGGCGCCTCCCCCGCACCACCTCCGGCCACGCCGCCCCCGCCGTACCACCTCCGGCCATGCCCCCCTCAGCCCGCACCGCCTCCTGCCACGCCGCCCGCACCGCCTCCTGCCACGCCGCTCCTCCCCCCGGGCCACGCCGGCCTCCGGCCCCCGCCCCCCAGCCACGCCCACCCCCCGCCGAAGCGGCGCGGTGTGGCCGTAGGAAGTCCCCCCGACCCGGTCTGGATGGCGCCCCGCCCCACATCGCCCCGTACACCGGGGCGCCACCCATCCCCCTACCGCCCCCCGAGTGCCTCCCGCAGCGCGAAGTACGCCGGCTTCGGGGCCAGTTGCTCGTCCCACGGCAGGGCCGCGCCCTCGCCCGGGAAGAACGCCGGGATCCACGAGTACTTGTCCGTGTAGTCCCAGAGGGTGACGCCGACGCAGCGGCGCACCGCCAGGCAGGCCTCGGTCAGGTCCCGGTACCACTCGGCCTGCTGGGTCAGCTTCTCCGCGGTCGCGGGCAGCTGCATCCGTATGTCGACCTCGGTCAGCGCGGTGTCGAGGCCGAGCCGGGAGAAGCGGCGGAGGTTGTCCTCCAGGGTGGAGGGATAGCCGTACTGGAGAGCGAGGTGGGTCTGGAGGCCGATGCCGTGCAGCGGGACGCCCTTGGCCTTCAGTTCCTTGGCCAGCTTGTAGTACGCGTCGCTCTTCGGGCCGGTCGCCTCGATGTTGTAGTCGTTGAGGTACAGCCTGACGCGCGGATCGGCCTGATGCGCCCAGCGCAGCGCGTCGGCGATGTAACCGGGCCCGAGCGTCTTGTAGAAGACCGACTCGCGGTACGTACCGTCCTCGTTGAACGCCTCGTTGACGACGTCCCAGGCGAACACCTTGCCCCGGTAGTGCCGTACCTCGGTCTGGATGTGCTTCTTCAGCACGGCCCTGAGCTCCGGGGCCGTCCACTCCCGCTCGGTGAGCCACTCGGGCAGCTGGCTGTGCCAGACGAGGGTGTGGCCGCGCACCTTCTGCCGGTTGGCGCGGGCGAGGTTCACGATCTCGTCGCCCTGGGAGAAGTCGAACACGCCCTGCCGGGGCTCGGTCGCGTACCACTTCATGCCGTTGCCGGGGGTGATCTGGTCGAACTCGCTGCCGAGCAGGGCCGTGTAGGGCGCGTCGCCGAGCTCGGGATTGTCCGTCGCGCTGCCGAAGTAGCGGCCGTGCCGCTGGGCGAGGTCGGCGAGGGTCGGTTCCTTGCCGTGCTCCTCGGCGGCCTGGGCCGCGGGGCCGGTGGCGATGCCTGCGAGCATCAGCGCGGCGGCGAGCGCCCCGGTGAATCTGAGCCGTGTGGCGATGTTGCGCATGGTGCGACTCCTCACGATCGGGATGGGAGTCCCCTGCTCGCGGGCTGCGCCGGGAGCAGGGGGATGTGCGCCGTACGTTCCGCGGGCGCGCGTCAACCCTTCGTCGCGCCCGCGGTGAGCCCGCCGACGAGCTGACGCTCGGCGACCGAGTAGAAAGCGAGGGCGGGGACCATGGCCAGCACCAGATAGGCGAAGACCTTGGCGTACTCCGCGGAGTACTGCCCCTGGAACTGCTGCACGCCGATCGGCAGGGTCCACCACTGTGAATCGGTGAACACCAGCAGCGGCAGGAAGAAGTTGTTCCAGCTGGTGACGACGGCCAGCACGGACACGGTGCCGAGCGCGGGCCGCGCCATGGGCAGCAGCACCCGCCAGAAGAAGCCGAACGAGCTGCAGCCGTCGAGCGTCGCCGCCTCCTCCAGCTCACCCGGGATCTGCCGGAAGAAGCCGCGCAGGATGATGATGGTCATCGGCAGCCCGTAGGCCGCCTGCGGGAGGATCACTCCCAGCGGGTTGTCCAGCAGGCCCAGGGAGCGCAGCAGCAGGAACAGCGGCAGGGCCGCCACCGCGAAGGGGAACATCAGCCCCATCGTGAACAGGGTGAACATCACCTCACGGCCCCGGAAGGCGAACCGCGCGAAGGAGAAGGCCGACAGCGCGGAGACCGCGACGACCAGGACGGTCGTGCCCACCGCGATCAGCGTGCTGTTGCCGATCAGCCGCCAGAAGTCCCCCGAGCCGAGGATCTGGGTGTAGTTGGAGGTCACCCACGACTCGGGCAGGCCGACCGGGTTGCGGGAGAGCTCGTCGGTGGTCTTGAAGCCGGAGAGCGCGGCGTACAGCAGCGGGACGGCCATGACCGCGCCGACGAGGACCAGGACGAGGTGCAGGGGGAGGTTGCTGCCCCTGCGGGATGTCCGACTGTGCGTCACTTTCCCTCTCCCCGCATGGTGGTCGTGGCCCCTTCCAGGTCGCGCCGGAGCACGAACCGCTGGTAGGCGAGGGCGAAGACGAGACTGATGCCGAACATGACCACGCTGATCGCGCTGGCGTAGCCGACCTGGTAGCGCTTGAACCCGTACTGGAACATGGTCACGGCCATGGTCTCGGAGTGGTGGTCCGGTCCGCCCGCGGTGGTCACCCAGACCAGGTCGAAGAGCTGGATGGCCCCGATGACCGACAGGAAGACGCTGATGCGCAGGGTGGGCGCGAGCAGCGGCAGCGTCACGTTGCAAAAGCGCTGCCAGGGGCCGGCCCCGTCGATGAGCGCCGCCTCGGTCAGCTCCCTGGGGACGGCCTGCAGCCCGGCCAGGTACAGCATCATGTGGAAGCCGAAGTACTTCCAGGTCATGACCAGGAACAGCGTCGCCATGACGGTGGACGAATCGGCGAACCACTCCCCGCCCAGCCCGTCAAGGCCGACCTTGCCGAGGACCTGGTCGGCGAAGCCGTCGTCAGGGGCGAAGATCATGCCGAAGAGGATTCCGGTGATGGCCTCGGACAGGACGTACGGGGCGAAGAACAGCATCCGGTACACCGCCCGGCCGCGCATCCGCTGGTTGAGCAGGACGGCCATCGCGAGCGCGAACGGCAGCTGGACGAGGAGCGACAGCACCACCAGGACCAGGCAGCGCCACAGGTCGCCCAGGAAGACGTCGTCCTGGAAGAGCCGGGTGAAGTTCTCGCCGCCGATGTAATCGGAGGGCATGCCGAAGCCGCCCCAGCGGAAGAACGCGGCGTACAGCGCGAAGAGCATCGGCAGCAGGACGAACCCCATGAACAGCACCAGGGCGGGCAGTTGGAAGCCGGCCGCGGTCAGCCAGTTCAGCGCCCGCCGCCGGGCCCGGCTCCGGGACCTGTCCGTGGCCGGGGGCCGGGGGCCGGCGTCGCGGCTGGTCCGTTTGTCCGGCAGGAACGTGGAGGTCATCGCCGGTTACTGCTCTTCCTTCGTGGTCTTCGTGATCGACTGGGCGACCTGCTCCGGAGAACGGGAACCGGCGATGAGCGCGGCGACGCTGTCGTTGACCTCCTGTCCGACGGCGGGCGCGTACGCCTGGTCGAGGTAGAGCTGGAAGCCGGTGGCCTTCTTCAACTGCTGCTGTACGGCCTTGATGTTGGGGTCGACGATGGCGCTCTCGGCCGCCGGGACCACGGGGAGGGTGCCGGTCTTCTTGACCAGTTCCAGGTCGGTGGCCTCGGATGCGAAGAACTTCAGGAAGTCGACGGCCTCCTGCGGGGCGCCCCGGCGCAGGGCGTGCCCGCCGCCTCCGCCGAACACCTCGGTGATGGCGCCCTTGCCGCCTTCTACCGCGGGGAAGGGGAAGAACCCGAGGTCCTTGCCGAGTCCCTTGCCCGCGTCGGCCTGCACCACGGGCGCCCACTGGCCCATGAGCTCCATCGCCGCCTTGCCGTTGCCGACGGCGGCGGCCTGGCCGGTGGGGCTGGAGTAGGCGGCGCCGAGGAAGCCCTTCTGGAACGGCTGGAGGCCGACGAGCTCCTTGAGGTGCTCTCCCGCCTCGACGAAGGGGGCGCCGGTGAAGTCCTTGTCGGTGTAGGCCTTCTCCAGGGCCTCGGCGCCGGCGGTGCGCATCGCCAGGTAGGCCCAGTAGTACATGCCGGGCCACTTCTCCTTGCCGGCCAGCGCCAGGGGCGTGACGCCGGCGGACTTCAGCTTGCGTACGGCGTCGAGGAAGCCGTTCCAGGTGGTCGGGGGTCCGCTGATGCCGGCCTTCGCGAAGAGCGCCTTGTTGTACCAGAAGCCGATCATGCCGATGTCGAACGGGATGCCGTAGGCCTTGCCGTCGATCAGGTACGGCTCCCTGGCAACCGGGAGCAAGGCGTCGCCCCAGGGCTTGGTCCGGTCCGTGAGGTCCTCGACGAGTCCGGCGTCGACCTGCTGCTTGAGCACGCCGCCGCCCCAGGTGTGGAAGATGTCGGGCAGCTTCCCGGAGGAGGTCAGGGCCGTCATCTTCGACTTGTAGGCGTCGTTCTCCATCTGGACGATCTTTACCTTGACCTTGGGGTTCTGCGCCTCGAACTTCCGGGCGAGGGCGGCCCAGACGGTCTTGGCCGGCTCGGTGGTGGAGATGTTCCACCACTCGATCGTGGTCGTCCCCGACGACCCTCCGCCCGAGTCCCCGCCGCATGCGCTCAGTGTCGTCATTCCGAGACCGGCAGCGGCGGAGGCCGCCAGGAAGCCGCGGCGGGACAGTGCCGGGTCGCCCATCATGCGCTCCTTGGGTACGGGACGGCGCTCCCGCGTCCGTCCACTGGATCGAAAGTTTCGGAAGAGATCCAGAAAGCTTCGTTGATGCCGCACCCTAGAGACAGGCGCCAAACACTGGCAACCCCTTGTGCACGGTGAATCTCTCGCCGACGCACGAGGCGTGACTTGCGACAGCCCCTCCAGCAGCACCAGTCCCTTCGACGAGAGTCGGGGAAGGCTACGAATGTTTCGACTGGCTTCGCGAACGTTACGAAGACGCACTGTAGGTGTCGCCGACTCCGGCGACAAGAAGGCCGATATCCAGCGGAAGACCGAGGTCCTCGGTCTTAACGGAAGCTTGACGCCCGCAGTGACCTCATCCACAGGCCACCGCATCACGCTCCGCTTAGGCTGACCGGGCCCGTCCAGTGATGGCCGGAAACCCCGCTGAACCGCACATCGGAGCACGTCGATGGCCACCACTGAGCACCCGTCACTCAGCCGTACGGAGCCCTCTGCATCCAGTCGCCTGCGTGACTGGATGCTGGAGGGCCTGTCCGACATGGGCAAGGGCGGCGGCCACACCGGACCCCACGCCGCACCGGAGCCCCCGCACCAGGGCCGGCGCTGGTGGCGGGTGATGTGCCTGACCGGCGTCGACTACTTCTCCACGCTCGGCTACCAGCCGGGCATCGCGGCCCTCGCCGCCGGGCTGCTGTCGCCGGTCGCGACGATCGTGCTGGTGATCGTCACCCTGGCGGGCGCCCTGCCGGTCTACCGCCGGGTGGCGGAGGAGAGTCCGCACGGCGAGGGCTCGATCGCGATGCTGGAGCGGCTGCTCTCCTTCTGGCAGGGCAAGCTGTTCGTGCTGACCCTGCTGGGCTTTGCCGCCACCGACTTCCTGATCACCATCACCCTGTCGGCCGCCGACGCCTCGACCCACCTCGTGGAGAACCCGCATCTGACCGGCGTCCTGCACGACCGCCAGATGCTGATCACGCTCGTCCTCGTGGCGCTGCTCGGCGCGGTGTTCCTCAAGGGCTTCCTGGAGGCGATCGGCGTCGCGGTCGCCCTGGTGGGCGCCTACCTGGCGCTCAACGTGGTCGTGGTGGTCGTCGGCCTCTACCACGTCGTCACCGCGGGCCATGTGGTCACCGACTGGGCCGACGCCCTCACCACCCAGCACGGCAATGTGTTCGTCATGATCGGCGTGGCCCTGCTCGTCTTCCCGAAGCTGGCGCTCGGCCTCTCCGGGTTCGAGACCGGCGTGGCCGTGATGCCGCACGTCGAGGGCGACCCAAACGACACGGAGGACCGGCCGGCCGGCCGCATCCGCGACACGAAGAAGCTGCTCACCACGGCCGCCCTGGTCATGAGCGGCTTCCTGATCACCAGCAGCTTCATCACCACCCTCCTCATCCCCGAGAAGGAGTTCGAGCCGGGCGGCCAGGCCAACGGGCGCGCGCTGGCCTACCTGGCGCACGACTATCTGGGCAACACCTTCGGCACCGTCTACGACGCCTCGACGATCGCCATCCTGTGGTTCGCCGGCGCCTCCGCGATGGCCGGTCTGCTCAATCTGATGCCGCGCTACCTCCCCCGCTACGGGATGGCCCCGCACTGGGCCAGGGCCGTCCGCCCCATGGTCATCGTCTTCACACTGATCGCCTTCCTCGTCACCTGGATCTTCGACGCGGACGTCAACGCGCAGGGCGGCGCGTACGCCACCGGTGTGCTGGTGCTGATCAGCTCCGCCGCGATCGCGGTGACCATCGCCGCCCGCAAGGCCCGGCAGCGGAGCTGGACCATCGCTTTCGCGGTCATCTCCGCGGTGTTCCTCTACACGACCGTCGCCAACGTCATCGAGCGTCCGGACGGTGTGAAGATCGGCGCCTGCTTCATCGCCGGCATCATCCTGGTCTCCCTGCTGTCCCGGCTGGCCCGGTCGTTCGAGCTCCGCGTGACCGGCGTGGCGCTGGACGACATGGCGGAACGCTTCGTCCGGGACATGGCCGGCCGCCGGATACGGTTCATCGCCAACGAGCCCGACCGTCGCGACATCGCGGAGTACCGCGACAAGGTCGAGCAGATTCGGCACGACAACGACGTACCCGGACAGGAGGACTTCGTCTTCGTCGAGGTGACGGTCACCGACCCGTCCGAGTTCGAGGCGGCTCTGACCGTGCGCGGCGAGGTGCTCCACGGCCGCTACCGCGTCCTGACCCTGGAGTCCTCCTCCGTCCCCAACGCCCTGGCCGCGCTTGTGCTGTATGTCCGCGACACGACCGGCCGCATCCCGCACATCTACTTCGAGTGGACCGAAGGGGGCCCCTTCGCCAATCTCCTGCGCTTCTTCCTCTTCGGGCAGGGCGAGGTCGCCCCGGTGACCCGCGAGGTCCTGCGCGAGGCGGAACCGGACCGCAAGCGGCGGCCGAAGGTGCACGTGGGCTGAGTCAGCCCTGCGGTCTGCGCCGGCCGAAGCCCCTGCGGGGCGGGCGCACCACGATCTGCCCGTAGTCGATCTCGCCGGTGATCCGCACGCGCAGCACGACCGGAGCGTCGGCCGCCGCCCCACGCGCCTTGATCCGGGAGTAGTTCGTCACCAGCCCGCCGGTGTCCACCACGACCCCCGGCCGGGTCAGCAGCTTCAGGGAGCCGGCCAGCAGGTCCAGGTCGATGTCCAGTGTGTCCCGGATGATCACCGCGTCGGTGAAGTCGAGCGTCACCTCGCCCCACGCCGACCGGATCTCCAGCCGCCGCGGCACCACCCAGCCGTCACCGCGCCGGGTCGAGGATCCCTCCTGGGCGATCCGGACGACCTCCTGCGCCTCGACGCCGGACTCACCCACCGCCTCGGGCAGATCAGCGGTCAGCACGGCGAGTTCGCCCACGGTACGGGCGGACAGCGCGATCTCCAGCCGCTCGTCGAGCTCCTCCCACGTCAGCCGGCCGTCACCCGCGGCGACGCGCAGCATGTCCACCACCCTGTCCCGGTCCGCGTGCGAGGCCCTTACTTCGGGCGGTCCACCGGTACGCGAGAGGTCCCACGCCATCACATCACCCCGATCTCCCCGGGCACGGCATCCGGCCCGCCCACTCGAGAACTAACGCTATATCGCGTTATACCCAACGGCCAACCCTGCATCCGCCGTTCCCGCCGCGCGCCCCTATCGTGACCGGCATGCAGTCCTACACGATCGGCCAGGCAGCACGACTGCTCGGCGTGAGCCCGGACACCGCCCGGCGCTGGGCGGACGCGGGCCGCATCACCACCCACCGCGACGAGGCCGGGCGGCGGCTCGTCGAGGGACGGGACCTGGCCGCGTTCTCCGTCGAACTCGCCAAATCCGGCGCCCCCGAGGAGGACACCCCGTACACCTCGGCCCGCAACGCCTTCCCCGGCATCGTCACCGCGATCAAGCTCGGTGACGTCGCCGCCCAGGTGGAGATCCAGGCCGGCCCGCACCGCCTCGTCTCCCTGCTCACCCGCGAGGCCGTCGAGGAACTGGGCCTGGAGGTCGGCATGGAGGCGACGGCCCGCGTGAAGTCGACGAACGTCCATATCGACCGGGTCTGAGGGCCATGGAAACGCACATACACACCCACGGTCCCTCTCACCCTCGCTCATGCGAATCCACAGCGGACTTCCCCCTCGCAGATGCGTCAGTATGATCGACGTATCGGAGGAGTCTGCGGGCTCCTCCCCCGCACACCGAGGGAGTGGCACCCAGATGACCCGTTCCGCGCACCGGACACGCCGGATCCTCCAGGTCGCCGGGGTCTGCGCAGCCGCGCTGCTGACGCTGAGCGCCTGCTCCTCCGCCACGGGCTCGGGCAAGGGCTCCTCGCCGGCGAAACCCTCCGGGACGATCACCGTCTTCGCCGCCGCCTCCCTGCAGGAGAGCTTCACGGCCCTGGGCAAGACGTTCGAGAAACAGCACCCCGGCACGAAGGTCACCTTCAGCTTCGGCGGCAGCGACACCCTCGCCGCCGGCATCACCGGCGGTGCCCCGGCCGATGTCTTCGCCGCCGCCAGCACCAAGACCATGGCGACCGTGACGGACCGGCAGGACACGGCGGCCACGCCGGTCACCTTCGTCCGCAACCGGCTGGAGATCGCCACGCCGCCCGGCAACCCCGACCGGATCTCCTCCCTGAAGGACCTCACGAAGGCCGGTCTCAAGGTCGTCCTGTGCGACAAGACCGTGCCGTGCGGTGCCGCCGCCCAGAAGGCGCTGGATGCCGGCGGCCTGAAGCTGACCCCCGTCTCGTACGAACAGGACGTCAAGAGCGCCCTGACGAAGGTCGAGCTGAAGGAGGCCGACGCGGCCGTCGTCTACAGGACCGACGTGCGGGCAGCGGGTGACAAGGTGACGGGCGTGGACTTCCCCGAGTCGGCCCAGGCCGTCAACGACTATCCGATCGCCCTGCTCAAGAACGCACCCAACCCCGTGACGGCGAAGGCCTTCGTCGCACTGGTGCGGTCCCCCGAGGGCCAGAAGGTGCTGTCCGAGGCCGGGTTCCTCAAGCCGTGACCGACACACTGGAAAGCCGCCCCCGCCGCGATCGCCACCGCGGCAGGACCCGGCCGGTGCCGGTGCCCCTGCTGGTACCCGCCCTGATCGGCCTGGCGTTCCTCCTCCTGCCCCTGCTCGCCCTGCTCGTACGGGCGCCCTGGCGCAGCCTCCCCGAGCAGCTGACGAGCGCCGAGGTGTGGGAGGCACTCCGGCTGTCACTCGTCTGCGCCACGGCGGCGACGGGCCTGAGCCTGGTCGTCGGCGTCCCCCTGGCCTGGCTGCTGGCCCGCACGCGGTTCCCCGGCCGGGGTTTCGTACGGGCCCTGGTGACGCTGCCGTTGGTGCTGCCGCCGGTGGTGGGCGGTGTGGCCCTGCTGCTCGCCTTCGGGCGAGGCGGCGTCATCGGGCAGTGGCTGGACTCCTGGTTCGGGATCACCCTGCCCTTCACCACGACGGGTGTCGTCCTCGCCGAGACGTTCGTGGCGATGCCGTTCCTCGTCATCAGCGTGGAGGGCACCCTGCGGGCCGCCGACCCTCGCTACGAGGAGGCGGCCACGACCCTGGGCGCCTCCCGCTTCACCGCGTTCCGCCGGGTCACCCTGCCGCTGATCGCGCCGGGCATCGCGGCCGGAGCCGTCCTGGCCTGGGCCCGGGCCCTGGGCGAGTTCGGCGCGACGATCACCTTCGCGGGCAACTTCCCGGGCCGCACCCAGACCATGCCGCTGGCGGTCTACCTGGCCCTGCAGAACGACCCGGCGGCGGCGATCGCCCTGAGCCTGGTCCTGCTGGCCGTGTCCATCACGGTCCTGGCAGCCCTGCGCGACCGCTGGATGACGGCCTCCTGACCCCTGGACGAACCCCTGTGACCGACCTCGACGACAACACCACGACCGGCGTCCTCGCCGAAGGCCTCGACGCCCGCCTCGTCGTGCGGCGCGGCACCTTCAGCCTCGACATCACGCTCACCGCCGCCCCCGGCGACGTGGTCGCCCTGCTCGGCCCCAACGGCGCCGGCAAGACCACCGCCCTGCGCGCCCTCGCCGGGCTCACCCCTCTCACATCGGGTCATCTACGGCTGGACGGCACCCCGCTGGACGCCACGCCGCCCGAGTCCCGCCCGGTCGGCGTCGTCTTCCAGGACTACCTGCTCTTCCCTCATCTGACCGCCCTGGACAACGTCGCCTTCGGGCCGCGCTGCCGGGGCGCCGGCAAGGCCGAGGCCCGTGCCCAGGCCGCCGAGTGGCTGGACCGGATGGGCCTGGCCGACCGTGCCGGCGCCAAGCCCCGCCGCCTGTCGGGAGGCCAGGCCCAGCGCGTGGCCGTGGCCCGGGCCCTGGCCACCCGTCCCCGGCTGCTGCTCCTGGACGAACCCCTCGCCGCGCTCGACGCCCGCACCCGTCTGGAGGTGCGCGCCCAGCTCCGGCGCCATCTCGCCGAGTTCGAGGCCGTGGCCGTCCTGGTCACGCACGACCCGCTGGACGCCATGGTGCTGGCCGACCGCCTGGTCGTCGTCGAGCACGGCCGCGTCGTCCAGGAGGGCACGCCCTCCCACATCGCCCGGCATCCGCGCACGGACTACATCGCCCGGCTCGTCGGCCTCAACCTCTACCGGGGACGGGCCGAGGGCCACACCGTCCGGCTGGACGCGGGCCCGGCCATCACGACCACGGAAGAGCTCTCCGGCCCGGCCTTCGTGGCCTTCCCGCCCGGCGCCGTGACGCTGTACCGCGAACGCCCCACCGGCTCCAGCGCCCGCAACCTGTGGCGCTGCGAGGTCGCCGGCCTGGAGACGCACGGCGACCAGATCCGCGCGGACCTCACCGGCGAACTCGCCCTGACGGCCGACCTCACCACGGTCGCCGCGGCCGAACTCGACCTGCGTCCCGGCGCCCCGGTATGGGCGGCGGTCAAGGCGACGCAGACGCACGCATACCCGGCATAAGGAGCTCGTCGGGCTACCGTGCAGCCATGAGCCTGAGCATCCGCCACCAGCTTCCCGGCACCGTCACCGCCGTCACGCCGGGCGAGGCCATGGCGACGGTCGGGGTCCGCCTCACCGGCGGCCAGGCCCTCACCGCGGCGATCACCCGCGAGGCGGCCGACGACCTCGGCCTCGCGCCGGGCACCGCCGTGCGGGCCCAACTTCTCTGGGGAAGTGAGGCTGTCGTGGTGGTGTGCAACTCGGGTTTGTGCAGCTCAGCCGCTCGTGGTCGAACTCTAGCTAGTGCAACAGCTGTGGTGCTATCGCTGGTTGGAGTGTCTCTGATGGCAACTGAGTGACTTGCCGACGCTAGTGGGGCTCTGATTGACCCGCAGGCCGCCGACGTGCCGCACCTGGGGACGACGCGGGATCACCCCGGTCGCGAGAGTCTGCGGCCGCGGCTCCGGCCGGGTCTCTGCCGCCGCGATGATCGCCTGGTCGATGCCGAGTCGAGGCGTTGCGCTGCCGTACCAGCGACGCCAGCGGGTCGCGTACCGGAGGGTCCGTCGCGCACGGCGACCATGTGTTCCCGGGTGTGGTCAGACGGCGGCTCCGACGTCGTGGTCTGGATGATGGTGAAGCTCACGGACCCCCGAGATATATTTCGCTTGTTATATAACAGCGTGTGGCGGTCGCGTCGGGCGATGGTCGGCTCGGAAGGGCGGGGATTCTCGGTGCCGCGGTATGTGGATCCGGAGGAACGGGTGCGCGACATCGTCGCGGCCTCCTGGCAGGCCCTCAGCGAGGGAGGACTCGCTGAGCTGACGCTCAGGAAGATCGCGCAGCGCATGGGCGGGTCCATCACGCTGATCACGCACTACTTCGCCAACCGTGAGGCCCTGCTCGACGCGGTGCTGAAGTACACGCTGGCCGACGCGGACGACATCCACGAGGAACTGGACCGCATCGAGGACCCGTGGGAGCGGCTGCGGGTCGCCCTGGAGTGGTTCCTCCCGGATACCGAGGAGACGCTGACGGAGGAGCGTGCCCGGGTGGCGCTTCTGACGCACCAGGGTGCTGAACCCGTGATCCGGCAGCACCTGGAGCGCACGGAGCCGGCGATGCGGTCGGTGCTGAGGCGGGGCCTCGATGGGCTGGTGCCGGCCGGTGAACTGGACGGCACGGTCGACATGGTCCGGGTCTGGGTGTCCGGCATAGCGCTGTCCGTGGTCGAGCACCCGGAGATCTGGACGCCCGAGCGCCAGCACGCCGCGCTGAAGCGCTTCCTCGCGATGCTGTCGTCCGCACAACTCCCTGCCGGCTGAGCGGAGGGAACGAGCGGCCGGACCGGCCGGCGTCCGGTCGGTCCGCCGCTCCTCCTCAGGAGGCACGCAGGTCCACGACGCGGTCACTGGGCGGCTCTGCACGAAGCTCCGCCTTCGCGATCTTGCCGCTGGAGGTGTGCGGCAGCCGGTCGCGGAACTCGACGTAGCGAGGCGCCTTGAAGCGGGCGAGCCCCTGAAGGCACCAGGCCTCGATCTCCTGGGCGGTCAGGGTCGCACCTGGCTTGAGCACGACGACTGCCTTGACCTCCTCGTGGCGCTGCGAGTCGGGGACCGGTATGACGCCGACCTCGGCCACCTCGGGCAAGGCCATGATCTGCAGTTCGACCTCGGCGGCGGCGATGTTCTCCCCGCTGCGGCGGATGACATCGCGGACGCGGCCCTCGTAGTAGTGCTGACCGTCGGCGTCCTTGCGGACGATGTCGCCGGTGCGGAACCAGCCGCCGGGCAGGAAGAGTTCGGCGTTGGCCTCCGGGCGGTTGTGGTAGCCGAGCATCATGCCGGGGCCCCGAAAGCACAGTTCGCCCGAGCGGCCGGGCTCGACCTCGTCACCGTTGCGGTCGATGACCTTCGACTCGCGGTTGGGGAAGCACCAGCCCATGGAGCCGGTGCCGACGGTGTCGGTGCGCTCGTACGGGACGTAGGTGCCGTCGCCGACCTCCGTGCTGCCGTACACCTCGCGCGCCCGCAGGCCGAAGCGCCGCTCCAGCGGCTCGTGCAGGGAGGGCGGCAGAGCGTCCACCGGTGCCTTCTTCAGGGCCAGTTTGCGGTCGGCCTCGCTCTCCGGGAAGTCGAGCATGCCCTCGTCGATCCACGCCATGTCGATCTGGTGGTCGACGAGCCAGTTCATGAACTTGCGCCGGCTCAGCCCCGGCGTGACGTACAGGCCCCCTCCGACGGTGAGCGCCATCATCAGATAGGCCTGGTTCTGCATGTAGTAGAAGGGGTGGTCCGCGAGGATCCGCTGTGCGTCGCCGATCGCCGCAAAGTAGACGCCGACGTGGAGCCAGTAGGTGTGGGTCAGCAGGCATCCCTTGGGCAGTCCGGTGGTGCCGGAGGTGAACTGGATGTTGACCACGTCTCCGGGATCGGGTCGGTGGGTACGCGGCGTCGGAGCCTGCGAGGTCAGGGAGGCGAAGTCCCTTGCGCCGGCGACCGGTTCGCCCACGGCGACAATCCGTTCGGCAGGTACCGGACCGACGCGGCCCTCGGCCAAGTTGCCGGTCACGACCCCGGCACCGGCCACGAGCCAGCGCGCGCCCGCGTCGCTCAGCACGAAGTCGATCTCCCGGGGCGTGCACTTGGGGTTCATCGGCACCGCGACCGCGCCCGCCTCGATGACCGCGAGCCAGGTCAGCGGGAACTCCACCTGGTTGCCCAGCATGATGCCCACCTTGTCACCGGGGGCGACGCCGAGACGTTCGAGGCCGCTGCGCACCCGGCTGATCCGCTCGCGCAGTTCCGCCCACGTCAGCGTGGGGCCTCCGCCCTCGATGTGAGTGAGCGCGAGGTTGTCCGGCCACTGTTCGGCCGCATAGTCCAGGGCCTCGGGGATGGTCTTGTCGAGCAGATGCTGCTGGTGTGCGTTGAGTTCCATGGTCAATGCCTTTCTACGACGGTCAGAAGGTGGACCAAAGGACGCGAAATGTCGCGACGAATCCGGGCCGCTCCCGGCCCCTGACCTCGGCGCGCAGGTCGGTGACAAGGAGGTGGCCCTGGTCTCCGCGGTCGATGACCTCGCGGACGTGGCCGTGCACGCGGAAGGGGTCGGTGGTGCGGATCACGGAGACGAAGCGCACGTTGTCGAGGCCGTAGTTCCACGCGATCCACGGGCCCTCGCACCACAGGGAGCGGTTGCACAGCATGTCGAGCAGGCTGAGCAGGTGGAAGCCCTCCACCAGGCCCTCGCCGTATCCGTCCTCGCCGCCGTAGGCGTGCTGGTACTCCTCGTGGTACGACGCTTTCTCGAAGTCCTTCGTGCGGTCGTCGTCGACGACGAACCAGGGCGTGATGAACGTCCCGCCCAGCAGGGCCGGCGCCTGGGAGGGGTGGGGGACGCTCAGGCTCGTGGCTCCCTCCACGGAGATGATGCCCATGATCGTGCTCCTTTATGTATCGACTGCTTTATTACGAAGGCGTACGTCCGCTCGGACAACGGCGGGCCGACGCGCTCAGACGGAGCGACGCCGGGGTTGCCAGCCGGGCCTGGGCACCGCGTCCAACAGTGCCTGTGTGTAGGGGTCTTGGGGGTGATCGAGCACTTCGGCGGTACGGCCCCGCTCGACGACGCGGCCGTGCCGCATGACCAGGCAGTGGTCGGTCACCTGCCGTACCACCGCCAGATCGTGAGAGACGAACAGGAAAGCCACCGTGGTGCGTTCGCGGATGTCGCACAGCAGGTTCAGCACCTGCGCCTGCACGCTGACATCGAGGGCGGCGACGGCTTCGTCGAGGATCAGGATCTCCGGTTGCAGCGCCAACGCCCGAGCGATCGCCACACGTTGCCGCTGGCCGCCGGACAGGTCGCGCGGCAGCCGGTCGGCGTGCTGCTCGTCGAGGCCGACCTCGCCCAGCAGGCCCACCGCCCGGTCCCGGGCGGCGGTGCGCCCGAGCCCGATGCGCACGCGCAGGAGTTCGGTCAGGCCCGCGCCGATGCGCTGGCGGGGATCCAGGGAGGCGAAGGGGTCCTGGAACACCATCTGCACGGGGCGTACGGCCTTTCCGCGGCTGCCGGTGACGGTGACCGTCCCCGCGGTGGCCGCGTCCAGTCCGGCGACGATGCGCGCGGTCGTGGACTTGCCGGAGCCGGACTCGCCCACGACGGCCAGCGAACCACCGCGTTCCAGGGTGAAGCTGACGTCGTCGACGGCGACGACCGCCTTGCCGTCCCGGGACCGGGCGGGAAACTCTTTGCGCAGACCCTCCACGACGAGGGCAGGAGGCGTGACGGTCCCGGTCATGAGCGCACCGCCTGGGCGAACTCAGCGCCGATCTGTTCGACTCGATGACAGGCGACCAACCGGTCCTCCACAGTGCGCAGTTGAGGCCGGTCCGTCCGGCATTCCTCGGTGGCGAAGCGACATCGCGCGGCGAACGCGCAGCCCGGGCCCACCTCGTACGCCGAGACCGGCCGCCCGGGGATCGGTTGCAGCCGCGTCACGGCCCTGGCGCTGGGTCGGCAGGCGAGCAGGCCGGCCGTGTACGGATGCAGCGGACGGGAGTGGACCTCCGCGGTGGCCCCCCGTTCGACGATCGTGCCCGCGTACATCACGGCCAGCGAGTCGGTCACGGCGGCGGCCAGGTCCAGGTCGTGGGAGATGAACAGCAGACCGAGGTTCCGCTCCCGGATCTGCTCCTGGAGGATCGCCATCACCTCCGACTGCACGGTCACGTCCAGTGCCGTCGTCGGCTCGTCCGCGAAGACCAGCTTGGGGGAGGGCAGCAGCGCCGCCACGATCATCATGCGTTGCAGCAGTCCGCCGGAGAGCTGGTGCGGGTACTGGGTCAGACGGTGCTCGGGGTCGGTGATGCCGACGCTCGCCATGAGCGCGCAGGCGCGGTCACGTGCGTCGCGCGGGGCGAGGAGCTTGGCCGCCACGACCCCCTCGACAAGGAAGTCGCCCACCGTGCGCAGCGGGTTGGTGTGGGCGCGCGGATCCTGGTGGATCAGCGCGACGTCCCGGGACCGGTAGGCGGCGAGCTCGCGGCGGGAGAACCTGAGCACCGAACGCCCCTCGAAGTCGATCCGCCCTGACGTTACGGCATGCCGGGGCAGCAGCCGCATGGCGGACTTGACCAGCATCGACTTGCCCGAGCCTGATTCGCCGACCAGGCCCACGGTCTCGCCGGCTTCCACGGTCAGGTCCACGTCGCGGACCAGCGTGCGCCGGTCGCGGCGGTCCCCGGCCGTGATGCCGACGCCCCGCAGCTCCAGCAGCGGAGTGGCGTTCTTCGGCTCCTTCCGGACCACGGTGCTCATCGCTTCCCTCCGAACCGCTGGGTGAGGCGCTCGCCCAGCACGTTGAACGCCACCACGGTGACCACGATGCACAGGCCCGTCGCCAGGCTCTGCTGCACGGCGCCGTCCAGCACCTCGGACCGGCCGTCGGCCACCATTAGCCCCCACTCCGCCTCGGGCGGCTGGATGCCGAGCCCCAGGAACGACACCGCGCCGAAGTCGACGAGAGCCGACCCGAAGCCGATGGTTGCCTGCGCCAGCACGATCGGCGTCACATTGGGCAGCAGATGCCGTGCGCAGATCCGCCAGGTCGACAGTCCGGCCAGTTCCAGGGCTTCGATATACGGCAGTTGCCGCTGCCGTACCGCGACGCTGCGCACCACCCGGGCCACATACGGCGTGTAGACGAGGGTCAGGGCCAGGACCGGTGCCCAGAAGCCGGCGCCGAAGACGGCCGCGGCGACGACGGCCACCAGCACGCCGGGAATCGCGAACAGCAAGGTCAGTGCCCGGTTCAGCAGTCGGTCGATCCAGCCGCCGTACCAGGCGGCCGCGAGCGCCAGCAGCGTGCCGAGACCGGCACTGCCCAGCACGATGATCCCCGGGCCCGCGAAGCTCAGCCGGGCTCCGGTCAGGGCCCGGGAGAAGATGTCACGGCCCAGCGAGTCGGTGCCGAACAGGTGCGCGCCGCTGGGGCCTTGGCTCGCGGCGAGGATGTCGGTGGCCGCCGGGTCGTAGGGCGCGATCCAGGGGCCGATCACCGCCAGGACCACCAAGCCTGTGGCCAGTACTGCCGAGATCAGGAGCAGCGGATCGCCGTAGCGCCTGGGCCCCGTGCTGCGCAGGCGGAGGGGAGCTGTGAGTGTCGCCATGGGTCAGCGTCCTTTCCTCAGGCGCGGGTCGAGGAGGTGCTGACCGGCGTCCAGCAGCGTGGTGACGACGACGAAGACCGTGACGATCAGCGCGCTCACCGCGGTCACCACGGGATAGTCCTTCGCGGAGACGCTCTTGATCAGCAGCGAGCCGATGCCGTCGATACCGAAGGCGGGCTCCACCACCACCGAGCCGGCCACCAGTCCGGCCATGGTCAGGCCGGAGGCGGTCAGGATCGGCAGGGCCGCGTTGCGCAGGATGTGCCGCCGGAAGATCAAGGCGCGGGGCAGTCCCCGGCCCCGGCCGGTCAGCACATGCTCAGCCCCCGCCTCTTCACCGATCGCGCTGGAGGTCAACTGGGCCAGGTAGGCGGCGTATCCGATGGACAGGGCGACCGCCGGGAGAACGAGGTGCCAGAGCCGGTCGGTGAAGCCGCTGCCCGCGCCGCTGGTGGGGAACCAGCCGAGGTTCACCGCGAAGACCGCGATCAGGATGGTCGTGGCGACGAAGGCGGGGACGGCGATGCCCAGCCCGGTCAGGGCGTTGACCAGCGGGCGCCACCGCGGGCTCGTCCCGCCGATGCCCCCGAGGAGCAGGCCCGCGAGCAGGATGAGGACCGCGGACATGCCTACCAACAGGAACGTGGTGAGCAGGCGGGGCGCGAGCAGGTCGGAGACCGGCTGCCGGTAGGTCAGTGACGTGCCGAGGTCTCCGTGCAGGGCGCCGGTCAGCCAGTGCCAGTAGCGCACCGGCAGCGGGTCGTCCAGACCGAGTCTGCTCCGCGTCGCGGCGCGGGCGGCGTCCGAGGCATGCGGGCCCAGCAGTTGGGCCACCGGGTCGCCGGGAGCCAGGCCGAGGAGGGCGAACAGGAGGAAGGAGGCGCAGAGGATCGTGGCGAGGGGCCCCGCCACGTAGGTCATCGTCATGGCCAGGCCCGGGACACGGACCTTGGCCCGGGCACCGCCCGCGGACGTGGAGGTGGACACGGACATGTCGTCGCTCCTACTTCTTCGCGGCGCCGACGTAGGCCATCTGCGGCATGGACCAGTAGGCGAACGAGGTGATCGCCCCGGTGAGCCGGTCGTTGAGGAAGGTCGTGGTGTTCGTCGAGACGAGCGGGATCACTGTGTTCGCCTTCTCGTACATGCCCTGCATCTCGACGATCGTCTTGGCTCGGCTCGCTCCGTCGAAGGTGCTGCGTGCCGTGTCGAAGAGCTTGATGACCTTCGGGTCGTCGTAGTCGACGTAGTTGTAGGTCTGCTTGGGCAGATACAGGAAGCCGATGGTCTCCAACGGGTCAGGGGCGGCGCTGAAGTTGGACGACAGGTACAGGTCGACGCCCTTGCGCTTGGTGGCGTCGTAGCCGGCCTGGGCGTAGACCAGCGGCTGCATGCTCTGGATCTTGATGGTGAGGCCGGCTTCGCGGCCCTGCTGCTGCAGCAGCTGTGCGATGCGTGACTGCGCGTCGTCGCCGGCGGCGATCGCCAGGACGATCTCCTGGCCCTTGTAGGAGGAGGCCTTGACCAGCTTCTTCGCCGCGTCCATGTCGTAGGAGCGCGAGGTCTCGAAGGACTTGTACGCCTTCTCGTACACCGCGCGCTGGGCGGTCGGCCAGGCCGCGGGGGCGATCATGGTGTACATGGGGGTGGCGGCCCCGTGGTACAGCGCCTTCGCGAGGCCCTGGCGGTCGATCATCCGCTGGAGGGCGGCGCGCAGGTCGGGGTCGGCCATCACGCCGTCCGGGCGGCTGACGTAGATGTTCATCGACTGGGAGGACAGGCCGAAAACCAGCCGGCCCTTCTTGGACTTCTGCAGAGCCGGCACCGAGGAGGCGGACAGCTCGTAGGCGCCGTCGATCTCGCCGGCGTTCAGCGACTGGGCGAGGGCGGTGGCGTCGGTGACGAAAGTGAACTTCACCGACTTGGCGAAGGGGCGCCGGTCGGGGTTCCAGTAGGCGTCGTTGCGGCTCATCGTGATGCTGTCGCCGCTGGTCCACTTGTCGAGTTTGAACGGCCCGCTGCACATCAGGCCGCCGCCCGGGGTGCCGAGCTTGGCACCGGCCTTCTCGGCGAACGTCTTCTTCAGCACCACGATGTTGGCCAGTTCGCTGGTGAACATCTCGTCCGGCCGTTTGAACGTGACGGTCACCTTGTCGGCGGCGGTCGCTTTGATCGAGTCGACGTTGGCGAAGAGAAAGCTGAAGACCTTCGACGGATCGGCCGACCACCGCAGGCTGTAGGCGACGTCCTCCGCGGTGACGGTGGACCCGTCCCAGAACTTGGTGTTCCGGCGGATCGTGAGCACGAGCTTCGTCGCCGACTCCTGCCGGAAACTGGCCAGATTGGGCTTGAGGTTGAAGTTCGCGTCCAGAGTGAGCAGGGAGTCGCAGAGGTTGCGGACCACCTGACCGCTCTGTGTGGTCACCGCGTTGGCCGGATCCAGCGTGTCCGGCTCGCCACCTGTGAGGTTCCAGGTGATCCGGTCCACGTCCCCCTGTGCGGCGGGAAGCGCGGGGACCAGGTCGTCGGCGGAGACCGGCTTCTGCCCGCCCGACGGGGCGCCGGAACACGCCGTGAGCGTGGCCGCGGCCAGTACGAGGCTGAGCACCGCGGTCCTCTGGATGTGTCGTGTAGCCATCGGGTCGCCCCTTCGTCGCAGCCTGTGGCCGCTTTCGAGCCAGTTGACGGCGAATGTATAGCGAGTGATGTACAACAGGCAATGCGCAATCTCCGGGTTTTCCCGCTCGTAACTTTCGCCAGGGACGGGCTCTTGACATCGACCCGGCCGGGCGTTCATATAGCAACCGTTTCACAATGTCTTCAGGAGGCGCATGATGGTGGACGACCGCATTCTGTGGCTCGGCGCCGATGAGCTCGGCCGCCTCTATCGCAGCCAGGACGTCTCACCGGTCGAGGCGGTGGATGCAGCGTTGGCACGCATCGAGCAGGTGGACGGTGTCCTGAACACGATGGTCACGGTCACCGCGGACACCGCCCGTGAGCAGGCCCGCGAGGCCGAGAGACGCTTCGCGGCGCGCGACGACCTGCCACCGCTGTACGGGGTACCGATCACCGTCAAGGACCTGACCGACACCGCCGGGGTGCGCACCACCTACGGGTGCGTGGCCTACCGCGATCACGTGCCGTCGGAGGACGCGCCGGCCTGGGCCCGGCTCAAGGCGGCCGGGACCATCCTGCTGGGGAAGACGACCACGCCCGAGTTCGGACTGCTGGGCGTCACGGAAAGCAAGCTCACCGGCACGACCGGCACTCCGTGGGACCCCACTCGCGCGGCCGGCGGGTCCAGCGGCGGGGCCGCGGCCGCCACAGTGGCCGGAATCGGCCCCCTGGCCTGGGGCTCCGACGGCGGTGGGTCCATCCGCGTCCCGGCCTCGCTGTGCGGAGCAGTGGGCATCAAGCCGTCCGTCGGCCGCATTCCGCACGCGGGCAACACCGACCCCGACACGACCGAGGGGCCACTCACCCGCCGGGTGGTGGACGCAGCCCTCATGCTCGACGCCACCGTGGGTCCGCATCCGCGCGACCGGTTCGCCCTCCCGGCCACCGGTGAGTGTTACGCCGAGGCGGCGAGGGCGGACGGTGACCTGACCGGTGTCCGGGTGGCGGCGAGTGTCGACTTCGGACTGGGGCCCGTCGACCCGGAGACCCGCAAGGTCTTCACCGCCGCGCTGGACGACCTGCGGGCCGCCGGTGCGGTGGTGGAGGAAACGGCGATCGAGCTGCCCGACCCTCTCGAGTACTTCGTCGACTACTGGGGTCCCGAGTACGTCATGGTCGCCGACGAGATGCGTGCGCAGGGCCTGGAAATCTGGCCGCTGATCGAGGACATCGTCGCCCGCGCCAGGTCCCTCCCAGCCGCCCGGGTCAGTTCCGCGCTGCGGGAGACCAAGACCCGCATCTATGAGGCCTATGCCGGTGTCTTCGAGCATGCCGACGTGTTGGTCTGCCCCACGACTCCGGTCCCCGCCTTCCCCCACGTCGGAGACACAGGGGGCCCCGCCCGGGTGGACGGGCACGACGTCCCTCACCCAGGGATCAATCTTCACCGCATGACCGAGTCACCGAGTCATGCCGGACTGCCCGCCATGTCGCTGCCCTGCGGATTCACCGCCGAAGGGCTGCCCGTCGGGCTCCAGATCGTCGCGCCGCTCTACGCCGACGCGCGGATGGTGTCGGTCGCGGCGCGCTATGAGAGGGCGACGGACTGGTGGAAGCGTCATCCGGAGCTGTGACGGTGCTCGGCTCCCGCACGGGTGCGTGCGGTCAGCAGCCTCCTCCTGTGTTCGCCGGACCCGCTTCGAGGGCAGAGCGCCTTGACTGCGCCGTCGTCGATGACGTAGTCGACGCCGGTGATGTTTGCGGTCACGTCGGAGAGCAGATTGGCCGCCAGGATGACTCGCGCTCAGAGCAACATCTCGTAGCGCTATCCAAGGCAACACACCTGAACTTGACACAGAATGAAAGTGATCCAGAACCACGGTTGGCTCTGACCCGAATCGGTGGGGGTGGACTGTTCTGACGTACTTCAATGCGGTCGTGTCGGAGAATCCGAAGACGCGCATCAAGTGCACGGGGTCGGCAGTTTCGTGTGCCTCATCGAGCAGCCGGTCGATGCGGAGCGTCCGGGGCTGGATCCCGAACTTGTTGAAGATCAACCGCAGCCCGTCCTTGGACACCGGAGGGCCGTTGGGGTCGACGGCGGTGACCTGCGTGACGATCAGGTGCGGATTAGTGCTGCGGGGCCAGCGCTCAGCCCGTTCGCGAAGCCAGTTGCCGGCGTACGGAATTCAGGTGTACGCCGACAACGGCCCGTCACCACTCTGCCGCAGATGCGTCAGCGGGTCTGGTTCAGTGCCCGGGTCAGTTCTCGGTTAGCCGCCCGCGAGGCATCAAGTTCCTCGGTCCGCTCTTCGAGCTGGCCCCTTATGTCAGCCAGGTCTTGTTCGAGCAACGTGATGCGGCGTTGAAGCTGGTCGATGTCGGCGGACGCGCCAAGGCCAGATTCCTTCCATGCGAATTCACCGAGGCTCTCGGACAGACGCTTCTCCAACTGCCGGACGCGGACTGTCAGCCGTCTGTTCCGCTCCAGCGCGTTGGTCAGGTCTGCCCGCAGCGAGGCCCGGCTGACGGCCGCGATCCGGCCCTCTTCCGGTGGGGCCGCGGCGGCGGCGTGGACGCGTTCGAGGAGGTCGGGGTGCCGGTAGAGATAGGTGCGGTCCACTCGTGCGGCGCGGGCCAGTCCGGAGACTGTGATGTCCTGGTCGCTTCGCAGCAGGACATCGAGGGCTTTGAGAACGCGTTCGCGGCGACGGGCCGAGTCGGCCCGCCGCCCGTCGGTCATGCTTGTCATACGGTTCTCTCCGGGCGAAGGTCGGGCAGGGGCTGGCGGACGCGCGGCATGCCCAGGGAGACGCCGCGGCTGCGGCGGACCAGCGCAACTGCCTCGCGAATCTGGGCCCGGTCCTCGTCGGTGAGGTCGTCGAGGTCCTGGCGCACCCGCTGAACCAGGCGGCGGACACGGGCAATCTCGTCGTCCGATGGTGTGGCCTCGGCCTTGGCCCAGGGGTCGGCGTTGGCGAAGGCGGCCAGACGTTCACGGTTGCGCAGCAGGTCGGCCAGGTATGCCTCAAGGTCGGGGAGGTAGGAGACGTCGGTGCGGAAGTGTCCGCAGCCCACGCAGCGGAAGCGCACGGGGCAGTCGTGGCCGCCGGCCGCAACGTTGGATGGTTCGGTGCAGGTGCCGTAGGGGACTTGGACGGAACCGATGGCGCGGCGGGCGTGTTCGGAGTCGAGCAGGGTTTTGGCCTGACGCCAGACGCGTGTGCCGTGCCGGTCGAACTGCATGGTGGTGACCCGCTCGACCGCTTCGCGCCGGCGTTTCTCGCCGACGCGGTAGTACCGCTGCGTGGTGCTGGCTTCGCGGTGATCCATCAACGACTGCAGAACGTCCTGGGGGACGCCGGCGTCGGCATGCCGTTGTGCGTAGGTGTGTCGGTAGGCGTAGGGGTAGATCTTGTTCCTGTCGAAGGGCAGCATCGTGGTGACCCGGTTGCCGTCTTCGACAATCACGGTGGGGACCAGGAAGTCGGGCAGGCCTTTCACCCAGGCTCGGTGCCTTGCCGACACCAACTCGTAGGTTGTCGCCTTCGTGCCGTGGGGGTTGGCCAGGGTGGCGGGAAAGAGCTTGAGCTTGTCAGCCGGGGTGTCGGGGAAGCGCGCTCGGGCGCGCTCTTGCTGCTTGACGATGAGCGCGGCGGTCGCGCCGGGGATCGGTAGTCGGCGAGCGTGCCGAAGGTTCTTGGTGTTGTCGTAGACAAGGACGGGGCTGCCGTCGCTTTCGCGGTCAAGGCAGTGCCATGGCAGTTTGCAGATCTCGTTGGGACGCCTGCCGGTGTCGATGATCAGCTCGATGGCCGTACGGACGCCTGTGGAACTGATGGTCTCAAGGGAGTCGAGGTTGGCGCACAGCTGCCGCATGACTTCCGCGGGCAGGTCGCGGCCAGCTTCGGAGTCCTCGGGGTCGTCGGGGATGTCCTCCTGGCGGAGGGCGAAGTCGTCCGCCAGGCCGTGCAGGGGCTGGCCGGGCTTGGTCAGGCCCAGGGTCCTCAGCCGGGTCAGCACGCGTCGGGTGTCGCGGACGGTCATGTACTGCGTGCAGCCGGAGATGTCGCCGCGTTCGTGGAGGAAGCCCAGTCGGCCCAGGAAGGCAGTGATGTCGACGCGGCCGAGCACAGGCAGGTCCACGCCGTGGTCGTCCCGGCTCAGGTGCAGGCTCGTGGAGAAGCGGCTCAGCGACTTCAGGGTGCGTTGGACGGTGGTTTTGGCACTCTTTCCGCGGCGTCGGGGAATGTCGTCGAGGGCCCAGGCCTTGGCTCCTTCCCTCAGCCAGGGCTGCGTGATCCCGGTGAAGGAGAAGGTGCCGCCGAGGCCGAAGACGCTCGCGTCCCAGACGTCCTTGTGGCGTTCGGTCTCCGGGCTCAGGCCGAAACGGCGGATGTGCTTGAGGAAGCCCCTGGCCTGGGTCCTGTCGGTGCGGGTGAGGACGTCCAGGTCGAGCTCATCGAGTGAAGTGATTTGCTGGACACGGGCGTTGTTCGACAAATTGCGCAGCAGGTAGTCCTTGTGCAGGAGCCCCTGGGCGATCCGTTCCTGGAGGCCGTAGAGGATCTCGGCGACCACCTGGTCGGGCAGCCCGCGCAGACTGGCCTTGCGGGACTCTGCGATGGCCGGGGTGGTCAGCCGCCAAAGATCCTCGTCCCCCAAGGCGCCTGCTTGGCGGAGGTCACGGCATTGGTCGGCGTGAGGCAGGCAGTACCCGCTCCCGGTCTCGCCTTGCCGGTCACAGGCAGCGACCTGGCAAGGCCCCAGAGCGGGCAGCGGCTGTACTTCGGGGTGAGCGAGGAAGTCCTCCAGCGTGAGCCCGTAGACCTTGCGCCTCTGGTAGTCATGCGACGAGCACAGCAGTGTCGCGCGTCTGCCCGGCCGCTCGCAGTGCGCGACCTGGCAAGGGGAGAAGCCGACCATCCGGCCCGATCGCCTGATGGTGACGAACTCGTCGAAGGGCAGGTCGCTCTTCTTCCACCGCTCGGTGCAACCGGTGCACATTCCCTTCTGGTGGGCGAAGTACGACATCTTGTCGCAGCCAGCCACCAGGCAGTCCTCGCCGCTGAATTGCGGGTGCGAGCGAGGCAGCAGCACAACCCGGACGTGAGGATCCCAGCTGAGCAGCTGCAGAAACTCCGGTTGGACGGCGCCCATGAGCCCAGCGGTGACTGTGTCTCCTCCCGCCCCGTGCTGGGGCGTTGCGAGTGCCAGGTTCACCGGCCCTCCTCCTTAGTCAGGCGGGGCGAGGGCACGCGCTCAACGGCCGCGCGCAGGCGTGAGCGGTCCGGATGCAGGTAGGGACGGGGTGACGCCGGGTTCTTCTGGCCCAGCAGGGCCTGGACTTCATCCAGCGTGCCGCCGGCATCCACGACGTTGCTGGCCATCGCATGCCGACACATCCGCGGCCCAACCTGGCGGCCCAGCCCCGCCCGTCCCGACAGCGACTCGCACAGCTCTCCGATCGCGCCGGTGGTCACCGGCGAGCCAAATGGCGGGCGGAAGAGGTTGACCAGAAGGAAGTTGTTTTCTCCCTCCCCGAGGATCTCGTAACGCTCCACCGCGTACTGGTCGGCGGCCTGCACCACCAGGAAGTCCACCGGCATCACCCACGACTTCCTCGACTTCGACCAGGCGCCATTCACGTTCTCCCGCCGGATCACGTGCAGATGGGCCTCCTCGACATCGCACCCCAGCGAGCGCGAATCCATCAGCAGGTGGACATCACAGCGGTGCAGCCCCGCGACCTGGCCCGGACGCAGCCCCACCCGGGACAGCAGCAGCACGATCAACCTGTCCCGAGCTGACCGACAGGCCCGCAGCATCGCCACGACTTCCTCGTCACTGGCCCGGTCCACTTCCGTCTCCGGCTCCTGCAGTCGGTGCCGGGCCCGCAGCCGATACCGCATCCCACCGCTCTCGCCCCGTGCCTCCACCGGCAGGTCACGGTCATCCCCCAGCTCGTAGAGCTGCTCAAGGACCCAGGCTGGCGCGACCTTGTTGACCACCGCGTGAAGCAGGAACATCCGTACTGCGGTCAGCACCTTGTTGATTCGCGCATCCCCTCGGACCGGCTTGCCGCCCGGCCCCGGGACCACGCCCTGGCGGTGGCCACCGTTGCCCGGCGCCCACCGCAGCCACACCATGAACAGCCCCATGTCCCGGGCCGCTGTCGACCAGTCCCGGCCTGTGCCCGCGCACCAGCGCAGGAACAAGGTCACCCCCTCGGCGTACGCCTTCGTCGTTGTCTCTGCCCGCCCCCGAGCCAGGCGCAGCTCCCTCAGGAAGCGGTCCGCCTCTTGGACGACCTCCAGCTCGTCGTCCACCACGGTCCAGTACCGAGTACCCGAGGGCATCAAGACAAGGAATGTTCCGTACATCTGTTCCCATGCTCCGTATGTCGATCGCAACGATCCACTACAAGAGCCACACCCCCCGAGAACCGTCGTCATAACTCAAACGACAGCAACAGGCGCAATGTCACACCACAGCCATCAAAACCCTAGAGAACCCTGGTGAAGTCGACGGAGGTCTCGCTGGCCACCGCCCCCGTCGAGGGCCTGTCCATCCGCAACCGGCTCCCCGGCACGGTCACGGACGTCGCCACCGGCGACGCGATGGCGTCCGTGCGGATCACCGTCGAGGGCGGTGAACTGACCGCCGCGATCACCAGGGACGCCGCGGACGACCTCGCCCTGGCGGCCGGAACCCCCGTCATCGCCCTGATCAAGTCGACCGAGGTGTCCCTCGCCGCCGAATGACGGGAGGGGCCCCGCACCACGGAGCCCCTCACACGACCGGCCCGCCGGTCAGTCCTCGTACGCGTCCAGCGGCGGGCAGGAGCAGACCAGGTTCCGGTCGCCGAAGGCCTGGTCGATGCGGCGCACCGGCGGCCAGTACTTGTCGGCGACCGAGACCCCGGCCGGGAAGACGGCCTCCTCACGGCTGTAGGCGTGCTCCCACTCCCCGGCGAGCGTCCCGGCGGTGTGCGGGGCGCCCCGCAGCGGGTTGTCGTCCGCGGGCCACGCGCCGGAGCCGACCTTCTCGATCTCCGCACGGATGGCGATCATCGCCTCGCAGAACCGGTCCAGCTCGGTCAGGTCCTCCGACTCGGTCGGCTCGATCATCAGCGTCCCGGCCACCGGGAACGACATCGTCGGCGCGTGGAAGCCGTAGTCGATCAGCCGCTTGGCGACGTCGTCGACGCTCACCCCGGTCGACTTGGTCAGCGGCCGCAGGTCGATGATGCACTCGTGCGCGACGAGCCCGCCGGGGCCGGTGTAGAGCACCGGGTAGTGCGGCTCCAGGCGCTTGGCGATGTAGTTGGCGCTGAGCACCGCCACCTGCGTGGCCCGCTTCAGCCCCTCGCCGCCCATGAGCCGGACGTACGCCCAGGAGATCGGCAGGATGCCGGCGGAACCCCACGGCGCCGCGGAGATGGGGCCGACCCCCGTCTCCGGGCCCGCCTCGGGCTGGAGCGGGTGGTTCGGCAGGTACGGCGCGAGGTGTTCCCGCACCGCCACGGGACCGACGCCGGGACCGCCGCCGCCGTGCGGGATGCAGAAGGTCTTGTGCAGGTTCAGGTGCGAGACGTCACCGCCGAAGTGCCCCGGCTTGGCGAGCCCCACGAGCGCGTTGAGGTTGGCCCCGTCGACGTAGACCTGCCCGCCCGCCTCGTGCACCTGGGCGCAGATCTCGGAGACGTGCTCCTCGAACACTCCGTGCGTGGACGGGTACGTGATCATCAGCACCGCCAGCTCGTCGCGGTGCTGCTCGATCCTGGCCCGCAGGTCCTCGACGTCGATCTCGCCGTCGTCGGCGGTCTTGACGACGACGACCTTCATGCCCGCCATCACCGCGCTCGCGGCGTTGGTCCCGTGCGCGGACGACGGGATCAGGCACACCGTGCGCTGCTCGTCCCCGTTGGCGCGGTGGTACCCGCGTACGGCGAGCAGGCCGGCCAGCTCGCCCTGCGACCCGGCGTTCGGCTGGAGGGACACCTTGTCGTACCCGGTGACCTCGGCGAGGCGGTCCTCCAGCTCACGGATGAGGGTGAGGTACCCCCCGGCCTGCTCGGCGGGCGCGAAGGGGTGCAGCTGCCCGAACTCGGGCCAGGTGACCGGCTCCATCTCCGTGGTCGCGTTGAGCTTCATGGTGCAGGAACCCAGCGGGATCATGCCCCGGTCGAGCGCGTAGTCCCGGTCGGCCAGCCGGCGCAGGTAGCGCAGCATGGCGGTTTCGGAGCGGTGCTGGTGGAAGACGGGGTGCGTCAGGTACTCGTCGGTCCGCAGCAGAGCGTCCGCAAGCCCGTCCTCCGTGGCCGCGTCCAGCACCTCGATGACACCGTCGACACCGAAGGCGGCCCATACGGCACGCAGCTGGTTGCGCGTGGTGGTCTCGTCGCAGGCGATCGAGACGTGGTCGGCGTCGACGAGACGGAGGTTGACCCCGTTCTCCCGCGCGGCGGCCACGACGCCGGCGGCCCGGCCCTCGACACGCACGGTCAGCGTGTCGAAGTAGGACCCGTGCACGACCTCGACCCCGCCGTTGGCGAGCCCGGCGGCGAGCACGGTGGCGTACCGGTGGGTGCGCCGCGCGATGCCCTTGAGGCCCTCCGGCCCGTGGTAGACGGCGTACATGCCGGCCATGACGGCGAGCAGCACCTGGGCGGTGCAGATGTTGCTGGTGGCCTTCTCGCGGCGGATGTGCTGCTCACGCGTCTGGAGCGCCAGCCGGTAGGCCTTGTTCCCGTCGGCGTCGACGGACACGCCGACGAGCCGCCCGGGCAGGCTGCGCGCCATCTTGTCCTTGACCGCCATGTAACCGGCGTGCGGACCGCCGAAGCCCATCGGCACACCGAAGCGCTGCGTGGTGCCGACGGCGATGTCCGCGCCGAGCTCACCGGGCGACTTCAGCAGCGTCAGCGCGAGCAGATCGGCGGCGACGGTGACGAGCGCGCCGAGTTCGTGGGCCTGGTCGATGACCGGCTTGATGTCGCGTACGGCTCCGGAGGCGCCCGGGTACTGGATCAGCACGCCGTTGATCTCGCGCTCGGCGATCTCGGCGGGGATGCCCTCGCCGAGGTCGGCGACGACGACCTCGACGCCGGCCGGCTCGGCCCGGGTCCGGATCACGGCGATGGTCTGCGGCAGCGCGTCCGCGTCGACCAGGAACAGGCCCCTCTTGTTCTTGCCGAGGCGCCGCGACAGCGCCATGGCCTCGGCGGCCGCGGTGCCCTCGTCGAGCAGGGAGGCACCGGAGGTGGGCAGTCCGGTGAGGTCGGCGACCATGGTCTGGAAGTTGAGCAGCGCCTCGAGCCGCCCCTGCGAGATCTCCGGCTGGTACGGCGTGTAGGCCGTGTACCAGGCCGGGTTCTCCATGACGTTGCGCATGATCACGGGCGGCGTGAAGGTGCCGTAGTAGCCGAGCCCGATCATGGAGTCGAGGACCTGGTTGCGGTCGGCGAGGGAGCGCAGCTCGGCGATCACCTCGGCCTCGCTGCGGGCGCCCGGCAGGTCCAGCGCCTCTGCGCTCTTGATCACGGCCGGGACCGCGGCGGCCGTGAGCTCGTCCAGCGAGCCGTAGCCGACCTGCGCGAGCATCTTGGCGCGGGCCTCGTGGTCGGGGCCGATGTGGCGCTGCTCGAAGGGCACTGCCTCTTCGAGTGCGGAGAGCGGGATGCGATGGGCGGTCATTTGCGGAGGCCTCCTGGTCTGACACGACCTTCGAGGGGCACCACGGCACGGGTACCCGGACGGCCTCCCCCTCTGTCATCTCAACCTGAGAGCTTCACCGGATCGCCCGAAGGCCTCCGGTTTTCACCGTCGGTGAGAGCGGAAGCCGTCGACACCCGCCCTGCTTTCCAGAGTGGCCTCGTCCGTGCGGTACGTGGGCCTGAGAGATTCCGGGGAGGATTTGCTCCTTCGGCGCCTCCGATGGTGTCTGGAGGACTCTCCCGCACGGGGTCAGCAGCCGCTGCCAGCGTACCAGCGCGGTCCACGCACGAACCTTCGAGTGGCCGCCTCTCCGATTGTGCCGTTTTGTGGTGCTTACGGATGAGTTGCGACCACGTGGAGGACCCGTGCGAACCGATATCGATCCACGCCACCTGATCGGCCGCAAGGCGTTCGACCGCAACGGAACCAGGATCGGCACGATCGACGAGGTCTACCTCGACGACGCCACCGGCGAGCCGGAGTGGGCCGCCATACGGACCGGCCTGTTCAGCAGGGACGCTTTCGTCCCCCTCGAACCCAGCGAACTGATCAACGGGGCCCTCCACGTGCCCTTCGACCGCGCCCTGATCAAGGACGCCCCCGACTTCGGCGTGGGCCGCCATCTCTCCCCCGAACAGGAACTGCAGCTCTACCACCACTACGGCCTCGACGTCGCCGCACCTCCCCCGCTCCCCGACCACCACTTCGGCAAGCTGGCGGGCACGGACGAGACCGCGTGAAGCCCCCACCGGCCGTCTAGGGAGCAGCGGATCGCAGCCCCACGGCCCCGGCCCCGCCCTCCGGCCCACCGTGACTCCCCTCTGAACTCGATAACACCAGCGGCAGCGGATCCGCCGGCTCCAGGTCCGGATCGTCGCCCCGGAACGTCCGCACCCGCCCGGGCTCCGAGCCGGGCGTCTCGAACCGCACGGTCACCCGCCCCAGACCGCTGCCCTGCACCCAGCCGTGCCCGAACACGGCGTGCCGTACGTCGTGCCCGGCGGGCCACCGCCGCTCGGCGAGCGCCGGCCGCTCCTCGGCCGGCGTCACGGCGTCCTCCTCAAGGGGCCCCTCCGCCTCCGTCCGCTCCCCCGCCGCCTGCGCGAAGAGATCCTCCTGCGTGTAGTCGGCGAGCCCGCTGACGCCCACTCCGAGCAGCCGCACACCGCCCGTGGTGTCGACCGAGTCGAGCAGCCGGGCCGCCGCCTCGCGGATCACCCCGGGATCGTCCGTCGGTCCGCGCAGCGTCTCGGACCGGGTGAGCGTCGAGAAGTCGTACCGCCGCACCTTCAGCACGATGGTCCGCCCCGACAGCCCGGCCCCGCGCAGCCGCCGCACGCACCGGTCGGCCAGCCGCTGCACCTCCAGACCGACCCGCACCCGGTCATGGATGTCCACGTCATAGGTGTCCTCGACCGACACCGACTTCGTCTCCCGCTCCGCCACGACAGGCCGGTCGTCCCGGGCCAGCGCCATGGCGTAGAGCCCGTGCCCGTGCGACTTTCCCAGCAGCCGGACCAGCTCGTCCTCGCCTGCCTCGACGATCTCCTCGATCGTGGTGATCCCGGCCCGCCGCAGGTGGTCGCCCGTCGCCGGCCCGACCCCCGGCAGTGTCCGCACCGACATCGGTCCGAGCATCGCCCGCTCGGTCCCCGGCTCGATCACCACCAGCCCGTCCGGCTTGGCCTGCTCCGAGGCGATCTTCGCGAGCATCTTGGAGGCGGCGAGTCCGACCGACCCCGTGAGCCCGGTGACGGCCCGTATGTCCGCGCGCAGCCGCGCCCCGACCAGCCGCGCCGACTGTTCGTCCCAGGCCGCTCCCCCGGCCTCCAGGTCGACGAACGCCTCGTCCAGGCTCAGCGGCTCCACCAGCGGCGACAAGGCCCGCAGCAGCTCCATCACCCGCTCGCTGATCGCCTTGTAGAACCCGAAGCGCGGCACAAGGTACGCGGCGTTGGGCGCGAGCCGCCGGGCCTGCCCCATCGGCATCGCCGAATGCACACCGAAGACCCTGGCCTCGTACGACGCCGTGGCCACGACGCCCCGCGGTCCGAGCCCGCCCACGACGACGGCCTTCCCGCGCAGACTCGGCTTGGACGCCTGCTCCACCGAGGCGAAGAAGGCATCCATGTCGAGATGCAGGATCGTGGGCGCGGTTCTCACATCTCCGATGCTGCCCTACGCCACTGACAACGCCTCGGACAACCGCCCTGACACCCCCGGCAGAAACCGCTTGCCGCCCGGCGCGGAAACGTCCCGCCTGGAATGATCTGGGAGCACCGCAGCGCCGTACGGCTCAGACGGCCCGGTTCCGACGCCGCGCCAGCTCGTCCGCCGGGTTGGGCCCGACCAGGGTCTCGCCGGTGTCGATCCGCTCCCCGTGCAGCTGGGACAGCGCGCTCTCGACATCCCGCCACACCACGCCCACGGCGATCCCGAAGACGCCCTGGCCCCCTTGGAGCAGCGCGTGGACCTCGTCGGGCGAGGTGCATTCGTAGACCGTCGCCCCGTCACTCATCAGCGTCATCCGCTCCAGATCGCGGAAACCGCGTTCTCTGAGGTGCTGCACGGCCGTGCGGATGTTCTGGAGCGACACCCCGGTGTCGAGGAACCGCTTGACGATCTTCAGGACGACGACGTCCCGGAAGCTGTACAGCCGCTGCGTCCCCGACCCGTAGGCGGGGCGCACACTCGGCTCGACGAGGCCGGTGCGGGCCCAGTAGTCCAGCTGCCGGTAGGTGATACCGGCGGCCGCGCAGGCCGTGGGGCCGCGATAGCCGATCTGCTCGGACGCCATGGACGTCGTCCCTCCGCTGCTCGGCACAGCCGTCGGTCGCTGCGGAACGTGATCGGCCACGCCACCGGGCTGGGGACACGCCCCGCTCGGGCGGAGCCGTGAGCCCGGGGGAGGGTACGGACCGCTCGCCCTGAGACTGCGCTCGGGGCCACCCCCAGCCGTACCGTCGCCGCTGCTTCTCACGCCGACCTCCGTCCTTGACCTGCCTTCTCGACGGTAGGCAGTCACCCGGGGTGCGTCAACGATCGCCACACTCGCCACGCCGAGTGATAATCACCCTAAGAGTGGTTTCCCGTGCCCCACCGCGGGGAAAGGCTAGCCGAATGCCCTCGGCGCGGGCCGCGTGACGCTCTCCCCCGCCTCCGGCACATGCGGGCATTTCACCCGTCACACATACGGCGGGCGACCCTGCCGCGGACCACACCGCCCGCCGAGCCGCCCCACACATGCCTCACTGCCCTCTGATACTCCCCGCCATCGGCTCTTACCGGAATCCGGAGCTCACTGGCTGCTGCTGCCGAAGTCCTCCGGGGAGATCTGGTCGAGGAACTCGCGGAACTTCTCCACCTCGTCCTCCTGCTCGTCCGGGATCGCGATACCGGCGTCGTCGAGCACCGTGTCACTGCCGTAGATCGGCGTTCCGGTGCGCAGGGCCAGCGCTATGGCGTCGGACGGGCGGGCGCTCACCTCGACGCCGCTGGCGAAGACCAGCTCCGCGTAGAAGACGCCCTCACGCAGGTCCGTGATGCGCACTTCCGTCAGCTCCTGGCCGACGGCCTCCAGCACGTCCTTGAACAGGTCGTGGGTCAGCGGTCGTGCCGGAGCCATGCCCTGCTGGGCGAAGGCGATCGCCGTCGCCTCCCCCGGTCCGATCCAGATAGGGAGGTAACGGTCGCCTCCCACTTCACGCAGCAGCACGATCGGTTGGTTGGAGGGCATTTCCACCCGGACACCTACGACATCGAGCTCGTTCACACAGCAACCCTAGGCCGTGCTCGGGATGTTTGGGTAGTCGGGCCGGGAACGGGCGCCTGTTCCGGTCGCCCACGACCGGCCGCCTCAGGGCAGCCGCACACCCAGCGCCGTCTGCACCAGAGCGGCGTGCAGCTTCACCGTGAGCCCCGCCAGCTCCTTGGCACGGGCCTCCGCATGAGCCCTGGTCTGCGGATTCCGGTGCCGCTTCAGCGGGGCCACCACCTGGTCCACGAGCCCGGCCTCGCGGTCGGCGGCGGCCTTCATCACCCGCAGGTGCCGCGGCTCGATCCCGAACCGCCCCAGCTCGGCGATCAGCGAGGCCACCGTGGCCGCCTCCGCGTCGTACACCCCGTCCTCCAGAGGCGTGACGAGCCCGTAGGACTCCCACTCCCCGAGCTCCTCCTCGCCGACGCCGGCGGCGGCCAGCAGCTCCTCACGCCCGATCCTGGCCGCCGTGGGCACCTCGGGGGACTCGGGCACGCTCTCGCCGTCACGCTGACGGCCCAGCGCCGGCAGCTGGACGGCCTCACCGCGCTCCATGGCGTCCAGATGCTCGCGGATCACCTTCAGGGGCAGATAGTGGTCCCGCTGCATCCTCAGCACATGGCCGAGGCGCTCGACGTCATGGGCGCTGAACTTGCGATACCCCGACGGGGTCCGCTGGGGCTCGATGAGCCCCTCCGCCTCCAGGAAACGGATCTTGGAGATGGTGACCTCGGGGAACTCGTCGCGCAGCACGTTCAGCACCGTGCCGATGCTCATCAGCCTGTCCGTGGCGGCGGCGCCGTGCCCGGCACCGCCGCTCGGTGTTTGAAGCATGGACCTTCCCTGACGGACGGACCTTCGCAGGGGTTCCCCGGACGGACCGGTCAGTAGCCCCGCTGGCTGGCGTAGAAGACCAGCCGGTACTTGCCGATCTGCACCTCGTCGCCGTTGTTCAGGGCGACCTGGTCGATCCGCTCGCGGTTCACGTACGTGCCGTTCAGGCTGCCCACGTCGGCCACCGTGAACGAGCCGTCCTGCCCCCGGCGGAACTCCACATGGCGCCGGGAGACCGTCACGTCGTCCAGGAAGATGTCGCTCTGCGGATGACGCCCGGCCGTGGTCAGATCGCCGTCCAGCAGGAAACGGCTGCCCGAGTTCGGCCCGCGGCGCACGACCAGGAGCGCGGAACCCAGTGGCAGCGCGTCGACCGCCGCCTGCGCCTCGGGGGACAGGGTCGGCATCGGCGTCTGGCCGGTGGTCTCGCTGTCGTAGGCCTCGAGACCGGAGATGGAGATCGTGGAGGTCGTCTCGGACGGACGCTCCGCCGCCGCACCCGCCCGCAGCGGCGCGCCGCAGTTGGAGCAGAAGCGGCTGTTCTCCGCGTTGCGGTTACCGCACCTCGTACACACCAGGGCCGACATCGGATCCTCCTGCCGCGGCTGCCCACCGGGGGCATTGGACGCATACGGGCCGGAAATCTCTCCACCCGCACCTGAGGTTGACGGTTGCCCGAAACCTATGCCGCCGGGCTGCGCAGGGTCAACCGACGGCGCGCCCTGACCTCCGGAAACGTCACCACCCGGGCCACCGACCTGGTCCCGGAACAGCGGCCGCTGGCCCTCCGCGTCAGGCTGTGCGCGATGGCGAGCGGTCGCGTTGTCGCTGCTCTCTCGCGCGCTCTTGCCGAACAACTTCGCAAACAACTTCACGGGCGATTCCCCTTGACCGAAACAGACCCGCCCGTGGGGCAGGACGAACCCTGACTGAACACTCTGGCCGACCCGGACATCCTGACAACGTCCGTCTGCACCAGACAGTTTCCACCACGCACCACCCATTCGGTGCGCCGACCCCCCGCAACCTCATGCCCTCGCCCGACCTCGCCCATGCACCCCCGGTTCACTGGGAGGACGACCGAGCGTAGTCAGGCCGCTTCGCCGCCCGCAAGGCGTCCACGACGATCTTGGTCGACCGCTCGATGGTGACCGTGGCGTGTTCCTTCTCGAGAGTCTGCACCACGCCTCCGGGGATGTTGAGCGCCGGCTCGAGATCCTGCGGCTTGCCGATGACCTTGAAACGATAGGGCGCGTTGATCTTGTTCCCGTCGACGCTCACGCCCTTGCCGGAATCGGTCAGATACGTGCCCGCGACAACCCGCACGCCGTTCACCTGGATCGCCTCGGCACCGGCCGCGCGCAGCTCCTGGACCGCGTCGAGCAGCATGTCCGCCTCGACCGTCCTCTTGGTGTCCTCGATGGTCATCGTGATGCCGGGCCCCTGCGCGGCCACCGTGCCGGCCAGGATGCCGAGTTGCCTCTCCTTCTCGACGGTCTGCCTCCGGGCTTCCTCGGCCTGGTCCGAGCTGTTCTCCAGCTCGTCGCGCTGCTTCTCCAGGCCCTGCTTCTCGTCCTCAAGACGCTGCGTACGGTCGTCCAGTTCATCGAGAATGCGGACAAGATCTTCCTGACGCGCACCGCGCAGCGCGCTGTCACTGTCGCTGTGCGAGGCCACCTGCACGGCCAGCCCGAAACCGAGGCCGAACAGCAGCAGCGCGACGATGAGTTGGGCCCGTGAGACCCGCGGCGGCCACAGCCCCTGCAGCAGCCGCTGCCGACCGGTCAGCCGCGGCTCGGCCCCGGCACCGGGCCCGGGCGCGGGAGCCGCCTGAGGTTCGGACTCCCCGTCCGGTTCCGGTTCCGGTTGCGGTTCTGGTTCTGGGGCCTCCTGAGCGCCCGGCGAAGGCGCGGACACCTCCCGGGGCAGCTCCTTGCGCAGCCGGTTCCGGGACGCGCCGTTCCCGCCGCGCTGGTCCGCCCGCGTGCCGCCGTTCTCCTCGGGGCGCTTGTCGTCATGCTCGCTCATCGGCTTCACGCCCGGAACACGTGCCGACGGATCGCCGCGGCGTTGGAGAAGATCCGGATACCGAGGACGACCACCACACCGGTGGACAGCTGGGCACCCACGCCCAGCTTGTCCCCCAGGAACACGATCAACGCGGCCACCACCACGTTCGACAGGAACGACACCACGAAGACCTTGTCGTCGAAGATGCCGTCGAGCATGGCCCGCAGACCGCCGAAGACGGCGTCGAGCGCCGCCACGACAGCGATCGGCAGATAAGGCTCGACCACCGCCGGAACCTCAGGCCGGACCAACAGGCCGGCCACGACTCCCACGACGAGGCCCAGTACGGCGATCACGATGTGCCCTTCTCGCTCTTCTCAGTGCTCGGCTGTGCTGTACGTACGATCACACTCGGCGCGGCGGGCAGCCGGAGGTCGTCCTCCGCGGAGATGCCTGTCCTGACGCCGTAACTCTCCTGGAGCGCGTTCAGATACAGCCCGTCCGCGCTGTTCTGGAACCGAGTGCTCAGCCGCTGCCCATCCCCCACCGCGAGCACCGTGTACGGCGGCACCAGCGGCTTGTTGTCGACCAGTATCGCGTCCCCCGCGGCCCTGATCGCGGACAGGGCCGTCAGCCGCTGCCCGTTGATCGAGATCGCCTCGGCGCCCGACTCCCACAGACCATTGACCACGCGCTGCATGTCCCGGTCGCGCACACGGCCCGTGTCCGAGAACCCGGTGGTCTCGCGCGGGTCCGCGCCACCGCCCGAGCCGGCCTCCTTGGCGTCGTTGACCACGAGCTTCACACCAGGTCCGTGCACCGCTGTGGCGCCCGACATTATGCCCACGATCTCGGACTCGGCACTGCCACCGCTGTGCTTCAGCGCCTCCCGCTGGCGCGCGCTCACGTCCTCACGCAGCCGGTCGACAGAGCCCTCCAGCTTGTCCGCCGCCTCGGTCTCCCGGTCGATCCGGTCGACCAGCTCCTCCCGTTCCTTGGCGACGACCGGAGCGGCGACGCGCGCCTGGGCCGCCCCCACGGTCACGACGAGGGCCGCGAGCACCAGGCCGGCAGCGAGTCCCAGCTTCGCCCTGAGCGTCCTCGGCATGCCACCGTCGCCCGCGGCCGTCTTCCGCGCGGCGGCCTCGGCGTATCCGTCGTCAAGGCTGTGGTCCATGACGTTGGTGATCAACGACATGGACGCGTCCGGGCGCCGGGGCCGCGTCGGTGTGCTCCGAATGGGGGGTTGCTGCGGCATGCCGCACATCGTCGCACGTCGCGGCCACTACCTCCGAAACGGCCCCGCGGCGAGCCGGACAGGCCCCGTTGGGGACACTTGTCCGGCACGCACGCGTGCAGCCCGCTTACCGGCCGGCGCTGTCCACGACCGCCGACCACTCGTCGAGCAGGGCCTGCGCGGAGGCATCGTCCGGCCCCTCGGCCCACAGGTGGGTCACGGCCTCGGCCGGGTCGGGCAACACCATCACCCAACGACCGTCCGTCTCCACCACCCGCACACCGTCCGTGGTGTCCACGAACCGGTCTCCGGCCGCCTCGACGACCCGCCGCATCACAAGCCCCTTGACGGCCCACGGAGTCGCCAGATCCCGCTTCAGGACGTGCGCACGCGGGATCCTCGCGTCGATCTGGCTGAGCGTGAGCTGCGTCCGCGCCACGAGCCCGATGAGCCGTACGAAAGCCGCGGTGGCGTCGTACACGCTGCTGAACTCGGGGACGATGAACCCGCCCTTGCCGTCGCCGCCGAAGATCGTCCCCTCCTCACCACCCACGCGCGTGAGGTCGTCGGGAGACGTGGTCGTCCACTCGACCTGTGTCCCGTGGTACGCCGCCACCTGCTCGGCGATCCTGGTCGTGGTCACCGGAAGCGCGACCCGGCCGCTGCGCCGCTCGGCGGCGATGAGGTCCAGCATCACGAGCAGCGACCGGTCGTCCTCGATGATGCGGCCCTTCTCGTCGACGAGGGACAGCCGCTCACCGACGGGATCGAACCGCACCCCGAACGCGGCCCCCGAGGACGCCACGATCTCCCCGAGACGCACCATCCCCGACCGCCGAATGTCGGCCGTCTCCGTCGGCCTGGACTCGTCGAGACCGGGATTGATCGTCAGCGAGTCGACGCCGAGCTTCCCCAGCAGACTCGGCAGGACGAGTCCCGCACTACCGTTGGAGGCGTCCACGACCACCTTCAGGCCGGAGTCCGCGATCCCGGTGGTGTCGACGTTCCGCAGCAGCGACCCGGTGTACGAGTCGAAGACACTCGCCGGGAAGTACAGGTCACCGATCTCCCCGGGGAACGCACGCCGGTACTCCTGCCGCGCGAACACCCGGTCCAGCTTCCGCTGGCTGCCCTGCGACAGGTCGGCGCCCTGCCCGTCGAAGAACATGATGTCGACGGAATCCTGCACCCCGGGTGTCGTGCGGATCATGATCCCGCCCGCACTGCCACGCGCCGTCTGCTGACGGGCCACGGGCAGCGGCACGTTCTCCAGGTCCCGTACGTCGATGGCGCTGGCCTGCAGCGCGGAGATCACCGCTCGCTTCAGCGCGCGAGCACCACGCGAGTGGTCGCGGGCCGTGGTGACGGTCGAGCCCTTCTTCAGGGTCGTCGCATAGGCGCCGGCAAGCCGTACCGCCAGCTCCGGCGTGATCTCCACGTTCAGGATTCCGGACACACCCCGGGCGCCGAAGAGGTGCGCCTGTCCCCTGGATTCCCAGATGACGGAGGTGTTGACGAAGGCACCGGCTTCGATGGTCTTGAACGGATAGACCCTCACATTGCCCTGCACGATCGATTCTTCACCGATCAGGCACTCATCACCGATGACGGCGCCGTCCTCGATCCGCGCCGCGCGCATGATGTCGGTGTTCTTTCCGACCACGCAGCCGCGCAGATTGCTGTGGGGCCCCACGTAGACGTTGTCGTGAACGACGGCCTTGTGCAGAAAAGCACCGCTCTTGACGACCACGTTGGAGCCCACGACGGTGTGCTCACGGATTTCGGCGCCTGCTTCGACCTTGGCGTAGTCCCCGATGTAAAGCGGCCCGCGGAGCACGGCGTCGGGATGGACCTCGGCGCCTTCGGCGACCCACACCCCTGGCGAGATCTCGAACCCGTCGACGTCGACGTCGACCTTGCCCTCCAGGACGTCGGCCTGGGCCTTCACGTAGCTCTCGTGCGTGCCGACGTCCTCCCAGTACCCCTCGGCGACGTAGCCGTAGATGGGCTTGCCTTCCTTCATCAACTGCGGGAAGACATCGCCGGACCAGTCGACGGGCACATCGGGCTCGACGTAGTCGAAGACCTCGGGCTCCATCACATAGATGCCGGTGTTCACGGTGTCGGAGAAGACCTGGCCCCAGGTGGGCTTCTCGAGGAAGCGCTCCACCTTGCCTTCCTCGTCGACGATGGTGATACCGAATTCCAGCGGATTGGGCACACGCGTCAGACAGACCGTGACCAGCGCGCCCTTCTCCTTGTGGAAATTGATGAGATCGGTGAGATCGAAATCCGTCAGCGCATCGCCCGAGATGACAAGGAAGGCATCGTCCTTCAACGCCTCTTCGGCGTTCTTGACGCTTCCGGCGGTACCGAGTGGCTTCTCCTCATTGGCATAGGTGAGCTCCATACCGAGCTCTTCGCCGTCACCGAAGTAGTTCTTGACGAGCGAGGCCAGGAACTGGACAGTTACGACTGTTTCATTGAGCCCATGCCTTTTGAGCAGCCGCAGCACATGCTCCATGATCGGGCGGTTGGCCACGGGCAGGAGCGGCTTGGGCATGCTTGAGGTCATGGGGCGAAGGCGCGTGCCTTCGCCTCCGGCCATCACGACGGCCTTCATGTCGGAAGCGTCCTCCTCGAAGAGACGACGGTCTAGCCGACTTCCCCCGCAAGGATTGTCCCGCACTTTTCCACCACGGGCCATCGCACCGCTTCTGTGGGAGCAATCCGCGAGTTCAATCGGGCATGGCGTCCGCACGGACCAGGCGGCGGACTTGGACCACGTAGAGGACTCCTGCCCACCAGTACAGCGTTGTACCCCATCCGGCGAACGCCCATCCGAAAATAGCAGCCAGTGACGAGATCCAACCACTTCCGTCACTGAGCAGGAGCAGCGGGAAGGCATACATCAAGTTGAAGGTGGCGGCCTTGCCCAGGAAGTTCACCTGGGGCGGCGGATAGCCGTGCCGGCGGAGGATACCCACCATCACCAGGAGAACCAGCTCCCGCGCCAGAAGTACAGTCGTCAACCAGAGGGGCAGAATCTCGCGCCAGGTGAGGCCGACGAGAGTCGAAAGAATGTAGAGCCGGTCGGCCGCGGGATCGAGGAGCCGGCCAAGGCTGCTGATCTGGTTCCAGCGCCGCGCGAGCTTGCCGTCCAGGTAGTCACTGATGCCGCTCAGAGCCAGTACCAGGAGGGCCCAGCCGTCACTCTTGGGCCCACCGAACTCAGGCCGCAGAATCAGCCACAGGAAGAGCGGCACGCCGACGAGGCGCGCCATGCTGAGGATGTTCGGGATGGTGAGCACACGGTCCGTCTGGACGCGAGTCTCCTGAACCTCCACCCGGGGGCCTCCTGTGGGAAACGTACCAACGATGCTCCCTGACCTTACCTCAACGCAAAAAAGCTCTGGCCCTCGGGCTGAGTGCCCAAGAGCCAGAGCTCTAAAAAAAGTTCGGCGGCGTCCTACTCTCCCACAGGGTCCCCCCTGCAGTACCATCGGCGCTGTAAGGCTTAGCTTCCGGGTTCGGAATGTAACCGGGCGTTT
>NZ_JBIBJD010000007.1:0-57996 GCF_042958445.1 Streptomyces sp. NPDC007991
TCGTTGCCGAACGACGCGGTCTCCGAGGTGAAACGGTCACCGGTGAGCTGCATACCGTCACCCGAGTCCCCCGCGAACCTGATGATCACCCGGTCCAAGCGGCGAACGTCCTTCGTCGCCGCCGCTTTGCGCTGCTCTCCCGCGACTGAATCGTCGGCCTGCTCCGCTGGGCTACTGACCTGGCTGGTCACTGAACTGGACCTCCCTCGAGGCGGCTGTCCTGGGAAAACCTTCCCGCAGGCGTTCCCAGGATCAACACTACGACCGTAAGGGTCGCCTTCTTCGGGTCATTCGCATGTTGGACACGACTTTGAGACGATCGAGCACCCTGACTCGTATGTCGGGAGTTTCATGAATTGAGGTACGTCAGCACGGCCAGCACCCGGCGGTGGTCCCCCTCGCTCGGGGAGAGGCCCAGCTTCAGGAAGATGTTGCTGACGTGCTTCTCCACCGCTCCGTCGCTGACCACGAGCTGCCGGGCGATGGCCGAGTTCGTCCGGCCCTCGGCCATCAGCCCCAGCACCTCCCGCTCCCGCGGGGTCAGCCCCGCGAGCACGTCCTGTTTACGGCTGCGGCCCAGCAGCTGCGCCACGACCTCCGGGTCCAGGGCCGTACCGCCCTCGGCCACCCGCACCACCGCGTCCACGAACTCCCGCACCTCGGCCACCCGGTCCTTCAGCAGATAGCCGACGCCCCGGCTGGACCCCGCGAGCAGCTCCGTGGCGTAGCGCTCCTCCACGTACTGCGACAGCACCAGCACGCCGAGCCCCGGGTGCTCCTTGCGCAACTGCACCGCCGCGCGTACGCCCTCGTCGGTGTGCGTCGGAGGCATCCGTACATCGGCGACCACGACGTCCGGCAGCTCGCCCTGCGCGTCCAGCTCCGTGATGGTCTTGACCAGCGCCACGCCGTCACCGACCCCGGCGACCACCTGGTGTCCCCGGTCGGTCAGCAGCCGGGTCAGGCCCTCCCTGAGCAGCACTGAATCCTCGGCGATGACCACCCGCACCCTGTCCTCCACGATGTTCGGCCCCCCACCCCGACGCCGCCCGTCCGCAGCCCACAACGGCTCCGCGCCCACCCGTGCGACGGGTCCAGCATTTCAGGAAAGGGGGCCGGATGGGGGTGGACCGGCTCGTTGTCCGGCCGATCAGACCGGTTGGGGGGCGGGACAGCCGATGGGGGATGGAGTAGCCGAAGGTCACCTCATGTGCGCGCCCCGCCAGGGCAACTCCGCGGTCACCCGGGTCGGCCCGCCCGCCGGCGAGTCCACCACCAGGATCCCGTCCACCGCGCCGAGCCGCTCCGCCAGCCCCGCGAGACCGGACCCCCGGGAGACGTCGGCCCCGCCCACGCCGTTGTCCACGACCTGGAGCATCAGCCGGTTCCGAGTCCGCCACACCTCCACGCCCGCCCGGGTCGCCCGCGCGTGCTTGCTGACGTTCTGGAGCAGCTCCGACACCGTGAAGTACGCGATCCCCTCGATCGCCGGCGCCGGCCGCTCCGCCAGGTCGACCTCCACCTGCACCGGCACCGTGCAGCGCGAGGAGACCGCGGACAGGGCCGCGTCCAGGCCGCGGTCGGTCAGCACCGCCGGGTGGATGCCCCGGGCCAGGTCCCGCAGCTCCTGCAGCGCCGTCTTCACCTCGCCGTGCGCCTCGCCCACCATCCGCTGGGCCGCCTCCGGGTCCTCGTGGAGCTTCTCCTTCGCCAGCCCCAGATCCATGGCCAGCGCCACCAGCCGCGCCTGCGCCCCGTCGTGCAGATCCCGCTCGATGCGCCGCAGGTCGGCCGCCGCCGTGTCGACCACGACGCCCCGGTCCGACTCCAGCTCCACCACCCGCGAGGCCAGCCGCGACGGCCCGAGCAGTCCGTGCACCAGCAGCCGGTCCACCGTCGTCAGCGCCCGCACGATCCACGGCGTGGCGATCGTCAGCAGCAGACCCACCAACGCGGTCACCGTGATCTCGAAGGGGTTGTCGAGATAGATCCGGTGCGTCTCGTCGCCGTACAGCTGGATCCCGTCCTGCCCGGTGTACATCGGGAACACCCAGAACCACAGCGGGTACGTCAGCAAGCCCCAGCCCAGCACCCAGAGGTTCACGGCGACGACGAACGAGAACACCGCCCAGGGCAGATGCAGCACCGCGTACAGCAGGGCCCGCCAGGAGGCGCCGCTCTTGAGGACGGCCCCCATCCACGCCATGGCGCCTGGCTTCTTCATCCGCAGCGGCTCCGGGCCGGCCACGTCCAGGTCCAGCAGCGTCCGCGCCCGCCCCCGCTCCAGCGCCCCGAGGCCACGGCACCCGGCGAGCGCCGCCGCCAGCACCGGAATGCCGAGGAAGGTCACCAGCAGCCCCGCCCCCAGCGACACCATCGTGACCGCGTAGGTGAACAGCAGGATGCTGACCGGCAGGCTGAGCAGCACATATCCGAGCTCCCGCCAGGTGCGGCCCTCGACCGGCGCCCGCAGCGCGGCGGGCAGCCGGTGCCGCCGCTCGGTGCTCCCGGGGAACCCGGGGCTGCCGTCGAACCCGTACCCCTGTCCGTACTCCGTGGCCATCGGCGCGTCCTTCTCCCTCGTCCTGCGGCTGTCTTCCGTACCTCCACCCTGCTCCGCCGCAGGTCGGCGGGCCATGGAGTCCGTCGGCGTCTTGGACGGGGGGTTTTCCCCACCTCCGGGGCTCCTCAGGGCGTGCGCGTGCCGGAGTCCTCCGTGCGGTCGCGCCAGGGCAGCTCCGCCGTGACCGTCGTCGGGCCGCCCTCGGGCGACTCCAGGACGAACAGCCCGTCGACGGCGTCCAGCCGCTCGGCCAGGCCCCGCATCCCCGTACCGCCGTCGAGGCTCGCGCCCCCGCGGCCGTCGTCCCACACCTGGATGAGCAGCCGGTCGTTCGTCCGCCACACCTCCACCGACGCCGACTTCGCCGCGCTGTGCTTGCTGACGTTCTGCAGCAGCTCCGAGACGGTGAAGTAGGCGATGCCCTCGATGGCCGCGGCCGGCCGCGCCGGAAGGTCGACCGTCACCTTGACCGGGACCGTGCAGCGCGAGGAGACCGCGGACAGGGCCGCGTCCAGGCCGCGGTCGGTCAGCACCGCCGGGTGGATGCCCCGGGCCAGGTCGCGCAGCTCCTGCAGCGCCAGCTTCACCTCGCCGTGCGCCTCCTCCACCATCGCCGCCGCCGCGTCGGGGTCCTCCAGCACCTTCTCCTTGGCCAGTCCCAGCCCCATGGCCAGATTGACCAGCCGGGCCTGCGCCCCGTCGTGCAGATCCCGCTCGATGCGCCGCAGATCGGCCGCCGCCGTGTCGACCACGACCCCCCGGTCCGACTCCAGTTCGGCGATCCGTCGCTCCAGGTCGTCGGAGGGAGACAGCAGCCCGCGCACCATGGCCCGGTCGGCGTTGGCCAGGCCCCGCGCGATGAACGGCAGCACCGGCCACAGCACGAACAGCGAGGTCAGCGTGAGGGCGAAGGTGAGGACGCCCCACGGCAGCCGTATGAACTCGTACAGCACCGTGCGCCAGCCCACCGGGTCCTTCAGCGACATCCACAGCTTCTGGAAGAAACCGCCCGGGCCGCGCAGCGGCAGCCGGCTCGGCTCGTCCACCCGCACCCCGAGCAGCGCCCTGGCCCTCGCCCGCTCCATCCGGCCCAGCAGCCGCGCGCCGCTGAGCCCGGCCGCGAGCAGCGGGAACCCGATCACCGTGACCGTCAGCCCGAAGCCGGTGAACAGCACCGTCACGACATAGGTGAAGCCGAGCAGCGCGACCGGAAGGTTCGCCAGGAGATGCGCGATCTCCTTCCAGGTGTGCCGGTCGTAGGCGAGACGGGGCGGCGGCGGGCGGTCGTCCGGTCCGGCCGCCGTCGGGGCCGCGCTCGTGCCGGAGGGCGGGATGCGTTCGGTCATATGCGTTAGCGTGCCCGGCGGCGGGCGGCCGCGCCATGAGGCGGACCGCCAGGAACAACTGGGGTAAACCCCACCCCCGCATGCCAGGGCATGACGGGCTGCTTACCCTGCCTTTATCAGGGCCTAGACTCCCGTGCGTACAGATCGTCGAACGGCGGCGTCCGCCGATCGGCGAACGGCGGCGTCCGTAGTTCCCGGCCGTGCCCCGGAGCCGCGGAACCGTCGCAGGATCCAGTCCGAGTTTCAGGGAGCGAGGGACGGACGTGCCGGAACCGACCGTCGTCACCACGACCGTCGTCGCGGCGGACTACTTCCAGTCCTATTCGGTCGTCGGGCTGCTCGCCGTCGTCGGCGTGCTGTTCGTCGCCGTCGCCTTCGGGGCCGGCCGCCTGCTGCGGCCCGTGGTCCCCACACCCGAGAAGCTCCTGACGTACGAGTGCGGCGTCGACCCCGTCGGCGAGGGCTGGGCCCACACCCAGGTCCGCTACTACGTCTACGCGTTCCTGTACGTGATCTTCGCCGTCGACTCGATCTTCCTGTTCCCCTGGGCGACCGTCTTCGCCGCCCCCGGCTACGGCGCGACGACCCTGGTGGAGATGTTCATCTTCCTCGGCTTCCTGGCCGTGGGCCTGCTCTACGCATACAAGAAGGGCGTCCTGGCATGGACGTGACCCCCGCCGGCACCGAGCCCGTGCTGCTTCCCGAGCCGAAGCGGCTCGGCGCCCTGGCGCGCCTCGCACCCGAGCCGATGAAGGTGATCCTTAACTGGGGCCGCCGCTATTCGCTCTGGGTCTTCAACTTCGGCCTCGCCTGCTGCGCGATCGAATTCATCGCCGCGTCGATGGCCCGCCACGACTTCATCCGGCTCGGCGTCATCCCCTTCGCGCCAGGCCCCCGCCAGGCCGACCTGATGGTGGTGTCCGGCACGGTCACGGACAAGATGGCGCCGGCGGTGAAGCGCCTCTACGAGCAGATGCCGGAACCCAAGTACGTCATCTCCTTCGGCGCGTGCAGCAACTGCGGCGGCCCCTACTGGGACTCGTACTCCGTCACCAAGGGCGTCGACCAGATCATCCCCGTCGACGTCTACGTCCCCGGCTGCCCGCCCCGGCCCGAGGCGCTGCTCCAGGGCATCCTCAAGCTCCAGGAGAAGATCGCCCGCGAGTCGCTGGGGGAGCGGTACGGAAGCGGCGCCGCCCGTCCTTCGGCAGCGGCGCTGCAGAGCGGCCTGGTGCAGCCGCCGGTCCCGGGCTCGGGCTCGGCTTCTGACTCGGCTTCGGCTTCGGCTTCGGAGGAGGGGCGATGACTGCGGTCGGCTGGCTCCCCGCCGACGCCGAGGAACTCTTCGGCACGGACGCCACGGCCGAGGAGTCGTACGAGGTCCTGACGGTCGACGTACCGCCGACAGCCTGGATCACCGCCCTGGAGACCGCACGCGACCGTCTGACCTGCACGTACTTCGACTGGCTGAGCGCGGTCGACGAACCGGGCACGGGCTTTCGCGTCACGGCCCACGTCGCGGCGCTGTCCCCGCTGCGCCATCTCCTCCTGCGTACGACGGTCCCGCACGAGGCCGCCACTCTGCCCTCGGCGACCGGTGTCTACGCGGGCGCCGCCTGGCACGAACGCGAGACGCACGAGATGTTCGGCATAGCCTTCGAAGGCCACCCGGCACTGGACCACCTGCTGCTGCCCGAGAACTTCGAAGGCCACCCCCTGCGCAAGGACTTCGTCCTGGCCGCCCGCGTCGCCAAGGCCTGGCCCGGCGCGAAGGAACCCGGCGAGTCGGAACACGGCGGCCCCAAGCGCCGCCAGATGCTTCCCCCCGGCGTCCCCGACCCGAACGAATGGGGCCCCCTGAAGGGCCAACTCCCCCCGGCCCCGGCCCGCGGCGCCCGCGCGGCAGGCGACCGCCCGGCCCGAGGCACCGCCCGCCCCGCGGGCGAACGTCCGGTACGGCGGACCCGTTCGGTGGCGGAGGGTTCGGCCAGTCAGACTGCTGCCGGTGAGGCGGGTGCGTCGTCTGCGACTCCGCCACGGCGTGCCCGAACGGCGGGGGAGGGCTCGGTGAGCCAGGCGTCCAACGGTCCTGAGTCCGCGATGTCTGGTTCTGGTTCCGGGGCCTCCGGTCCTGAGTCCGCGATGTCTGGTTCTGGTTCCGGGGCCTCCGGTCCTGAGTCCGCGACGTCTGGTCCTGGTTCCAGGGCCTCCGGTCCTGAGTCCACGACGTCCGGCCCTGCTTCCAAGACCTCCGGTCCCGAATCCACAACCCCCGGTCCCGAAGCTCAGGCGACCGAAGCCGAACCGGCGGCGGGCGCGACCGGCTCTCAGCCACCGGCCAGCGAGCCCGAGTCGCCGGACGCCCGACCCGGAACCCCAGGGCCGGACGCCGGGCCCGCAACCCCGGCCGCCTCGGCGGAGCCGCGCGGGGCGCGCAGCGCGAGTGACAGCTCGGCGTCGCAGCGGCAACAGCCAGGTGCCCCTGCCGGACCTCGCCGGGCGCGCAGCGCCTCGGAGGGCTCCGCCAGTCAGCGGGCCGCGTCCGACCCCGGCGGCAGCCGACCGGGCAGGTCCGCGCGCCCCCCACGCAGCTCGGACGCCCCCTGGCACCACGCCCGCCCGGCCTTAGAGGAACCGGCTCCCGAACCGTCACCCGAGGCCGGCGCGCTGCCGACTCCCGAGCCGCCGCCGGGGGATGACTCGACGCCCCCGAACACCACCTCGGAGTCACCGAACACCACCTCGGAGTCACCGGGCACCCCCGAGCCCGCCGACAGCCCCGGCCTCTCGGACGCCCCCGAAACCTCGGACACCCCCGAACCCTCGGAACCGGCGAGCAACCCGCAGCCCGCCGACAGCCCCGACAACTCCGAAGACCCCGAAGGAGGCCCGCGGTGAACGACGTGCTCGACGTCACCCTGCGACTCCTGATCGTCTTCGTCGTCTTCCTCACCTTCCCCCTGATCATCGGCCAGACCGAACACAAGGTCATGGCCCATATGCAGGGCCGCCTCGGCCCCATGTACGCCGGCGGCTTCCACGGCTGGGCCCAGCTGATCGCCGACGGCGTGAAGTTCGCGCAGAAGGAGGATGTCGTCCCCGCGGGCGCGGACCGCCGTATCTTCCAACTGGCCCCCGCCGTCGCCCTCCTGCCGTACCTCCTCGTCCTGCTCGCCATCCCCATCGGCCCGGATGAAGGAGCCGTCGGGCAGGTCATCGACGCCGGTGTCTTCTTCGTCCTGGCCGTCATGGGCGTCGGCGTCCTCGGCTCGCTCATGGCCGGCTGGGCGTCCGCGAACAAGTTCTCCCTCCTCGGCGGCCTGCGCACCGCCGCCCAGCTCCTCGCCTACGAACTGCCGATGCTCCTGACCGCCGCCTCGGTGGCGATGGCGGCCGGCACCGTCTCGATCCCCGGCATCCTCGACGCCTTCGAGTGGTGGTGGCTGCCCTGGCAGATCGTCGGCGCGATCGTCTTCTTCGTGGCCGGCCTCGCCGAACTCCAGCGCCCGCCCTTCGACATGCCCGTCGCCGACTCGGAGATCATCTTCGGCGCGTACACCGAGTACACCGGCCTCCGCTTCGCCCTCTTCCTCCTCGCCGAGTACGCCGGGATCGTCGTCCTGTGCGGCCTGACCACCGTCCTCTTCCTGGGCGGCTGGCACGGCCCCTGGGGCGCCGACGGCCTCGGCTGGGTCTGGACCCTGCTGAAGGCAGCCGTCCTCGCCTTCCTCGTCATCTGGCTGCGCGTCACCTATCCCCGCCTGCGCGAGGACCAGCTGCAGAAACTGTCCTGGACGCTCCTCGTCCCCCTCTCCCTCGCCCAGATCGCCCTCACCGGCATCGTCAAGGTGGTGATCAACTAACCATGGCCCCCATCCCCGGCTCCGGCCTCGCCAAGGGCCTGGCCGTCACCCTCCGCACGATGACGAAGAAGTCCGTCACCGCGCAGTACCCGGACGCCCAGCCCGACCTCCCGCCCCGCACCCGCGGTGTGATCGGCCTGTTCGAGGAGAACTGCACGGTCTGCATGCTGTGCGCCCGCGAGTGCCCGGACTGGTGCATCTACATCGACTCCCACAAGGAGACGGTCCCGGCGGCGACCCCCGGCGGCCGTGAACGCAGCCGCAACGTCCTCGACCGCTTCGCCATCGACTTCTCCCTGTGCATGTACTGCGGTATCTGCATCGAGGTATGTCCTTTCGACGCCCTGTTCTGGTCCCCGGAGTTCGAGTACGCCGAGACCGACATCCGCGACCTCACCCACGAGCGCGACAAGCTCCGCGAGTGGATGTGGACCGTCCCGGCCCCGCCGGCCCTCGACCCCGGCGCGGAGGACCCGAAGGAACTCGTCACAGCCCGCAAGACCGCCGACAAGCTGGCCGCCCGGCAGGCCCCGCCCGCCACCGAACCGCACGCCGACGAGCAGGCCCGGGCAGCCGAGCGCCCGACCCGCACGCCGGGCGACTCCAAGCAGCAGCCGGACCAGCCGACCCCGCAGACCGACCAGCCGACCCCGCAGCCGGACCAGCCGAAGCCGGGGCAGGAGGACCGGGAATGATCGCGCTCACCACGGCCGCCGAAACCCACGGTTTCCTCTCCCCGACGGGCGTCGAGATCGCCTTCCTCCTCGTCGGTCTGGTCACCTTCGGCGCCGCGCTCGTCACCGTCACCACCCGGCAACTGGTGCACGCCGCCCTGTGGCTGGTGGTCACCCTCGGCGGCCTGGCCGTGGAGTACCTGCTGCTCACCGCCGAGTTCATCGCCTGGGTGCAGGTCCTCATCTACGTCGGTTCCGTCGTCGTCCTCCTCCTGTTCGGTCTGATGCTCACCAGAGCCCCCATCGGCCGCTCCCCGGACGCCGACTCCGGCAACCGCTGGGCCGCCCTCACCGTGGCCGTCGCCGCCGCTGCCGCCCTGGTCTGGGTCGTCGTCGACGCCTTCCGCACCACCTGGATCGACCTGGACGGCCCCGCAGCCGGCTCCACCGAGGCCACCGGCGCGAGCCTCTTCCAGAACTGGGTCCTCCCCTTCGAGGCCCTCTCCGTCCTCCTCCTCGCCGCCCTGGTCGGCGCGATCGTCCTGTCCCGCAAGGCGAAGGCCGACGCCACCACCCCGAGCGGCGCGGACACCCGGCCTGACACGGAGGGGGCCCGCTGATGCACCTCGCCTATCCCGCCGTCCTCTCCGCCCTCCTCTTCTGCACGGGCCTGTACGGCGTCCTCGCCCGCCGCAACGCGATCCTGGTCCTGATGTCGGTCGAGCTGATGCTCAACGCCGTCAACCTCAACCTGGTCGCCTTCGACGTCTGGCTCAGCAGGACCGCCGAGGAGACCCTGCACTCCGGCCAGGCCCTCACCCTGTTCACGATCGCCATCGCCGCCGCCGAGATCGGCATCGGCCTGGCGATCGTTCTCGCCGTCCACCGCAACCGCGGCACCGCCGACATCGACAAGCTCCGCGACACCGCCGAACGGCACGGCCCCGACGGCACCGACCACGACGCCCTTACGGCCGAGCAGCCCGGCGAGGCCCAGAAGTCTGAGGCCACCGCGTGACCACGACCACCCTCGCCGTCCTCGTCCCTCTCCTTCCGTTCCTCGGCGCCGTCGCCGGCCTGCTCCTGGGCCGCACGGCACCCGGCTTCGTCCGCCCGCTCGCCGTCCTGCCGACGCTCACCTCCCTGGTGCTCGCCGCGCTGGTCGCCGCGCGGCAGGGCGGTGACGCGGCCGTCAACGCGGCCACGGAACTCACCCCCACCGGCTCCGTCCCGATCGAACTCGCCCTGTACGTCGACGGCTTCGCCGCCCTCGTCGCCGTCCTGGTCGGCCTGGTCGCCTCTTGCGTGCAGATCTACTCGACGGGCTACCTGCGCGACGACCCGCGCTACCCCTCGTACGCCGCCCTGGTCTCCCTGTTCACCTCCGCGATGTTCCTGGTCGTCTACTCCGGCGACCTGATCGTGCTGCTGGTCGGCTGGGAAGTCATGGGCATCTGCTCCTACTTCCTGGTCGGCCACTACTGGGAGACTCCTCAGGCCCGCGCCGCCTCCCTCAAGGCCTTCCTGGTCACCAAGCTCGGCGACGTCCCCTTCCTCATCGGTCTGTTCGCCCTGGCCACCGACGCCGGTTCGTTCCGCATCACCCGGGTCCTGGGGACCGTCGCCAGCGGCGGACTCGACCACCCGACCTTGATCGCCCTGCTGCTCCTGGCGGGCGTGGCGGGCAAGTCAGCGCAGTTCCCGCTGCACACCTGGCTCCCCGACGCGATGGCGGGCCCGACCCCCGTCTCCGCGCTGATCCACGCCGCGACGATGGTCGCCGCCGGTGTCTACTTCATCGCCCGTCTCCTCCCGGTCTTCGAGGCCTCCCAGGCCGCGATGGTCGTCCTCGCCGTCATGGCCGCCGTCACGATGACCGGCTCGGCGCTCGCCGCGCTCGCCCAGGACGACATCAAGCGCGTCCTCGCCTACTCGACGATCGGTCAGCTCGGCTACATGACCGGCGCCCTCGCCGTCGGCGACCGCGGAGCCGCCGTCTTCCACCTCCTGTCCCACGGCGCCTTCAAGGCGCTGCTGTTCCTCGCGGCCGGCGTGATGATCCACGCCGCCGGCACCAACTCGCTCGCCGCCATGTCCCGCATGCGGAACCTGCGCGACCGCGTCCCCGACGCCTACTGGACGATGACCGTGGCGCTGCTCGCGCTCGCCGCGATCCCGCCGTTCAGCGGCTTCTTCTCCAAGGAGGCCGTCCTCGGCGTCGCCGAACACGTCGTCACCGGACACACCGAGCACGCCCCCGCCGCCGCGGGCTGGATCGTCCTCGTCACCGGTCTGCTCACGGCCGTGCTCACCGCCGCCTACGCGATGCGCCTGTGGCTGCTGGCCTTCCGCGGCCGGGGCGCCGAAGCCCCCGACCACGGCAGGCAGCCGCTGACGATGACCGTCGTGCTGTGGGTGCTCGCCGCCCCGTCCCTGGCCCTCGGCGGATTCGCGTTCCGTCTGCTGCCCGACTGGTTCGACGGCCGCGACCTCGGCCCGACCCTCACCACCTCCGTACTCGGCACGGGCATGGCCCTGGTCGGCGGCATCGTCACCTACGGCGCCTGGCGGCACACCACCGCGCTCACCGCACGCGTCCCGCTGGGCGCGGTCACGGCCCACCCCGAGGGCGACGCAGCCCAGGCCGAGGCGGAGGCCATCGCCACACACGAGCCGGCCTACGGCGACATCGCCTACGCACCCGACCCCGCCGACCCGGGACGGCTCCTGCTCGGTCCGCTGCACCGCCACGCGGCCGCCGGCTTCCACCTGGACGCCGTGTACAGCGCCCTCTTCGTCCGACCCGTCCAAGCCGGGGCGAGCCTCGTCCGGTTCCTCGACCGGGAGGTCGTCGAGACCTATGTACGCGGTGCGGGTGCGCTGCCCCGCTGGCTCGGCGCCGCCGTACGGCGCGCCCAGACCGGCAACGTCCAGACCTATGTGAGCGCGCTGCTCGCCGGCACCGTCGTCCTCGCGGTCGCCGTCGTCCTCGTCGCCACGGGAGCGTGAGCAGGCGTGATCGATATCAACGAGTCCGTGATGCAGTTCCTTCTGGCGTTCGTCGTCGTCGGGCCGCTCCTCGGAGCGGTCGCCGCTCTCCTGCCCGCCCCGCCCGGGCTGAAGGGGAAGTCACCCGAGCAGGCCGTGCTGCGGCACGGTGTCACCGTCACCGGCGCGGTCCTCATCGCGGTGATCGTCCTCGCGCTCGGCTTCGACCATGACCAGCCGTCGAAGATGCAGGCCAGCACGGACATCAGCTGGATCCCCGCACTCGACGTACGCATCCACCTCGGCATCGACGGCATCTCCCTCCCCCTTCTGGTCCTGACCGCGCTGCTGACCTTCCTCTGCGCGCTCTACTCGTACTTCGAGCAGCAGCATCAGCGGCTGACGCCGCGGGCCGCGGGTCCGGACCCGAAGGCCTTCGTCGCGCTGCTGCTCGTCCTCGAGTCCGGCACGCTCGCCACCTTCGCCGTCCTCGACCTGCTGCTGTTCTTCCTCGCCTTCGAGATGGTGCTCATCCCGATGTACTTCCTCATCGCCCGCTGGGGCGGCGAGGGCCGGAGCCAGGCCGCGTGGCGGTTCATCCTCTACACGCTGCTCGGCTCCGTGGTCATGCTGCTCGGCCTGCTCCTGATCGGGCTCAAGGCGGGCACGTTCGACATGATGGCACTCGCCACTGACAACGGCCGGTCGCTGACCACATCCGTGCAGGTCATCGCCGTTTTGGCGATCGGGATCGGGCTCGCGGTCAAGACGCCGATGTGGCCGCTGCACAGCTGGCTGCCCGACGCCCACACGGCCGCGCCAACCGTCGGCTCGGTCCTGCTGGCCGGTGTCCTGCTGAAGATGGGTACGTACGGGTTCGTCCGGATCCTCCTCCCCATCGCACCGGACGGCTTCCGCACCTTCGCGCCCTACCTCGCGGCGCTCGCCGTCGTCGGCATCATCTACGGGTCCCTGGCCTGCCTGGCCCTCGCCAAGCAGGGCGCGAAGGGCGACCTCAAGCGCCTCATCGCCTACTCCTCCGTCGGCCACATGGGCTTCGTCCTGCTCGGCATCGCCACGATGACTCCGACCGGCGTGAACGGCGCCCTGTTCGCCAACATCGCCCACGGCCTCATCACCGGCCTGCTCTTCTTCCTCGTCGGCGCCCTGAAGGACCGCACCGGCACCACCGACCTCGACACCCTCGCCGAGGAGACCGGAGCCGCGCTCTACGGCAAGGCCCCGCGCCTCGGCGGCCTGCTCGCCTTCGCCGCGGTCGCCTCGCTCGGCCTGCCGGGTCTGGCCGGCTTCTGGGGCGAGATGCTGGCCCTGTTCGGCGCGTTCCAGCCGGCGGCCGGCCTCAGCCGTCCCGCCTTCCTCACGTTCATGGCGATCGGCGCGTTCGGGACGCTGCTGACGGCCGCTTACCTGCTGGTCGTGGTCCGCCGCGTGTGCATGGGCGCCCTGCCGCAGGACGCCCCGAGGCTCACCGACGTCCGCGGTTACGAGTTCGCGGCCTGGACCCCGCTCGTCGTCCTGACCGTCGTCGCGGGCCTGTGGCCCAAGGCTCTCCTCGGCCTGAGCAACCCGGCCGTACAGCAGCTCCTCGCAGGAGGCACCCGATGAGCTCCCCGGCCCAGCCCCTGGCCGCGTCGCTGGTCCAGTCCGTGGACTGGCTCGCGATCGCGCCGCCCACTCTCGCGGCGGTCGTCGGCCTCGTCGTCCTGGTCGCCGACCTGTTCGTCACCGAGCACCGCAAGCCGCTGCTCGGCTGGACGTCCGTGGCCGGCCTCGCCGCCGCCATGCTGATGCTGCTGCCCCTCCTCGACGGCGACCGCAGCACCTTCTGCCTGACCGGCGACACCACCGTGTGCAGTTACACGGCCGACCGCTTCACCCTGATCATCCAGTTCCTGGTCCTCGGCGGCGCCCTCCTCACGGCCCTCCTGTCGGTCACCGCCCTGAAGGACGCCCGCAAGGGGCTGCCCGAAGGGGAGTACTGGTTCCTGCTGCTGTCCTCCGCGGCCGGCGCCGCCCTCCTGCCCGCCTCCCGCGACCTCGCGACCTTGATCGTCGCCCTGGAGGTCGCCTCCCTGCCCGCCTTCGCGCTGGTCGGCCTCAGGCACGGCGACCGGAAGTCCTCCGAAGCGGCCCTGAAGTTCTTCCTGTCCTCGGTCACCGCGACCGCGGTCAGCCTCATGGGCATCAGCTTCGTGTACGCCTCCACGGGCACCCTCTACCTCACCCAGGTCGCCGACCGCATCCAGAACGTCGACGGACAGCTCCACACGCTCGCCCAGACCGGCGTCGTCCTCACCCTCGTCGGCTTCGCCTTCAAGACGGCCGCCGTGCCCTTCCACTTCTGGGTGCCCGACACCTACGTAGGGGCACCCCTGCCCATCGCCGCCTACCTGTCGGTCATCGGCAAGACGGTCGGCTTCAGCGGCCTCATCCTCGTCACGGTCGTCGCCCTCCCGTCGTACGCCGACGTCTGGGGCCCGGCCCTGGCCGCCCTGGCCGCGCTCACCATGACCGTGGGCAACGTCGGAGCCCTGCGCCAGCAGGCCACGCGCGCGTACAGCGCGGTACGCCTGCTCGCCTGGTCGTCCGTCGGCCAGGCCGGCTACCTCCTGGTGCCGATCGCGGCCGCCGCGTACTCCGGCGACGCCGAGAAGTCGATCGGCTCCACCGTCGCGTACGCCCTGATGTACGCCGCCGTGAACCTCGGCGCCTTCGCCGTGGCCGCGCTCGTCGGCCGGACGAAGTTGCTCAACCGCGTCTCCGACTACCGCGGCCTGTACGCGTCGAGCCCCCTGTCCGCGCTGCTCCTGGCGTTCTTCCTGCTCTGCCTCGCCGGGCTGCCGCCGGGCATCATCGGCCTCTTCGCCAAGGTCACCGTCTTCTCGGCGGCCGTCGACGCCGGCCTCGGCTGGCTGGCCGTGATCATGGCCGTGAACGTCGTCATCGCACTGTTCTACTACCTCCAGTGGACGGCCCTGCTCTTCCGCGCCCCCGAGGGCGAACCCGAGAAGCACCGCGTCCCCGCCCCGCTCACCGCCGCGATCGCCCTCACCGGAGTCCTCGGCATCGCCCTGTCCGGAGCACCCCAGCTGGTCATGCGGTTCACCGACACCGCCCTCTTCTGAGCACCAGCCGCATTCGCCACGCGCGCGTGGGGCACCCGTCCCTCCCCGCGCGCGTGCCGCGTCCCGGCGCCGTTCACCCGGACGGTCCACACCCGCCGCCGCGCGCACAAGGGAACTAGTGCCTCTCGCCTGGCGTTGACCAGTACGGGAGGGTCCACTGGACGTGACATCACGCCACCAGTGGCACCGCAGATCACCGAGCAAGGGTCCCCCTGCCGCACCACTTGGAGGGCGTACCGTGCACCGCCGGCACAACGGGCTCAGGACAGCAGTCCTCCTCGGGGGACTGTCCGCACTCATCATCGTCATCGGCAGCTTCTTCGGCCGTATGGGGCTCGTCATCGCCGTCCTGGTAGCGCTGGCCACCAACGCGTACGCGTACTGGAACAGCGACAAGCTGGCCCTGCGCGCGATGCGCGCCCGCCCGGTGAGCGAGTTCGAGGCCCCGGGGCTCTACCGCATGGTCCGCGAGCTCTCCACGCAGGCCCGCCAGCCCATGCCGCGCCTGTACATCTCCCCGACGGAAGCGCCCAACGCGTTCGCCACGGGCCGCAACCCGCGCAACGCCGCCGTGTGCTGCACCGACGGCATCCTGCGCCTCCTGGACGAGCGCGAGCTGCGCGGCGTCATCGGGCACGAGCTCAGCCATGTCTACAACCGCGACATCCTCATCTCGTCGGTCGCCGGTGCCCTCGCCTCCGTGATCATGTTCCTGGTCAACTTCGCCTGGCTGATCCCGATCGGGCGCTCGGACGACGACGAAGGCCCCGGCCTGCTCGGCATGCTGCTGATCATGATCCTGGGCCCGCTGGCCGCCTCACTCATCCAACTGGCCATCAGCCGCTCCCGGGAGTACCAGGCGGACGCCTCCGGCGCCCAGCTCACCGGCGACCCGCTCGCCCTGGCCAGCGCCCTGCGCAAGCTCGAACTGGGCACGAAGCAGCTCCCGCTGCCCCCCGAGCCGCGCATCGAGACCGCCAGCCACATGATGATCGCGAACCCGTTCCGGCCCGGCCAGGGTCTTTCGAAGATGTTCTCGACGCACCCGCCGATGGCGGACCGCATCGCCCGGCTCGAGAAGATGGCAGGTGGGAACCAGTGAAGACCATCCTGAACGTCATATGGCTCGTCCTGAGCGGCTTCTGGCTGTTCCTCGGCTACATGGCCGCGGGCCTGCTCCTCTGCATCACCGTCATCGGCATCCCGTTCGGCATCGCGGCCTTCCGCATCGGCGTCTACGCGTTGTGGCCCTTCGGGTACACAACGGTCGAGCGCCGCGAGGCGGGCGCGCCGTCCTGCGTCGGTAACGTGCTGTGGCTGGTGCTGGCGGGCTGGTGGCTGGCCCTCGGCCACATCGTCACCGGCATCGCGCTGTGCGTCACGATCATCGGCATCCCGCTCGGCGTCGCCAACTTCAAGCTCATCCCGGTCTCGCTGCTCCCGCTGGGCCGCGACATCGTACGGACCAACGAGTCGTTCGCGGTGCGCTGACGGCGGGGCACCGCGGCCCGATGTCCACAGGCCCGGGGTTATCCACAGGCCCGCCCGGCTGTCAGCGGCGGCCTGCATCATGAACCCATGACCGCGATCGAGCAGTTGCCGACACGAGCGACAGCCCAGGCCGACAACACCCGCCCACCCGGTAGCACTTCACATCCCGAGCCGGCCGCCGACCGGCTGAGAGGCCCGCGAACACAGCCAAGAGGGCAGCCCTACTCCCTCCCAGCCCTCGCCCGCATCCCCCGCCGCACTCCGTACGCAACCGCCCCCACCACCAGCACACCCGCGCCCACGACCACCGAAACCCCCGGCAGCGAGAACGCCAGCACCGCGCACCCGAGCAGCCCGACCACCGGCACAAGCCGTGCCGTCGGCGCCGAATCCAGCGTCCAGGCCGACGCGTTGGCCACGGCGTAGTACGCCAGCACCCCGAAGGAGGAGAACCCGATCGCGCCCCGCACATCCACCGTGGCGGCCAGGACCGCGACCACCGCGCCCACCGCCAGCTCCGCCCGGTGCGGCACCTGGAAGCGCGGATGCACGGCCGCCAGCGCGCCCGGCAGATGCCGGTCCCGGGCCATGGCCAGCGTCGTGCGAGAAACGCCCAGGATCAGTGCGAGCAGTGACCCCAGCGCGGCCACGGCCGCACCGATCCGCACCACCGGCGCGAACCAGGGCATCCCGGCCGCCCGCACGGCGTCGGCCAGCGGCGCCGTCGCCTGGCCGAGACCGTCCGACCCCAGCACCGAAAGGACAGACACCGCCACACCCGCATACACCACCAGCGCGATGCCCAGCGCGAGCGGGATCGCCCGCGGAATGGTGCGCGCCGGGTCCCGTACCTCCTCACCGAGGGTCGCGATCCGGGCGTACCCGGCGAACGCGAAGAACAGCAGACCGGCCGCCTGAAGGACACCGCCCACGCCGCCCGAGGCCCCGATGTCCAGCCGCCGCGCATCGGCCTCGCCCGACACCAGACACCCGACCACCACCGCGGCGAGGACAGCCAGGACCACCGTCACGATCCCCCGCGTCAGCCACGCGGACTTCTGGACACCGCCGTAGTTCACCGCGGTCAGCGCCACCACGGCCGCGACCGCCACCGCGTGCGCCTGCCCCGGCCAGACGTAGGCGCCCACGGTGAGCGCCATCGCCGCACAGGAGGCCGTCTTCCCGACCACGAACGACCAGCCCGCGAGATACCCCCAGAACTCCCCGAGCCGCTCACGCCCGTACACGTACGTCCCGCCCGAGGCCGGATACAGGGCGGCGAGGCGTGCCGACGACATGGCGTTGCAGTACGCGACCACGGCGGCGACGGCGAGCCCGAGGAGCAGTCCGGAGCCGGCCGCGTGCGCCGCGGGCGCGAGGGCGGCGAAGATCCCGGCTCCCACCATCGAGCCGAGTCCGACGACGACGGCGTCCCCGACGCCGAGAGTGCGGCGCAGACCGGGCGTGGAGGCTGTCATGCGTCGCACCCTACTGATCGGTGCAACCGGCAGGCGCCGCCAGGGCGTCCTTGCCACCAAGACGGCGTGAACGCGCGCGGCAAGTACGACGCACGCGGAACGCCCGGCGTACGACGCACGATCACGGCCGTGCGGGAGCAAGATCACATGGCCGGGGCAGTGCGGGCACAGCGTGAAAGGGCAGGTTCACGGCATGACCATCATCAGCTGGATCATCCTGGGACTGTTGGCCGGAGCCATCGCGAAGTTCCTGCTGCCGGGGCGCGACCCGGGCGGCCTCATCGGCACGACTCTGATCGGCATCGCGGGCGCGTTCATCGGCGGCTGGATATCGGCCCGCTGGATGGACCACCCGATCACCAAGGACTTCTACGACGGCACGACCTGGGCAGCGGCGATCGGCGGATCGCTCGTCCTCCTGATCGCCTACCGCCTCCTGTTCGGCAACTCCCGCAACTGACCGCGCCCGCGGCGGGTATATGCCACGCCGCCTCCCCTTCCCGGCCCCTGCCGACCGCAGACGGCAGGCGAGAAGGGTGGGCACCCGGCAGGTGCCCACCCTTCCTCGTCACCGCGCAGGCCGGGAGTCCGGCCGTGCGGGCCAAGAGCCCCGAGGACCGGCCGACCTACCGGTAGTTCACGAACTGCATGGCGAAGTCGAAGTCCTTGCCCTTCAGCAGGCTGATGACGGCCTGAAGATCGTCACGGCTCTTGGAGCTGACCCGCAGCTCCTCACCCTGCACCTGAGCCTTCACGCCCTTGGGGCCCTCGTCGCGGATGGTCTTCGCCACCTTCTTCGCGTTCTCCTGGGAGATGCCTTCCTTGATCGACGCGAAGATCTTGTACTCCTTGCCGGAGAGCTGGGGCTCGCCCGCGTCCAGGGCCTTCAGCGAGATGCCACGCTTGATCAGCTTGGACTGGAAGACGTCGAGGATCGCCTTCACCCGGTCCTCGGAGTTCGCCTCCATGAGGATGTTCTCGCCGGACCACGAGATCGAGGCACCCACGCCCTTGAAGTCGTAGCGCTGCGAGATCTCCTTGGCGGCCTGGTTGAGTGCGTTGTCGACCTCCTGCCGCTCGACCTTCGAGACGATGTCGAAACTGGAGTCGGCCATGTCCTGTGGCTCCTTGTATCGGGGTGCGAATCGTGCGTACCGACGTACGTGGGCGGCCGCCGGGCCTGTTCAGATCCCGGGCCGCATCCGGACAAGCCTAGCCACCCCCCGCCCCACGGGCGCCGATCAATCGGGTGGCGAAGCACCCCTCGGCATCAGGTATTGTTTACGTCGTTGCCACGGAGCGCCGCCGAAAAAGGCGGTTCGACGGGCAGCGACCCCGGCGGTGTGCCCGAGCGGCCAAAGGGAGCAGACTGTAAATCTGCCGGCTTCGCCTTCCCAGGTTCGAATCCTGGCGCCGCCACACGGGAACGAAGGGCTCGTGACCTGCTAACGCAGCAGGTCACGGGCCTTTCGTCATGTGGTCGCCCCCGCCGCCCTCGCCCAGAGGCCACCCATCGGTCGGCATCACTCTTGCTCCGGATGCTGAGCTGTGGCTGACTGGCAACGGCGCCGAGGGGGAGTGGGCATGGGCAACTGGTCGTGATCGCGGAGTACTACAGCGACGTGTACAGGACCGAGTTCAGAAGCATCCGCCGCTTGCCGTACGTGTCGCCGAGCCGGCCCGTCATCGGGGTGGCGACGGCGGCGGCGAGCAGGGTGGGTGGCGGTGACGGCCCAGGCGGTGTCCGACGCCGGCGCGTTCAGCAGCCGGGGGGAGTTCCGGGACGATCGGGATCACCAGGGTCTGCATCAGTGAGACCACGATCCCGCCGAAGGCCAGGACCGCCACGACGGCGTTCGCCCGCGGTGCGGCGGTGCCTCCCGTCGTCGACGGTTCGGGGAAGGGCTTGGGACATGGCCGGCCTTCATAGGGGGCGGGCGTCAGGGACAGCACGACCCGTTCGAAGCCAAGCCAATTGATTGACTTGAGCAATCGCAGTGGTGGCCGCCCGCGCGGCACACTGGCCCCATGCCCTCCCGTCGCAGAACCTGCCCCGAGTGCCGTCGCGAGATCGCCGTCGTCGCCGGGCGGTACGCGCGCCACGACCCGCCCGGCGCCCGGGAACACGGGGAACTCACCTCATGTCCGGGCTCCCGCCGCCAGGCGAGGCCCGGCCCCGAACAGCCCTCCCTGGACGGCTACGCGGTACCCGACTTCCCGGGCCAACTGCCCTTGTTCTGAGGGCGGGTTCCCGGCGGCGTCAGTTCCCCGCCACGGACTTCACCGCCACGGACACCGGAGCCGGTCCGCTGATCAGCTCCAGCGTGAGGCCGGCCGTCGCGGGCGTGTCGACCAGCTCCGCCAGCACGGCGGCCACGTCGTCACGCGGGATCGGCCCGCGGCCCGTGTGCGCCTCCAGGCGTACCAGGCCGGTGCCGGCGTCGTCGGTGAGCTGACCGGGGCGCAGGATCGTCCAGTCCAGGGCGTCCAGCCCGCTCACGTACGCGTCCGCCTCGCCCTTGGCCCGCAGGTACACGTCGAAGATCTCGTCTCCCTGGTGCCGCGGGTCGGCGCCCATGGACGACACGATCACGAAGCGCCGTACGCCCGCCTGCACCGCCGCGTCCGCGAAGAGAACCGCCGCGGCCTTGTCCACCGTGTCCTTGCGGGCCGCCCCGCTGCCCGGGCCCGCGCCCGCCGCGAACACCGCCGCGTCGGCCCCCCGCAGCCGCTCCGCGACCTCGTCCACGGACGCCGACTCCAGGTCGAGCACGACCGGTTCGGCACCGGCCGCCCGCAGATCGTCGGCCTGTTCGGCCTTGCGGATGATCCCCGCGACCTCGTCCCCGCGCGCGGCGAGCAACCGCTCCAGCCGCAACGCGATCTGACCATGACCACCAGCGATGACAGTACGCATGCCTTCGACCGTACGCCCCGACAGCACCGTCCGCCGCACCCTTGAGCCCCGCCGAGCGGCCACGCCCCTACGTCACGCCCCTACGGCCCACCCCGAGCCCCCGTCCGCCGCGGGCCCTGCGCCGCGAGGCCCCGCCCGCCACAGGCCCCAGGACCCGAAGCCCACCCGGGGTCCCCACCACGGCCTACGACAACTGCCCCCGCCCCTGTCGCGGCAGCCCCAGGTCCGCCGAAGCCGCCGAACTGCTGTACTCGCGCACCGCGCTGGTCCGCGCCACCACGCGCCCCCGGTGCACCACCACCCGGCTGTACGCCAGTGACAGCGCCCCGGCGAGACCGTCCCCCCGCACCGCGAGCAACTCGGCCGGGAAACCCGCCTCCACCCGCACCTCCGGCAGCCCCAGCACCGCCCGCGCCGACCCGCTCACCGCGTCGTACGCCTCCTCGGGCGACAGGCCGTAGCGCGAGGCCAGCAGGAAAGCCGCCTCCAGCGGGTCGCCGCGCCCCACGGGGTTCGACACGTCCCGCAGTGCCCCGCTCCCGGCGGCCACCCGCACCCCGGCCGCGCGCAGCAGCCGCACCGGAGCCGCGCCCCGCCGGTCCACGCCACCGCAGCCGCCCTGTGGCAGACACACCACCCGCACCCCGGCCGCCGCCAGTTGGTCCGCGGTCCGCGAGGCCACCTCGGAGGGCAGCCGGCCGAGATCGCCGCACGGGCTGAGGGTCACCCCGGGACGCAGTCCGCCCGCCATCGCCGCGAGCCGGGCCAGCCGCGCCGGGTCCCCGGCGTCCGTGTGCAGGTCGACGGGACAGCCGTGCTCGGAGGCCACCTCCAGGACCGCCTCCACGTACCCCGTCGGATCCGGGTCGAGATCCGGCCTGCCGCCCACCACCGAGGCGCCCATCTTCACCGCGTCCCGCAGCACCGCCAGCCCGTCCGCCCCGGCCACCCCGGTCAGCACCCGCGGCATCGCCACCGTCGTCAGCTCGGCCAGCCCCCGCAGCGCCCGCCGCGCCCGCAGCACGGCCGCCAGCGCGCCCAGCCCCTGGACGTCCCCCACGCGCACGTGGGCCCGCACGGCCGTCGCCCCGTGCCCGAGCTGGAGCAGCGCGGCCTCGGTCGCCCGGCGCTGGACGTCCCGGGGCTCGTACGAGACCGGTCCCTGGGTGTCGGCCGACAGCGCCGTGTCGGCGTGGGCGTGCGGCTCGGCCGGGGCCGGCAGCAGCAGATAGCCACCGAGATCCACGCGCGCCCCGCACGCACGCGTGCCGCCCGCCGTCAGGCTGCCGGCCGTGCCGACCGCCTCGATACGCCCGCCGACCAGCCGGACGTCCACGATCCGGCCGTCGGTGAGCCGCGCCCCGCACAGCAGCAGTGACGACGGGTCGGCAGGACCCGGCGAGGACGACGGGGGCGGCGGCTGCGGCTGGCTGTCGGGCATCGCGCTCCTGGGGCTCGGCTGCGCACGCGAGGACGCATGATCACTCAGAGTGAGTCGAGCCTAGGACGGCCTCCCGCCCGTCGCGGGGAGGAGCGCAATAGTCGTACCGGCGTGGTCCGCCGTACGGCCGGAGACCGGAACGACAGGCGCGTACGAGGCCGCTGTGCGGACGGTGGTGCGGCCCGGCCGGGTACCCCGAAACGGATTTGGGCGAACGGCGGCGGAGCGTGTAATGTCTTCATCGCTCGCCCCAATAGCTCAGTCGGCAGAGCGTCTCCATGGTAAGGAGAAGGTCAACGGTTCGATTCCGTTTTGGGGCTCTGGTGTGACTGGTTCCCGTCGCGAGGCGGGGCCGGGCCACATCAAAGCGGTGTAGCTCAGTCGGTAGAGCAAGCGGCTCATAATCGCTGTGTCACCGGTTCAAGTCCGGTCACCGCTACTGACAGTAGCCGATTGTGGGGTCGGTCCTTCGATCGGCTACTCTTCTTGCGTTAAACAGTCCATCCGTTCGTCTTAGGAGCACTCACGTGGCTGCCACCGACGTCCGCCCGAAGATCACGCTGGCCTGCGTGGAGTGCAAGGAGCGGAACTACATCACCAAGAAGAACCGGCGTAACAACCCGGACCGTCTTGAGATGAAGAAGCACTGCCCGCGTTGCAACGCGCACACCGCGCACCGCGAAACGCGATAAATCAGGCTCGTACGCGAGGCCGTTCCCGAGTGATCGGGGGCGGCCTCGCGTCGTTGAACGACCCGTATCGTTCAGTAAATGACCCGTATCGTGCAGTAGCGGAACCAGGAGGTGCCGGGCCATGGCGCTCGACCAGTCCTTCGTGGGGCGGACGTACCCGCCCACCGAGCCCTACGAGGTGGGCCGGGAGAAGATCCGTGAGTTCGCCGAGGCGGTCGGGGACGCCAACCCGGCGTACACGGACGCGGAGGCCGCCAAGGCGCTCGGCCACCCCGATGTGATCGCGCCGCCGACCTTCGTCTTCTCGATCACCTTCAAGGCCGCCGGGCAGGTCGTCCAGGACCCCCAGCTCGGCCTTGACTACAGCCGAGTGGTGCACGGCGACCAGAAGTTCGCCTACCGCCGTCCGGTCCGCGCCGGCGACCGGCTCACGGTCACCTCCACCATCGAGGCGATCAAGTCCATGGCGGGCAACGACATCCTGGACATCCGCGGCGAGGTCCACGACGAGGCCGGCGAGCACGTCGTGACCGCCTGGACCAAGCTCGTGGCCCGCGGGGCCGAGGAGGCGTGAGCGATCCCATGACGGCGAAGATCTCCTACTCGGACGTCGAGGTCGGCACCGAACTGCCCGCGCAGACCTTCCCGGTGACCCGCGCGACCCTCGTCCGGTACGCGGGTGCCTCCGGCGACTTCAACCCCATCCACTGGAACGAGAAGTTCGCCAAGGAAGTCGGCCTGCCGGACGTCATCGCCCACGGCATGTTCACCATGGCCGAGGCGATCCGCGTGGTCACCGACTGGACCGGCGACCCGGGCGCGGTCGTCGAGTACGGCGTCCGCTTCACCAAGCCCGTCGTCGTGGCGAACGACGACCAGGGCGCTGTGATCGAGGTCAGCGGCAAGGTCGCGGCCAAGCTCGACGACAACACCGTCCGCGTGGACCTCACGGCGACGAGCGCGGGGCAGAAGGTGCTCGGCATGTCGCGCGCGGTCGTGCGGCTGGCCTGAGACGACAGGCAAGTGAGTAAGGGGCGCTCTCCATGGCGAGGCGCCCCTTACCCGTAGGGGGTTGCCGACACCCGCTTGACGCAATTAGTGATTAAGTACTAACTTACTTGCATGGTCAGGATGAGTGCGGAGGAGAGGCGCGAGAGCGTCATCCGTGCGGCGACGACCGAGTTCGCGCGCGGTGGCTACCACGGCACCTCGACCGAGGCGATCGCCCGGCGGGTCGGGGTCTCGCAGCCCTATCTCTTCCGGCTCTTCCCGGGCAAGAAGGCGATCTTCCTGGCGGTGGCCGAGCGGTGTGTCGAGGACACGATCCAGACTTTCGCGGAGGCCGCCGACGGTCTGGAGGGCGAAGAGGCCCTGCACGCCATGGCGAACGCGTACACCAAGGTCATCGCGGAGCGGCCCGAGCGGCTGATGATGCAGATGCAGATGTACGTCGCCGTGGCGGCCGCCGAGCAGGAGGGCGACCGCGAGTTCGGCGAGACGGTCCGCGCCGGCTGGATGCGACTGTGGGACACCGTCCATGTGCCGCTGGGCGCCGACGTCGGCGAGACGACGACCTTCCTGGCCCACGGGATGCTCATCAACTGCCTGGTGGGCATGGGCTTCCCTCCCGAGCACCGCGTCTGGGAGGGGCTGTACCCGGCGGCGAGGGGCACGGGCCGGCTGGAGAAATGACGGGGAAGGCGCACGGGCGCGCATTTTCCTGAGCGCGAAAGTTAGTAATCGATAACTAAGTAATCAACCGTTCACCTCTCAGGGGGAGAGATGTCACAGCAGACCGCACGCCGCGGGGGAGCCGCCTGGGCCCTCGTCATCACCAGCGTCGCCGGATTCATGGCGGCCCTCGACAACCTCGTCGTGACCACGGCCCTGCCCTCCATCCGGGAGGACCTCGGCGGGGGACTGCACGATCTGGAATGGACCGTGAGCGCCTACACGCTCACCTTCGCCGTCCTGCTGATGTTCGGCGCGGCCCTCGGCGACCGGTTCGGCCGCCGCCGGCTCTTCACCGCCGGGCTCGCCGTCTTCACCGGCGCCTCCGCCGCGGCGGCCCTGGCGCCCGGCATCGACTCCCTCATCGCCGCCCGCGCGATACAGGGAGCCGGCGCGGCGGTGATGATGCCGCTGACGCTCACCCTGCTCACCGCGGCCGTGCCCGCGGCCAAGCGGGGCATGGCATACGGCATCTGGGGAGCCGTCAACGGACTCGCCGTGGCCTCGGGACCGCTGGTCGGCGGCACCCTCACCGAGCACATCTCCTGGCAGTGGATCTTCTGGCTGAACGTCCCGCTCGGTCTGGCCCTGCTGCCCCTCGCCCGCCTCCGCCTCGCCGAGTCCCACGGCACCGGCGCCCCGCTCGACATACCCGGCACCCTGCTCGCCAGCGGCGGCCTCTTCGGCATCGTCTACGGCCTGGTCCGCGGCCCCGTCGACGGCTGGACCGGCTCGATGGTCCTGACGGGCCTGTTCGCGGGCTCCGCGCTCCTCACCGGCTTCGTCCTGTACAGCACGCGCGCCGCCAACCCCATGCTCCCGATGCGGCTCTTCCGCTCCCGGGCCTTCTCCGGCATCAACGCGGCGAGCCTGCTGATGTTCCTCGGCATGTTCGGCTCGATCTTCCTGCTCAGCCAGTACATGCAGGGCGTCCTCGGCTACTCGCCCACCGAGGCGGGCCTCAGGATGCTGCCCTGGACCGGCATGCCGATGCTGGTCGCCCCGATCGCCGGCATCCTCGCCGACCGCGTCGGCGGCCGCCCGGTCGTCGCCGCGGGCCTGTTCTTCCAGGCCCTGGGCCTCGGCTACATGTCGGTCGTGGCCACGGCGGACGCCTCCTACGCCGCCCAGCTGCCCGCCCTGATCCTCAGCGGCATCGGCATGGCCCTGTTCTTCGCGCCCGCCTCGCACCTGGTGATGTCCAGCGTCCGGCCCTCGGAGCAGGGCATCGCCTCCGGCGCCAACAACGCCCTGCGCGAGGTGGGCGGAGCGCTCGGCATCGCCGTCATGTCGTCGATCTTCGCCGCACGGGGCGGCTACGAGACCGGCCAGACCTTCGTCGACGGCATGCGTCCGGCTCTGGTGACGGGCTCCGCGGTGGTCGCCCTCGCGGGCGCCTCGGCCCTGCTGATCCCGACCCGGCGACGCACCGAGCCGCAGGCCGCCCAGGCGGAACCGGCACCCGTGCTGGAGACCGCGTCCCGCTGACCCCGACGACCCGAAGGAGGAGCGGCCATGCCCACCCTTCCCTGGACCGTCTCCCACACTCCGCCCCGCGGCCGACGCTGTCAGTCTGGGAGTCGAAGGCCGCACAGCAGGACTTCGTCGCCGCGGGCGCCCACGGACCCGCGGCCCGGGGCCTCGCCCCGCAGATGAAGGACGCGAGCTTCACCACATGGCGGGCGAGCGGCGACGACCTCCCGCTCTCCTGGCCGGAGGCGATGCGCCGCCTGCCCTGAACGACACCACGCGCGCGTGCGGCCCTCGTCTCCCGGGCGGGGTCCGCACGCACGCGTGCCGGAGCGTGTCAGTGCCGTCTCGTACTCTTGAGCCCGTGCAGGAACTCCACGACGCCCCCCTCGCCCCACTGACCACCTTCCGGCTGGGCGGCCCCGCGACCCGGCTGGTCACCGCGACGACGGACGACGAGGTGATCGCCGTCGTCCGGGAGGCCGACGAGACGGTCACCCCGCTGCTCCTCATCGGCGGCGGCTCGAACCTGGTCATCGGCGACAAGGGCTTCGAGGGCACCGCCCTCGTCATCGCCACCAAGGGCTACTCCCTCGACGGCACGAGACTGGAGCTGGCCGCAGGCGAGGTGTGGACCGACGCCGTCGCCCGCACCGTGGAGGCGGGCCTGGCCGGCATCGAGTGCCTGGCCGGCATCCCCGGCTCGGCGGGCGCGACCCCCATCCAGAACGTCGGGGCGTACGGCCAGGAGGTCTCCTCCACGATCACGGAGGTCGTCGCCTACGACCGCCGGACCGGCGAGACGGTCACGCTGGCCAACGAGGACTGTGCCTTCTCCTACCGCCACAGCCGTTTCAAGTCCGACCCGGAGCGCTACGTGGTCCTGCGCGTCCGCTTCGCTCTGGAGGACGCCGACGGCCTCTCCGCGCCCCTGAGGTACGCCGAGACGGCCCGGGCCCTCGGTGTCGAAGCCGGCGACCGCGTCCCGCTCGCCTCGGCCCGCGACACCGTGCTCAAGCTGCGCGCCGGCAAGGGCATGGTCCTGGACCCCGAGGACCACGACACCTGGTCGGCGGGCTCTTTCTTCACCAACCCGATCCTCATGGACGCCGACTTCGCGACGTTCCGCGCACGCGTGCGTGAGCGGCTCGGCGAGGGTGTCGAGCCGCCGGCGTATCCCGCGGGGGAGGGCCGCACCAAGACCTCCGCGGCCTGGCTGATCGACAAGGCGGGCTTCACGAAGGGGTACGGCGACGGACCGGCCCGCATCTCCACGAAGCACACCCTGGCCCTGACCAACCGGGGCACGGCGACCACGGAGGACCTGCTCGCCCTGGCCCGCGAGGTGGTGGCCGGGGTCCGCGAGGCCTTCGGAATCACGCTGGTGAACGAACCGGTGACGGTGGGAGTGAGCCTGTAGGCACGCGCCCACCCGTGCCGCCTGGCGATACCACCCAGGCCCTTTAGGTACGGGGGAGGCACGACTGCCCGCAGCCGGGGCAACCACGACGCACCCGCGAGTCGCCGACGGCGCGAAGGGGACGTGTCGGGGGTGTCCGCCCGCAGCGGTTGGCGCGTCAACGGACAGTCAGTCGGCGTCCGACCCCATCGCGCCGTTCCGAGGACGGACACCCCCCGCCGCGGCCCCGACCCACAAGCCACCCGCAGGCGCTACGACCCCAACCAGTCGTCCACCCCGGCCAGCAGCTTCGCCTTCACATCCTCCGGCGCCGCCGACCCCCGTACCGACTGCCGCGCCACCTCCGCCAGTTCCTCGTCCGTGAACCCGTGATGCCGCCGCGCGATCTCGTACTGCGCGGCAAGACGCGACCCGAACAGCAACGGGTCGTCCGCGCCCAGCGCCATCGGGACCCCCGCCTCGAACAACGTCCGCAGCGGCACGTCCTCCGGCTTCTCGTACACCCCCAGCGCCACGTTCGACGCCGGGCACACCTCACACGTCACGCCCCGCTCGGCCAACCGCCGCAGCAGCCCCGGGTGCTCCGCCGCCCGTACCCCGTGCCCCACCCGGTTCGCCCCCAGGTCGTCCAGACAGTCCCGCACCGACGACGCCCCCGCCAGCTCACCCCCGTGCGGCGCCGACAGCAGCCCGGCCTCCCGGGCGATCGCGAACGCCCGGTCGAAGTCCCGCGCCATGCCCCGCCGCTCGTCGTTCGACAGCCCGAACCCGACGACCCCCCGGTCCGCGTACCGCACCGCCAGCCGCGCCAGGGTGCGCGCGTCCAGCGGATGCTTCATCCGGTTCGCCGCGACCAGCACCCGCATCCCGAGCCCGGTCTCCCGCGACGTCGTCTCCACCGCGTCCAGGATGATCTCCAGCGCCGGGATCAGCCCGCCCAGCCGCGGCGCGTACGACGTCGGATCGACCTGGATCTCCAGCCACCCCGACCCGTCCCGCAGATCCTCCTCCGCCGCTTCCCGCACCAGCCGCTGGATGTCCTCCGGCTCCCGCAGACACGAGCGCGCCGCGTCGTACAGCCGCTGAAAGCGGAACCAGCCCCGCTCGTCCGTCGCCCGCAGTCTCGGCGGCTCCCCGCCGCTCAGCGCATCGGTCAGCGCGTCAGGAAGACGCACCCCGTGCTTGTCGGCCAGTTCCAGCACGGTCGTGGGCCGCATCGACCCGGTGAAGTGCAGGTGCAGATGGGCTTTCGGCAGCTCAGAGACATCACGTACACGCTCCATTCCAGGATCCTGCCGTACGCCCCAGCCGTCCCGGAAGCCGTTTCCCCTTTAGTGGTCTTGCTCGCACAAACAAATGGGGCACATACCGAATTCGGTATGTGCCCCAGGCCGGGGGGCCGACGCGGCGGACGTCAGTCCTTGGCCTCCGCCAGCAGCTTCTGCATCCGGCTCACGCCCTCGACGAGATCCTCGTCACCCAGCGCGTACGACAGCCGCAGATACCCGGGCGTACCGAACGCCTCACCCGGCACCACCGCGACCTCGGCCTCCTCCAGGATCAGCGCGGCCAGCTCGACCGTGTCCTTGGGCCGTCGGCCCCGGATCTCCTTGCCGACCAGCGCCTTCACCGACGGGTACGCGTAGAACGCGCCCTCCGGCTCCGGGCACACCACACCGTCGATCTCGTTCAGCATCCGCACGATGGTCTTGCGGCGCCGGTCGAAGGCCTCGCGCATCTTCTCGACGGCGACCAGATCACCGGAGACGGCGGCCAGCGCGGCGGCCTGGGCGACGTTGGACACGTTCGACGTGGCGTGCGACTGGAGGTTCGTCGCGGCCTTGACCACGTCCTTCGGACCGATGATCCACCCGACCCGCCAGCCGGTCATCGCGTACGTCTTCGCGACACCGTTCACCACGACGCACTTGTCGCGCAGCTCGGGCAGCACCGCCGGCAGCGACACGGCCGAGGCGTCGCCGTAGACCAGGTGCTCGTAGATCTCGTCCGTCATCACCCACAGACCGTGCTCGACGGCCCAGCGGCCGATCGCCTCGGTCTCCTGCTCGCTGTAGACCGCGCCGGTCGGGTTCGACGGCGAGACGAACAGGACGACCTTCGTCTTCTCCGTACGGGCCGCCTCCAGCTGCTCGACGGTCACCCGGTAGCCGGTCGTCTCGTCGGCGACGACCTCCACCGGGACACCCCCGGCCAGCCGGATCGACTCCGGGTACGTCGTCCAGTAGGGCGCGGGCACGATGACCTCGTCGCCCGGGTCGAGGATCGCGGCGAAGGCCTCGTAGATGGCCTGCTTGCCGCCGTTGGTGACGAGGATCTGCGACGCGTCGACCTCGAGTCCGGAGTCGCGCAGCGTCTTCGCGGCGATCGCGGCCTTCAGCTCGGGCAGACCGCCGGCCGGCGTGTAGCGGTGGAACTTGGGGTTCTTGCAGGCCTCGATCGCGGCCTCGACGATGTAGTCCGGAGTCGGGAAGTCGGGTTCACCGGCGCCGAAGCCGATCACCGGCCGCCCTGCGGCCTTGAGGGCCTTGGCCTTGGCGTCCACGGCGAGGGTGGCGGACTCGGAGATCGCGCCGACTCGGGCGGAGACCCGGCGCTCGGTGGGAGGGGTTGCAGCGCTCATGCGCCCCATCGTTTCAGACTGGAAACGTGCGCGGCACGGGGGTTTCACAGACTGAACAACGCCGGGCAAACCCCTGGACAACAGTCCGGACCGGCCGTGCGGCCTGGGCGATCTTCACCCGGAGCCCGCCCGTCCGCTCCCCGCTCCGCAGGCGATCTTCCGCCAACAAGGCCTTGCCGGAGCCCTTTCTGTTCGACGACCGGCCGCAGACCACGTACACTCTCACCTCGTTGGCCTCTCGCAGGCCGCGCCCGTTCGGTGCACACCAAGCATCCGGACGGATGCGGTACGTTGGGGGACACACAAAGGGTCGTAGCTCAATTGGTAGAGCACTGGTCTCCAAAACCAGCGGTTGGGGGTTCAAGTCCCTCCGGCCCTGCTACACACACCTTCGCCAGGATGTGTGCGCATGTACGTACAGCAATGCACCGCCGTGCGGCTCAGACCGGGCGCGGCACGGCCACGACCCGGAATCAGGTGAGGACGAGTGACGGACGCCGTGGGCTCCATCGACATGCCTGATGCCCAGGATGAGGCGCCGGAGTCCAAGAAGACCCGCAAGGGCGGCAAGCGCGGAAAGAAGGGCCCGCTGAAGCGGCTCGCCCTCTTCTACCGCCAGATCGTCGCGGAGTTGCGCAAGGTCGTCTGGCCGACCCGCAACCAGCTGACGACATACACGACCGTGGTGATCATCTTCGTGGTCATCATGATCGGCCTGGTCACCGTGATTGACTATGGACTCAGCCACGCCGCCAAGTACGTGTTCGGCTGAGCCGCCAGCGAAGAGCGCCGAGGTACCCGGCGCTCCTTTCGCATGTTCCACCCCCATGTATCCAGGAAGAAGCAGCCACCGTGTCTGACCCGAACGTGAACGACGCCATCGAGCCTGTCGAGTCCGTCGAGGACGAGCTCGACACCGTCGAGGGCGCGGACAGCGAGGACACCGAGACCTCCGCCGAGGTCGAGGCTGCCGACGCCGTCGCGGACGACGACGCCGCCGAGGCGGAGACCGAGACCGGCGAAGAGGTCGCGGACGAGGCCGAGGAAGAGCCCGAGGACGACCGCGACCCGATCGAGAAGCTCCGCGAGGAACTGCGGGTCCTGCCCGGCGAGTGGTACGTCATCCACACCTACGCCGGCTACGAGAACCGCGTGAAGACCAACCTGGAGCAGCGCGCCGTCTCGCTGAACGTCGAGGACTACATCTTCCAGGCCGAGGTGCCGCAGGAAGAGGTCGTCCAGATCAAGAACGGCGACCGCAAGACGATCAAGCAGAACAAGCTCCCGGGCTATGTCCTGGTCCGCATGGACCTGACGAACGAGTCCTGGGGCGTCGTCCGCAACACCCCGGGCGTCACCGGCTTCGTGGGCAACGCCTACGACCCGTACCCGCTGACGCTGGACGAGATCGTCAAGATGCTCGCCCCGGAGGCCGAGGAGAAGGCCGCCCGCGAGGCCGCCGAGGCCGAGGGCAAGCCGGCTCCGCAGCGCAAGGTCGAGGTCCAGGTGCTGGACTTCGAGGTCGGCGACTCGGTCACCGTCACCGACGGCCCGTTCGCCACGCTGCAGGCGACCATCAACGAGATCAACCCGGACTCGAAGAAGGTCAAGGGCCTCGTGGAGATCTTCGGCCGCGAGACGCCGGTCGAGCTCTCCTTCGACCAGATCCAGAAGAACTAGCACCACCCCGGCTTCCGAGCAGGTCAGACGGGCTCCTGGAGTCCGCCTGACCTGCTCGGTTTTTGGCCGCGCATAGATACCCGTTATCGTTGTGCGGTATGCCTCCATCCGGCTGATCCGGTTCGGAGGCTGGAAAACTCTCACTAGGACCCGGAGAGAGCACATGCCTCCCAAGAAGAAGAAGGTCACGGGGCTCATCAAGCTCCAGATCCAGGCCGGTGCCGCCAACCCGGCTCCGCCGGTCGGCCCCGCGCTGGGCCAGCACGGCGTCAACATCATGGAGTTCTGCAAGGCCTACAACGCCGCGACCGAGTCGCAGCGTGGCTGGGTCGTGCCGGTGGAGATCACGGTCTACGAGGACCGTTCCTTCACCTTCATCACCAAGACCCCGCCGGCCGCGAAGATGATCCTCAAGGCCGCGGGCGTGGCGAAGGGCTCCAGCGAGCCGCACAAGACCAAGGTCGCGAAGATCACGCGTGACCAGGTCCGCGAGATCGCGACCACCAAGATGCCCGACCTCAACGTCAACGACCTGGACGCCGCCGAGAAGATCATCGCCGGCACCGCCCGTTCCATGGGCGTCACGGTCGAGGGCTGAGCCCCAACCCCATCAGCAGAAGTGGCGGGGCCTGCTCGGCCCGGACCACGACTCCTAAGAATCCACAGGAGCAGTAGTGAGCAAGCGCAGCAAGTCCCTTCGCGCTGCGGACGCCAAGGTCGACCGGGAGAAGCTCTACGCCCCGCTCGAGGCCGTCCGTCTCGCCAAGGAGACCTCCACGACCAAGTTCGACGGCACCGTCGAGGTCGCCTTCCGTCTGGGTGTCGACCCGCGCAAGGCCGACCAGATGGTCCGTGGCACCGTGAACCTGCCGCACGGCACCGGCAAGACTGCCCGGGTCCTGGTCTTCGCGACCGGTGACCGTGCTGCGGCCGCGGAGGCCGCGGGCGCCGACATCGTCGGCTCCGACGAACTGATCGACGAGGTCTCGAAGGGCCGCCTGGACTTCGACGCCGTCGTCGCCACCCCGGACCTCATGGGCAAGGTCGGCCGCCTCGGCCGCGTGCTCGGTCCGCGTGGTCTGATGCCGAACCCGAAGACCGGCACCGTGACCCCGGACGTGGCCAAGGCCGTGACCGAGATCAAGGGCGGCAAGATCGAGTTCCGTGTGGACAAGCACGCGAACCTGCACTTCATCATCGGCAAGTCGTCCTTCGACGACACCAAGCTGGTGGAGAACTACGGCGCCGCGCTGGAGGAGATCCTCCGTCTGAAGCCGTCCGCCGCCAAGGGCCGGTACATCAAGAAGGCCGCCATCACCACCACGATGGGCCCCGGCATCCCGGTCGACCCGAACCGCACCCGCAACCTCCTCGTCGAGGAGGACCCGGCCGCGGTCTGAGTCTGACGGCTCACGCAACCGGTCACGGGCCCCGCACCTCTCACAGGTGCGGGGCCCGTTCCCTTTTTCCGGTACGTACGCCGGTGGCCTGGGTTAACGTGCGGGAACCGGATGCGAACGGGGGGACGTATGCAGGGCACGACCGTGCGCGGCGTGGGCCTGGTGCTCGCGGTGGCGAGCGCGCTGGCGGGGGTGGCCGCCTGCACCTCCCCGGACTCCTCCGACGACCCAGGCAAGGGCGACCGCGCCGCGCACGCCCGGTCCGTCGCGGCCCTGCGCACCGCCGAGCGCGCCACCCAGCGGGCCGGCTCCGCCCGCATCGAGTCCACGACGATCATGGGCTCGCTGATGTCCATGACCGCCCACGGCACCCTCGGCTGGCGCGACGGCACCACCGGCACCCTCAGCATCAGGTATACCGGTGGCACCGTGGCCGACACCATGCGCCGGCTCGGCAGCGCCTCCATGGAGGCCCGCTACCTGCCCGACGCCTACTACGCGCGCGTGGGGGAGAAGTTCGCCGAACAGGCCGGCGGCAAACGCTGGATCCGGTACGCCTACGAGGACCTGGAAGCCATGGCCGGGGGCTCCGGAGCCCAGCTCGGCGACCAGATGCGCGGCACCACACCGAACCAGTCCGTGAAGCTCCTGCTGGCCTCCGGGGACGTCAGGAAGGCCGGCGAGGAGTCGGTGCGCGGCCGGCCCGCGACGCGCTACTCCGGCACCGTGGCCGCCGCGGACGTCACCGACACCGCCCTGAGGAAACAGCTCACCGAGGCCGGTGTCACCACCGAGACCGTCGACATCTGGATCGACGAGCGGAACCTGCTGGTCAAGAAGGTGGAGAAGGCGCGGATGAGCACGGGCCTGATGACCCAGACCGCGCACTACGGCGACTACGGCGTTCCGGTCCGGGCCCAACGGCCACCGTTGTCCGACACCGGGGACTTCGGGGACCTGATGGGGAAGAAGGCCGGTACGTCCTGAGCGCATCCCTACCTGTCGCCGGAAGGAACTCGTCGCGAGCTGATCCGTCGTACGGGCGGATTTGCTTGACAGCGATCCGTTCCCGTACCCTCCTACAGAAGCCAAAGACCGCTGGTCGTTTACCGCGCACTCGGACGAGGGCGCGGTGGCCGAAGGATCCGCTGAACGGCGGACGGCCCGCGCAGGTGACACTTGGAGAAGCTCCCGTAGTCCGCCGCCCCGTGCGTGCGTACGAACGGTCGAGCTGCGCCCCGTGCCCCTGCGCCGGGGCGTTTCGTTTTTCCCAGTCCTCCTTCGGGTCCGCGCGGTCCGAATCACCCGGAAGGAGGCCGAGGCTCATGGCGAGGCCTGACAAGGTCGATGCCGTCGAGGAGATGCGGGACAGGTTCCGCGACTCCAACGGCGCTGTCGTTACTGCGTACACCGGTCTCACCGTGGCGCAGCTGCAGCAGCTGCGTCGTTCACTCGGTGGGAACGCTCATTACCGTGTGGCGAAGAACACGCTGACCAAGATTGCGGCCAACGAGGCCGGGATCACCGCGATCGACGACCTCTTCACGGGTTCGTCGGCCGTCGCCTTCGTGACCGGTGACCCGGTCGAGGCGGCGAAGGGTCTCCGTGACTTCGCCAAGGACAACCCCAACCTGGTCATCAAGGGCGGCGTCCTTGACGGCAAGGCGTTGTCCGCCGATGAGATCAAGAAGCTTGCGGACCTCGAGTCCCGCGAGGTTCTGCTCTCCAAGCTGGCCGGTGCCATGAAGGGCAAGCAGTCCCAGGCTGCCTCTGTCTTCCAGGCGCTGCCGTCGAAGCTCGTCCGCACCGTGGACGCGCTCCGTGCCAAGCAGGACGAGCAGGGCGGTGCCGAGTAACTCGGCTCGCATCCCGGCCGCCGCTGCCTGAACGCGGCGACCGTCGCGGGCCAGTAGTACGCCCGCCTCACATGTACATCCGGCACCTGCCGATTTAGTGGAAGGACCGCCAATCATGGCGAAGCTCAGCCAGGAAGACCTGCTCGCGCAGTTCGAGGAGATGACCCTCATCGAGCTCTCCGAGTTCGTGAAGGCGTTCGAGGACAAGTTCGACGTCACCGCCGCCGCGGCCGCCCCGGTCGTCATGGCCGGTGGCGCCGGTGGCGCCGCCGCCGCCGAGGCCGAGCCGGAGAAGGACGAGTTCGACGTCATCCTCACCGGTGCCGGCGACAAGAAGATCCAGGTCATCAAGGTCGTGCGTGAGCTGACCTCCCTGGGCCTGAAGGAGGCCAAGGACCTGGTCGACGGTGCGCCGAAGCCGGTTCTGGAGAAGGTCAACAAGGAGGCCGCCGACAAGGCGAAGGAGTCCCTCGAGGGCGCCGGTGCCTCCGTCGAGGTCAAGTAAGACCTCCCGGATCCGCCAGGATCCACGACACGTCCCGCCGGGCGTGTAACGCGTAAGCGCGGAAGAGCGATCATCCATCCGGGTGGTCGCTCTTCGGCGTTTCCGGGGTCCGGCCACGGTTGCTTGCACCCTCAGTGGCGGGGGGTATGGTGATCTTCGTCGTGTCTCTGGGCCGGCCCCGGTTCGGGCAAGGGGGCCTTGACGAACCGCACGCAGCGCGCAATTCTCAGGACGCGTCGTCACAAGGATCCGAATCCGAGGTATGGATCGGCGACGAAGAGGGCAGTATCAACGTGCGTTGAGGGCAGCGCCTTGTCGCAGGAGTGGAACAACGAGGGTCAACACGGGTTTCACAACCCGGACTGGACATCAGTGTGCCAAGTGGCTACACTGACCCTTTGCGCTGCCTGTTAGCTGTCCCCTGCCCGTCACCAGGGGTCTGCCCTCGCCCGAGCATCGACGACAAGAGCTGTCTGACCTGGCCGTTAGGCCGGACCGACGCAGCTTGTCTCCGTGTACGGGAGAGGGGCCGGTACGCGCGTAGTGAGTCCGAGCCCTCGGAAGGACCCCCTCTTGGCCGCCTCGCGCAACGCCTCGACCGCGAATACGAACAACGCCGCCAGCACTGCCCCGCTGCGCATCTCTTTTGCAAAGATCAAGGAGCCTCTCGAGGTTCCGAACCTGCTCGCGCTGCAGACCGAGAGCTTCGACTGGCTGCTCGGCAACACCGCCTGGCAGAGTCGGGTCGAGGAGGCTCTCGAGAACGGTCAGGACGTCCCCACCAAGTCCGGGCTCGAGGAGATCTTCGAGGAGATCTCCCCGATCGAGGACTTCAGCGGGTCGATGTCGCTGACCTTCCGCGACCACCGCTTCGAGCCGCCGAAGAACTCGATCGACGAGTGCAAGGAGCGCGACTTCACGTACGCGGCCCCGCTCTTCGTCACCGCCGAGTTCACCAACAACGAGACCGGTGAGATCAAGTCCCAGACGGTCTTCATGGGCGACTTCCCGCTCATGACCAACAAGGGCACCTTCGTCATCAACGGCACCGAGCGTGTCGTGGTGTCGCAGCTGGTCCGTTCGCCCGGTGTCTACTTCGACTCCTCCATCGACAAGACGTCCGACAAGGACATCTTCTCCGCCAAGATCATCCCGTCCCGGGGTGCCTGGCTGGAGATGGAGATCGACAAGCGCGACATGGTCGGTGTCCGCATCGACCGCAAGCGCAAGCAGTCCGTCACCGTCCTGCTCAAGGCGCTCGGCTGGACCACCGAGCAGATCCTCGAGGAGTTCGGCGAGTACGAGTCCATGCGCGCCACCCTGGAGAAGGACCACACCCAGGGCCAGGACGACGCGCTGCTCGACATCTACCGCAAGCTGCGCCCGGGCGAGCCCCCCACGCGTGAGGCGGCGCAGACGCTGCTGGAGAACCTCTACTTCAACCCCAAGCGCTACGACCTGGCCAAGGTCGGCCGCTACAAGGTCAACAAGAAGCTGGGCACGGACACCCCGCTGGACGCCGGGATCCTGACCGTCGAGGACATCATCGCGACGATCAAGTACCTGGTGAAGCTGCACGCCGGCGAGACCGAGACGGTCGGGGACAACGGCACGTCCGTCGTCGTCGAGACCGACGACATCGACCACTTCGGCAACCGCCGCCTGCGCAGCGTCGGCGAGCTCATCCAGAACCAGGTCCGTACGGGTCTGGCGCGTATGGAGCGAGTCGTCCGCGAGCGGATGACGACCCAGGACGTCGAGGCGATCACGCCGCAGACCCTGATCAACATCCGGCCGGTCGTCGCCTCCATCAAGGAGTTCTTCGGCACCAGCCAGCTGTCCCAGTTCATGGACCAGAACAACCCGCTGTCGGGTCTGACGCACAAGCGGCGTCTGTCCGCGCTCGGCCCGGGTGGTCTGTCCCGTGAGCGGGCCGGCTTCGAGGTCCGTGACGTGCACCCCTCGCACTACGGCCGCATGTGCCCGATCGAGACCCCTGAAGGCCCGAACATCGGTCTGATCGGTTCGCTCGCCTCCTACGGCCGGGTCAACGCGTTCGGTTTCGTCGAGACCCCGTACCGCAAGGTGTTCGAGGGCCAGGTCACCGACGACGTCGACTACCTGACCGCCGACGAGGAGGACCGCTTCGTCATCGCGCAGGCCAACGCGCCGCTGACGGACGAACTCCGCTTCGCCGAGGCCCGCGTGCTGGTCCGCCGTAAGGGCGGCGAGGTCGACTACGTCGGCGGCGAGGACGTGGACTACATGGACGTCTCGCCGCGCCAGATGGTGTCGGTCGCGACCGCCATGATCCCCTTCCTGGAGCACGACGACGCCAACCGTGCCCTCATGGGCGCGAACATGATGCGCCAGGCCGTTCCGCTGATCCAGGCGGAGGCCCCGCTCGTCGGCACCGGCATGGAGTACCGCTCCGCGGTCGACGCCGGCGACGTGGTCAAGGCCGAGAAGGCCGGTGTCGTCCAGGAGGTCTCCGCGGACTACATCACCACCGCCAACGACGACGGCACGTACATCACGTACCGCCTGGCCAAGTTCGCCCGCTCCAACCAGGGCACCTCGGTCAACCAGAAGGTCATCGTCGCCGAGGGTGACCGGATCATCGAGGGCCAGGTCCTGGCCGACGGTCCGGCCACCCAGCAGGGCGAGATGGCGCTGGGCAAGAACCTGCTCGTGGCGTTCATGCCGTGGGAGGGTCACAACTACGAGGACGCGATCATCCTGTCGCAGCGCCTCGTGCAGGACGACGTCCTCTCCTCGATCCACATCGAGGAGCACGAGGTCGACGCCCGTGACACCAAGCTCGGCCCCGAGGAGATCACCCGGGACATCCCGAACGTCTCCGAGGAGGTCCTCGCCGACCTCGACGAGCGCGGCATCATCCGCATCGGTGCCGAGGTCATCGCCGGTGACATCCTCGTCGGCAAGGTCACGCCCAAGGGTGAGACCGAGCTGACGCCCGAGGAGCGCCTGCTGCGCGCGATCTTCGGTGAGAAGGCCCGTGAGGTCCGTGACACCTCGCTGAAGGTGCCGCACGGCGAGACCGGCAAGGTCATCGGTGTGCGCGTCTTCGACCGCGAGGAGGGCGACGAGCTTCCCCCCGGTGTGAACCAGCTGGTGCGCGTCTACGTCGCGCAGAAGCGCAAGATCACCGACGGTGACAAGCTCGCCGGCCGGCACGGCAACAAGGGCGTCATCTCGAAGATCCTGCCGATCGAGGACATGCCGTTCCTGGAGGACGGCACCCCGGTCGACATCATCCTCAACCCGCTCGGTGTGCCGTCCCGAATGAACCCGGGGCAGGTCCTGGAGATCCACCTCGGCTGGCTCGCCAGCCAGGGCTGGGACGTCTCCGGTCTCGCCGACGAGTGGGCGCAGCGCCTCCAGGCCATCGACGCCGACCAGGTGCCGCCGCGGACCAACGTCGCGACGCCGGTCTTCGACGGCGCCCGTGAGGACGAGCTGGCCGGCCTGCTGGAGCACACCATCCCGAACCGCGACGGCGAGCGCATGGTGCTCCCGTCCGGCAAGGCGCGGCTGTTCGACGGCCGCTCCGGTGAGCCGTTCCCGGAGCCGATCTCGGTCGGCTACATGTACATCCTCAAGCTGCACCACCTGGTCGACGACAAGCTGCACGCCCGTTCGACCGGCCCCTACTCGATGATCACCCAGCAGCCGCTGGGTGGTAAGGCCCAGTTCGGTGGCCAGCGCTTCGGCGAGATGGAGGTGTGGGCGCTGGAGGCTTACGGCGCCGCGTACGCCCTCCAGGAGCTGCTGACCATCAAGTCCGATGACGTGACCGGCCGCGTGAAGGTCTACGAGGCCATCGTCAAGGGCGAGAACATCCCCGAGCCCGGCATCCCCGAGTCCTTCAAGGTGCTCATCAAGGAGATGCAGTCTCTCTGCCTGAACGTGGAGGTGCTGTCCAGCGACGGTATGTCCATCGAGATGCGTGACACCGACGAGGACGTCTTCCGCGCTGCGGAGGAGCTCGGCATCGACCTGTCCCGGCGCGAGCCGAGCAGCGTCGAAGAGGTCTGACGGGAGTCCGGCGGGCCTTGGGAGACCCAAGGTCCGCCGGCCCCAGGACCCCCGTATCAGACCAAAGACTTACAACCCTGAGAGGGATTGACGCATAGTGCTCGACGTCAACTTCTTCGACGAGCTCCGGATCGGTCTGGCTACCGCTGACGACATCCGTCAGTGGAGCCACGGCGAGGTCAAGAAGCCCGAGACCATCAACTACCGCACGCTCAAGCCCGAAAAGGACGGACTCTTCTGCGAGAAGATCTTCGGTCCGACCCGGGACTGGGAGTGCTACTGCGGCAAGTACAAGCGTGTCCGCTTCAAGGGCATCATCTGTGAGCGCTGCGGCGTCGAGGTGACGCGCGCCAAGGTGCGCCGTGAGCGGATGGGCCACATCGAGCTCGCCGCGCCCGTGACGCACATCTGGTACTTCAAGGGCGTTCCGTCGCGGCTGGGTTACCTGCTCGACCTCGCCCCGAAGGACCTGGAGAAGGTCATCTACTTCGCGGCGTACATGATCACGTACGTCGACGAGGAGCGCCGCACCCGCGACCTGCCCTCGCTGGAGGCCCACGTCTCCGTCGAGCGCCAGCAGATCGAGCAGCGCCGCGACGCCGACCTGGAGGCCCGCGCCAAGAAGCTCGAGACCGACCTGGCCGAGCTGGAGGCCGAGGGCGCCAAGGCCGACGTGCGCCGCAAGGTGCGCGAGGGTGCCGAGCGCGAGATGAAGCAGCTGCGTGACCGCGCGCAGCGCGAGATCGACCGTCTCGACGAGGTGTGGAACCGCTTCAAGAACCTCAAGGTCCAGGACCTGGAGGGCGACGAGCTGCTCTACCGCGAGCTGCGCGACCGCTTCGGCACGTACTTCGACGGTTCGATGGGTGCCGCGGCGCTGCAGAAGCGCCTGGAGTCCTTCGACCTCGACGAGGAGGCCGAGCGCCTCCGCGAGATCATCCGCACCGGCAAGGGCCAGAAGAAGACCCGTGCGCTCAAGCGCCTGAAGGTCGTCTCCGCGTTCCTGCAGACGTCCAACAGCCCCAAGGGCATGGTGCTGGACTGCGTCCCGGTCATCCCGCCGGACCTTCGCCCGATGGTGCAGCTGGACGGTGGCCGCTTCGCGACCTCCGACCTGAACGACCTGTACCGCCGTGTGATCAACCGGAACAACCGCCTGAAGCGGCTTCTCGACCTCGGTGCGCCCGAGATCATCGTGAACAACGAGAAGCGCATGCTCCAGGAGGCCGTCGACGCGCTGTTCGACAACGGCCGCCGCGGCCGTCCGGTCACCGGTCCCGGTAACCGCCCGCTGAAGTCCCTCAGCGACATGCTGAAGGGTAAGCAGGGTCGCTTCCGTCAGAACCTGCTCGGTAAGCGTGTGGACTATTCCGCGCGTTCCGTGATCGTCGTCGGTCCGCAGCTGAAGCTGCACCAGTGCGGTCTGCCGAAGGCGATGGCGCTGGAGCTGTTCAAGCCGTTCGTGATGAAGCGCCTGGTCGACCTGAACCACGCGCAGAACATCAAGAGCGCCAAGCGCATGGTCGAGCGCGGCCGCACGGTCGTGTACGACGTGCTGGAAGAGGTCATCGCGGAGCACCCGGTTCTGCTGAACCGTGCGCCCACGCTGCACCGCCTCGGCATCCAGGCCTTCGAGCCGCAGCTGGTCGAGGGCAAGGCCATTCAGATCCACCCGCTCGTCTGCACCGCGTTCAACGCGGACTTCGACGGTGACCAGATGGCCGTGCACCTGCCGCTGTCCGCGGAGGCGCAGGCCGAGGCCCGCATCCTGATGCTGTCCTCGAACAACATCCTCAAGCCGGCCGACGGCCGTCCGGTGACGATGCCGACCCAGGACATGGTCCTCGGTCTGTTCTTCCTCACCACCGACGGCGAGATGCGCGACCTCAAGGGCGAGGGCCGTTCCTTCGCCTCGGTCGCCGAGGCGATCATGGCCTTCGACGCGGGCGAGCTGTCGCTCCAGTCGAGGATCGACGTCCGCTTCCCGGTCGGCACCATCCCGCCGCGTGGCTGGACCCCGCCGGCGCGTGAGGAGGGCGAGCCCGAGTGGCAGCAGGGTGACAGCTTCCGGCTGAACACCACCCTGGGCCGTGCGCTCTTCAACGAACTGCTGCCCGAGGACTACCCGTTCGTCGACTACGAGGTCGGCAAGAAGCAGCTCTCGGAGATCGTCAACGACCTCGCCGAGCGCTACCCGAAGGTCATCGTGGCGGCGACGCTCGACAACCTGAAGGCGTCCGGCTTCTTCTGGGCGACCCGTTCCGGTGTCACCGTGGCCATCTCCGACGTCGTCGTTCCCGAGGCGAAGAAGGAGATCGTCAAGGGCTACGAGGCGCAGGACGAGAAGGTCCAGAAGCAGTACGAGCGCGGTCTGATCACCAAGGACGAGCGCACGCAGGAGCTCATCGCGATCTGGACCAAGGCGACCAACGAGGTCGCCGAGGCGATGAACGACAACTTCCCGAAGACCAACCCGATCTTCATGATGGTGAACTCGGGTGCACGAGGCAACATGATGCAGATGCGTCAGATCGCCGGTATGCGTGGTCTGGTGTCGAACGCGAAGAACGAGACGATCCCGCGTCCGATCAAGGCGTCGTTCCGTGAGGGCCTGTCCGTGCTGGAGTACTTCATCTCCACGCACGGTGCCCGTAAGGGTCTGGCGGACACCGCTCTGCGTACCGCCGACTCGGGTTACCTCACCCGTCGTCTGGTCGACGTCTCCCAGGACGTCATCATCCGCGAGGAGGACTGCGGCACCGAGCGCGGTCTGCGTCTGAAGATCGCGAGCCGGAACGCCGAGGGCACGCTGCTCAAGGCGGAGGACGTCGAGACGTCCGTGTACGCGCGCTGCCTCGCCGAGGACATCGTGGTCGACGGCAAGGTGCTGGCCCCGGCCGGTACCGACCTCGGCGACGTGCTCATCGACGAGCTGGTCCGCCACGGCGTGGAGGAGGTCAAGACCCGCTCGGTCCTGACCTGCGAGTCCGCCGTCGGCACCTGCGCGATGTGCTACGGCCGTTCGCTGGCCACCGGCAAGCTGGTCGACATCGGTGAGGCGGTCGGCATCATCGCCGCCCAGTCCATCGGTGAGCCCGGCACCCAGCTGACGATGCGTACCTTCCACACCGGTGGTGTGGCCGGTGACGACATCACCCAGGGTCTGCCGCGTGTCGTCGAGCTCTTCGAGGCCCGTACCCCGAAGGGTGTCGCCCCGATCTCCGAGGCCTCCGGCCGCATCCGGATCGAGGAGACCGAGAAGACCAAGAAGATCGTCGTCACCCCGGACGACGGCAGCGACGAGACGGCGTACCCGATCTCGAAGCGTGCCCGGCTCCTGGTCAGCGAGGGCGAGCACGTCGAGGTGGGCCAGAAGCTCACCGTGGGTGCCACCAACCCGCACGACGTGCTGCGCATCCTGGGCCAGCGTGCCGTCCAGGTCCACCTGGTCGGCGAGGTCCAGAAGGTCTACAACTCGCAGGGTGTGTCGATCCACGACAAGCACATCGAGATCATCATCCGGCAGATGCTCCGCCGTGTGACGATCATCGAGTCCGGCGACGCCGAGCTGCTGCCCGGCGAGCTGGTCGAGCGCTCGAAGTTCGAGACCGAGAACCGTCGTGTGGTCCAGGAGGGCGGTCACCCGGCCTCCGGTCGTCCGCAGCTCATGGGTATCACCAAGGCCTCGCTGGCCACGGAGTCCTGGCTGTCGGCGGCGTCCTTCCAGGAGACGACGCGAGTCCTCACGGACGCGGCGATCAACGCCAAGTCCGACTCGCTCATCGGCCTCAAGGAGAACGTCATCATCGGTAAGCTCATCCCGGCCGGTACGGGCCTGTCCCGCTACCGCAACATCCGGGTGGAGCCGACCGAGGAGGCCAAGGCCGCGATGTACTCGGCCGTCGGCTACGACGACATCGACTACTCGCCGTTCGGCACGGGCTCCGGCCAGGCCGTGCCGCTGGAGGACTACGACTACGGTCCGTACAACCAGTAAGCGAGTCGCTTGAGCCGAGGGCGGTCATCCTTTGGGGTGACCGCCCTTTGGCGTGTCAGTGACGGTTCTCCACATGGGTCTGTAAGTGGTGGAGCCGGGTGTGGACGTCGGGATGGGAGTCGAGCAGCCGCGCGATCATCCCTCCCTTTGTGAAGGCGGCACCCGGGGCGGCGGCCAGGACGCGACGGCACTCCTCCATGTCGCGCTCCTGGTGCAGTACGGCCATCAGCTGGGGCGCGAAGCCGAGGCCCGCGGCATGCTCGTCGGCCCGGAGCTCTGAGCGCCGGGACACGGCGGCCACCAGATAGGGCGTGGCCAGGGGCAGGAAGATCAGTCCATACGTGGCGGTCGCCAGTGCGGCCACGGCCGCGCCGGACACGCCGATCACCACGGCGGCCGCACCGGTCGGGAGCCGGCCCAACCGGGTGGCCAGCCGCAGCAGCAGACGCCAGGCGAGCCGGGCCGGCAGCGCGTACCAGAAGGACAGCAGGGAGGCCCACGCGTGTCCCCGCGTGTGGTGACCCAGCTCGTGGGCGAGAACGCCGGCGAGTTGCCCGGGCGTCAGCGTCCGCAGTGAGTGACTGGTCACGCCGACGATGTGACCGGCCGCCGCCATGGCATTGACCCCGTCGCTCTCCTCGATCCACAGCTGATAGGCGCCCCCGTCCACTCCGGCCCGGGCGGTCACCTCGCGCCACACGGGCCGCAGCCGCCCGTCCTCCTCCGGAGTGGGGTAGCGCAGTCCGAACAGGCACCGGGCCATGAGCCGCTCACACGGGCGGTGGAAGACCAGGGCTCCGCTCGCGGCCCAGCAGCCGAAGAAAAGCCACCACGGCGGATTGCTCAGACAGGCCAGTGCGTACGACACGACGAAGACGACGGCCAGGCTGGCCGCCAGGTGGGGAAGGTGCAGCGCCAGCGAGCCGAGCGCGGTGAGGTCCGTCCTGCGCTGGCGGGCGGCTATGTGGACGCGGCCGGGGTGTCGGGGGAGGTGGTCGTGGTCCGGTGGGGACATGGTTGTGGGCCTTCCTTCCCGTGCGGGGCACGAAGCGTGGGGGTCAGGCGAGGAGCAAAGAGCCGGGGAACAGAACGGTCGCGCAGCCGAACGCGCTCAGTCCGGTCCGGATCCAGAAGTGCTTGCGGGCGGCGATGCCGCTCGTCTCGGCGAGGGCGAGCAGGACGCCGCGTACGGGGTCGCGGCCCGTTTCGGCGAGAGCCGTGGTGAGCCGGCCGGCTTGTGCGGCGCGTCGTACGTCACCGAAGTAGGTGAGTGGGTGGCCGGGCGTCCAGCGGCTGCTTCGGTAGCGGGGCATGACCGCCAGCAGAAGGGCGAACAGGGCGACGACCAAGGACGTCGCCCCGGCCCACCACAGCAGGGCTGCGAGCGTGGGGAGCTGAGCGGGACTCCAGCCGCGGTCGGTCAGCGGCGCGGCCAGCACGCCCGCCGAGATGCCGAGCGCGCCGACCAGAACGGTGGCCTTCGCATCGGCGCGGGCGATCTCGCTGCGGAGGTCGGCGAGCAGCTGGAGGCCCGCGCGCATCTCGGGGTCGTCCGGCGGGGTCATGTGCCCGGCTCCGAGTCCTCCTCGGGCGGCGTGGACGGGTCCGTGGCCCGCAGGATGGCCTTCATCCGCTCGGCGATGAGCTTGTGCGGCTCGTCGAGGTGGTAGTCCTCCAGACGCTTGTTCTCCAAGGCCTGGTTGATCAGGCTCACTTGGGTGTCCAGCAGCCTGTTCTGACCTGCCTGGAGGTGTTCCAGGACGAGCTGGGTCTCGTCGGGGTGTGCCGCCAGGTGCAGGGCGAGCGCGGCGGTGCCGCCCCTGGCCAGAGTGAGTTCGTAGAACCTGATCTGTTCGGCCCTGCGCTCGGCCTCGTACGACTCGCGGAGCAGGGCCGCCGCGTGCTCCGGTTTCGCGGCCTCCAGTTCGTGCCGGGCGGTGCGCAGGCGGGCCTGGTGAGAGCGCTCCGTCGCGTCGTGGCGCAGGCGTATGGCGCAGGTGACGTGCAGGCCCTGGGCCTGGCCGAGCCAGGTCGCGTCCCGCACCGCCCGCTGCAGGGCCTGCTCCGCGTCAGCCCCGGCCTCGATGGGATGCCGGCGGCCGGCGGCACGCATCAGCGGCAGCAGCTCTCGTGTGAGCAGCCCGGGCACGTCCCGCTCCTGGCTGCGGACGAACAGCGCCGGGTGGGCGACCCGCCAGCCGATGTCGGCGGTGACCTCGAACTCGAAACTGTCGACCAGGCTGGGCACGGGCATGTTCAGCTGGAAGGCGTGCGGGCCCGTATCCACCTCGTACACGGCGACGTAGCGCCGCACGGACGTGGGACGGTCGGGCGGCGGGAAGGTGTCGTACGTCCCCTTCCGTGTCACGCAGACCAGGGCGTGGTCGATGCGCCCGGTGAAACGCCGGCCACCGAGGTGGAAGCGCGGGAGCTGCCAGACGGTGCGGACGGGGTCCGCGTCGGCGTGAGGGGCGGCGGGGGGCTGGGGCTGCTGCTGGAACCAGTCCAGTTGCTCTTGCCCGGGGTGTTCCATGGTCGGCCTCCGAAAGGGGGTCAGTCGAGGGAGAGGCGCTTCAGCAGCCGATCCGCGGCCGGCGAGGAGGCCGCTTTGGAGTCGCGGACCGCGCGCAGCAGATGGCTGACCCTCCGTTGGTTGGTGGGCGTGGTGACGAGGGCGCCGAGCAGCGCCGCGAGGGCCGCTTCGGACTCCGGATCGTCGTCGGCCCTGCGCACCCAGCCGCGCAGGATGCCGAGGGCCTGCGGGTTGTGCGTCCGGTCGGTGAGCAGCGCGTCCCAGAACACGGCCAGGTGCCGGGCGGCCGCCGGGTCCTCGGCCGCTGCGGCTCGGGCGTACCAGTCGAGGACGGGCGGACGGTCGCTGTCGTCGTCCTTCGTCTGCTTGCAGGCATGGAGAAAGGCGAGCAGGGCGTGCGGGCGGACCGCGCGGTCGGTGCGCAGGAGTTCGGTCAGGGTTGCCAGTACGGGGTCCCGTACGGCGAGGAGCAGGAGTTCGAGGGCGTCGGCGAGCTGGCGGGCCTCCTCCGGTACCTCCTCGTTCTCCTGGCTGCTCTCGGCTTCGGCGGACGGGGGCCGGTGCATGGCGTCGACGAGGGCCGCCAGGGTCTCCCTGTGGTGCACCGGCCCCAGTAGGCCGTAGGCGCGGATCGCCGTCCAGCGGCGGCTCTCGGCGTCTCCGGTGCACCAGTCGTGCAGGATCCGGGAGGCGGTCGGCACCTTCAGCAGCTCGGCCATGGTGAGCGCGTTGGCCGCAGTCAGCCAGGCATGCGGCTTACGGCCGTCCGCCCACGGCTCGATGAGGTGGGCCATGGCGGAGGACAGATCGGCGGTGGCGAGCAGCGCCGCCGCCGACGCAGCGCGGGTCCGCACCAGAGGCCGGCGGTCGTCGGCCAGCTTGCGGATCCACTCCGCGAAGGCCGGACGGGCGGACGGGTGGAGGTTCCACACCTCCTCCAGCAGCATCGGAGCCGTCCGTTCGTCCCGGAACCGGGCGCAGAACCTGCCCTCCAGAGGACCCCACTCGGTGACTTCCGCGGTCACGTACCCGTCGGCGTGCGCGAGCCGGAGCCGCTCCTCGCGGGAGCTGCCGAAGACGGGGATGGGCGGTGGCAGCCCGGGCTCCTGGATCTTGTGCAGGCGTACGAAGAGGCCGTCCGCGAGCTCGGCGGTCACCGCGTACGGCGCCTTGTCGAACACCGCCAGAGAGACGAGGAACGCCTTGTCGCGCAGCTCGGGCTTCTCCTGGGTGAGCCAGCGGAACACCCGGGTCGCCACGGCCGTTTCGCCGAAGGAGGCAAGCTCCGGCTCGGCGATCTCGCCGCGATGGTGTGCGACGAGCCGCAGCGCGAACTCCTTGATCTCTCTCGGCCGGTGGGACCGGGTGAGGAACTCCTTCACCGCTGTCAGGCCGCACAGGTCCGGCCAGGCTGACTCACCGGTCGCCGGCGTGACATGGGCGTGCAGCATGTCCTCGGCCGACGGCGGCTCCCACCGTACGGAGCGGATGTCGTCCAGCGCCGCCGAGGGCTCGACGGTGATCACCAGATGGGCTCGGATGCGCTCCAACTGCTCGCAGAGTGCCAGGAGTTGGGCCTCGCGCAGGGGCCGGTTCCGGCTGACGGCCAGATCGCACAGGACGTATCCGGCCGAGGTGTCCAGCTGGTCGGGCAGCGCCGAGAGCGACGCGGGGGGAACGAGGGAGCGCATGCGGTCGACGCCCAGTCGGCGCAGCAGCATCAGCGCGGCGGAGCGGCGGCCCGTCTCGCGTCCGCCGGACAGGATGACCAGCCTGTCGTTCCTCAGCCGTGCGAGCGCCTCGTCGAAGCTGTCGCAGCCCCGGAAGACGTCCGCCAGTTCGTCGATCTCCGACTGGGGGACGGGCCCGGACAGCGTGCGGGGTGTCTCGGCCCCGCCCCCCAAGTGGAAGTGCTGGTCGCCGAAGTGCGTGCCGCCCGTCTGGCCGAACTGGTCGCGGGTGACGAGGGTGGAGACGAAGTCCGGGCCGTGCGCGATCAGGTCCCGGCGGGCGGCCCACGCCTCCTGCCTCGGCTGTTCCCCGGTCGCGTCTTCCTGCTTCTGCTGCTCGCCGTCCTGCGCGGCCTCGTCGGCCGGTTTCGCCGCGCCGGCTGCCGCTTCCTCCTGGCTCATCGGCGCTCGTCCCGGGCCCGGCCGGTGAAGTCGAAGTGCTGGTCGCCGTTGTGGATGCCGCCCGCCTGACCGTACTGGTCGCCGCCGATGCTGACGTCGTTGTGCTGGGAGGCGGGTGCGCCCGGGCCCGAGGCAGCGGCTCCGGCAGCGGCCTCGGGGGAACCCGGCGTGCCCGGCTCCCCATGCACCCAAGCCACCGTGGGCCCCTCCTTCGTCTCCACGGTCACCCGATGGAATTCCTCCGGGCGCACGCCCAGCGGGCCGTGGCGTACTACCCCCTGATAGACGCCTTCCGAGACGCACAGCACGCAGTCGGCCTCGCGCTGCTTCAGGGCGTCGCGCAGCGGGTCGGAGTTCAGAAGACGGACCGCGTGGTTGAGGTCCGAGCCGACCCAGCCGTCGAGTTCGTCGACGGCGACGTAGCCGGAGGAGAGGACGATGCGCAGGCGCATGCGGGCGCTGGTCGCGAGGAGGCGGTTCTTGTTGTGAAGGAGGGCGGGCGTCTCGGTCAGGAGGGTCTTGATCAGGGCCGGTACGGGGACCGCGGTGTCGATGAGCTCCATGACCGAGTCGCCGCGGTCGGCGCGCATGCGGGCCGTCTCGTCGACGGCGGCGTCGAGCAGGGTCGCGTCGACGACGTCGTAGAGGACCCGGCGCAGGAACGCCTGTTCCACGTCGTCGCGGGAGCCGTACTGCTCGATGTCGAAGAGGAGGATCGTGCGGTACACGGGGTCGGTCATGGCTGCCTCTCTGGCGTCGGTGTCCGTCCACCAGCACGATGGCGGGCCGCGGGCGAGCGTCAGAGGACCGATGACATGGAGGGAGTGTGACCGTGTGCACAGACCGGGGGCGGGGGATGTGCGTAGGTCAGGCCGGGCTCTCGCCGGCTATGCGGCGCAGGACGTCGGGGCGGAGTACGACGATGCGGCGGCGCCGGGTGGCGACGACCTGCCGGTCCCGCAGCTCCTTGAGGAGCCGGGCCACCGCCTCGCGCGAGGAGCCGACCGAGCCGGCGAACTCCTGCTGGCTGAGTCCGATGGTGAGTTCGATGCCCTCGTCCGTCCGGTTGCCGTGGGTGCGCAGCAGTTCGAGGAGCAGTACGGCCAGCCGCTCCCGGACGGTGAGGGCCGCCCACTCCAGCCGCCGGCGGTCGGTCGAGCGCTGCCGGTCCGTGGACAGACTCAGCAGCTTCAATGCCACCGGAGGGTGATCCGAGACGAAGACGGTGAAACGGGCCTGGTCGATGACGACCGCCTCGACCGGTTCCAGAGCCGTCACGGTCGCCGCGCGGTGGCGGCCGGTCAGCGCCGCTCCCTCACCGATGATGTCGCCGGGACCGCGCAGGGCGAGCAGGGCCTCGTAGCCGTTGGCCGCGATCGCCGTGACCTTGGTCCAGCCGTGCAGCAACAGCAGAACGTGGGACGAGGGCTCGTCCTGGTGCAGGATGACGCCGCGGGCGGGGTAGCGCAGGGGGCGGCCGATGGCGAGCAGGGCGGCGCGGTCCTCCTTCTCCAGCCGGGCGAGGAACGGGACGCCGTCGTCGTCCCACGCTCGTGCCTGCCCCCCGGTCATCCCGCCGACCCCCGCGTTCACCTTTGCCGACGCCTGTCGCGTACAGGCAGTCAACGTACTTGAGATGACCATGGAAGGAACGAGCGACAATCAGCCGCCTGGCCGGTGACAGTCCCCCGGCCGCGGACGCACCGGTGCCGGATGCCGCGCTTCGGCGCATCATGGAAGGACTCCGGCTTCCGGGGAGGTTCTTCGTGTCGCAGCCGCCCTATCCCTCCTGGCATCCCTGGCAGGGGCCCGGTGCCCCGTCGATGCTCGCGTCGCATGCCGATCGGGAGCGGGCCGTGGACGTGCTCAGAGCCGGGTACGGCGAGGGGCGGATGGAGCACGACGAGTTCGAGAAGCGGGTGGCGCGGGCGTACGCGGCGCGGACGGTGGGGGAGCTGGCGGTGCTCGTCGCGGATCTGCCGCAGGGGCCCCTGCCGCAGCCCGCCGGGGTCCTGCCGGTGCCGCGGACGTTCCTGCCCGTGCCGCGGCCGCATACGAACGGGAAGGCGGTGGCGGCCGGCGTGTGCGGGCTGCTGTGCGTGCCGACCATGGGGCTGACCGGGATTCCGGCCGTGGTGCTGGGGCATGTGGCGCGGGCCGAGATCCGCAGCCGGGGGGAGCTGGGGGACGGGCTCGCCCTGACCGGTCTCGTGCTCGGATGGTTGTCCACGGCAGGCTGGGCACTCGTCCTGGTGTTGCTGACGGTGGTGTCCATCGCGGCCGGGTGACGCACACAGAAACATGGGTAAATCGGACAGGCCGTCATCGAAATGAAGATCGGGAACGGCCGTGGGGCTTGACATGCCCCGCAGGGTGATGCGGCCGGCGCCCAATTGTTTTGACCGCAGCGAATGCGGTAGGTACGCTCAGACCTTGTGCCTGGGGTGTGCCCTGGCTCTCGTGCGTGCCATCACCCGCACTGCGAGCTGACACCGGCCACCGCAATCTGCGCTTAATTCTGCCTGGCGGCGGGAGTCCGCGGGATTCGACACACCCGACCGCGTGGGTCGGCGACGTTCCAGGTTAGCTTCACCATTCGGCACACAGAAACCGGAGAAGTAGTGCCTACGATCCAGCAGCTGGTCCGCAAGGGCCGGCAGGACAAGGTCGAGAAGAACAAGACGCCCGCACTCGAGGGTTCGCCCCAGCGTCGTGGCGTCTGCACGCGTGTGTTCACGACCACCCCGAAGAAGCCGAACTCGGCCCTGCGTAAGGTCGCGCGTGTGCGTCTGACCAGCGGGATCGAGGTCACCGCTTACATTCCGGGTGAGGGACACAACCTGCAGGAGCACTCCATCGTGCTCGTGCGCGGCGGCCGTGTGAAGGACCTGCCGGGTGTTCGCTACAAGATCATCCGCGGCTCGCTCGACACTCAGGGTGTCAAGAACCGCAAGCAGGCCCGCAGCCGCTACGGCGCCAAGAAGGAGAAGTAAGAATGCCTCGTAAGGGCCCCGCCCCGAAGCGCCCGGTCATCATCGACCCGGTCTACGGCTCTCCTCTGGTGACCTCCCTGATCAACAAGGTGCTGCTGAACGGCAAGCGCTCCACCGCCGAGCGCATCGTCTACGGCGCCATGGAGGGCCTGCGCGAGAAGACCGGCAACGACCCGGTCATCACGCTGAAGCGCGCTCTCGAGAACATCAAGCCGACCCTCGAGGTCAAGTCCCGCCGTGTCGGTGGTGCCACCTACCAGGTCCCGGTCGAGGTCAAGCCCGGCCGTGCCAACACCCTGGCGCTGCGCTGGCTCGTCGGTTACTCCCGCGCCCGTCGCGAGAAGACCATGACCGAGCGTCTGCTCAACGAGCTCCTCGATGCCAGCAACGGCCTGGGTGCCGCTGTGAAGAAGCGCGAGGACACGCACAAGATGGCCGAGTCCAACAAGGCCTTCGCGCACTACCGCTGGTAGTCGCAGACCCCATCGAGACCGAGAGAAGACTGAAGCCTTATGGCTACCACTTCGCTTGACCTGGCCAGGGTCCGCAACATCGGGATCATGGCCCACATCGACGCGGGCAAGACGACCACCACCGAGCGGATCCTGTTCTACACCGGCGTTTCGTACAAGATCGGTGAGGTCCACGACGGCGCCGCCACCATGGACTGGATGGAGCAGGAGCAGGAGCGTGGCATCACGATCACCTCTGCTGCCACCACCTGTCACTGGCCGCTCGAGGGCAACGACTACACCATCAACATCATCGACACCCCGGGTCACGTCGACTTCACCGTCGAGGTGGAGCGCTCCCTGCGCGTGCTCGACGGTGCCGTGACGGTGTTCGACGGTGTCGCCGGCGTTGAGCCCCAGTCCGAGACCGTGTGGCGTCAGGCGGACCGCTACGGCGTTCCGCGTATCTGCTTCGTCAACAAGCTCGACCGCACCGGCGCGGAGTTCCACCGCTGCGTCGACATGATCAGCGACCGCCTGGGCGCGCAGCCGCTGGTCATGCAGCTGCCGATCGGTGCCGAGGCGGACTTCAAGGGCGTCATCGACCTCGTGACGATGAAGGCCCTGGTCTGGTCGGCCGAGGCGACCAAGGGCGAGATGTACGACACCGTCGACATCCCGGACACCCACGTCGAGGCCGCCGAGGAGTACCGCGGCAAGCTGCTCGAAGCCGTCGCCGAGAACGACGACGAGCTGATGGAGCTGTACCTGGAGGGCACCGAGCCCACCGTGGAGCAGCTCTACGCCGCGATCCGTCGCATCACCATCGCGTCCGGCAAGGGCGGCGGCACCACCGTCACCCCCGTGTTCTGCGGTACCGCGTTCAAGAACAAGGGCGTTCAGCCCCTGCTCGACGCGGTCGTGCGCTACCTGCCCACCCCGCTCGACGTCGAGGCCATCGAGGGCCACGACGTCAAGGACCCGGAGCAGGTCATCGCGCGCAAGCCGTCGGACGAGGAGCCCCTCGCCGCACTCGCGTTCAAGATCATGAGCGACCCGCACCTCGGCAAGCTCACCTTCGTCCGCGTGTACTCCGGCCGCCTGCACTCCGGCACCGCCGTGCTGAACTCGGTCAAGGGCCGCAAGGAGCGCATCGGCAAGATCTACCGCATGCACGCCAACAAGCGTGAGGAGATCGAGTCGGTGGGCGCCGGCGACATCGTCGCCGTCATGGGCCTGAAGCAGACCACCACCGGTGAGACGCTGGCGGACGAGAAGAACCCGGTGATCCTGGAGTCCATGGACTTCCCGGCGCCGGTCATCGAGGTCGCCATCGAGCCCAAGTCGAAGGGCGACCAGGAGAAGCTCGGCGTCGCGATCCAGCGCCTGGCCGAGGAGGACCCCTCCTTCCAGGTGCACACCAACGAGGAGACCGGCCAGACCGTCATCGGCGGTATGGGCGAGCTTCACCTCGAGGTGCTCGTGGACCGCATGAAGCGCGAGTTCAAGGTCGAGGCCAACGTCGGCAAGCCGCAGGTCGCGTACCGTGAGACGATCCGCAAGGCCGTCGAGAAGGTCGAGTTCACCCACAAGAAGCAGACGGGTGGTACCGGCCAGTTCGCTCGCGTGATCATCGCGATCGAGCCGATCGAGGGCGGCGACGCCAGTTACGAGTTCGTCAACAAGGTCACCGGTGGCCGTGTGCCGAAGGAGTACATCCCTTCGGTGGACGCCGGTGCGCAGGAGGCCATGCAGTTCGGCATCCTCGCCGGTTACGAGATGACCGGTGTGCGCGTGACGCTGCTCGACGGTGCCTACCACGAGGTCGACTCCTCCGAGCTCGCGTTCAAGATCGCCGGTTCGCAGGCCTTCAAGGAGGCCGCGCGCAAGGCCAGCCCCGTACTGCTCGAGCCGATGATGGCCGTCGAGGTCACCACGCCCGAGGACTACATGGGTGAGGTCGTCGGTGACATCAACTCCCGCCGTGGCCAGATCCAGGCCATGGAGGAGCGGGCCGGTGCCCGCGTCGTGAAGGGCCTCGTGCCCCTTTCGGAGATGTTCGGCTACGTCGGCGACCTGCGCAGCAAGACGTCCGGCCGTGCCAGCTACTCCATGCAGTTCGACTCCTACGCCGAGGTTCCGCGGAACGTCGCCGAGGAGATCATCGCGAAGGCCAAGGGCGAGTAACGCACCGCGTCTGCACGCCGTAGGCTTGACTCCGGAGCCTTGAGGGGCATTCCGCCGCAATCATGGTGAGAGTGCCCCGGGGCCCGGGCTTTCCAGCAAAGATCACCTGGCGCCGATGAGTAAGGCGTACCAGAACCACTCCACAGGAGGACCCCAGTGGCGAAGGCGAAGTTCGAGCGGACTAAGCCGCACGTCAACATCGGCACCATCGGTCACATCGACCACGGTAAGACGACCCTCACGGCCGCCATTACCAAGGTGCTGCACGACGCGTACCCGGACCTGAACGAGGCCTCGGCCTTCGACCAGATCGACAAGGCTCCTGAGGAGCGCCAGCGCGGTATCACCATCTCCATCGCGCACGTCGAGTACCAGACCGAGACGCGTCACTACGCCCACGTCGACTGCCCCGGTCACGCGGACTACATCAAGAACATGATCACGGGTGCGGCGCAGATGGACGGCGCCATCCTCGTGGTCGCCGCCACCGACGGCCCGATGCCGCAGACCAAGGAGCACGTGCTCCTGGCCCGCCAGGTCGGCGTTCCGTACATCGTCGTCGCCCTGAACAAGGCCGACATGGTGGACGACGAGGAGATCCTGGAGCTCGTCGAGCTCGAGGTCCGTGAGCTCCTCACCGAGTACGAGTTCCCGGGCGACGACGTTCCCGTCGTCAAGGTCTCCGCTCTGAAGGCCCTTGAGGGCGACAAGGAGTGGGGCAACTCGGTTCTCGAGCTCATGAACGCCGTCGACACGGCGATCCCGGAGCCCGAGCGCGACGTCGACAAGCCGTTCCTCATGCCGATCGAGGACGTCTTCACGATCACCGGTCGCGGTACGGTCGTCACCGGCCGTATCGAGCGTGGTGTCCTGAAGGTCAACGAGACCGTGGACATCATCGGCATCAAGCAGGAGAAGACCACCACCACGGTCACCGGCATCGAGATGTTCCGGAAGCTCCTCGACGAGGGCCAGGCCGGTGAGAACGTCGGTCTGCTCCTGCGTGGCATCAAGCGCGAGGACGTCGAGCGCGGCCAGGTCATCATCAAGCCGGGCTCGGTCACCCCGCACACCGAGTTCGAGGCGCAGGCCTACATCCTGTCCAAGGACGAGGGTGGCCGCCACACGCCGTTCTTCAACAACTACCGCCCGCAGTTCTACTTCCGTACGACGGACGTGACCGGCGTGGTGACCCTCCCCGAGGGCACCGAGATGGTCATGCCGGGTGACAACACCGAGATGAAGGTGGAGCTCATCCAGCCCGTCGCCATGGAGGAGGGCCTGAAGTTCGCCATCCGTGAGGGTGGCCGGACCGTGGGCGCCGGCCAGGTCACCAAGATCAACAAGTGAGTCTTCGGACTGGCTTGAGGGTCTGCTGACCTGAGTGGCTCGGAGGGGCCCGTACGACTTCGGTCGTGCGGGCCCCTTTGCTGTGCCCGCGGTGCCGGATCACTCCTGTGGGGCGTCGCTGTCCCGGTACAAGGGCAGGCCCTCCGTCGCGATCGTCCAGTCGGCGATGGTCACGTCTTCGCCGTAGACGAAGTCTTTGCGGGTCGCGTAGCGCGGGCCGTGCGGTGTGGGGTGGATGTCGGTGAGGACGGCGCCCGTGCCGGTGCGGGGGTCGAAGACGGCGTAGACGGGGATACCGATGAGGGGGTAGTCGCGCATCTTGGTGACGAGGTCGTTGTCCGGGTTGGAGCGGGAGACGACCTCGATGGCGGCGACGAGCGACCGGGGGTCGAACGAGCCCTCTCCTTCCATCTCCGACTCGGCGATCACCATGACGTCCGGCCGGCGCATGATGCCCTGGGGTTCGTCCTCCACGTCGGGCTCACCCGTGTGCGCCACGATCTCGTCCGGCATCACCTTTTCCAGGCGCTTGCGGACGCGCAGCACGGTGAGCTCGTGCGGCTTCATGGGCGCCATCATGTCGAGGACGATCCCTTCCTTGGTGATCTCGAACTTGCCGGGGAGGTCGTCGTCCGCGGACTGAACGAAGTCGCGCATGGCCCGGTACAGGTGGGAGGTGCCCTGCCGCGGGTTGTCCGGGGCGATGGTCATGGCGCTCGCTCCTCGTCGTCTGTGCCCAGGGGCAAGGATCGTTGCCTTCATGCTAGGCGGCCTCCAGGAGACGTGATCGGCAATCGCGGCAGTGGCCGGGAGCCGGTGCGCGGAAGGCGCGGTCGCAGCCGTCGCAGGTCTGGAATCGGTGGGGGACGGCCGGCGGGGGAGTAGGGGCACCGAACGGGGGCGGGGGTGGCAGCTGGGCCGTGAGGCGGTGGGCCAGGAGGGCGGCCGGGCGGCGGAGGGATTCGGGCGGGAGGTCGGTCGTCAGGGCGTGGCGTACGGCGGTGGGGGAGACGTCGCGTTCCAACCAGGCGGCGACACCGGGGGCGAGGTGGGCGACGTCGCGGGTGGAGAGGAGGAGGCGGCTGTCCTCGCGGTGGAGGCCTGCGAGGAGGTCCGTGGCCTGTTGGAGGAGGGCGGGTGCGGGGTAGGCCGGGTGCGGTACGGCCGGGAGGAGCTTGCTGCCGGGCGTCCTCGTCCGCTTCCTCGGGGCTGGGCGAGGGGCGTCCGTACGGCTGTGACCTGGCTGGTTGCAGGAGATCGTGCGGGTGATGATCCGGCCGCCGGGGACGCGTTCGCGCACGCGCCGCAGATAGCCGTGGGCCTCCAGCTCGCGCAGGGCGGCGGCGATACGGGTCGTGCCCTCCGGGAAGCGGGCGGCGAGGGTCTTGATGTCGACTCGGGCGCCCGCCGGGAGCGACTGGATGTGCGTGCCCAGCCCGATCGCGAGCAGTGACAGCTCCGCGTGCTGGGCGAGATGGTTGCCGATCACCGTGAAGCGGGCGGTGTGGCGGGTGTTGTCGTGAACCAGGCCGGCGTGGGGGTGCCGCCGGTTCGGGTGCTTCTTCCCCGTTACGGGGGTGTGGGCGTGCGGGGGCACGTTAGGGTTCTGGGTATCCATCAGGAAGTTGGAGCCTTCCTCGGTGGTCAGGCCCTCGCACTGGGATTGCCGTCCCGGCGAGGGCCGTCGCATGTCTGCGGTTGTTGCGCTGAGCGTAGGGCAGGCAAGGGCTCCCGGATCCAGCTGAGTTGGCGATGTTCACTCGCGTGAGTGAGGCGGCTCGGCGGGCGGGAGGCGGGTGGGGCTTGGTGGGGTTCTTTCACCCATGTGGTTCTTGGGGAAGACAGCCTGCGCCGCCGGAGTATGGGTTTTCGGGCTCCGGCGCGAGGTCGAGTTCGGCCCAGACGGTCTTGCGCGGCGGGAGTCCCGGGGTGACACCCCAGCGGTCGGCGAGTGCGTCGACGAGGAGCAGGCCGCGGCCGGACTCGGTCTCCGGGCTGGGCAGTTGGGGTGTCGGCAGTCGGTCGCCGCGGGTGTCCGTGACCTCAATACGGAGGGTGTCGGCCACGATGTAGAGGAGCAGGCGGAAGTCGCGGCCGGGGATGCGGCCGTGGGTTGCCGCGTTGGTCGCCAGCTCCGCGACGATCTGCCCCGCCGGGTCCAGCGGCAGTCCCCAGGAGCGGAGTTGCTCGGTGGCGAGGAGGCGCGCGAGACGGGCTCCGCGTGGGGTGGGGGACAGCTGGAGGCTGAAGTTGCGGATGGGGGTGGCGAGTTCGGGGGATTTCTGCGTCACGTCACTCAGCGTGGCGGTCAGTGCTTACTGTGAACAGTGACTCAGCGGGTGCGTACGGTAACTGTCCGGAGCTTGTCCGGTCGTGTCCGGGCTGTCGGTGCCGGGCGTACGGGTAGGGCGCTGGGCACGGTCGTACGACGGAAGGGTGCGGGATGACGGCGGTCGAAGCGGACGCGGGTCGGCTCAAGGGCGAGGCTGACGAGCCGGGTTGGGAGGTGGACCCGGACGACGAGTGGGGTGTCGCCGTCATCGCGACCGTCGGGCGGCAGCTGAAGCTGCGGCGGGAGGCGGCGGGGATGCGGGCCGCCGAGTTCGGGACGGCGGTGGGGTACGGCGAGGACATGGTCTACAAGATCGAGGGCGGGAAGCGGATTCCTCGCCAGGACTATCTCGTCAGGGCGGATGAGGTGCTGGGGGCGGGTGGGCTGATTGCGGCGACGTGGGAGGACGTGAAAAGGGTCCGGTATCCCAAGAAGGTGCGGGAGCTGGCCAAGTTGGAGGGGCAGGCGGTTGAGATCGGGGTGTACGAAAGCATCAGCATCAACGGGCTGTTGCAGACCCCGGATCACGCGCGAGCCCTGTTCGAGTCCTGGCAGCCTGCGTACTCGCCGGACGAGGTGGAGCGTCTGGTAGCTGCGCGTACGGCCCGGAAGTCCGTGTTCGAGCGGTCGCCGGCGCCGTCGCTCAGCTTCGTCCAGGA
>NZ_JBIBJD010000007.1:58094-157926 GCF_042958445.1 Streptomyces sp. NPDC007991
GCTCGCCGGACGAGGTGGAGCGTCTGGTAGCTGCGCGTACGGCCCGGAAGTCCGTGTTCGAGCGGTCGCCGGCGCCGTCGCTCAGCTTCGTCCAGGAGGAGGCGACGCTGCGGCGCCCGGTTGGGGGCACAATGGTCTGGCGTCAGCAGCTTGAGCACCTGCTGGAGGTGGGGCGGTTGCGGAACGTCAGGCTTCAGGTGATGCCGACGAGCAGCGAGGCCCATCCCGGTCTGAACGGGAGGATCGAGGTGCTGAAGTTCGGGGACGGTACTGCGGTCGGCCGGTCCGACGGCGCCTTTAACGGGCGACCGACCACTGATCCGAAGCAGATCCGGATCCTCGAACTGCGGTATGGCACCATCCGAGCTCAGGCCCTTCCACCACGGGAGTCGCTGGCCTTCATTGAGCAACTGCTGGGAGAGACATGATCCGCAAGTCCTCGATCGGGGACGCCTCCGAACTGGCGTGGTTCAAGAGCAGCTACAGCAGTGGCCCGGATGGCGACTCCTGCGTCGAGATCGCGACCACTCCGGGTGTGATCCACGTCCGTGACTCAAAGCAGGCCGCAGGCCCCCGGCTCGCGCTCGCGCCGGAGGCATGGTCGGAGTTCGTGGCGTCCGTCTAGTGCCGCCTTGCGTATGACCAGGTCACCGCGGTCATCAGGGCCGGGATGGCGAACAGCGGGGCGAAAGCGAAGCCCCAGACGGTCTGTGCCGTACCGCTCGACATGTACGTCTGGCTCTCGACGGTGAAAGCGACCACGAGTTGCCACAGTGCCACCAGGACCAGGATGCCCGAGGCGGTCCAGGACAGCGGGGCGAGGACCTTGGGGTGCAGCGGCCTCCACCGGTCGCTGACGAGCAGCAGCGGAAACAGAGCGGCCAGCTCCGTGAGGACGGAGAGGCCGACGACGTACAGACACCGGATGCCATGGCGATGCGCCACAGGCCGGGCGGGACGGCGCACAGGGCGATGGCGTGGGCGGCGCGGCGAGCCCAGACAGGCGCAGGTGCGGAGACGGGGAGAGGGACGGTCGCTGTCGTCATGACGTTCATGCTGGCCTTGGACATGGCGACCACGCCTCGTCCGCTACGGCGGACCGTATCCGCCGTGCGGATGAGGGCGCCCCCGCTGAGGGAGGACTAGCCGTCGTTCCGCAGGACGCTCACCGCGCGGTCGAACGCGGAGTCGCGCTGCTTGGCGAACTCCTCCTTCGTGAAGACCGGTTCGGTCAGGTGGGGCGGAATGCCCGTGCCGTCGTACGTGTGGCCGGAGTGGTTGAGGAACTCCTCGTTCGGGAGGATGGCGGTCATGCCGCCCGGCAGCTTGCGTTCCATGACGTCGGAGAAGACGCCCTGCGTGGGCTGCCCGATGCGGATGGTGCCGCCAGGGCGGTCGATGAGGGCCTGGGTGAAGGTCTCGCCCGCGCTGACGGTGGAGCCGCCGGTCAGTACGGCGATGGGGCCGGTGTAGCGGGGCCCGTCGGCCGGGACGACCGGGATGGGCTCGGGGCGGGTGTGCCGGCCGGGGTCGGTGGGGTGGTTGCGGGCGCGTTTGGCGTAGGCGACGTAGGGCTTGTCGGTGAGGCGCTCGGCGATGTGGATACCGAGGGCGTCGGAGCCGCCGCCGTTGACGCGCAGGTCGATGATCAGGCCCTTGAGACGCTGGGTGCGCTTCTTGGTGAGGATCGTGTCCAGGGCCTTGTCGAGTTCGGCGAGGTGGGCGGCGTACGGGGCGTCCTCGGGGGTGTAGCCGCCGAAGCCGGAGATGCGGAGGTAGCCCTGGCCGGCGCCGCCGGGCAGATCGGCGTAGGTGACGCGGCCGTTGGCGAAGTCCTGGCGGTACGGGGCGCCCTTGAGGTCGCGTTCGCCGATGAACTTCTTGACCTTGGTGTCCAGCTCCTGCGTGGGCATGTCGGTGCCGGGGCGGACTTGGGCGAAGACGCGGTCTCCGTCCTGGACGGCGACGTGGGCGTCGTAGAGGGGGCGGACCATGTCGCTGAAGACGGCGAAGAGTTCCTTGCGGGTGGTGTCCTGGTCGACCTGCGGGCGGTAGCGGTCCCGGGTGGCCTGCCAGTCGACGCCCTTCGCGGCGAAGAAGGGGTAGTTCTCGGCGAAGGAGTGCCAGAAGACGTCGAAGGCGGTGCGGGGGTCTTCGGGGGTGGGGCGGGTGCAGTCGGCCGGCAGTTCCCTGATCCGCCGCAGCGTGCGGTGTCCGACCGAGTGGTCGGCGTTCAGGGTGGCGCGGTTCCGGCCTGGGCCGGGGCGGACGGTCAGTGTGGCGCCGTCGGCGGTTGCGTAGGTGCCGGGGGCGGTTCGGCGGGCCGTGTCGCCCTTGAGGCAGCTGACGGATGTCGTCTGGAACTCCTGGAAGGTGTCGCCGTCGAGGGAGAGGACGGTGCCGTAGCCGTCCATGCGCCAGAGGCCGTCGGTGCTCGGCTTGCCGGGTGTGGCGACGGCGGGTGCTGCCGCGGCTGCGGCGAGGGCCAGGGTGAGGGCGGTGGCTGTGGCGGTGCGCATGACATTCCCCGTTTTCGTGGTCGTGGGTCACTACGGTGACTGGGGGAGTGGGGGGCCGGCCATCCGGTGGGCTGGTGGACGGGGGTGGGGGCAGCCCCCGATCGGTTCACGGTCGCCGGGCAGTAAGACTGGGGCATGACTTCGGAACCGGCTCACGAAGACCTCGACCTGGACGCGATTGAGCAACTGTGCGCGGCCGCCACCCCGGGCCCTTGGTTCGTCAGGAACCTCGACGACGGCCATGCCATGAACCTGGTCGCGGTGAGCACGGCGCAGGACACGGGCCGAGCCGAGCGATGGCCCGGCTTCGACCACCGGGAACTGATCGCGGCGACCCTCGTCCAGCAACCTCGCTACGTCGACTGCGCCGACGAGCGCTGGGACGAGAACGCCGCGTTCATCGCCATGGCCAGAGACGCCGTACCGCAGCTCGTTGCCGAGGTGAGGCGGCTGCGCCTGCTCGTGGAGTACGGGGCATGCCCCGCGGCCGGCACAACGGGCACCGAGTTCGTGATTCCCCTCGATGAGGAGATGCTCGCGTACTACCGCGAGATGGTGGACGTACTGGTGGAACGCTGTGGTATCTCCCGGGCGGAGGCGGTCGCCAGGGTCAACGCGACGTACGGGACACAGGACGGCGTGTGGATCATGGGCCACGAGGTGGCCGAGTACTGGGCGTTCGGGGCGTACTACCGTCCGGATCACCGAGGCCGGCTCCCGGTCGGGGACCCGGTCCTGGACGCGGACATCGACTACGGCACGCTCTCCGTGCGCCCGGCCCCGCCGAAGGGCTCGCCCTTCTGGACGCTGGAGGAACTCAGTGAGTCAACCGAGGACCCAGGAGCGGCGGAAGCCGGTCACTGAGAACGCGGCGCGCGGGCTCGGTGGACATCCACAGCAGTTTGTGACGGGCCCCGTCGGCCATGCGCAGGGTCATGCCGGAGGTGGTCAGGCCGCCGTGGAGCCGGGCCTGTGCGATCTCGGCGAGTGGGAGCACCTTGTTGGTGCGGTGGGCGTCGCGGATGGCATCGGGGTCGTAGGCAAGGGTCCGGTGGGTGTCGGGTGCGGCCAGCTCGGGTCCGTTGAACCCGGTCACCATGGTGGCCGGCAGGCCGCCACGGATGCGGACCAGGCGGTCGGGGAGCAGCCAGAGTTCCCCGTGGATCCAGTCCAGCCAGCCGCTGGTGCAGGTGGTGGCGAGGAGTTGGGCGGGTCGCAGACTGACCCGCGCGGCCCCGGCGACGACATCGTCGAGGAACGCGAGGAACGCCTCGACGGACCCGACCCGCCGAGTTTCCCGCACGGCCTCGGCCTGTGAGACGACATGCAGATGAGCCCAGCCGCTGTGGTGCACCTCTGCGGTCAGCTGGACGGCCCAGCCGGCCGAACCGAACCGCACCGCCAGGTGTGTGCGATCGTCGGCCCACAGCACGGGAGACACCTGGACCCCACCCGCGGACCACCGCCTTCTCCGCTGCTCGATCTCCGCACCTGCCATGCCCAGGTCCAGGGCCGTTCGCTGTCTCATCCTTCTCATGCCGCTGATCTTGTCGTATCCCTTCCTTGTGCAATGGGACGATGGGCGCACGAGTGATCGAGCGAACGGGGAGGCCGGAGGCATGGCCCGCTACATAGAGGCACTGACCGTCGAGAGGGGCGGGTTCCGGATCAAGGTGCCGGAGTCGTGGTGGGAGTTCGACGTGCGGCCGGAGTCGCGGGACGACTCGATCCGCCGGATGGTGAACGAACGGGTGCGGCAGCGGCCGGAGTTGGAGCAGTACCGGGACACGTACGTCGACTTCCTCAAGAAGGCCGCCGCGGACGCGTGGAAGTCGGGCGCGCTGTACTGCGGCTGCATGGCGGAGAGCTTCGGCGGGGACACCCCGATCACCGGCTCGGTGACCGTCTCCCTGGTGGGCGGGCGCAACGAGCGCGGTGAGCCGCTGTCGAACGACCCGGCCGTCATCGCGAGCCAGCTCGCCGTCAAGGAGGCCAAGCGGGAAGGGGACTCCTGGCGGAAGGTGACGACCGTCGACATCCCCGGAGTCGGCCCGGCCGCGCGGACGTTCGGCATCGAGGACATCCCCGTACCCGGCGACGCGCTGGGCCGCACGATCCGGGCCGTGCTGATGCAGACGTACATTCCCGTGCCGGGCCAGGAGGGCAAGGTGGCCCTGGTGGCGGGCAGCAGCCAGGTCCTCGACCTCGCGGACTCCTTCTTCGACATCTTCGACGCGATCACGTCGACGTTCCGGTTCACGAGCTGACCTCCTCTCCACGAGGACGGCCGGGGCATCGAGCAGGAGGGCCGCAACCGTGCGCCTGGTGATCACCTCGCAGAAGACCGACACGCTGGACAGGTGGCAGCGCGTCTTCGAAGACTGCGGAGACGTCATCTGCCAGCGAGGGCTGAGGGCCGAGGCTCCTGTCGACGCAGTCCTCATGGCCGGAATCTTCGCCCTCGAACGGTACGGCGGACGCCCCGGCGTCCAAGAGGCCCAGATCCTGGAGAACCGGCGGGGCGACGGCTGGCACAACCTCGTCATCGTGCCGCCTGGCCGGCCCATGACCCGGGACGCTCGGGGAGACTGGATAGTCCAGGCCGCATACGCGTCCATGCAACCCGCCTATTTCGCGGCATCGCGCTCTTTCGCGCAATCGAGGAGTGGAATGCTCGCCACGTCGGGCCCCAGATCTCGGTGGTGGAGATCAACCTCCCCCTGATGGACATGGACAACCCGGTGGACGACTCAAGCCCGCAGTCCTTCAAGAAGGCGTTCAAGGAATATCGCGAGGGGCGCCCGGGCGGCGGGTGTATGTGGCCCGAGCTCGTCGAAGCGTTCCCCTCGGCGGAACTCCGTGACCCCGTGGACCGGGGCACCCTCGACCGCATTGAATCGATCCTTGGCCAGCGGCTCCCGGATGACCTCCGCTCCTTCCTTCTGGGGAGCGACGGGCTGGCCGATGAATACGGCACCGACGTCATCTGGCCTGCCGCGCGGATCCTCGACGACAATCTCTCGTTCCGCAACGACGAACAGTACAAGTCCCTGTACAGGGAGTTCGACTCGCTCATGTTCTTCGGAGACAACGGCGGGGGAGACCAGTTCGCCTTCGTCCGGCGACCCGAGCGCCAGGAGGTGTTCGTCTGGGACCACGAGACGGACAGCAGAATCCCCGTGGCGTCGAGCCTGGAGCGCTATGTGCGCAGCGCGTTGGCGAGCGACGGCGAGGATTGGTATCGGTAGGGATCCTGCTCATGGTGTCCGAATGGGACTGGGAAAGCGGCACGGGCCTGCTGGGCATCGACGACCCCGCCGAGTGGGATGCCGCGTGGGAGCGCGGCGAGAGTCGGCTCGGTACAGCGGTGGTCGGGCGGGAGCTGACGCCGGAGTTGTACGCGGCGCTGCGTGTGGAGGGGCCCAAGGGCCTGGCCGAGGACGCCATCAACGACGCGCTGAGCTTCGTGCCGTTCCGCAAGCTGCCGCCGTGGTTCAAGTGGCGGTGGGTGCATGCGACGGTGTGGAACAAGGTGGAGGGCTGGTGGCTGCGGTCCGCGGACGCCGTTGGGGAGGCTTGGCGGGCTGGGCGCGGGCGTCGGTCCCGACACTGATCCTTTCCCTACCGCCGTGCGAACCAGGTCGCCGTGACGTCATTGGCGAACGACCGGCGTTCCGTCACGGTGAAGAGCGTGGGGTCGAACGCCCCGTCGAACGCCGGGATACCGGCCCCGGCCACCACCGGATAGCTCTTGATGATCAGCCTGTCGATCTCAGGCAACAGAGCCCCCGCGAGCCGACCGCCTCCGCACAGCCAGATGTCCTTCCCTTCTTCCGCCTTGAGCTTGCGGACCAGGTCGAGCGGGCTGTCCTTGACCACTCTCACGTCCGGGTCGGGGCGGGCCCCGAACGTGCTCGACACCACGTATTGACGCAGGTGTGTGTACGGGCTGGTGATGCCCGCGTCCAGCACGGCGCGGTAGGTGCCCAGCCCCATCAGCACGGTGTCGAAGTGGAGGTTGGGCGCATCGGCTAAGCCGTGCCGGGTGCGCAGCGCGGTAGGGACGGTCTCGGGATAGCGCTCATTCATCCAGGCGCTGTAGGCGGCGGCCTGCTCATCGTCGCCTGCCGGGTAGAAGTCGAACTCTCCGCCGGGGCCGGCGATCCGGCCGTCGAGAGAGACGGCGACGTAGTAGACGAGCTCTCGCATCGACGCAGCTCCATTCGTAGTACTCTACTTGTAGTGCTGTGAACGTAGTACTACGTCTGGAGTGGTGTCAATGGTGCGCAGGAATGACGAACGAAGGGCGGCCCTCGTGGACGGCGCCATCGAGGTCCTGGCCAGGGATGGCGCGCGCGGTCTGACGTTCCGGGCGGTGGACGCCGAGGCCGGTGTGCCCGCCGGCACGGCCTCCAACTACTTCGCCAACCGCGACGACCTGCTCACCCAGGCAGGCGCCCGTGTCTACGAGCGGCTCCAGCCCGACGAGGCGACCATCGCCCGGCAGCGAGCGAGCGCGCGGGCGGGGGACCGGGAGACCTACGCGGCCCTGATGCGCGAACTCGTCGGCCGGATCAGCGACTTCCGCACGGGTTACCTCGCACTCCTCGAACTGCGCCTGGAGGCCACCCGGCGGCCACAGCTCCGCGAGGTGCTGACCGAACAGGTGCGGGCCGACCTCCAAGCCAACGTGGGCTACCACGAGGAATCCGGCCTGCCCGGCGACGCTACCGCCGTCCAGTTGCTGTACCTCACGCTCAACTGGCTGATCGTCGAGCAGCTCACGCTCCCGGACGTGCTCCCGGAGGCCGAGCGCGAACGACTTGTGACGGCCGCGGTCGAACGGTTGACGACGAGCCTTCCCGACGCAGGATGAGCGCCGCACGAACGAGGGAGGCCGCACACCGAGGGGCAGGACCATGCCGCCGGCGGCCAGAATCGGGCCACAGCGAGGAGGATGTATGCGCGTCGGCACTGGGGCTGTCCGCCTTGCCCCAGGCGGCGTATCACCGGCACTCCACGATTCGTCGTCTCGGGGTCCCTGGTTGTTGCGGGACCATACACGAGCCGCGAGGAGCACGAGATGCACTTGCTCGCTACCCGGGGAGCGGGAACTGGCAGGACTCCGCGGAGGACGAGTTCCGCTTCGACGCAGCGGAGGGCTTGCTCAAGAGCCTGCACTTGGGGGTTCCGTCAGGGGCGAGGACAGTCGGTGAGGACTGCGCGGGATGGTCGCTCGTTCCTTACGAGGTGACAGGGATGGAGCTGATTCAGGAGCAAGGATTCTCCGTCCCGCCCTGCACCACGATCTTGATCACATCCACCGGCGACAAACTGCTGTGCACGACCGGTCGCTTGACTCTCGGTGGGGGATCCGCGGGTGACGCACTGGAGGGCGGCGACACGGTTACTGCCCATGCGCTGCGAGCGCTCATGGAGCGCATCCGAGTGGACCGTGGCGCCGTCGAGGGGCGTTTGACCCTGAGAAGCTGTATCGCCGAGATGCTGGACTGGTACTCCTGATTTCACCTGGCTCCGCTGCAGTCATGTGGCGCGCTCGGGTGGTGTGTGAGTTTCGTGCTGATCAGGCGCGTGGCTGGTCCCCGCAGACCGATGAACTGCTGCGACGCGCGGACTGGCGGCCCGGTCGCACGTTCTGGCTGCGGCGTCGCCGAGCAACCCCAGGGTGATGCGCGGCGTCGCGCACAGGCATCGTTCCCGATGTGGGAGATCACGTTTACCTCGAATGGTTGGGCACTGTAAGTTCACGTGTGCATACGGTTGTTGACTTTGGTGTGCGTGTGACGGGGGTTGCGGTATGGCGGGGCACAGGCCTGCGGACTGGCATGTCCTGGACTTGGACAAGGATCCGACCCCTGGTGATCCGCAGCGGGTGCGCACGCTTGCGAAGCAGTTGCATGACTTCGCTGATGACGTCTCCGAGGCTCTGCGTCTTGTCAAGGGGATGGCGGGGGAGGGGACGCTGCTTGAGTGGGCGGGCAAGTCGGCGGATGTGTTCAAGGAGGACTTCGCCGACGTTCCGAAGAACCTCAAGAAGCTGAAGAAGTCGTATGAGATGTGCGGGGACGCGCTGGCGGACTTCTGGCCGAAGCTGGAGCGCGCCCAGTCACTCGCCGACAAGGCCCTGGTCAAGGGCCGTGAGGCCCGGGACAACCTCTCCTCGGCCCAGTCGCGACTGACGTCGGCCGACTCGTGGGTGACGCGGGCCGGCAAGGAGGCGGACAAGTACAAGGACGACCCGACCGGCAGGAAGTCGGATGCGGACAAGCCGGACGAGGCGAAGGTCCGGGCGGCGACCCGGGATGTGCAGCACGCCAAGTCGGCCCAGTCCAAGGCCCAGTCGGATGTCTCCGACGCGCAGGATGCTCTCGCTGCGGCGAAGAAGATGGCCGAGGACGCGCGCAAGATGCGCGAGGAAGCCGCCCGCGAGGCGAAGTCGAAGATCGACGAGGCTTCGGATGCCGGTATTCAGAACCGGTCGTGGTGGGAGGACGTCGGCGACTGGTTCACGGACAACTGGGACACGATTGTCGCGGTCTGCAAGGTTGTCGTGACGGTGGTCGGGATCGTCGCGATGATCATCGGCGGACCGATCCTCGGCGCGATCGTGCTGATCGCCGCCGCGGTCGTCCTCGCCGACACGCTCTATAAATACTCCAAAGGCCAAGCGTCCCTATGGGACGTGGGATTTGCTGCGCTGGACTGCATACCGGGTATGAAGGGCCTGACCACCCTCGGGGGCCTCGCCAAGGGCCTCAAAGCGTTCGGCAAGACGGGCCTCAAGGGAATGGCTGCCGGTGTCAGGGGCCTAGGTCCGCGTATGAAGGGCTTGGGCCGCCAGATGAAGAACCTCTTCACCTGCGGCGATCCCATCGACATGGCCACAGGCCAGATGGTCATGTCGATCGACGACTTCTCCCTGCCCGGCGTGCTTCCCCTGGTGATCCAGCGCAACCATCGAACGGATGTCCAAGCGGGGAGCTGGTTCGGTCCCAGCTGGACCACCAGTCTGGATCAACGGTTGCTGCTGGACGGTGACGGCATCCGCTTCGTCGGTGTTGACGGGACCGTCCTCTACTACGCGATCCCCGAGCTCGGCGAGCGCATGAGGCCATTGGTGGGCCCTGACTGGGCACTCACCTGGAACGATGCACCGGATGCCGACATGACGGTCTGCCAGCCCGAGACCGGCGTGACGCTGTACTTCGGGCATGTACAGGGTGGCCAGGCGTCAGAGCTACCGCTCGTCCGTATGAGGGACCGCAACGGCAACACCATCGACCTGTGCTACGACGAAGACGGATCCCCGCGCGAGCTGGTGCATCACGGTGGTTATCGCCTCGGCGTCACCACCGAGTCGGGTCGCGTAACGGGGTTCTCCCTCCTCAATTCCCCCGAGCAGCCGCGGCTCGTGTCCTATGAGTACGACGACCGCGGTCGCCTCGCAGGAGTGGTCGACTCCTCGGGTGCGGCACAGCGATACAGCTATGACGATCAGAACCGGATCACCGGTTGGCGGAGCCGTGACGGGTACGAGTACTGGTACACGTACGACAACGTCGGCCGCTGCGTACGCGCGACCGGTGACGGTGGCGTGCTCGCTTACTCCTACGCCTACGACGATGAAACGCGTACCACGGTGGCGACGGACTCCCTCGGCCACTCGATCACGTACACGTTCAACGAGGACTACAGGCCCGTTCGCGAGATCGATCCGCTGGGGCACGTGGTCACCAGGGATTGGGACGAGGACGGCCGTCTTGCCGCGCTCACCGACCCACTCGGCCGCACCATCAGCTTCAGCCATGACTCAAACGGCAACATCACACACATCGTTCGCCCCGACGGCGGCGTCATGCGCAAGGAGTACGACGAGCACGGTCAGATGACGAAGGTCGTCCAGCCGGATGGAAGCATCTGGGAGTCGGTCTACGACGACCGGGGTAATCGCGTAGCGGTTGTCGACCCGCTGGGCGCAATCACGTCCTTCACGTTCGACGACAACGGGGCACTCACCGGAGTTACCGACGCGTTGGGCCTCCGCCAGGAGACGCTCGTCAACGACGCCGCAGGCCTGGTCGTCCGTAGCACCAACCCGCTGAATGCCGTCAGCGAGTTCAAACGCGACGCCTTGGGCCGTATCACCGAACTCACTGATCCCTTCGGCCAGATCACGCGGGTTGGCTGGACCTTGGAAGGGCGCATTTCCTGGCGTCACCTCCCTGACGGGACGGCAGAGCAATGGTCCTACGACTCCGAGGGCAACCCACTGGAATTCACGTCTTCGAACGGCCGCCGTACGCGTTATGCGAACACGCACTTCGACCTCTGCACACTGAGGGAGAACGAGGACGGAACTCTTGAGCGTTACGTGTACGACACCGAACTGAGGCTGCGGAGCGTCACCAACGCCGCTGGCCAGACCTGGACCTACACGTACGACGCCGTCGGCAGGATCACCTCGGAGACCGACTACAACGGCCGCACGCTGACCTACCGCTACGACGCGGCGGGACAACTGGTCGAGCGGACCAATGGCGCAGGCGAGACGACACGATTCACACACGACGTTCTCGGCAACGTCGTCGTCATGGAAGCAGCCGGCAGCACGACGACCTACGAGTACGACCTGCTCGGCCAGCTCGTCCGGGCCCGCAACGCCGACGTCGAACTCACCCGGGAATATGATGCGGCGGGTCGGTTGCTCGCCGAGTCCTGGAACGGCCGGGAAGTGCGGTCCGATTATGACATTACTGGGCGCCGTACCGCCCGTAAGACTCCCAGTGGCGCCATGACCGCGTGGACGTACGAGCTTGAGCGGCGCTCGATCGTGCAAGGGATCGGCGGACACGAGGTCGCTTTCCACTACGACGTCGTCGGCCGCGAGATCGAGCGGGTCCTGGGCGAGGCCACACGCCTGACCCATGAGTGGGACGCGGACCGGAGGGTCACGACTCAGAGGCTTGTAACCGGTGGCGTAGATGCCAGGAAGCGTGCTTTCCGGCACAGGTCGGACGGCCTTTTGGCGTCGGTGACGGACGCCGTCCGTGGCGCACGTGACTTCGAGTTCGACCATGCCGGGCGGGTGACGGCCGCGCGAGGGGGAGTAGGCGCAGACGAGTTCTATCAGTATGACGCCCTGGGTAACCTGACCGGCTTCAGCGCCTCGGTACCGCCGGGCGATGAGGAGAGCGCGCCCGGCGACCGCACGTACTCGGGCACCGTCATCGAGCGGGCCGGCCGCACGTTCTACCGGCACGACGGCCAAGGGCGCCTGATCCGGCGAGTAACGAAACTGCTCTCCGGTGGCCGCCGCGAATGGCGATACGTCTGGAACGCTGAGGACCAGCTCACGGACGTCCTGACACCGGACGGCCACCACTGGCACTACGCCTATGACCCCGTCGGTCGACGAATCTCGAAGCAACTGCTGGCGGACGACGGCACGACGGTCCTGGAGCAGGTGACCTTCTTTTGGGACGGGGACAACCTGGCGGAGCAGACCGACGGGGCCGTAAGCCTGTCGTGGGACTGGACCGGTGGGCAGGGTCCGATCAGCCAGCGGGTGCGGGCGACCGGCCCGGTTGGACCGAGCACTCCGCAGGACCAGATCGACGAGCGCTTCTATGCGATCGTCACTGACCTCCTGGGCACCCCCACGGAACTGGTGGACGCTGAGGGAGACGTCGTCTGGACACAGTCGACTTCCTTGTGGGGCGTGCGGCTCGCAGCGTCCGGCGGCAGCGGCATCGAGTGCCCCCTGCGGTTCCCGGGCCAGTATTTCGACGCGGAAACCGGGCTGCACTACAACCATCACCGCTATTACGAGCCAGGCGCGGCACGCTACCTGAGCCCAGACCCTCTGGGACGTACGCCCGCACCGAACCACTATGCGTATGTCAAGAATCCACTGCAGTGGAAGGATCCGCTCGGGCTGAAAGCCCCCTGTACCGTTGATCTGTACCATGGGACCTTCGGAAGTGCCGCGGACAACATCATGAAGAACGGAATCAACCCGAACTACAAGCCGCGGGAGATGGATTTCGGTTACGGTGGATTCTATGTGACCAATGATCCGGAACAGGCTTTGAAGTGGGCGCATCGACTGGCGAGGAGTAACCACGACATTCCCGCAGTGCTCCATTTCCGAGTGCCCAAGAGTGAGCTGGACAAGCTGAACAGCAAGATATTCGATGGTCCGAGTGACGAGCTCGCTGACTTCATCAGACACCACCGTTTGGACCGTGGTGGTGCTGACATGCACAGTTACGAGCTTGTCGAGGGACCCATGCTCCGGAACGTCGGGCCCTTCAAGAGAGGGAAGGAAGAAGGTGTTTTCAATGGCCATCAGGTAGCGATCTTTTCGGATCGTGCTGCCCGACTGTTCGATAACTCCTTGCTGCGTAGAGTGGGACCATGAAGAGGACCGAAGAATTTCTTGCGGCGCTCGACGAAGGAATGCTGCATTATTTTCGAGAAATCGCCGACGAGTTGGTCACCCGCTTCGGTATCTCCCGGGCCGAGGCCGTCGCGCGCATCAACGAGGCATACGAAGGGGCTGAAATCGATCCGTATCCGGATCTCATGTGCCATGAAGAGCCGGATTACTGGGCCTTCGGACTTTACTTCCTTCCCAAAGACGGGCGTGTCCCACATGGCGAGTCCGGCGAGGATCTCTCCCTCTGGGAGACCCGACCTGCCCCGCCGAAAAGCTCGCATGTCTGGACCATCTCGGAGTGAACGGCCCGACCGATGCCCGACTGGCCCACGCGGTTTGGTCTCCCTCGGCGGCAGCGTGGAGTCTGGATGTCTTCATCGGTATGTAGGAGAGCGGAGCGAGGCCACAGAAATCTGGGAGCGCCGGGACTTCGCGTGCGTTCACCGCATGCGACGCAGCGAGCCAGGCAGGCGATCTGCCGATGATCGCGAACAAGATCGCCGCGCACGGTGACATCAAGAAACGCGGCATCCCAGGTGTCGACGATCTGGACGTGCCGGAGTATCTGGAAGACATGATGACCGGCTCGCAATGCCTTCGGACCGCAGCACCCCGTTCGGCATCCTCGCTTCGCGTGGTGGGACGACGCCACTGGGACGATGCTGATCCCGCGGTCACCGCGCGACGTGTTCTGGGGCGCGCCGGAGAGTAAGGCCGTGTGGGGCGAGTCGTCGCAGCCTGTCCTGGAAGCGATCGCTCGGTGCGATGCGGTGCGGCTGGAGGTGGAGAGGTCACGAGTCGCACCCCACATCCGGGAAAAGATCACGGCCCCTGTGTACTCGGTGGCGGACCGGTTCGCCTCCTGGGAACGTCTGGTACGGCGGATGGAGCCCGGCTGGTCGAGCGACGACTTCTACCCCATCAGCGCGCACGACAACGACGTCGACTTCAGGGACGCACTCGACGAGGTGATGCGCGCACTGCCCGCGGAGGTGGGCGACGGTGCGCTGGGGCGGCTACTCACACGGCTGGACTCACGCTTTCGTGCCGCCACCGTCCCGGACCCGGAGCGATCGCTCCGCCCGTGGGTGCGTCCGACGAACGAGAAGGCGGAAGCGGACCCCGTGAGTGGTGGAAGCGCAAGCCGGTACGCGTTCCCTGGGCCGACTGATCTTGTCGGCTCGGGGAGTGATGGAGACCGGTGCGGTCAACGCCGCCGGCACGGAGGCTCACCGACGTGTTCGTGGGTGCCTTGGTGGCTGGTGTGGTGTTGTGAGTGACGGCCACACACGGCGCTGGTCCCCGCAGACTGAAGAAGTACTGAGTCGTGCGGGTTGGCGCCCCGGCCGTTCGGTTCCGACAGGCACTTGGGAGTCGATCTTGCGCGAGCGTGGGTCCTTCGTGGCCCATGAAGCCGCGCGCCGGTTCCTCTCCGAATTCGGGGCTCTGGTGACGTACGGCTGGCCCGCCGACACGATCACCACGTCGTCGGCGATCCGTTTCGACCCCCTGAAGGCCGGTTGGCAGGACGAGCGGTTCGCGGGGGCGAGCCGGGAAGCGGGGGCGTCCCTCTATCCCGTCGGCACGGCCGACGAAGGCGCCGGCTTTCTTGGCATCACCGAGGCCGGGGCGCTCCACCTCGTAAGGGACCGCGTGGAACTGCTGGCCGGGACCACCGACCGGGCGCTGGACCGGCTGGTCGAGGCGCAGGCGGCCCGGTCTGCCCTCTGGACGCCCGGGGAGCCGACGGCCGAGCACCCCTTCTGGAGGCGACTGCACACCGTGGAAACCGGTCCGGACGCCGGGGCGCGCTGGCCCGAGGAGACGGACCGGGTGCTGCGGGTCGGCGGCTGGTTCCCGGGCCGGTCGGTTCCCACGCAGACCTGGGAGAGCATCCTTCTGCAGACCGGCGAGTTCGAGATCCACGACGCAGCACGGCGCTTCCTGGCGGAGTTCGGCGCCGTGGGCGTGTCCTACCGCGAGCCGTGGGACTCGATGCCGTGGATGGAGTTCTCGCTGGACCCGCTGCTCGCCATCTGGGACGGGGAGATCATCGACGACCTCGCCGAGCGGGCGGGCGTCGATCCGGTATGCGCGACCGTGGGAACCAGCACCTGGCCATGACGGAGGACGGCTCGGTCTACGCCGGCATGGACAGGGTCTGGCTGCTCGCTCCGACACCCGACGAGGCCTTGCAGAAGCTGACCAGCAGGATCCGGCCGACAGCTATGTGAAGCCCGGCTCCTGCTCGCTGCCGAAACCCGAACAGCGGGGGTGCGCGATCGTCGTCGGCTGTGGCCGGTCGATGCCGATCTTTTCGTCGAACGGTGTGCCCTGTAAGTTCACGTGTGCATACGGTTGTTGACGTTGGTGTGCGTGTGACGGGGGTTGCGGTATGGCGGGGCACAGGCCTGCGGACTGGCATGTCCTGGACTTGGACAAGGATCCGACGCCAGGTGATCCGCAGCGGGTGCGCACGCTTGCGAAGCAGTTGCATGACTTCGCCGACGATGTCTCCGAGGCTCTGCGTCTTGTCAAGGGGATGGCGGGGGAGGGGACGCTGCTTGAGTGGGCGGGCAAGTCGGCGGACGTCTTCAAGGAGGACTTCGCCGACGTTCCGAAGAACCTCAAGAAGCTGAAGAAGTCCTACGAGATGTGCGGGGACGCGCTGGCGGACTTCTGGCCGAAGCTGGAGCGGGCGCAGTCGCTGGCGGACAAGGCGCTGGTCAAGGGCCGTGAGGCTCGGGACAACCTCTCCTCGGCCCAGTCGCGGCTGACGTCGGCCGACTCGTGGGTGACGCGGGCCGGCAAGGAGGCGGACAAGTACAAGGACGACCCGACCGGCAGGAAGTCGGATGCGGACAAGCCGGACGAGGCGAAGGTCCGGGCGGCGACCCGGGATGTGCAGCACGCCAAGTCGGCCCAGTCCAAGGCCCAGTCGGATGTCTCCGACGCGCAGGATGCTCTCGCTGCGGCGAAGAAGATGGCCGAGGACGCGCGCAAGATGCGCGAGGAAGCCGCCCGCGAGGCGAAGTCGAAGATCGACGAGGCCTCCGACGCCGGCATTCAGAACCGGTCGTGGTGGGAGGACGTCGGCGACTGGTTCACGGACAACTGGGACACCATCGTGGCGGTCTGCAAGGTCGTCGTGACGGTGGTCGGGATCGTCGCGATGATCATCGGCGGCCCGATCCTGGGCGCGATCGTGCTGATCGCCGCCGCGGTCGTCCTCGCCGACACGCTCTATAAATACTCCAAGGGGCAGGCGTCCCTATGGGACGTCGGGTTCGCGGCGCTGGATTGCATACCCGGCATGAAGGGCCTGACCACGCTCGGCGGACTCGCCAAGGGCCTCAAGGTCTTCGGCAAGGGCGGCCTCAGGGCCATGGCCAAGGGGCTTGGGAAAGGCCTGCGGAGAGAGGCCGACAACGCGGCGGCGAAGGCCAAGCCGTCCAAGGGACGGTGCAAGAACGGCGATCCGATCGACATGGTCTCGGGCGAAATGCTCATGGAGGAGACCGACGTCGACCTGCCGGGGTTGCTCCCGCTGGTCATTCGCCGCACCCATCTGTCCACGTACCAGTGGGGGCGCTGCTTCGGACCATCCTGGGCTTCGACACTGGACGAGCGCCTGGAACTGGACGACGAAGGTGCTGTCTTCGCCACCGAGGACGGCATGCTCCTCTTCTACCCGGTGCCGCGACCGGGTGACTCGGTCATGCCGCTGGAGGGCCCACGGTGGCCGCTGGACTGGGACGGTGCGCCGGGCGCTCCCCTTCGCATCACCGACCCTGCCACAGGCATCACCCGCCATTTCGCGCCGCGAACGGAACCGGCCGCAGTAGACGAGACCTTCACCCTGCCACTGGTCGCGACAACTGACCACAACGGCTACCGCATCGACTTCGACCGCGCTGTCGACGGTACGCCTGTCGCGGTGCGAGACTCCGGCGGTCGGCACCTGCATGTCGACACTGCTGAGGGACGGGTCGTCGCGCTTCGTCTGCGCAACTCGGAGGACGGCCCGGAAGGCACGGTTCTCAGGCGCTTCGATTATGACCCCGAGGGCAACCTGACCGAGATCCATGACTTCAGCGGGCTGCCGCGGAAGCTGACGTATGACGATCGGGCCCGCATCACGTCGTGGACCGACCGCAACGGCTACTGGTACCGCTTCACCTTCGACGCTCTGGACCGCTGCATCCGCGGGGAAGGCGCCGATGGCAGCCTTTGCTGCACCATCGCGTATGACACCGAGGGCCGCGAGACGCGGTACACCGACGCGCTTGGCAACACGACGACGTACCTTCACAACGAGCTGGGACAACTCGTCGCCGAGACCGATCCGCTCGGTCACACCACGTATTCCGAATGGGACCGTTACGGACGGCTGCTGTCCCGTACCGACGAACTGGGCAACACGACCCGCTTCACCTTGGGCGAGCACGGCCAGCCGGTCCGTATGGACCGGCCGGACGGGACGAGTGTGCAGGTGGAGTACAGCGACGGCGTCCTGCCTGTCGCCGTCACGGAAGCTGACGGCGGGCGCTGGGAGCGCACGTACGACGGCCGGGGCAACCTGCTCACCAGCACCGATCCGCTGGGGGCGGTGAGTGCGTACACCTACGACGAACGCGGGCACCGGATCGCGCAAACCGACGCGCTCGGCAATACGTTTCGCTTCGAAACCGACGAGTCCGGACTGCCCGTCCGGGTCGTGGATCCGCGCGGCAGCGTCGTCACCGTGCGCCGGAACGCCTTCGGCCGCGTCGTGCGGACGGACGATCCGATCGGCGGCACCATCCGCCAGGGATGGGATCCGGAGGGCCGGCTCCTGTGGCGGGAGCGTGCCGACGGCGGCCGGGAGACCTGGTCGTACGACGCGGAGGGCAATCTCACCGCGCACTGCGACGCGGGGGGGTTCACCACCACGTTCGAGTATGGCGCGTTCGACCTGCCCAGTTCCCGGACCGACCCGGACGGCACCCGTTATCGCTTCGTTCATGACGCCGAGTTGCGGCTCGTCGGCGTCATCAACCCACGGGGCGACGAGTGGAGCTACCGCTACGACGCCGCGGGTCGCCTCATCGGCGAAACGGACTTCAACGGCCGCACGCTCGGCTACGTCCACGATGCCACCGGCCGTCAGATCGAGCGGACGAATGGCACCGGCCAGACGGTTTGCCTGACCCGTGACGCCGCCGGCCGGGTGGTGTCATCGCGCACGGACGACGGTGCGATCACGACACTGCGCTACGACGCGGCAGGCCGGATGATCGAGGCGGCGAACCCCGGCACCAGGGTGGCCTTTGGCTACGACGCGGTGGGCAGGGTCGTCGCGGAAACCGTCGACGGCCGGACTGTCGCCAGCGAGTACGATCCGCTGGGGCGACGGGTGCGGCGGACCACGCCGAGTGGCGCCACCTCACGCTGGGCATACGACTGCGCTGGACTGCCCACGTCGCTCGTCACCGCCGGCGGCGACCTGACCTTCACCCACGACGCGGCCGGCCGGGAGATCAGCCGAGGCCTCGCCGGTGCCGCCATGCTGACGCAGACCTGGGACGCCGGTCACCGCCTCGTCGAGCAGGTCATCTCGTCCGGGGGAGCGGGCGCCGAAGGACACGGTGGTGCGACTGTGCGGCAGGCCCGGTCCTACACCTATCGCCAAGACGGGCACGTCACCTCGATCACCGACCGGCTGGGCACGACCCGCAGCTTCGGCCTCGACCGCGCGGGCCGTGTCACCGAGGTGTCGGCCGAGACGTGGACCGAGACCTATGCCTACGACGAGCTCGGCAACCTCACCGCTGCCGCCCACCCCGCTCCTGGGGCACACGATGCGCAGGGTTCGGTGAAGCACTCCGGTACGAGGGTCACGGCGGCGGGCCGTGCCACCTATGAGCATGACGACCAGGGGCGCGTAGTCCGCATGGTCCGGCGCACACTGTCCGGCCTGAGGCGGATCTGGACGTACGTCTGGGATGCGGACGACCGGCTCACCGAGGTCGCCACCCCCGACAGCGGTGTGTGGCGGTACCGCTACGACGTGCTCGGTCGGCGCATGGCCAAGTGGCGCGTGGCCGACGACGATTCGGTCGCCGACGAGGTCCTCTTCACCTGGGACGGCGCCAACCTCGCGGAGCAGCAGACGCTCCGCGACGGTCTGGTGGAGACCGACACCTGGGACTGGGAGCCGGGCACCCACAGGGCAGCCGCCCAGATGCGGAGGAGCTGGCGCGTCGATGCGCCCGACGCGATCGACAGGCAGTTCTACGCCATCGTCACCGACCTGGCCGGTACCCCCAGTGAACTCGTCGGCGACGACGGCGTGATCACCTGGCGGGCGGCCACAAGTCTGTGGGGAAGGCCTCTGGCCGGCGGAGACGGCGGTCTGTGCCCTCTGGCCTTCCCGGGCCAGTACCGCGACGCCGAGACCGGCCTGCATTACAACCTGGCCCGCTACTACGACCCGGACACGGCGAGTTACCTCAGCCCCGACCCGCTCGGGCTGATCCCTGCCCCCAACCACCACGCGTATGTCGGCAACCCACTTCGGTGGAGCGACCCGCTCGGCCTTGAGGGCGACGAGCCGATCCGCATCTACGACGACTCGACATACGACAAGCATGGTTCGAGCAGCAGTTCGTCGGCCAAGGGAGAGATCGGTCGCGCTCCCACGGACGGCCAGGCCGCGCTGGACCGGTCCATCACGCGGGGCGACGGCAGCAACCCGGATGACTTCCGGCGTATCGGCGTGGACCACGTGAACAACGAGATCGTGGTCCTCGACCGGCACCACTACGAAACCGACAAGAACGGCAAGATCGTCAAGGAGATCTACCATGGCCACGTGCAGGCCTCGTACCCGTCGAGCGCTGTCAAGGAGAGCCACCTGACCAAGCTCGTCAGGGCCGGAATGATCAACAACAAGAAGAAGCAGAAGGTGCTTCCCCCTAAGTGCGACAACTGACAGGTGACGGGGACGGTTCGTTATGGCGTCCGACTTGGACTGGGAAAGCGGCGAAGGACTGTTGGGCATCGACGACCCGGCAGAGTGGGATGCCGCGTTCGAGCGTGGCGAAAAGCATCTCGGTACAGCGGCGATCGGTTTGGCCTTCAACTGTTCGCTGGAGGATGCGTCGCCTCGGATCGTCCAGGCGATGCAGCTACCGGATGCCGCTCAGCGCGGGTTCGCGTTCACCGCGGCGGGCACCGCGGCCCGGCTCAACGGCGCGTTGACGCCAGAGCTGTACGCCGCACTGCGGGCGGAGGGTCCCGGCCGCAAGAGCATCGCCGAGAACGCCATCGACGACACCCTCGACTACGTGCCGTTCCGGCAGCTTCCGATGTGGCTCAAATGGCGCAAGATCGTGTCAAAGGTGCAGGACAAGCTGGAGACCTGGCGGCTGGAGTCCGTCTATGCCGTCAGTGACGCCTGGCGGGCCCTGCGCGGTCGGCGTTCATGAACTGGGCGGTGGGGGAAGAAATGATCGGGGCGTCCCGAACAGGCAGGGCTGTGATCGACCCCGGTCTGGGGTTCGGGGTCGGTGGCGTTTGATTCCTGTCACCCCCGGGGTATTCTCTCCGGCTCGATTGGCGTCCGCCGTGCCCCGTATGGCAGACTGTCCGAGTTGCTCGGTCGAGTGTTGATGCTGCGCGCCTCCCGCCGGGGGGACCGGAAGCGAGTCCCACAGTACTCGTCGCCCTAACTGCCACACGGCAGCGCTGGGGCGGACGTACGGGAATCTTTCGGGAAGTGTCAGTGCGGCGCCGGCCAGGCACCCGGTGGGCTTTCGCCTCCGGCTCGCGGTACCGGAAGGGCCGTGTGCAATCCCGCAGGGATGTTCGAACAAGGGACATCTGTGTCAGCGGGAGCGCGACACGCCCGACCGCGTGGGTCGGAGAGGGAAGGGAAATGGAACACCGGGTTCCAGAGCGTTACGAGAGACAGGACTACTGAGTAGCCATGGCGGGACAGAAGATCCGCATCCGGCTCAAGGCCTACGACCACGAGGTCATCGACAGCTCGGCGAAGAAGATCGTCGAGACGGTGACGCGTACTGGTGCGTCGGTCGCGGGCCCGGTGCCGCTGCCCACTGAGAAGAACGTGTACTGCGTCATCAAGTCGCCGCACAAGTACAAGGACTCGCGCGAGCACTTCGAGATGCGCACGCACAAGCGCCTGATCGACATCCTCGACCCCACCCCCAAGACCGTTGACTCTCTGATGCGACTCGACCTCCCGGCCGGTGTCGACATCGAGATCAAGCTCTGAGGCCGGTGATCTGAGAGATGGCTAAGCAGATCAAGGGCATCCTGGGCGAGAAGCTCGGCATGACGCAGGTCTGGGACGCGAACAACCGCGTCGTCCCGGTCACCGTCGTCAAGGCCGGCCCCAACGTCGTCACCCAGGTCCGTACGAACGATGTCGACGGCTACGAGTCCGTCCAGATCGCTTTCGGCGAGATCGACCCGCGCAAGGTGAACAAGCCCCTCAAGGGCCACTTCGCCAAGGCCGACGTCACCCCCCGTCGCCACCTCGTCGAGATCCGCACCGCGGACGCCTCCGAGTACACGCTGGGCCAGGAGATCACCGCTGAGGTGTTCGAGGCCGGCGTGAAGGTCGACGTGACCGGCAAGAGCAAGGGCAAGGGCTTCGCCGGTGTCATGAAGCGCCACAACTTCCGTGGCCTCGGCGCCGGACACGGCACCCAGCGCAAGCACCGCTCTCCCGGTTCCATCGGTGGCTGCGCCACCCCGGGCCGTGTGTTCAAGGGCCTCCGCATGGCGGGTCGCATGGGCAACGAGCGGGTCACCACCCAGAACCTGACCGTCCACGCCGTTGACGCGGAGAAGGGTCTGCTGCTCATCAAGGGCGCGGTTCCCGGTCCGAACGGCGGCCTCGTCCTGGTCCGCACCGCGGCCAAGGGGGCCTGAGGTAATGAGCACTGTTGACATCCTTTCGCCGGCGGGCGACAAGGCCGGTTCCGTCGAGCTCCCCGCGGAGATCTTCGACGTCGAGAAGGTCAGCATTCCGCTGATCCACCAGGTCGTCGTCGCGCAGCTGGCCGCTGCCCGCCAGGGCACGCACAAGACCAAGACCCGTGGCGAGGTCCGCGGCGGTGGCAAGAAGCCGTACCGCCAGAAGGGCACCGGTCGCGCCCGTCAGGGTTCGACCCGCGCGCCGCAGTTCGCCGGTGGTGGCGTCGTGCACGGTCCCGTGCCGCGTGACTACTCGCAGCGGACGCCCAAGAAGATGAAGGCTGCCGCGCTGCGTCACGCCCTCACCGACCGGGCCCGCAACAACCGCATCCACGTCGTCTCCGGCGTGGTCGAGGGCGAGACCCCCTCCACGAAGGCCGCCAAGAGCCTGTTCGGCAAGATCAGCGAGCGCAAGAACCTGCTCCTGGTCGTCGACCGCTCCGACGAGGCCGCGTGGCTGTCCGCCCGCAACCTGCCCCAGGTCCACATCCTGGAGCCGGGCCAGCTGAACACGTACGACGTTCTCGTCTCGGACGACGTGGTCTTCACCAAGGCCGCTTTCGAGTCCTTCGTCGCCGGCCCGAAGGCCAACGACACCGAAGGGAGCGAGGTCTGATGGCCATCCGTCACCCCGCTATCGCCTCGAAGGCCGCGAAGAAGGCCAAGGAGGCCCGCGTCAAGAAGGCGCGTCGCCACGCCACCGAGGGCAAGAACACCGTCGAGACCCCGCTGAGCAAGTCCTTCACGGACCCCCGTGACGTGCTGCTCAAGCCGGTCGTCTCGGAGAAGAGCTACGCGCTCCTCGACGAGGGCAAGTACACGTTCATCGTCGACCCGAGCGCCAACAAGACCCAGATCAAGCAGGCCGTTCAGTCGGTCTTCTCGGTCAAGGTCACCGGGGTCAACACGATCAACCGCCAGGGCAAGCGCAAGCGGACCCGCACGGGCTTCGGCCAGCGCGCGTCCACCAAGCGCGCGATCGTGACCCTCGCCGAGGGCGACCGTATCGACATCTTCGGCGGTCCGACCGCGTAAGCGGTCAGGATCGTCCGGAATCGGACGAGGACTGAGAAATGGGTATCCGCAAGTACAAGCCGACGACTCCTGGCCGTCGTGGCGCCAGCGTCGCCGACTTCGTCGAGGTCACGCGGTCCACGCCGGAGAAGTCGTTGGTCCGCCCCCTGCACAGCAAGGGTGGCCGTAACAACTCCGGTCGTGTGACCGTCCGCCACCAGGGTGGTGGCCACAAGCGCGCCTACCGCGTGATCGACTTCCGTCGTCACGACAAGGACGGCGTGCCGGCGAAGGTCGCGCACATCGAGTACGACCCCAACCGCACCGCGCGCATCGCGCTGCTGCACTACGCGGACGGCGAGAAGCGCTACATCCTCGCGCCGCGTGGCCTGTCGCAGGGCGACCGCGTCGAGAACGGTCCCGGGGCCGACATCAAGCCGGGCAACAACCTGGCCCTGCGCAACATCCCGGTCGGTACCACGCTGCACGCCATCGAGCTGCGTCCGGGCGGCGGCGCGAAGTTCGCCCGCTCCGCCGGCGCCTCGGTGCAGCTGCTCGCGAAGGAGGGCTCGATGGCCCACCTGCGCATGCCGTCCGGTGAGATCCGCCTGGTCGACCAGCGCTGCCGCGCCACGGTCGGCGAGGTCGGCAACGCCGAGCAGAGCAACATCAACTGGGGCAAGGCCGGCCGCAAGCGCTGGCTGGGCGTCCGCCCGACCGTGCGTGGTGTGGTCATGAACCCGGTTGACCACCCGCACGGTGGTGGTGAGGGCCGTACCTCCGGTGGTCGCCACCCGGTGTCCCCGTGGGGCAAGAAGGAAGGCCGTACTCGTTCGCCCAAGAAGGCGTCGAACAAGTACATCGTCCGCCGCCGCAAGACGAACAAGAAGCGCTAGGAGCGGGTTTAGATGCCGCGCAGTCTCAAGAAGGGGCCCTTCGTCGACGACCACCTGATCAAGAAGGTGGACGCCCAGAACGAAGCGGGTTCCAAGAACGTCATCAAGACCTGGTCCCGTCGCTCGATGATCGTCCCGGCCATGCTGGGCCACACGATCGCGGTGCACAACGGCAAGACCCACATCCCGGTGTTTGTCACCGAGTCGATGGTCGGCCACAAGCTCGGCGAGTTCTCGCCGACGCGCACCTTCCGGGGTCACGTCAAGGACGACCGGAAGTCGAAGCGCCGCTAGCCAGCGGGGTGTGAATGATCATGACAGACACTGAAGGGACAACCATGGAAGCCAGGGCCCAGGCGCGGTACATCCGCGTCACGCCCATGAAGGCCCGCCGCGTGGTGGACCTCATCCGTGGCCTGAACGCCACGGAGGCTCAGGCGGTCCTGCGTTTCGCCCCGCAGGCCGCGAGCGTGCCGGTCGGCAAGGTGCTGGACAGCGCCATCGCCAACGCCGCGCACAACTACGACCACACCGATGTCGACAGCCTCTACATCTCCGAGGCCTACGTCGACGAGGGCCCGACCCTGAAGCGGTTCCGTCCGCGCGCCCAGGGCCGTGCCTACCGGATCCGCAAGCGGACCAGCCACATCACCGTGGTCGTCAGCAGCAAGGAAGGAACCCGGTAATGGGCCAGAAGGTAAACCCGCACGGGTTCCGGCTCGGCGTTACGACCGACTTCAAGTCGCGCTGGTACGCCGACAAGCTGTACAAGGACTACGTCAAGGAAGACGTCGCCATCCGTCGGATGATGACGTCCGGCATGGAGCGCGCCGGCATCTCCAAGGTCGAGATCGAGCGCACCCGTGACCGTGTGCGTGTGGACATCCACACCGCTCGTCCGGGCATCGTCATCGGCCGCCGCGGCGCCGAGGCCGACCGCATCCGCGGTGACCTCGAGAAGCTCACCGGCAAGCAGGTCCAGCTGAACATCCTCGAGGTCAAGAACCCCGAGACCGACGCCCAGCTGGTCGCCCAGGCCGTCGCCGAGCAGCTCTCCTCCCGCGTCTCCTTCCGTCGGGCCATGCGCAAGAGCATGCAGTCCGCCATGAAGGCCGGCGCCAAGGGCATCAAGATCCAGTGCGGTGGCCGCCTCGGTGGCGCCGAGATGTCCCGCTCGGAGTTCTACCGCGAGGGCCGTGTGCCCCTGCACACGCTCCGCGCGAACGTGGACTACGGCTTCTTCGAGGCCAAGACGACCTTCGGCCGCATCGGTGTGAAGGTCTGGATCTACAAGGGCGACGTCAAGAACATCGCCGAGGTCCGCGCCGAGAACGCCGCTGCCCGTGCGGGTAACCGCCCGGCGCGCGGCGGTGCCGACCGCCCGGCCCGTGGTGGCCGCGGTGGCGAGCGGCGCGGTCGCAAGCCGCAGCAGGCTGCCGGCGCCGAGGCCCCCAAGGCCGAGGCTCCCGCCGCCGCCGCTCCGGCTGAGAGCACCGGAACGGAGGCCTGACCGACATGCTGATCCCCCGTAGGGTCAAGCACCGCAAGCAGCACCACCCCAAGCGCAACGGCATGTCCAAGGGTGGCACGCAGGTTGCGTTCGGCGAGTACGGCATCCAGGCGCTGACCCCGGCCTATGTGACGAACCGCCAGATCGAGGCCGCTCGTATCGCCATGACGCGTCACATCAAGCGTGGTGGCAAGGTCTGGATCAACATCTACCCGGACCGCCCCCTCACCAAGAAGCCGGCCGAGACCCGCATGGGTTCCGGTAAGGGCTCGCCGGAGTGGTGGGTGGCCAACGTCAAGCCCGGACGCGTGATGTTCGAGCTGTCGTACCCCAACGAGAAGATCGCGCGCGAGGCCCTGACCCGTGCGGCTCACAAGCTGCCGATGAAGTGCAAGATCGTCAAGCGCGAGGCAGGTGAAGCGTGATGTCGGCCGGTACCAAGGCGTCCGAGCTGCGCGAGCTGGGCAACGAGGAGCTGCTCAACAAGCTCCGCGAGGCCAAGGAAGAGCTGTTCAACCTCCGCTTCCAGGCGGCGACGGGCCAGCTCGAGAACCACGGTCGGCTCAAGGCCGTCCGCAAGGACATCGCGCGGATCTACACCCTGATGCGTGAGCGCGAGCTGGGCATCGAGACGGTGGAGAGCGCCTGATGAGCGAGAGCAACGTGACTGAAGAGACCAAGACGGACCGCGGATTCCGCAAGACCCGTGAGGGTCTGGTCGTCAGCGACAAGATGGACAAGACCGTCGTCGTCGCCGTCGAGGACCGCGTCAAGCACGCGCTGTACGGCAAGGTCATCCGCCGTACGAACAAGCTCAAGGCGCACGACGAGCAGAACGCCGCCGGCGTCGGCGACCGGGTTCTCCTGATGGAGACCCGTCCGCTGTCGGCGACCAAGCGCTGGCGCGTCGTGGAAATCCTCGAGAAGGCCAAGTAATCCCGCCTAGGGGGACCCCCTAGGCATCGTTCCGCCAGGCTCGGGGAGAAGCGTGAGTCATTCACGCTTCTCCCCGGGAACCGGCAGACAACCAGGAGATAGACGTGATCCAGCAGGAGTCGCGACTGCGTGTCGCCGACAACACGGGTGCGAAGGAGATCCTCTGCATCCGTGTGCTCGGCGGCTCCGGTCGCCGCTACGCGGGTATCGGTGACGTCATCGTCGCCACCGTCAAGGACGCGATCCCCGGTGGCAACGTGAAGAAGGGTGACGTCGTCAAGGCGGTCATCGTTCGCACCGTCAAGGAGCGCCGCCGTCCGGACGGCTCGTACATCCGCTTCGACGAGAACGCCGCCGTCATTCTGAAGAACGACGGCGACCCCCGTGGCACCCGTATCTTCGGCCCCGTCGGCCGTGAGCTGCGCGAGAAGAAGTTCATGAAGATCATCTCCCTCGCGCCGGAGGTGCTGTGAGCATGAAGATCAAGAAGGGCGACCTGGTCCAGGTCATCACCGGTAAGGACAAGGGCAAGCAGGGCAAGGTCATCGCGGCCTTCCCCCGTGAGGACCGTGTCCTGGTCGAGGGTGTCAACCGGGTCAAGAAGCACACCAAGGCCGGTCCGACGGCTCGCGGTTCGCAGGCCGGCGGCATCGTCACCACCGAGGCGCCGATCCACGTCTCCAACGTCCAGCTGGTCGTGGAGAAGGACGGCAAGAAGGTCGTGACCCGCGTCGGTTACCGCTTCGACGACGAAGGCAACAAGATCCGCGTTGCCAAGCGGACGGGTGAGGACATCTGATGACGACCACCACCACTCCGCGCCTGAAGCAGAAGTACCGTGAGGAGATCACGGGCAAGCTGCGTGACGAGTTCAAGTACGAGAACGTCATGCAGATCCCCGGTCTCGTCAAGATCGTGGTCAACATGGGTGTGGGCGACGCCGCCCGCGACTCCAAGCTGATCGAGGGCGCCATCCGCGACCTCACCACGATCACCGGTCAGAAGCCGGCCGTCACCAAGGCCCGCAAGTCCATCGCGCAGTTCAAGCTGCGTGAGGGCCAGCCGATCGGTGCCCACGTCACGCTCCGTGGCGACCGCATGTGGGAGTTCCTGGACCGCACCCTGTCGCTCGCGCTGCCGCGCATCCGCGACTTCCGCGGCCTGTCCCCCAAGCAGTTCGACGGCCGTGGCAACTACACCTTCGGTCTCACGGAGCAGGTCATGTTCCACGAGATCGACCAGGACAAGATCGACCGCGTCCGGGGTATGGACATCACCGTGGTCACCACGGCGACCAACGACGCTGAGGGCCGCGCGCTCCTTCGTCACCTCGGCTTCCCCTTCAAGGAGGCGTGAGCGAGATGGCGAAGAAGGCTCTGATTGCCAAGGCTGCTCGCAAGCCCAAGTTCGGTGTGCGTGGCTACACCCGCTGCCAGCGCTGCGGCCGCCCGCACTCCGTGTACCGCAAGTTCGGCCTGTGCCGCGTGTGCCTTCGTGAGATGGCTCACCGTGGCGAGCTGCCGGGCGTGACCAAGAGCTCCTGGTAATCCCCCCAATCAGGGATTAGCAGGGCTCTCGGTAAGCATCTGGGGCGGCAGGACGTCCAGCTCACATGCCTTAGGCTTGTGGGGTTGGGCGTCTGCCGCCGCCCTTACGACTTACTACGCCGTAGGTCCACCGCGCCGCACCCGTCCCGTCTCGGATCGGGGAGAGGGATGGCGCACCAGGAAACCCCGGCGAGAGAGGCCGAAGGCCAATTCATGACCATGACTGATCCGATCGCAGACATGCTGACGCGTCTGCGGAACGCGAACTCGGCGTACCACGACTCCGTGGCGATGCCGCACTCGAAGATCAAGTCGCACATCGCGGAGATCCTCCAGCAGGAGGGCTTCATCACGGGCTGGAAGGTCGAGGACGCCGAGGTCGGCAAGAACCTCGTCCTGGAGCTGAAGTTCGGCCCCAACCGTGAGCGCTCCATCGCGGGCATCAAGCGGATCTCCAAGCCCGGTCTCCGGGTGTACGCGAAGTCCACCAACCTGCCGAAGGTGCTGGGCGGCCTGGGCGTGGCGATCATCTCCACGTCCCACGGTCTCCTGACCGACAAGCAGGCGCAGAAGAAGGGCGTGGGTGGGGAAGTCCTCGCCTACGTCTGGTAGTTCGGGAACGGAGGAGAGACACAATGTCGCGTATCGGCAAGCTCCCCATCCCGGTTCCCGCCGGCGTGGACGTCACCATCGACGGCCGTACGGTCGCGGTCAAGGGCCCCAAGGGCGAACTGACCCACACCGTCATCGCGCCGATCGACATCGCCAAGGCCGAGGACGGCACCCTTCAGGTGCTGCGGCCCAACGACGAGCGGCAGAGCAAGGCCCTGCACGGCCTGTCCCGCACGCTGGTGGCGAACATGATCACCGGTGTGACCCAGGGATACGTCAAGAAGCTCGAAATCAGCGGTGTCGGCTACCGCGTCGTGGCGAAGGGCTCCAACCTGGAGTTCTCCCTCGGCTACAGCCACCCGATCCTGGTCGAGGCCCCCGAGGGCATCACCTTCAAGGTGGAGTCCCCGACCCGTTTCTCGGTCGAGGGCATCGACAAGCAGAAGGTCGGCGAGGTTGCGGCCAACATCCGCAAGCTGCGCAGGCCCGACCCGTACAAGGCCAAGGGCGTCAAGTACGAGGGCGAAGTCATCCGCCGCAAGGTCGGAAAGGCGGGTAAGTAAGCCATGGCATACGGACAGAAGATCCTTAAGGGCGACGCCTACAAGCGCGCCGCGATCAAGCGCCGCCACATCCGGATCCGTAAGCACATCAACGGTACGGCGGAGCGTCCGCGTCTGGTCGTTACCCGCTCGAACCGCCACATCGTGGCCCAGGTGATCGACGACATCAAGGGTCACACCCTTGCGTCGGCGTCCACCCTGGACAGCTCGATCCGCGGTGGCGAGGGCGACAAGTCCGCGCAGGCCAAGCAGGTCGGCGCTCTGGTCGCCGAGCGCGCCAAGGCCGCCGGTGTCGAGGCCGTCGTGTTCGACCGTGGTGGTAACCAGTACGCGGGGCGCATCGCCGCTCTGGCGGACGCCGCCCGCGAAGCCGGCCTGAAGTTCTGAGCCGGTTCCGTAGCTAGCGGAAACAGAGAGAGGTAATTCCAATGGCTGGACCCCAGCGCCGCGGTGGCGGTGCCGGTGGCGGCGAGCGGCGGGACCGGAAGGGCCGTGACGGCGGCGCAGCTGCCGCCGAGAAGACCGCGTACGTTGAGCGCGTTGTCGCGATCAACCGCGTCGCCAAGGTTGTGAAGGGTGGTCGTCGCTTCAGCTTCACCGCGCTGGTCGTGGTGGGCGACGGTGACGGCACCGTGGGTGTCGGATACGGCAAGGCCAAGGAGGTGCCGGCCGCCATCGCCAAGGGCGTTGAGGAGGCCAAGAAGCACTTCTTCAAGGTCCCCCGCATCCAGGGCACCATCCCGCACCCGATCACGGGTGAGAAGGCTGCCGGCGTCGTGCTGCTCAAGCCCGCGTCCCCCGGTACCGGTGTTATCGCCGGTGGCCCGGTGCGTGCCGTGCTCGAGTGCGCCGGTATCCACGACGTGCTGTCGAAGTCGCTCGGCTCGTCGAACGCGATCAACATCGTGCACGCGACCGTGGAGGCCCTGAAGGGCCTGCAGCGTCCCGAGGAGATCGCGGCCCGCCGTGGTCTGCCGCTCGAGGACGTCGCTCCCGCGGCTCTGCTGCGTGCGCGTGCCGGGGCGGGTGCTGCGTAATGGCTCAGCTCAAGATCACGCAGACGAAGTCGTACATCGGCAGCAAGCAGAACCACCGTGACACCCTGCGCTCCCTTGGTCTCAAGGGCATCAACACGCAGGTCGTCAAGGAGGACCGCCCCGAGTTCCGCGGCATGGTGCACACCGTCCGCCACCTCGTGACGGTCGAGGAGGTCGACTGATCATGGCGGAGCAGAACCCGCTCAAGATCCACAACCTCCGTCCCGCCCCGGGCGCCAAGACCGCCAAGACCCGTGTGGGTCGTGGTGAGGCGTCGAAGGGTAAGACGGCCGGTCGTGGTACCAAGGGCACGAAGGCCCGTTACCAGGTTCCGGAGCGCTTCGAGGGTGGCCAGATGCCCCTCCACATGCGTCTCCCGAAGCTGAAGGGCTTCAAGAACCCGTTCAAGACCGAGTACCAGGTCGTGAACCTCGACAAGCTGGCCGCCCTCTACCCCGAGGGTGGCGAGGTCACCGTCGAGTCGCTGGTGGCCAAGGGCGCTGTTCGCAAGAACAGCCTCGTCAAGGTCCTCGGCCAGGGCGAGATCTCCGTGGCGCTGCAGGTGACGGTCGACGCCGTCTCCGGCTCCGCCAAGGAGAAGATCACCGCCGCCGGCGGTTCCGTCACCGAGCTCGTCTGAACACCACAGGCGTCTCGATGATCTGAGCGATCCCGACCGGGGATACCCCTACAAATGGGGTATCCCCGGTTGGTCGTTCCTAGGGCGGCAGTCTCGCCGGTAAGGTGGCCTGTACTGCCCACTTTCACAGGGTGCCGCACCTCGGGCACTCTGAGCGGCAGCTGCCCGTTACTTATTCGTCGAACCTCAAGACCGTCACCCTTGACGCAGTTGCGCGGGGGTCGCAGGAGGCACCGTGCTCACCGCGTTCGCCCGGGCGTTCAAGACGCCCGACCTGCGCAAGAAGCTGCTCTTCACGCTCGGCATCATCGTGGTCTACCGGGTCGGTACACATGTCCCGATCCCAGGAGTCGACTACCGGAACGTCCAGACCTGTATCGACGCCGCCCAGGCCAACCAGGGCCTGTTCGGTCTGGTCAACATGTTCAGCGGCGGCGCGCTGCTCCAGATCACGATCTTCGCGCTGGGCATCATGCCGTACATCACGGCGAGCATCATTCTGCAGCTGCTGACCGTGGTGATTCCGCGCCTGGAAGCCCTGAAGAAGGAGGGCCAGGCCGGTACGGCGAAGATCACGCAGTACACCCGTTACCTGACGGTGGCCCTCGCCATCCTTCAGGGCACCGGCCTCGTCGCCACCGCCCGCAGCGGCGCTCTGTTCCAGGGTTGCCCGGTGGCCAGCCAGATCGTCCCGGACCAGTCGATCTTCGTCACCATCACCATGGTCATCACCATGACCGCCGGTACGGCGTTCGTGATGTGGCTCGGCGAGCTCATCACCGACCGCGGCATCGGCAACGGCATGTCGATCCTGATGTTCATCTCGATCGCCGCCACCTTCCCGTCCGCCCTGTGGGCCATCAAGGAGCAGGGCTCCCTGGCCGACGGCTGGATCGAGTTCGGCACCGTCATCGCGGTCGGCCTCGTCATGGTCGGCCTGGTGGTCTTCGTCGAGCAGGCCCAGCGCCGCATCCCGGTTCAGTACGCCAAGCGCATGATCGGCCGCCGTTCCTACGGCGGTACGTCCACGTACATCCCGCTGAAGGTGAACCAGGCGGGTGTGATTCCCGTCATCTTCGCCTCGTCGCTGCTCTACATCCCGGCGCTGATCGCCCAGTTCGCCGGAGGCACCTCGGGCTGGAAGACCTGGATCGAGCAACACTTCGTCAAGGGCGACCACCCGTATTACATCGCTTCGTACTTCCTGCTGATCGTTTTCTTCGCGTTCTTCTACGTCGCGATCTCCTTCAACCCCGAGGAAGTCGCCGACAACATGAAGAAGTATGGTGGCTTCATCCCGGGCATCCGGGCTGGCCGACCGACCGCTGAGTACCTGAGCTACGTGCTCAACCGGATCACCTGGCCGGGTTCGCTGTACCTGGGTCTGATCGCTCTCGTGCCGACGGTGGCGTTGGTTGGTTTCGGGGCAAACCAGAACTTCCCGTTCGGCGGTACCAGCATCTTGATCATCGTGGGTGTCGGTCTCGAGACGGTGAAGCAGATCGAGAGCCAGCTCCAGCAGCGCAATTACGAAGGGTTCCTCCGCTGATGCGTATCGTCCTCGTCGGGCCGCCGGGTGCCGGTAAGGGAACGCAGGCCGCGTTCCTGGCCAAGAACCTGTCGATCCCGCACATCTCCACGGGCGACCTGTTCCGGGCCAACATCAGCCAGCAGACGGAACTCGGCAAACTGGCGAAGTCCTACATGGACGCGGGCAATCTCGTGCCCGACGAGGTCACCATCGCGATGGCGAAGGACCGCATGGAACAGCCGGACGCCGAGAACGGCTTCCTGCTGGACGGCTTCCCGCGCAACGTCTCGCAGGCCGAGGCGCTCGACGAGCTGCTCGAGACCGAGAGCATGCAACTCGACGCGGTGCTGGACCTGGAGGTCCCCGAGGACGAGGTGGTCAAGCGGATCGCCGGCCGCCGCATCTGCCGCAACGACTCCTCGCACGTCTTCCACGTGACGTACAAGCAGCCGGCCGAGCAAGGCGTCTGCGACGTCTGCGGCGGCGAGCTGTACCAGCGGGACGACGACTCCGAGGAGACGGTGCGGACGCGCCTGGAGGTCTACCACACGCAGACCGAGCCGATCATCGACTACTACAAGGCCCAGGGCCTGGTGGTCACGATCTCCGCGCTCGGCAAGGTGGAGGACGTCACGACGCGCGCCATGGAGGCGCTCAAGCGTGGCGAGGACGGCAAGTAGTCGTTCGTGCGCAGCTACGGCCGCGGTTCCCCTCGGGGGCCGCGGCTGCTGTGTGGGCGGGGCCGTCGCCCGGCCCCGTATCGTTGAAGGCGTTCACCGTCGCCGTAGGTCCAGAAAGGCCGTAGCCCCCATGGTGCAGATCAAGACCCCCGAGCAGATCGCCAAGATGCGTGAGGCGGGGCTGGTCGTCGCCGCCATTCACGCGGCGACCCGCGAAGCCGCCGTGCCGGGGGCCACGACGAAGGATCTGGACCAGGTCGCCCGCAAGGTGCTCGCCGAGCACAACGCCAAGCCGAACTTCCTCGGCTACGGCGGCTTCCCGGCGACGATCTGCACGTCCGTGAACGAGGTCGTCGTCCACGGCATCCCGTCCGACGAGGTCGTCCTCAAGGACGGGGACGTGATCTCCATCGACTGCGGCGCGATCATCGACGGCTGGCACGGCGACGCCGCGTACACGGCCTTCGTGGGCTCCGGTCACGCCCCGGAGCTGATCGAGCTCTCCCGGGTGACCGAGGAGTCGATGTGGGCCGGCATCGCCGCCATGAAGCAGGGCAACCGGCTGGTCGACGTCTCCCGGGCGATCGAGACGTACATCCGCCGCCAGCCCAAGCCCGGTGGCGGCCGGTACGGGATCATCGAGGACTACGGCGGCCACGGCATCGGCACGGAGATGCACATGGACCCGCATCTGCTGAACTACGTCGACCGCCGGCGTGGCAAGGGACCGAAGCTGGTGCCGGGCTTCTGCCTCGCGATCGAGCCCATGGTCTCGCTCGGCACGCCGAAGACCGAGGTCCTCCAGGACGACTGGACGGTCGTCACGACGGACGGTACGTGGTCGTCCCACTGGGAGCACTCGGTGGCGCTGACGGAGGAGGGGCCGTTGGTGCTCACGTCTCCCGACGGGGGTAAGGCGAAGCTCGCCGAGCTCGGGATCGTCGCTGCGCCGGATCCGTTGGGCTGAGCGCCTTCCGGGGTGGGCGGATCCGCCGGCGGCCGCGGGTTCGTTGTGGCTTGTCGCGCAGTTCCCCGCGCCCCTTTGGGGTGCGCTTAAGGATCTCCCCGCTGGGGCAGGATCTCTCGATTCGTGTTTCCGAGAGCCCTGTCGTAGACTGACTCGTCGGCTCTTGTGCATCCGCATGTCTGCATGCGCTCGCACTGAGTCGATCAAGGTAGTCGATTCGAAGGGCGAAGCGTGGCCAAGAAGCAAGGTGCCATCGAGATCGAGGGCACTGTCGTCGAGTCTCTTCCGAACGCCATGTTCAAGGTCGAGCTCCAGAACGGCCACCAGGTCCTGGCACACATCAGCGGCAAGATGCGTATGCACTACATCCGCATCCTCCCTGACGACCGGGTCGTGGTGGAGCTGTCTCCGTACGACCTGACGCGTGGCCGGATCGTCTACCGCTACAAGTAGATCTTGCCCGCGCCCCGGCTTCCGGGGTGGTGGCACTGACCCGGAGAACCTCACCCATGAAGGTCAAGCCGAGCGTCAAGAAGATCTGCGACAAGTGCAGGGTGATCCGCCGTCACGGCCGGGTCATGGTCATCTGCGACAACCCGCGCCACAAGCAGCGCCAGGGCTGACGCACGACCGATCCCTCTGCCTCATCGCAGGGATTCGCGCGACGCAAGCTGAATATGTTCATACGCAGGACCCGGACCTCGTGGTCCGACACCCCCGGTCGGAGGCCGGGGACCCAGTTCGTACCTCGCACGGCGGCTGGGAGTCGGTTCTGTGGAAGACCTCCGTCAAGCAACTGGAGCCATTGAATGGCACGCGTTTCCGGTGTTGACATCCCGCGCGACAAGCGCGTGGAGATCGCCCTCACCTACGTGTTCGGCATCGGCCGGACCCTCTCGCAGCAGACGCTGGCCGCCACCGGCGTCGACCCGAACACCCGCGTTCGCGACCTCTCCGAGGAGCAGCTCGTCGCGATCCGCGAGTACGTCGACAACAACATCAAGACCGAGGGTGACCTCCGTCGCGAGATCCAGGCCGACATCCGCCGCAAGGTGGAGATCGGTACCTACCAGGGTCTGCGCCACCGCCGCGGTCTGCCCGTCCGCGGTCAGCGCACCAGCACCAACGCCCGCACCCGCAAGGGCCCGCGTCGCGCCATCGCCGGCAAGAAGAAGCCGGGCAAGAAGTAGTCCTCAGCGGACGCTCGTCAGCGGTCTTCGCTGCAGGACCGACCACCTCCCGTAGGAGTTATAGATGCCCCCCAAGGGTCGTCAGGGCGCTGCCAAGAAGGTGCGCCGCAAGGAAAAGAAGAACGTCGCTCACGGCCACGCGCACATCAAGAGCACGTTCAACAACACGATCGTCTCGATCACGGACCCGTCCGGCAACGTGATCTCCTGGGCCTCCGCCGGCCACGTCGGCTTCAAGGGCTCCCGGAAGTCCACGCCGTTCGCCGCGCAGATGGCCGCCGAGTCGGCTGCCCGCCGCGCCCAGGAGCACGGCATGCGCAAGGTCGACGTGTTCGTCAAGGGCCCGGGTTCCGGTCGTGAGACCGCCATCCGTTCGCTTCAGGCGACCGGTCTCGAGGTCGGCTCCATCCAGGACGTCACCCCGACCCCGCACAACGGTTGCCGTCCGCCGAAGCGCCGCCGCGTCTGACGCGACGCCTTCGGGTCTCGGTTTTCGGGCGGTACGGCTCCTTCGGGCCGTATCGCCCGTACCCTTGCAGTACCCGTCCCTTTTCGTCGGGGACGGTCGAGTCGGGCGTCATATAGCGGGCGCCCCCGACTGAAGGATCTGATCCACACATGCTGATCGCTCAGCGTCCCTCGTTGACCGAAGAGGTCGTCGACGAGTTCCGCTCCCGGTTCGTGATCGAGCCGCTGGAGCCGGGCTTCGGTTACACCCTCGGCAACTCCCTCCGCCGGACCCTGCTGTCCTCGATCCCGGGTGCGGCGGTCACGTCCATCCGCATCGACGGTGTCCTGCACGAGTTCACCACCGTGCCGGGCGTCAAGGAGGACGTCACCGACCTGATCCTCAACATCAAGCAGCTGGTCGTCTCCTCGGAGCACGACGAGCCGGTCGTGATGTACCTGCGCAAGCAGGGCCCGGGTCTGGTCACCGCCGCCGACATCGCGCCGCCGGCCGGTGTCGAGGTGCACAACCCCGACCTCGTCCTCGCCACGCTCAACGGCAAGGGCAAGCTGGAGATGGAGCTGACGGTCGAGCGCGGCCGCGGCTATGTCTCCGCCGTGCAGAACAAGCAGGTCGGCCAGGAGATCGGCCGGATCCCGGTCGACTCGATCTACTCGCCGGTGCTCAAGGTCACGTACAAGGTCGAGGCCACGCGTGTCGAGCAGCGGACCGACTTCGACAAGCTGATCGTCGACGTCGAGACCAAGCAGGCCATGCGTCCGCGTGACGCCATGGCGTCGGCCGGCAAGACCCTGGTCGAGCTGTTCGGTCTGGCCCGCGAGCTCAACATCGACGCCGAGGGCATCGACATGGGCCCGTCCCCGACGGACGCCGCGCTCGCCGCCGATCTCGCCCTGCCGATCGAGGAGCTGGAGCTCACCGTTCGGTCGTACAACTGCCTCAAGCGTGAGGGCATCCACTCCGTGGGTGAGCTCGTGGCGCGTTCCGAGGCGGACCTGCTGGACATCCGCAACTTCGGTGCGAAGTCCATTGACGAGGTCAAGGCGAAGCTGGCCGGCATGGGCCTGGCCCTCAAGGACAGCCCGCCCGGATTCGACCCGACCGCCGCCGCCGACGCGTTCGGTGCGGACGACGACGCGGACGCCGGGTTCGTCGAGACCGAGCAGTACTGACAGCTCGGAACCGGCCGCCGGTTCTTGGGTGCGGGTGCGCTGTGGCTTGTCGCGCAGTTCCCCGCGCCCCTTCCGGACGGGCCCCTGCGGGCCGCGTCCGGATCTCCGACGGGCAACCGCTCGCTCGGATACTGACCCCGGTACCTGATACGGCCGGGGCAGACACCTAGGAGAAACACCATGCCGAAGCCCACCAAGGGTGCCCGTATGGGCGGCAGCGCCGCGCACGAGAAGCTGATGCTCGCGAACCTCGCGAAGTCGCTGTTCGAGCACGGCCGCATCACCACCACCGAGGCGAAGGCGCGCAAGCTGCGCCCGTACGCCGAGCGTCTGGTCACCAAGGCGAAGAAGGGCGACCTTCACAACCGCCGTCAGGTGCTCCAGGTCATCACGGACAAGGGCATCGTCCACACGCTCTTCACCGAGATCGGCCCGCGCTACGAGAACCGTCCGGGTGGCTACACCCGCATCACCAAGATCGGTAACCGCCGTGGCGACAACGCGCCCATGGCCGTCATCGAGCTGGTCGAGGCGCTGACGGTGGCGCAGGAGGCGACCGGCGAGGCCGAGGCCGCGACCAAGCGTGCCGCGAAGGATGCCGAGGCTGCCGAGGCTCAGGTCGATGTGACCAAGGCCGAGGACGCTGAGGAGTCCAAGGACGCCTGAGCGTCTGCCGGGGGCTGTTCGTCGGCGGCTGCGGGTTTGTTCGTGGCTGGTCGCGCAGTTCCCCGCGCCCCTTAAGGGCGTTGGCGGGTCCGTTCCTTTTCAAGGGGCGGGCCCGCTTTTGTGTTCTGAGAGGATCTGCGTGTGAGTGATGAAGTGGCGCCCGGGTTTGTTCGTGTGCGGCTCGATCTGTCGTATGACGGGAGTGAGTTCTCCGGGTGGGCCAAGCAGGCCGGGGGGCGGCGGACCGTGCAGGGGGAGATCGAGGACGCGCTGCGGACCGTGACGCGGTCGGGGCAGACGTACGAGCTGACCGTGGCGGGGCGTACCGATGCCGGGGTGCACGCCCGGGGGCAGGTGGCGCATGTCGATCTGCCGCGTGAGGTCTGGGCCGAGCACCACCAGAAGCTGCTGAAGCGGCTCGCCGGGCGGCTGCCCAGGGACGTACGGGTGTGGGCCCTCAGGGAGGCGCCCAGTGGCTTCAACGCGCGGTTCTCGGCGGTCTGGAGGCGGTACGCGTACCGGGTCACCGACAATCCCGGGGGCGTCGATCCGCTGCTGCGCAACCATGTGCTGTGGCACGACTGGCCCCTGGACGTCGACGCCATGAACGAGGCCGCGCGGCGGCTGCTCGGGGAGCACGACTTCGCCGCCTACTGCAAGAAGCGGGAAGGGGCCACCACCATCCGTACGCTCCAGGAGCTGAGCCTGGACAAGGGCGGCGACGGCATCGTCACCGCGACCGTACGGGCCGACGCCTTCTGCCACAACATGGTGCGCTCGCTCATCGGGGCGCTGCTGTTCGTGGGAGACGGGCACCGGCCGCCGGACTGGCCCGCGAAGGTGCTCGCGGCCGGCGTACGGGACTCCGCGGTGCACGTCGTACGGCCGCACGGGCTGACGCTGGAGGAGGTCGGCTACCCGGCCGACGAGTTGCTGGCCGCGCGCAGCAAGGAGGCGCGGAACAAGCGGTCGTTGCCTTCGGCGGGGTGCTGCTGACCGGCTTGCGGCGTTCCTCACCGGCGGGCGGAGTTCCAGGTCGTCAGCAGACCTGACAGGGCCCTGGCGGCGGCGTCGGCGTCGTTGCCGTCGCCGCGTGCCTTGGGGGAGAGCTCCACGTGGAGGAACCTGGCGTGGTGGCGCTCCGCGGCCTTGCCCTGGACGTTCGTGGTGCCTTCCAGGGGGCAGCGAGCCGACCACGCCCGGCAGACCCGCAGCCCGTCGGCCTGCATGCCGTCGGCCAGGGCGGCGGCCTCGGTGAAGGTGCTCCGGGCGGCTCCCGTGGAGAGGACCGCCTCGTAGGGGCGCTCCGAGTCCTTGGCGAAGCCGTGCAGTTGGACGCCCGGGACGTCGCGTTTCTGGAACTCCACGACGATGGCGTGGAAGAGGCTGTCCTCCCGGTGGGCGACGTCGGCGGCGTCGCCCCGGCCCGCCTCGCGGTGCGCGCCGGCCACGACCAGCGAGCCGCCGGGGCTGTCCTGAAGGAGCCGCACGCCGAGGCGTTCGGTGTCCTGGTCGGAGACCGGGTGCGGCACCTGGGCGTTCCAGCGGACGTCGGAGTCGGCGGTCAGGTAGAGGCGCCCCCAGCGTTCGGCCCGGCCCGGGCGGGCGGCGGCGACCTCGTCGTACCTGCGGCCGGACTCGGTGTCGGTGAGGCGGGTGAGCTTGAGACCGAGAGGGGCGAGCAGTCGTTCGGCCTTCGTGGTGTCGCCGTCCAGGAGGTGGCCGACGCTCGCGGCGACGCGCTCGCGCTGGGTGTCGTCCGGCGGGGTGTACGCGGCGTCGGGCTCCAGGCCGGCCGTGTAGGCGAGGATCCTGCCGCGGACGTCCACCAGCTCCCGGGCGTGCGGAATGGAGTCGTCCGTTGACCGGTCTGTTGCCGATTGGCAGCCGAACAAGGCGAGGACGAGTCCGATTTGGACCAGAATACGAGTCAAATGAGACTGTCTTGTGATGGCAACGTCCGTGGTGCATGTGTGCTTCATGTGAATATGATGCGGTGACACTTCGCAATCCTTTCCGGATAGCCCGGGCGGCAACCGCTTTCGCGGCCACCGTCGCCGTGGCGACCGCGTGCACTTCCGCGGCTTCCGCACCGCAGGTGAAGCCGGGCGGCCGCTCCTTCACCGTCGCCGCCGCCGGTGACGTGCTGATCCACCCCGAGCTGGTCGACCAGGCCGCCAAGGATGCCAAGAAGACCGGCGAGGGAGAGGCCGGGCTTGACTTCGGGCCGCTGCTCGCCGGGATCAAGCCGGTCATCAGCAAGGCCGATCTGGCCATCTGCCATCTGGAGACGCCCGTCGGGAAGCCGCGGGGCCCCTTCGAGGGGTACCCGGAGTTCCTCGTCCCGCCGCAGGTCCTGACGACGCTCAAGGATGTCGGCTACGACACCTGCTCGACGGCCTCCAACCACACCTACGACCACGGCCTGGGGGCCGTCAGGCGCACCCTCAACGCCATGGACAAGGCCGGCCTCGGTCACACCGGCTCGGCTCGCACGCCCGAGGAAGCGGAGCGGATCAACATCCGTGACGTGAACGGCGTCAAGGTCGCCCACCTCTCGTTCTCCTGGATGTCGTTCCTGAACCCGACGCCGGAGAAGGAGAAGTGGGCGTTCAACCAGATCGACACGGACGCGATCAAGGACGCCGAGGCCCGGGCCCGCGAGCAAGGCGCCGAGGTGGTCATCCTCTCGGTCCACTGGGGGCTCGAGCACTACAACGAACCGAGCGTCCCCCAGCTGCAGTTGGCGGAGAGGCTCACCACGGAGACCGGGGTCGACCTGGTCATCGGGCACCACGCCCACGTCGTGCAGCCGATCCAGAAGGTGAACGGCACCTGGATCGCCTACAGCCTGGGCAACCAGGTCGCCCGTCACTCCTCGCCCACCGGGCTCACCGAGGAGGGCGCGATCGGCTGGTTCGAGTTCCGCGAGACGACCGACGGCTGGGACGTCTCCGCCCGCTACGCCACGACGCTGGTGGACATCCCGCCCGAGGTGGAGGCCGGTGAGAAACCGCCCGCCGGCGCGGTCGAGGACCATCGGGTGGTCGACGTGCGGCGGGTGCTCGACGCGCCGGGCGACATCTCCGAGGAGCGGCTCGCCCGCTACCGGCTGGCGGCCGACCGCACCCGTGGCTTCCTGTACAACCGCGGGGCGCCGGGCGGCGACGGCCTGAAGGAGCTCACGCTGGAGCGTGATTAGCGCCACAGCGCTCAGGGGGACGAGCGGCACAACCTCGGCCCTTCCCGACAGTCTTGTATACGGCGGTCCGTCACCCCTCCCGCGGGGGCGGTGTCCGGTGCGGCCGTTCTTCACCCAGAGGCCCCAGGAGACCACCGGTGACACCCACCCGCGCCGTGCACCCCGTGAAGGGAGGACGGCGACGCAGCCGACGACGCGCGGACATGCCGCTGCTGGGTGGCGTCCGTCCCCCGATCGCGCTGCTGTGCGTGCTGGTGCTGGCCCTCGCCGGCCTCACCGCCCAGGTGCTCGGCCCCGCCGGCGAGCAGGCCGTACCGCAGGCCGTGCTCTCCTCGCAGCAGCACTTCGCGGAGGACGGCGCCATCGCCCTGCGCGCCTCCATCGACGAGCGGGTCACCGACCTGAACCGCACCGCCGCCGCGCTGAACGCGGGGCCGCCGGTCAAGCCCGAGCGCGTCCTGTCCGACCTGGGGAAGACGTACCAGAAGTGGACGGGCACCACGGTCCTGGACCTGGAGAGCGGCAAGGTGCTGGCCGCGAGGGGCGAAACGATTCCCCTCGGGTGGCTGGACAAGGAGGTCCTCACCGGTGACACGGCCCTCAAGCCCCGCATGGTGCGGCTGGAGACCGGCGACGTACGGCTGATGACCATGGCGGTCCTCGACATCGAGGACCGGCCGCAGCAGCTGCTGCTCGCCTCCAACAGCCTGTCCGTGCCCTCCATCAACCTGGGCCAGTTCCGCTCCATGGCGGTCGTCGCCACCGGCGGGGAGATCCTCGCCACGGCCGGCTTCGAGCAGTCCGAGTCGCTCAACTCCGACCAGGAGCGCAAGGAGCTGGGCTTCCTCCAGAAGCAGATGAGCGGGCTGTCCGCCCGGGCGGCACACGAGACCGAGCAGGACCCGGTCAGCGCCAGGGAACCGGGCTCCCACGGCTACCCCGGGGTCAGCGGGACCCTGGTCGGCGCGAGCTACAACGGCCGTATCGCGACGGCCGGTTACGCCTCCCTCTCCTCCTCCGACCCTGAGGAGAAGAAGAGCGTCGGCGCGGGCCTCGGGCTCACCGTCGTCGCCCTGCTGCCCGTGGTCCAGCAGCAGGGCGCCGGCCCGGACCGGGAGCTGTACGGGCTGCTGGCGGCCGGCGCCCTGGTGGTGCTCGGACTGCTCGCCGCGGCCGTGCTGTGGGCGACCGTGCAGCGGCCGCTGCTGCGGCTGTTCCTGGAGTCCCGCCGACTGGCCCGGGGCGACCTGACCCGCCCGGTGGACGTGCCCCGCTGGGGTGAGGCCGCCCGCATCGGCTCCGCACTGGAGAGGCTGCGCGCGCAGCTGGGCGGCCCGACCGGTGATCCCGGCGGCCGCCAGCGAGTCAAGGGGCGCTTCGGAGTGCGCGGGCCGCTCGCACTGACCGCCGTCCTGCTGCTGCTGTGGTGCCTGCCCGTCGGCCTCCTGCTGAACCGCACCGACGACTCCGTCAGCATCCCGGCCAGCATGGTCGCGGACCAGCGCGACCGCACCGACCTGGTCGCCGACCGGGTGCGCCGGGCGCTCAACGAGGCCCAGGCGGACCTGGTCTCCACATCCCGGCTGATCGACCCGGACGACGCCGACGCCGGCCGGACCCTGCTGGAGGAGACCCTCCGCGAGCACACCCGCTACCAGGCGCTGTACCTCCTCGACGAGGACGGCCAGGTCGTCGCCCGCGCGGGCAAGGAGCCACGCGCCGGCTTCGCCGACGGGGACGGCCTGCCGCTGGTCCGGGTCGCCGGCAAGGGCGGCAAGAAGCCGGTCGTCCAGGTCGCCGCGCCCCTGCCGGACCACAAGGGCATGACCCTGGTCGGCGAGGTCCGGGTCGAGTTCCTCAACTCGCTGCTGAAGCGGCCCGGGCTCGGCGAGGTCCGTGTGGTGGACGCCAAGACGCAGACCATCGCCGCCAGCGACGGCTTCCTGGCCTTCGAGAAACTGCCCCGCGACGCGCTCACCGACCTCGTCCGGGCCGGCAGCGTCCACGTCGGCGCGGGTCCCGTCGAGAACGGCCTGCTGATCCGCGAGGGACGCGGGACCACGGTCGCCGCGGCCGCCCCGTTCTCCGGCGGCGGTGTGGCGGCCGACGTCGGCTGGACCGTGGTCAGCTGGCAGAACGCCAAGGACTTCCAGATCACCCCGTACGAGCGCGAGGACCGCAGCGTCCTGGCCGGACTGCTCGGTCTGGCCCTGATCGTCGTCTGCCTCGGCTGGGTGTACCTGGTCGTGGCCCGGCCGATGCGGGCCCTGGCGGCCAGTGCGGAGAAGCTGGCCGACGGCGACCTCAAGTCCGTGCTCTACCCCCGCTACCAGGACGAGGTCGGCGCCGTCGTGCGCAGCCTCGAACTGCTGCGCCAGCAACTCCAGGCCCGTAAGCAGACCCAGGCGCGCCGGCTCGCGGAGCCGGAAGCCGGCGTTCGGGGAAGGTGACCCAGCCGTGCTCTATCTGTACTTCGTCCTGCTCACCGGCAGCGTGCTGCTGCTGGTGGCGGGCATCGTGGAACAGCGCCGGCACTACGCCAGCCTGCACAGCATCCCGTCGCGCGTGCTGGTGAACGGCATTCGCGGCAAGTCCTCCATCACCCGGCTGTGCGCCGGGGCGCTGCGCGGCGGCGACCTGGTCACCGTGGCGAAGACCACGGGCACGGCGGCCCGGTTCATCCACCCCGACGCCACCGAGGAGCCGGTCTACCGCAAGTTCGGCATCGCCAACGTGGTGGAGCAGATCGGCATCGTGCGCCGGGCCGCCACCTACCGGCCCGACGCCCTCGTCATCGAGTGCATGGCCGTCATGCCGGCCCTGCAGGAGGTGAACCAGAGCAAGCTGATCCGCTCCACGATCGGCGTGCTGTGCAACGTCCGCGAGGACCACCTCGCCGAGATGGGACCCACCCTCGACGACGTGGCGCGGTCGCTGTGCCGCTCCATGCCGGAGGACGGCATCTGCGTCACCGCCGAGAAGGAGCGCTTCCACATCCTCCAGGAGGAGGCCGACGCCCGTAACTGCCAGTTGATCTACGCCGACCCGGAGACCGTCACCGACGAGGAGCTGCGCGGCTTCAGCTGGTTCACTTTCAAGGAGAACGTAGCGATCGCCCTCGTCGTGGCCGAACTGCTCGGCGTGGAACGGCGGGTCGCCCTGCAGGGCATGTACGACGCCCCGCCGGACCCGGGCGTGCTGTCCGTCGAGCGCTACGCGACGCCCGAGGGCAAGCGGCTCGCCTTCGCCAACGTCTTCGCGGCCAACGACCCCGAGTCGACGCTGATGAACATCAACCAGCTGCTCGACCTGGGAGCCATCCACCGGCCGCTGAACGTGGTGATCAACTGCCGGCCCGACCGCGTGGAGCGCAACGGCCAGATGGGCGAGATCATCCCCGACCTCCAGCCGGACCACGTCTTCGTCATCGGGCACCCCGCCAAGAGCGCGATCGACGCCATCCCCGCCGAGTGGCGCGACCGCGCGGTCGACCTCGGCGGCGAACGGCGGTCGGCCGAGGAGTTCATGCCCGCCCTGCTGGGGCGCCTCGCCGCCGACTCCTCCCTGGTCGCCATCGGCAACATCCACGGCCAGGGCGAGGAGCTGCTGGAGTACCTGGCCGAACTCCCGGCGGACGAGTCCGCCCCCGCCGACACCGCGCGGCCCTCGGCCACGGCCGTGCCGGCCCAGCCGGCGCGCCTGGACCCCTACGCCTCGTACCCCATGGCCTATGAGGAGCGCTACCAGGCCTCCCAGACCCAGGAGATCCCGGTGGTCCGCATCCCCGTCCAGCCGTCGGGGCCGTACGCCGACGCCGGGTACGCCGACCCCGGTCCCTACCAGCAAGGGCCGTACGCCGCTCCGGCCCAGCAGACCTGGCAGCAGTACACCGACGAGCCCTACGGGTACGCCCCGGCCGACGACAGGGGGCGGCCTCCCCGTTCCTGACGTCCACGGGCGGGACCCCACGCCTCACGCCCACCGCTCGCCCCGCACCCGCACCCGTGCCCGGAGACCTCGTTGACCACCGCCGCCCTGACCCCCGAGATGGCCGCCCTCGGCATCGCCATCGGCCTGTTCTTCTCGTTGCTGTGCTACCTGACCACCAATCTGTCGCCCGGCGGCATGATCACGCCCGGCTGGCTCGCCCTGACCCTTATCGAGGACCTCCAGCGGGCGGCCATGGTGGTCGGCGTCACCGCCCTCACCTACGCGGGCACCAAGGTCATGCAGCGGCTGGTGATCCTCTACGGCAAGCGGCTGTTCGCCGCGGTGGTCCTGCTGGGCGTGCTGCTCCAGGCCACCGTGATGATCGTGCTGTCGATCGAGTTCCCGCTGCTGTACGGCAACCAGACCCTCGGCTTCATCGTGCCCGGCCTGATCGCGTACCAGATGGTCCGCCAGCCCAAGGGGGCGACGCTGCTGGCGACCGGCACCGTCTCGCTCATGGCCTACATCGTCGTCGCCGCCGGACTGCTGCTCGGCATCATGCCCACCGTCTGAGACCGGCGTCCCGGCGACCGATAACCAGGAGAGAACACATGGCAGGGAAGAAGAAATCGCGGCCGGTCCTCTCCGGCCTCGTGGTGCTGGGGCTCGTCGCGACCTCCGGCTACCTCACCGTGGAGCTCCGCAAGCAGGAGGACAAGGGAGTCCCGGAGATCACGAACGTCGGCGTGCTGGACGGCTCGGACCGGGCCGGGGGCGCGGCGAAGACCCGCGACAAGGGCGGGGAGAGCTGGTCCCGGCTGGAGAACCCCGCCCGCTCCGTGCTGCGCGGGTCCGACGGCCAGGTCAAGGCGGTGTTCACCGACGGGGCGCGCACCGCGACCCTGACCGGACCGGCCCGCACCTTCACCGAACCCTCCTCGACGAGCTCCAAGGTCTCCACGACGGACTGGGTCCGCCTCATGCCCGAGCCCTGGAAGAAGGGCGCTGACCAGCAGAAGTGGTTCAAGGACTGGTACGCCAAGTACGAGAGCGGCAAGGAGGACGACCTCCTGGCCATCGCCTTCCAGTACGTCGCGGGCGCCAAGCAGAAGAAGGACGAGCAGGGCACCGTCTACGCCGGTGACGCCAACTTCGGGCCCCTCAACACGACCGGGGCCGAGGGCGGCGACCTGCGCCTGGAGCAGTCCGACTTCTACGACTACCTCGGCGTCCCGTACCCCTTCCGCGACGGCGTGACCGGGCAGCCGGAGGCCGCGCGCGCCCGGTCGGTCGACTGCTCGGGATACATGCGGATGGTGTTCGGCTACCGCGCCCGCTACCCGCTGATGTCCTCGGACGACTCGGGTGACGGCCTGCCGCGCACCGCCAACGGCATGGCCCGCTCCAAGGAGGGTGCCGACATCCTGCCGCTCACGGGCATCTCGCCGGCGGACCGGCCCACCGGCATCGACCAGCTCCAGCCCGGGGACCTCGTCTTCTTCAAGCTCGACACCCGGACGAAGCAGCGCCTGGACCACGTCGGCATGGTGCTCGGCTACGACACCGAGGGCCACCTGCTCTTCGTCTCCAGCCGCGAGGAGGTCAACGGACCGACCATCGGTGATGTCGGCGGAGTGTCCCGGCTGGACGGCAACGGCTACTACGCCAAGACGCTGCGCAGCGCGAAGCGGCTGTGAGCGGGCGCGCGGCGGCGGCCGGTCACTCGTTGGCCGCCGCCGACGCCTGGGCCTGGCCGCGGCGGTGGATCTGACGGAAGGTGAACAGCTGGAGGTTGTCGCCCGTGGCGAACACCTCGGTGTCCTTCGTCGTCACGTCCTTGCCGCTGGTGAAGCCGGCGTTGGTGAAGTAGGCGTAGCGGCCGTAGGAGTTGCTGGTCGTACGGCAGAACCCGGCTTCGCAGAAGGGCTTCACACCGCCGCCGGAGAGCGACTTGACGAAGCTCTTCTTGTTGGTCTGGCCCTTGGCCTTGGCGGCCTGTGCCTCGGTGTCGAAGACCGCCACGCCGACCGTCACGGCTATGCCGTCCGCGGAGTAGGTGACGCGTATCAGGCGCGTGCAGTCGTTCGCCGTGAGGATCTTCGGGAGCGTGCCGCCCGACGCCGAGGCGCAGTTCTTCGTGTCGGCCGTGGGGCCCTTCTTGTACGTCGTCTCGCCCATGGTCAGCTGCGTGCCGGGGAAGAGGGTGTCCGGGCTGAGCGGAGCCGTGTCCTTCTTCGCGCTGGCGATGAAGTCCTTCGGGTCCAGCGGGGGCGGCGCGCTGGTCGGGGCGAAGGACGGGGCCGAGGCGGACTCGCTCGGGATGTCCGCGGAGGGCACCTGGGAGGTCGGGCTGCCCGCCTGGTTGTCGTCGCCCGCCGAGACCACGGCCACGGCGACGGCGGCGCCGATCGCGACGGTGGCGAGCGCGCCGCCGCCGACCAGGAACAGCCGGCGTCGCCTGTTACGGGCCTCGGACGCCTCGGCGAGCGCGGCCCAGTCCGGAGACTGGCCGCCCCCGCTGTTCCAGGGCTGCTGCGACTGCGGTTTCCAGGGATCCCACTGGGACTGAGGTCCCCCCTGCCCAAAGCTCATGGGGCGCATCTTAGACGGGACATGGGGCGTGCTGGTCCGCCCGGACGGGCCCCGGAGCCCCTAGCGTTCCTCCCATGCGGACGGGCAAAGGCGACATCTGCGGGTGGTTGGGGCGACTGCTGCCGACCGGGGTGCTGCTGGTGTGCCTGTGGTCCTGGCCGTCGGCCGCGGTCGCGATCGGGGTGTGGCCGTCGGTGGCGCTCGGGGTGCTGCGGGTGCTGCGCGGGCCGCGCGGCGGCGGCTGTCTGCCGCGACGGTGCGCCGCGGTGCTCGCCGACGTTCTGGTTTCGTCGGTGTTCCCCTATGTGCGGCCGGTACGGCGCCGGACGCTGCGCAGGGCCGTGACCCTCTGTGCCGCCCTGTGCGTCTCCGTAGTCGAGCGGCGGCGGCGGTGATCCCGCGTTTTGACCCTTGTGGTGAGCCCCGGTATTCTGCTCTTTCGTTGTGTATTGGCTTGCTCATTCTCACGGGACGGGCCCTTACACCGGTCCACCGGGCCGATGACCAGCGACCAGCACGCGGTTTGCGTCACCGCAGTGCGGTCAAGGCTGTCGTGATCGTTTCGGTGACCTGTTCAGGACCATTCACTCGAAGCGAAGGCTACGAACCGTGCGTACGTACAGCCCCAAGCCCGGCGATGTGACGCGCCAGTGGCACGTCATCGACGCTCAGGACGTTGTCCTGGGTCGTCTCGCCACCACCGCAGCGACCCTCCTCCGGGGCAAGCACAAGCCGATCTACGCGCCCCACGTCGACGCTGGTGACTTCGTCATCATCATCAACGCGGACAAGGTGCACCTGTCCGGCAACAAGCGGACCCAGAAGATGGCGTACCGCCACTCCGGCTACCCGGGTGGTCTGCGCTCCGTCCGTTACGACGAGCTGCTCGACAAGAACCCCGAGAAGGCCATCGAGAAGGCCGTCAAGGGCATGCTCCCCAAGAACACTCTGGGCCGTCAGATGCTCTCGAAGCTGAAGGTCTACAAGGGTGACCAGCACCCGCACGGCGCGCAGCAGCCGCAGCCGTACGAGATCACCCAGGTCGCGCAGTAAGTCCGGCCACCCCCTAAGACTGAAGAGAATCTGAGGAGAATCGTGGCCGAGACCACTGCCGAGCAGCCGCTCGAAGAGATTGACATCGACAGCTACACCACCGAGTCCGAGGTCCCCGTCGAGGGCGAGTACACCTCGGAGTCCATGGCCTCCCGCTTCGGCGAGCCCCAGCCGGCCGCCGGCCTGGGCCGTCGCAAGAACGCCATCGCCCGCGTCCGGATCGTCCCGGGCACCGGCAAGTGGAAGATCAACGGTCGCACCCTCGAGGACTACTTCCCGAACAAGGTGCACCAGCAGGAAGTCAACGAGCCCTTCAAGGTGCTCGAGCTCGAGGGCCGCTACGACGTCATCGCCCGCATCGCCGGTGGCGGTGTCTCCGGCCAGGCCGGTGCGCTCCGTCTCGGTGTCGCCCGCGCGCTGAACGAGGCCGACGTCGACAACAACCGCGGCGCGCTCAAGAAGGCCGGCTTCCTCCGCCGCGACGACCGTGCGGTCGAGCGCAAGAAGGCCGGTCTGAAGAAGGCCCGCAAGGCCCCGCAGTACAGCAAGCGCTAATCGCGTCGCTGTCGTTGCGACTGTCTTCGCAACGTTGCGCCTGATTTCGCAACGATCGCCCCGGCGGCACGTTCTGTGCCGTCGGGGCGTTCCCGTAGACAACCCCTTCGGAGGACACCACAGTGGGACGACTCTTCGGCACGGACGGCGTGCGCGGTGTCGCCAACGCGGACCTGACGGCGGAGCTGGCCCTCGGCCTCTCCGTGGCCGCGGCGCACGTACTGGCCGAGGCGGGCACGTTCGAGGGACACCGGCCGACCGCGGTGGTCGGGCGTGATCCGCGCGCGTCCGGGGAGTTCCTGGAGGCCGCCGTGGTCGCGGGCCTCGCCAGCGCCGGCGTGGACGTCCTGCGGGTCGGTGTGCTGCCGACGCCGGCGGTGGCGTACCTGACCGGTGAACTCGGCGCCGACCTCGGTGTGATGCTCTCCGCGAGCCACAACGCCATGCCCGACAACGGCGTCAAGTTCTTCGCCCGCGGCGGGCACAAGCTCGCCGACGAGCTGGAGGACCGGATCGAGTCCGTCTACGAGGAGCACCGCACCGGCGCCCCGTGGGACCGGCCGACCGGGGCCGGAGTGGGCCGCGTGCGCGAGTCCGAGGAGGGCGCCGACCGGTACGTCGAGCATCTGCTGCGCGTCCTGCCGAACCGGCTCGACGGGCTGAAGGTCGTCCTCGACGAGGCGCACGGCGCCGCTTCCCGGGTCTCGCCCGATGTTTTCCAGCGGGCCGGTGCCGAGGTCGTCACGATCGGGGCCGAGCCGGACGGGCTCAACATCAACGACGGGTGCGGCTCGACGCACCTGGACAAGATCAAGGCCGCCGTCGTCGAGCACGGGGCCGACCTGGGCATCGCGCACGACGGGGACGCCGACCGGTGCCTCGCCGTGGACCACACCGGCGAGGAGGTGGACGGCGACCAGATCCTGGCCGTGCTCGCCCTGGCCATGCGGGAGGCCTCCACGCTGCGGGCCGATACGGTCGTGGCGACGGTCATGTCCAACCTGGGCTTCAAGCTCGCCATGGAGCGCGAGGGCATCCGGCTCGTGCAGACCGCCGTGGGCGACCGGTACGTGCTGGAGGAGATGAAGGAGCACGGGTTCGCCCTCGGGGGCGAGCAGTCCGGGCACGTGATCATTCTCGACCACGCGACGACGGGTGACGGGACGCTGACCGGGCTGCTGCTGGCGGCCCGGGTCGCGCAGAGCGGGCGTTCGCTGCGGGAGCTGGCGTCGGTGATGGAGCGGCTGCCGCAGGTGCTGATCAATGTGCGGGATGTCGACAAGTCCCGGGTGACGACGTCGGCCGAGCTGTCCTCGGCGGTTGCGGACGCGGAGCGGGAGCTGGGCGCTACCGGGCGGGTGTTGTTGCGGTCCTCGGGGACCGAGCCGTTGGTGCGGGTGATGGTGGAGGCGGCTGATATCGAGCAGGCTCGGTCTGTTGCCGGGCGTTTGGCCGATGCGGTGAAGTCCGCGCTCGGTTAGGGAGCGGGCCCGGGTGTTGTCGTTGTCTGCGGGGTGCGGGTCGTGTGTGGCTTGTCGCGCAGTTCCCCGCGCCCCTTTGGACGCTGCCCTTACGGCGTTTTCTCGCGCTGTGTGGACCAGAGCCATTTCTGGGCCAGCAGCGTCAGGGTGCCGGCGACGATGATGCCCAAGAGGTTCAGCAGGAGTTGTTCCGTTGAGCCCCAGGTCTGCTTCGTGTCGCCGTAGCTGAGGGCTACGGCGGCGTTCGCGGCGGCCGGGATCGTGGTCACCGAGATGGCCACGCCCACCAGCGCGCCCGACTTGGCGGAGGTCAGGGAGAGCGTGCCGGCGATGCCGGCCAGGACCGCCACGACGAAGGAGAACCAGTCGGGGGCGTAGATGAAGCCGGTGTTGGGGCGGTCGGCATCCAACCGGGCCTGGGTGAACAGTCCGACGCCGTCCATGAAGAGGCTGAAGCCGGCCGTCACCGCCATCGCCACCGCGAAGCCCACCAGGAGGGCGGTCACCGAGCGCAGGGCCAGGCGTCCTCTGCGGCGGACGATCGCGGTGCAGATGCCGGCGAGCGGGCCGAACTCCGGGCCCACCGCCATGGCGCCCACGATCAGGATCGCGTTGTCCAGGACGACACCGCAGGCCGCGATCATCGTGGCGAGGGTGATGAACGCGAGGTAGGTGACGGAGAGGGTCGACTCCTCGTGCGTCGCGTCGCTGAGGTGCTCCCACAGGACCGCGTCTGCGCCCTCGCCGGGTGCGTCGGCCTCGGCCTGCTCGGCCCGCTCCGACAGCGACAGGTCGATGGTCTCGACGGCGATGGAACCGCTGGCGTCGATGCCGAGGTCCCGCAGGCCGGTGAGCAGTTCGTCGCCCGCCTCCCGCGCCACGTCGCACATCACGACGTCCCCGCTGGGGTTGCGGGCGGCGTCCGGCAGCACGACGAGGTGGGTGGTGCCGACCGTCTTCTCGATCAGCAGCACCACGTCGTCGGTCCGCCCCGTCGGTGTGATCAGTCGCAGGTGGAGCATGCCGACCATCTAACCCGTCTTTTCCCGGGCGTCACAGCTTGCGCAGGCTGAGGCGCTGCACCGTGTGGTCCGGGCCCTTGCGCAGTACGAGGGTGGCGCGGCCGCGGGTGGGGGCGATGTTCTCGACCAGGTTGGGCTGGTTGATCGTGCGCCACATCGTCCGGGCGTAGTCGAGGGCCTCCTCCTCCGAGACCTGGGTGTACTTGCGGAAGTACGAGGACGGGTTCTGGAAGGCGGTCGCGCGCAGCTTGCGGAAGCGGTTGAGGTACCAGCGCTCGATGTCCTCGACGCGGGCGTCGACGTACACGCTGAAGTCGAAGTAGTCGGCGAGGCCGACCCGGGTGCGGCCGTCCTTGCCGGGGAGGGCGGGCTGCAGGACGTTCAGGCCCTCGACGATCAGGATGTCGGGGCGGCGGACCGTGAGCTTCTCGTCGGGGACGATGTCGTAGATCAGGTGGGAGTAGACGGGCGCCGTGACCTCGTCCTTGCCGGCCTTGATGTCGGCGACGAAGCGGGTCAGCGCGCGGCGGTCGTACGACTCGGGGAAACCTTTCCGCGACATCAGGCCGCGGGTCTGGAGCTCCTTGGTGGGCAGCAGGAAGCCGTCGGTGGTGACCAGTTCGACGCGCGGGTGTTCCGGCCAGCGCGACAGCAGGGCCTGGAGGAGCCGGGCGACCGTCGACTTGCCCACGGCGACCGAGCCGGCGACTCCTATGACGAACGGGGTGCCGGACTGGGAGCCCTGCTCGCCCAGGAAGGTGTTGAGCGCGCCCCTGAGGCCGTCCGTGGCGCCGACGTAGAGGTTGAGGAGTCTGGACAGCGGGAGGTAGATGTCGCGCACCTCGTCGAGGTCGATGACATCACCGAGACCGCGCAGCTTCTCGACCTCCTCGGCCGTCAGCGGCAGCGGCGTCTTGTCGCGCAACGCGCTCCACTCGGCTCGGGTGAGGTCGACGTAGGGAGTCGCCTCCGGCCGCTGCCGGTGGGCGCTCCGGGATATCGAGGAGACCGGAGAGATCACAGTCCATTGTTACGGGCTTACGAACGGACGGTGAGGTGGGATCCGTCACGCAGCGTCCTCGGGGCTTTCATTTTGGGCGGAAAGGGGGCAAGGGGAGGAATGTCAGTGGTGTGCGTCACAGTTGTGGGAGAGATGGGCCCGGGCCGGGGTCCAGGAACGCCGAGGGGTGACCCATGACGTATGCGATAGAGGCGGAAGGCCTGGTCAAACGGTTCAAGGAGACCGAGGCGCTGGCCGGTGTCGACCTGGCGGCCCGCAAGGGCACGGTGCTCGGGCTGCTGGGGCCCAACGGGGCAGGCAAGACGACCGCGGTGCGGATCTTCGCGACGCTGCTCCGCCCGGACGGGGGCCGGGCCCGGGTGGCCGGTCACGACGTGGTCCGGGAGGCCGGGGTCGTGCGGGCCACGGTCGGGCTGACCGGGCAGTACGCGGCGGTCGACGAGAACCTCACCGGTACGGAGAACCTGCTGCTCATCGGCAGATTGCTGGGGCTGCCGAGGCGGCAGGCCAAGGCGCGGGCCGGTGAGCTGCTGGAGCGCTTCCAGCTGACGGACGCGGCCGGCCGGGCCGCGAAGACCTTCTCCGGAGGCATGCGCCGGCGCCTGGACCTCGCGGCCAGCCTGGTCGGGCGGCCCAGCATCCTCTTCCTCGACGAGCCGACCACGGGCCTGGACCCCCACAGCCGCGGTGAGCTGTGGGACCTGCTGCGCGGTCTGGTCGCGGACGGTGCGACCGCCCTGCTGACCACGCAGTATCTGAACGAGGCCGATGTGCTCGCCGACGACATCGTGGTGATCGACAAGGGCCGGGTGATCGCCGAGGGCGCGCCGGACCAGCTGAAGGCCCAGGTCGGCGGCCAGGTGCTGGAGCTCCGGCCGATCCTCGGGCAGGACCTGGCGCGGGCGCACGCGCTGGTGGCCGGGGCCGCCGGTCCGGAGGCCCGGATCGAGGGCGAGAGGATCACCGCGCCGGTGAAGGACCCCGAACTGATGCCGGCCGTCGTGCGCGCCCTGGACCGGGAGGGCATCGCGGTGGGCGAACTGGCCCTGCGCCGCTCCTCGCTCGACGAGGTCTTCCTCGCCCTGACCGGCCACCGGGCCGAACCGGCCGAGCCCGAGCAGGACGGCGGCGCGGCCGGCCGGGACGACGACGCGCTGGAGAAGGCGGTGAGCCGGTCATGACCGCCACCACCGTCACCGCGCCGGTCACCGCGTCAGGCCGCGTGCCTCCCCTCGCCGGGGTGCGGCAGACCTTCACGATGGCCTGGCGGAGCCTGGTCGCCGTCAAGCACAACCCGCTCGAACTGGTCGACTACAGCATCACGCCGATCATGTTCGTCTTCCTGTTCACCTATGTGCTGGGCGGACAGATGGCCGGATCGCCCGAGGCGTATCTGAAGTACGCGCTGCCCGGGATCATCGTGCAGAACACGCTGTTCATGACGATGTACACGGCCATGGCGCTCAACACCGACCTCACCAAGGGCGTCTTCGACCGGCTGCGCAGCCTGCCCATCGCGCGCTCCGCCCCGCTGATCGGGCGGATCACCGCCGACCTCGCCAAGCACGTGTGGGCGATGCTGCTGATGATCGGCCTCGGACTCGCCCTCGGCTTCCGCGTCACGGGCGGCGTCGGCGGATTCCTGCTCGGAGCGCTGCTGCTGGTGGTGTTCGCCGCGGCCGTGTCGTGGAGCGCGGTGCTGATCGGGATGGTCGCCGGTGACGCGGAGAAGGTGCAGGCCTTCGCCTTCACGATCATCTTCCCGATCACCTTCACCAGCAGTGCCTTCGTCGTCGTCGACACCATGCCGGGCTGGCTCCAGGCGTGGAGCGACGTCAACCCGGTCACGCACCTGTCCGACGCCTTCCGCGGGCTGCTGCTCGGCGGGGCGGTGGCGGAGCCGGTCCTGTGGTCGCTGGTGTGGGCGGCGGGTATCGCGCTCGTGTTCTATCCGCTGGCCATGAGGGCGTATCGCGCCAAGGTCTGAGCGCGGGGGACCGGGCTGTTCGTACGACGGTGGGAATTTCCGATTTCGGGCACGCGGCGCCCGGTTCGGCGCGGGAAACGACCCTAAGCTGCCGCCCATGTGTGGAATCGTGGGATACGTGGGCCCGCAGTCGGCGCTCGAGGTCGTGACGGCCGGGCTGAAGCGGCTGGAGTACCGGGGGTACGACTCGGCGGGCGTCGCCGTACTGGCCGACGGCGGGCTGGCGACGGCCAAGAAGGCCGGCAAGCTCCTCAACCTGGAGAAGGAACTGGACGGCAGACCCCTGCCGACGGGCACCACGGGCATCGGCCACACCCGGTGGGCCACGCACGGCGGCCCGACCGACGCCAACGCCCACCCGCACATCGACAACGCGGGACGGGTCGCGGTCGTCCACAACGGCATCATCGAGAACTTCGCCCTGCTGCGGGCCGAGTTGGAGGAGCGGGGGCACGAGCTGGCCTCCGAGACCGACACCGAGGTCGTCGCGCATCTGCTCGCCGAGGAGTTCTCGGCGTGCGCGGACCTCGCCGAGGCGATGCGGCTGGTGTGCCGGCGGCTGGAGGGCGCGTTCACACTGGTCGCGGTGCACGCCGACGAGCCGGACGTGGTGGTGGGCGCGCGGCGGAACTCGCCGCTGGTGGTGGGCGTTGGAGAGGGCGAGGCCTTTCTCGCCTCGGACGTCGCCGCGTTCATCGCCCACACGCGGTCGGCGATCGAGCTGGGACAGGACCAGGTGGTGGAGCTGCGCCGGGACGGCGTGACGGTGACGGGCTTCGACGGCCGCCCGGCCGACGTCCGCTCCTACCACGTCGACTGGGACGCGTCGGCCGCGGAAAAGGGGGGCTATGACTACTTCATGCTCAAGGAGATCGCCGAGCAGCCCAAGGCGGTCGCCGATACGCTGCTCGGCCGTATCGACAGCTCCGGTTCGCTGAGCCTGGACGAGGTGCGGATCCCCGCGGGGGTGCTGCGGGAGATCGACAAGGTCGTCATCGTCGCGTGCGGTACGGCCTTCCACGCCGGGATGATCGCCAAGTACGCCATCGAGCACTGGACGCGCCTGCCGTGCGAGGTGGAACTGGCCAGCGAGTTCCGGTACCGGGACCCGATCCTGGACGCGCAGACCCTCGTCATCGCCATCTCCCAGTCCGGCGAGACCATGGACACGCTCATGGCGCTGCGGCACGCCCGCGAGCAGGGCTCCAAGGTGCTGGCGATCTGCAACACCAACGGCTCGACGATCCCGCGCGAGTCGGACGCGGTGCTGTACACGCACGCCGGTCCCGAGGTGGCCGTCGCCTCCACCAAGGCGTTCCTGACGCAGCTCGTCGCGTGTTACCTGGTCGCCCTCTATCTGGGCCAGGTGCGGGGCACCAAGTGGGGGGACGAGATCCGGGCGGTGGTTCGCGACCTGTCCTCGATCGCCGGTGCGGTGGAGCAGGTGCTGGGCACGATGGAGCCGGTGCGGGAGCTGGCGCGCACGCTCGCCTCGAAGAACACGGTGCTGTTCCTCGGCCGCCATGTGGGGTATCCGGTGGCGCTGGAGGGCGCGCTGAAGCTCAAGGAGCTGGCGTACATGCACGCCGAGGGGTTCGCGGCGGGGGAGTTGAAGCACGGGCCGATCGCCTTGATCGAGGAGGATCTGCCGGTGGTCGTCGTGGTGCCGTCGCCGCGCGGGCGGTCCGTGCTGCACGACAAGATCGTGTCGAACATCCAGGAGATCCGGGCGCGCGGTGCCCGGACGATCGTCATCGCGGAGGAGGGGGACGAGGCGGTCGTGCCGTACGCGGACCACCTGATCCGGGTGCCGGCCACGCCCACGCTGCTCCAGCCCCTAGTGACGGCGGTGCCGCTCCAGGTGTTCGCGTGCGAGCTGGCGACGGCTCGCGGGAACGAGGTGGACCAGCCCCGGAATCTGGCGAAGTCGGTGACGGTGGAGTAGGTGACGGTGCAGCGGCGGAGCAACAAAAAGGGGCGAACGGCCGGTCGCCGTTCGCCCCCGGGCAGCCGGCGACTACCAGTTGATGCAGGTCTTCGGGACCCAGCCGTTCACCTTGTCGCCGCCGTAGTACCACATGTTGCTCTTCTTGCCGCAGGCCGTGTACGAACCGCCCTTGTAGGCCTTGCCGTCATTGCAGATCCCGCCGCGCTTGCCCTTGCCCCAGATGCCGAGGGCGGTGGCGGACGTCTTCGGCGAGGTCCGGACCTTGACGGTCTCCTTGGCCTTGACGTTGACGATCGCCTTGCTGCAGTCCTTCGGCGGGGCCGCGGCGGCGCTGCCGGCGAAGGCGACGGTACCGGTGAGGGCCGTGGCGAAGAGGGCTATCGAAGTGGCCGCGGTCCCCAGCGACTTGAACTTCATGGTGGTGCGTTCCTCCCGTTGTGTGCGATGCGGTTTGCACATCGCGGTCATCGCGAACTGTACAAGGAGGAGGGGGAGTTCACGATCAAGGGTTCAGTACGGAAAGGTCCAGGGCGGCGGCGGCTCGGGGCTGTAGGGGAGCTTGGTCCAGCCGTCGGGGGTCACGTGGTAGAAGTCCCCGTTGTCGCCGTCCATCCGCGAGCTGCCGTTCGCGTGCACGATGTCCGCGTGAAGGCGGTAGTGGAAGCCGCCCATCATGCCGGCCACCCGGAAGAAGATCCGCACGTCCAGGCCCTCCGTCAGGGGGGGCCAGCGGTGGCAGGAGGTGCTCGATCTCGTCGAAGCAGCTGCCGGTGCGCTCCCGCAGCATCGCGTGGAAGTGGCGCTCCAACGCTTCGGAGGGAGCGGGGAGTTGCCGCACCGAGACCGGCTCCAGAAGCTCCAGCAGGTGCGTGTGCCCCCGCTCCCGCGCGATGTCCACGGGGCGCCGTCCGTCACGGGTGCGCTGCGTGCGCCAGGCGCCGTGCGCGATCAGCCGCGAGACGACCGCAATCGTGGCGCCGTGCCAGGCCGCCTGGTGCAGCGGGGCGAACCCGCTGCGGTTCCCGGGGCGGGCGAGATTGACCCGCTCGGGATTCTTCACCAGCTCCCCGAACACGCCGCCCCAGTCGGCGTCCCGGGCCAGGTCCGAGAACCGGTCCCGCTCCTTCAGGTACCAGTCCCCGTAGCACTCGCGGTCGGTGAGGCCGTCCCATTCCATGCCGATCATGCTAGTCACCACGTCGGTCCGATGGCGGCGTGAGTCTCACCGTAGGGTGCTGGGCATGAGCATTATCGGGGTCGGGATCGACGTCGCCGAGATCGATCGGTTCGCGGCGTCGCTGGAGCGTACGCCGGCGCTGGCCGGACGGCTGTTCGTGGAACGGGAGTTGTTGCTGCCCAGCGGGGAGCGCCGGGGGGTCGCCTCCCTGGCCGCTCGGTTCGCCGCCAAGGAGGCCCTGGCCAAGGCGCTCGGTGCGCCGCCCGGGCTGCTCTGGACCGATGCCGAGGTGTGCGTCGAGGACAGCGGGCAGCCGTGGCTGCGGGTGACCGGGACCGTGGCGGCGCGGGCCGCCGAGCTGGGGGTGCGGTCCTGGCATGTGTCACTGAGCCATGACGCGGGTGTCGCCTCGGCCGTGGTGATCGCGGAGGGGTGATGGTGTGGGGACCATGGCATGAGCACGGTTAAGGGCGTCGACCCCCGCGGTACGCAGCACTGTGAGACGTCGGCTCTGGGTGTGCTGCTGCGGCATCAGGGGCTCGACCTGTCCGAGCCCATGCTCTTCGGCCTCGGGGCCGGCCTGTCCTTCGTCTACTGGGACAGCAGGAACATGGACTTCCCGTTCCTCGGCGGGCGCGTCAGGCCCTTCGAGCTCACCCGGAACCTGGCCGCCGGGCTGGGACTGGAGCTCGTGGTCCAGGAGACCGGCTCGGCCCGTAAGGCGTGGGAGAACGTGGCGACCGTCATCGACGCCGGACTGCCCGTCGGGCTCCAGCTCGACAGCTACCACCTGGACTACTTCACCTCGAAGGTGCACTTCGGCGGTCACGTCGTCGCGCTGTACGGCTATGACGAGCACGACGCCCACCTCGTCGACACCGAGCAGCAGGGCGGCGCGGTGTCCACCAGCCTGAGCAGTCTCGCCCGGGCCCGGGCCGCGCGCGGGCCGATGACCGCCAGGCAGCGGTCCTTCACGCTCACCGCCGCCGGGAAGGTGCCCTCCCTGGAGAGTCGGATCATTCCGGCCATCACCGAATGCGCCGACGCCTTCCTGAACCCGCCCATCGCCAACCTCGGCCACCGGGGCATCGAGAAGGCCGGCCAGCTGGTCCGCACCTGGCTCCAGCGCACCGGCGACCCGCGGCGGGACCTGCCGCAGGCGGCCCTGCTGATGGAGAGAGCCGGCACCGGCGGTGCTCTGTTCCGCAACCTCTACCGCGACTTCCTCGCCGAATGCGCCCAGCTGGTCGACAGCGGCCATCTGCGCACCGGCCACAGGCTGTACTCGGAAGCGGCCGGCTTGTGGACCGACGTCGCGGCGCTCATCACGAACGCCGGCGAGTCGGGCGATGAGCGCTACCTCGGACGGGCAGGCACCGTCCTTTGCGACATCGCGCGCATCGAACGCGAAGCCATGGAGGCTCTGAGCCGCCTGCGCGGTGAAGCCCCCGCCGGGTGAGGCGAGGGCTTCACGGGCCCGGGTTCTTCGCCGGCGCGGGTGTCAGCAGATCGTCTGGCTGCTGTTCACCCGCGTGATGTTGCGGAACGTCGTGTTCTCACCGCACGGGCTCTCCCTGATGGCCGAGTTGGTGACCGTCAGGTTCTGGATGGTGATGTCCTTGTTGTTCGGGAACTCCGAGCGGGCGGCCAGGCGCAGTTCGCCGCCGCCCGAGATCGTGCCGCTCTGTGCCGCGAGGTTGACGTTGTAGCAGTTCTCGATCAGGACCGAGTTGTTGCCGGTGTTGGAGATCGTCACCTTGTCGATGGTCGCCCCGCCGCTCTCCGAGACGCAGAACACCCCGCGTCCGCCGCCGCGCGCGATGACCTCGCCGACCCGGATGTTGGTCGGGTAGCCACTGCCGATCCGGCCGTTGCGGTTGGCCATGCGGAAGGCCGCGTAGCCGGTGCCCGTGCCCGCGTTCTCCGCGTCCACCTTGGTGACGCGGGCGTTGATGGTCTGGTTGAGCAGCAGGCCGGACTCGCCCACGTTGCGGGCGGTGACCGTGCCGATGGTGATGCCGTCGACGCCGTAGGTCTCGACCGCGTGGCTGGACGCGCCGGAGACGTAGACGTTGTCGATGCGGACGTTGCGCGTCCACTGGCTGGTGTCGCCACGGTTGTCGATGCGGACGCCCAGGCCGCGGGAGAGGCGCATGTCGATCTGGCCGAGCACGACGTTCTGGACGTTGCGCAGGAAGATGCCGTAGAGCGGGGTGCCGGTGAGCTTGAGGTTCTGGACCTCGACGTCGCGGGTGCCGCGGGAGTAGACCGGCGCCTGGTCGCCGGAGCCGCTGCCGGTGACGTTGATGGTGCCGCAGACGTCGAGGGCGGTGTAGCTCGGGAGCGAGATGCGCGAGCCCGCCGAGATCGAGCCCGAGCCGCGGACCACGACCCGTTCCTTCGAGGTGCGTCCGGAGCTGAGGCTGTTGACGGCCGCCTGGACGGCCGCGCGCATGTCGGTGCCGGTGTAGACCGTGCTGCCGCCGCGCCGGGCGGTCCAGTTGCCGCCGTTCTGCACGGCCTCTGCCTGGTAGGAGCCGTCACCGCAGGCCGCCGCCCGGGTCGGGGCGGCGGTGGCGGGGGCGGTGAGGGTGCCGGCTGCGGTGAGGACGGCGGTGGCACCGGCGGCGGCGAGGAATGCGGCTCTGCGTCCCATGGTGGCCTCGGTTTCGTCGAATGTGGGGGGTGTGCAAGCGCTTTCTGCGCGGCCGGTGAGTCTGGCAAAGGGCAGGCAAAGCGTCAATGGATGCGACGCGTCAAGGATGCGACGCGCCAAAGGATGCGACACGGTGCGGAGTTGGGGAGTTGCCGGAGTTGCGGGGGAGTGCCCGGGCGGTCGTACGGGAAACTCGACCGCATGCGTAGTGCGTACAGCGTGGAGACGGTCAGGACCGCCGAACGGGAGCTGATGGCGCGGCTGCCGGAGGGGGCGCTGATGCAGCGCGCCGCCGCCGGACTCGCCGCGGCCTGCGCCGACCTGCTGGGGCGGGTGTACGGCAGCAGGGTCGTGCTGCTGGTCGGGAGCGGGGACAACGGGGGTGACGCGTTGTACGCCGGGGCCCGGCTGGCGCGGCGGGGGGCCGGTGTCACGGCGGTGCTGCTCGCGCCGGAGCGGGCTCACGCCGGGGGGCTCGCGGCGCTGCGGCGGGCCGGTGGGAGGGTCGCAGGGGGTGCCGGTGGGAAGGCGGACGGGCCGGGCGTCGAGGAGCTGGTCGAGCGGGCGGACCTCGTCGTCGACGGCATCGTCGGGATCGGAGGGAAGGGCGGGCTGCGGCCGGACGCGGTGCCGCTGGCCGCCGCCGCCCAGCGGTCGCGGGGCGCGGTCGTCGCCGTCGATCTGCCGAGCGGGGTCGACGCCGACACCGGGGAGGTGCGCGGCGTGGCGGTCCGGGCCGATCTCACGGTGACGTTCGGGACGCACAAGCCGGGGCTGCTGATCGATCCGGCGCGGGAGTACGCCGGGTCGGTGCGGCTGGTCGGCATCGGTCTTGAGCTGCCGGCCGAGCCGGAGCTGGAGGCCTTGCAGCACGCGGACGTGGCGCGGTTGCTGCCGGTGCCGCGGGCCGAGAGCGACAAGTACCGGCGGGGTGTCGTCGGCATCGCCGCCGGGTCCGCGCGCTACCCCGGGGCCGCCGTGCTGGCTGTCGCCGGAGCGCTGCGGGGCGGGGCCGGGGCCGTGCGGTACGTCGGGCCGGCCGGGGACGCCGTCATCACCCGCTTCCCCGAGACGCTCGTGTCGGACCAGGGGCCGAAGCACGCGGGGCGGGTGCAGGCGTGGGTCGTCGGGCCGGGGGCCGGGGACGACGCGGCGACGGTGGGGGAGGTGCTGGCGGCGGACGTCCCGGTGCTGGTCGACGCGGACGGGTTGCGGCTGGCCGAGGCGGGGGTCGTACGGGCGCGGCGGGCGCCGACGCTGATGACACCGCACGCCGGGGAGGCGGCGGCGCTGCTCGGCGTCGACCGGGAGGAGGTCGAGAGCGGGCGGCTCGCGGCGGTGCGGGAGCTGGCCGGGCGCTACGGGGCGACCGTGCTGTTGAAGGGGTCCACGACCTTGGTCGCCGACTCGGGGGGCGGGGCGGTGCGGGTGAATCCGACGGGGACGTCCTGGCTGGCCACGGCGGGGAGTGGGGACGTGCTGTCGGGGCTCGCGGGGTCGCTGCTGGCGGCGGGCCTTTCCGCGGTGGACGCGGGGAGTGTGGGGGCGTATCTGCACGGGCTGGCCGGGAGGCTGGCGGCGGACGGGGCGCCGGTGGGGGCGCATGACGTGGCGGAGACGGTTCCGGAGGCTTGGCGGAACGTTCTCGGCTGAGTGAGAGGGAGTGCGTGGGGCCGGACGCGGTATCTGCCGGCGCGCCGGAACCCGACGCCGCCGGTCGGTGCCCGGTGCGCCGCCATCCCGTGGCGTGTGTGGATCTCAGCAGGCAGCCGACCTGGGTGCAGAAGGGGCGGACGGTCGTGTTCGGGGCGGTGCCGATCCGCAGCGGACGCGCCGGGTACCGGACCCGGGCCGGGTGGCACAAGGTCCACCGGCGGCACAAGGACCACTGGTCGGCGCTGTACAACACGCCCATGCCGTACGCCCGGTTCTTCAGCGGCGGGCAGGCCTTCCACGGCGTCCACGGCAGTCTCAACACCACTGTCGGCTCCCGGGGCCGCGTCGATCTCTCCGTCCCCGACGCGCGGAGGCTGTGGAGCGTGCTGAAGCAGGGCGACCGTGTGTTCGTGTGGGGCGCAGGCCCGGGACGTAGCCGGGCGGCTGTCGGGGGCCGCTGCCTCGGGTGGGCCGGGGCCCTCTGAGACACTGGGCGCGATGAGCGAGAGAACAGCCCGGCGGACCGCGCCCCTGCGGGCCCGCGCGGAGATCGACCTGGCCGCCCTGCGGGCCAATGTGCGGGCGCTGCGTGCCCACGCGCCCGGCGCGGCCCTGATGGCCGTGGTGAAGTCCGAGGCGTACGGCCACGGGGCTGTGCGGTGTGCCCGCGCGGCCGTCGCCGCGGGGGCCGACTGGCTGGGCACGGCGACGCCCGAGGAGGCCCTCGCCCTGCGGGCCGCCGGGCTGCCGGGCCGCGTCATGTGCTGGCTGTGGACGCCGGGCGGGCCCTGGCGCGAGGCGATCGAGGCGGACGTCGACGTGTCCGTCAGCGGGATGTGGGCCCTGGCGGAGGTCACCGAGGCCGCCCGGCGGGCGGACCGGCCCGCGCGGGTGCAGCTCAAGGCCGACACCGGGCTCGGGCGGGGCGGCTGCCAGCCCGGGGAGGACTGGGCCGAGCTGGTCCGGGAGGCACTGCGCGCCGAGGCCGAGGGGCTCCTGCGCGTGACGGGGCTGTGGTCGCACTTCGCCTGTGCCGACGAGCCCGGGCACCCCTCCATCGCCGCTCAGATCGGCCGCTTCCGGGAGATGGTCGCGTACGCCGAGGAGCGGGGCGCCCGCCCGGAGGTCCGGCACATCGCCAACTCGCCGGCCACGCTCACGCTCCCCGAGAGCCACTTCGACCTGGTCCGCACCGGCATCGCCACCTACGGCATCTCGCCCAGCCCCGAGCTGGGCACCCCGGCCGACTTCGGGCTGCGCCCGGTGATGACGCTGTCCGCCTCGCTCGCCCTGGTCAAACACGTGCCGGGCGGGCACGGCGTCAGCTACGGCCACCGGTATGTGACGCCCGGCGCGACCACCCTCGGCCTCGTCCCGCTGGGCTACGCCGACGGCATCCCGCGGCACGCCTCCTCGGCCGGGCCGGTCCTGGTCGAGGGCAAGTGGCGCACGATCGCGGGGCGGGTGGCCATGGACCAGTTCGTGGTCGACCTGGGCGGCGACGAGCCCGCGCCGGGCGCCGAGGCGGTGCTCTTCGGCCCCGGGGACCGCGGCGAGCCCACCGCCGAGGACTGGGCCCAGGCGGCCGGAACCATCGCCTACGAGATCGTGACCCGGATCGGAACGCGTGTTCCTCGCGTCTACGTGAATGAGGAACAGGACGGGTAACTCGCACAGAGAACCGGTCACGCCCAGAACAACAGGCACCCTGACAACACCAGCACCATCGGCACCATAAGCGCCACCATCGGCAGCAGCACCCCGGCGAAGAGGAGCGGTACGTGAGCGAGAGCAGTGCGGAGGTCGTCGCGAACGCCGCCACCGCGGCCGTCGCGGCCTCCGCCGCGGGGGCGGCGGGAGGCTGGCGCCGGGCGACCGGCATCGCCGGTGTCGCGATAGGCGTGGTGGCCGCGGGCGCGGCCGCCGGTGTCGCCCTGGAGCGGATGACGGTCGGCCGGGGCATGCGCCAGAAGGCCCGGCTCGCCCTCGACTCCGCGGGGCCCTACGGTTCGCTGCGCGGCATGCCGGGCAAGGCGTTCGCCGACGACGGTACGGAGCTGTACTACGAGGTCGACGACCTCGACCCGGAGGCCGCCCCCGCCGCCATCGGCCCGCGCCGCAGGAGGCTGTTCGGCCGCAAGGCCCCCGCCCCCGTCACGGTCGTCTTCAGCCACGGCTACTGCCTCAGCCAGGACTCCTGGCACTTCCAGCGGGCGGCGCTCAGAGGCGTCGTACAGACCGTGCACTGGGACCAGCGCAGCCACGGCCGGTCCGGACGGGGCGTGGCCCAGGGGCGGGGCGAGCCGGTCACCATCGAGCAGCTGGGCAGCGACCTGAAGGCCGTCATCGACGCGGCCGCGCCCGAGGGGCCGCTCGTGCTGGTCGGGCACTCGATGGGCGGCATGACGGTGATGGCGCTGGCCGACCAGTACCCCGAGCTGGTCCGGGAGCGGGTCGTCGGGGTGGCTTTCGTGGGGACGTCGTCGGGGCGGCTCGGGGAGGTCAACTACGGGCTTCCGGTGGCCGGCGTCAACGCGGTGCGGCGGGTGCTGCCCGGTGTGCTGAAGGCGATGGGGCAGCGGGCCGAGCTGGTGGAGAAGGGGCGCCGGGCGACCGCGGACCTGTTCGCCGGGGTCATCAAGCGGTACTCGTTCGCGTCCCGGGACGTCGATCCGGCCGTCGCCCGGTTCGCCGAGCGGATGATCGAGAGCACGCCCATCGATGTGGTCGCCGAGTACTACCCGGCGTTCAACGACCACGACAAGACGGAGGCGCTGGGGTGTTTCGCGGACATGCCCGTGCTCGTCCTGGCCGGGGTGCAGGACCTGGTCACGCCGAGTGAGCACAGCGAGGCGATCGCCGATCTGCTGGCGGACGCCGAGCTGGTGCTGGTGCCGGACGCCGGGCACCTGGTGATGCTGGAACACCCGGAGGTGGTCACCGACCGCCTCGCCGACCTGCTCACCCGCACGGGTGCCGTGCCCGCAGGGGCTACCGTGAAGGGCTATGGAAGCACCAGCGGCACCGCACAACCCGGCTGAACCCGGATCCGTCCAGATCACCGTCACCTCCCCCGAGCAGATGCGGGAGCTGGGCCGCCGGCTCGCGAAACTGCTGCGCGCCGGTGACCTGGTGATGCTCAGCGGCGAGCTCGGGGCAGGCAAGACGACGCTGACGCGTGGGCTGGGCGAGGGGCTCGGCGTGCGTGGGGCCGTCACCTCGCCGACGTTCGTGATCGCCCGGGTGCATCCCTCGCTGGGCGAGGGACCGCCGCTGGTCCACGTCGACGCGTACCGGCTGTCCGGCGGGCTGGACGAGATGGAGGACCTCGATCTCGACGTGTCGCTGCCCGAGTCCGTGGTCGTCGTGGAGTGGGGCGAGGGCAAGGTCGAGGAGCTGACCGAGGACCGGCTCCAGGTGGTGATCCACCGGGCGGTGGGCGACACGACCGACGAGGTCCGGCAGATGACGATCACCGGTATGGGGGAACGCTGGACGTCGGCGGACCTGAGCGTGCTCGCGGCGTAGCTCCCGACGCGTGGTGTTTTGATGAACGTTCCGACAAGGCGTCGGCAAAATGTTGCGTTCGGCCTCTTGTGCGTGGTCACATGGTACCCAGTCCGTAGTTAGGTCTACCTAACTACGCCCGCACCGCCCCGCCTTCGGGAGGCGTCCATGTCGGCTACAGAGAGCAAGGGCCAGCGGTTGCCGTACGCGGCCGCCGGGGTGTCCATGCGCGACCTGCTGGCGGCGGGCGAGGCGGCGGCACTGATCTCCACACCACCGCGGGCCCCCGAGCCGGAACTCGCCAAGCCGGCCGACCCGGTGACGGACCACCGCGAAGCGGCCTAGCGGGCGCACCAGACGATCACGGCCTTGCGGCCCGGTGGCCTGGAGGCCCCAGACCCAACGGCCCAGCGGCCCGGTGGCTATCGAGCCTCGGCGGTTCGGCGCCACAGCGCCCCAGGTTTGGGCGGCCCTGCGGCCCGGCGGCGATCACGCCTTAGCGGCCCGGGCGGCGGCCTGTGGCCTTGCAGCCCCGCGCCCCGCCCGGGCGCCCGAGGTCCCGGCGGCTCAGATGTCCAGCGGTCCGGCGGACCGGTGGCCCGGCAGACGGCCGCAGCCTTGCGGCCCGGTGGCCTGGCGGCCCCAGTGACCCAAACGGCCCAGTGGCCCGTGGCCGGCGGCCGCGCCTCAGCGGCCCCGGCAGCCCCGGCGGCCTGTGTCCTTGCAGCCCCGCGCCCCGCCCGGGCGCCCCAGGTTCCGGCGGACCGGTGGCCCGGCAGGCGGTCGCAGCCTTGCCGCCTGGTGGCCTTGCGGCTCCAGTGACTCAACGGCCCAGTGGCCCGTGGCGCGGCAATCACGCGTTAGCGGCCCGGCGGCCCAGAGGCCCGTTGCCCGGCGGCTATCGCGGCCCGGCGCCCCGGCCGCCCTGCGGCCCAGTCAACCCGCCGCCCCGCCGCCCAGCCGCCCCGCCGCCTAGCGGATGACCACGACCTTGCGGCCGATCGTTGCGAAGGTCCACATCGCCTCGCCGTCCGCGCGGGACTCGCGGATGCCGCCCGTGTGGGCCTTCGGGGGCGGGGCGGCGGTCGCGTCGTTCACGGCCGCGCTGAAGCCGATGACCACGCCGTCCACGCTGGTGAAACGCACGACGTGCTCGACGGGGACGCCGTCGGAGCCGGTGACCGCGTTCGAGCGGGACGTGACCGAGTAGTCGCCCGGGGCCGGGTCCACCGCGCTCGGGGCGACCTCGAACGTGCGGGTGACCGTCCCGTCCCCGCCGACCAGCCACACCCGGTCGCCGCGCAGGGAGTACACGACCCGTGCGCCCTTGCCGGAGCCGACGGGGAGCGCGGCGGGGTCCTTCCTGGCCCGGGGCGGTGCCTTCGAGACGTCGGCCGCCGGTGTGGCGTCCGCGTGCGCCCGGCCCAGGCCGGCCGGGAGGGTCTGGGACGCCTGGTGGGCGAGGTAGCCGACCGTCGCGAGGGCCGCGGCGGTGAGCCCGGCCACGATCCCCGAGCTGCTGACTGCCACCGGCGCCCACCTTTCGTGTCGTACGTTCCTGTCGCGCACGGTGCGCATGCCGCGCCGTGACGGAAGGTGACGGTAGCAGCAGGTGACGGCCCGACAGGTACGTCCGACACGGGCCCCGGGGAGCCGTAGGCTGTTTGCGTGCTCTTGCTCGCTCTGGATACCGCCACACCCGCCGTCACCGTCGCCCTGCACGACGGCCGGGACGTCATCGCCTCGTCGAGTCAGGTGGACGCGCGCCGGCACGGGGAACTGCTGCTGCCCGCGATCGACCGAGTGCTCGCCGAGGCCGGTCTGAAGCTCGACGCCCTCACCGGGATCGTCGCCGGTATCGGGCCCGGCCCGTACACCGGGCTGCGCGTCGGTCTGATGACCGCCGAGACCTTCGGACTCGCCCTCGGCGTGCCCGTGCACGGCGTGTGCACGCTCGACGGCATCGCCTACGCCGCCGACCTGGAGGGCCCGTTCGTCGTGGCGACCGACGCCCGCCGCAAGGAGGTGTACTGGGCCCGCTACGCCGACTCCCGCACCCGCGTCACCGACCCGGCCGTCGACCGGCCCGCCGACATCGCCGGGCAGGTCGCGGGCCTGCCCGCGGTCGGTGCGGGCGCCCTGCTGTATCCGGACACCTTCCCCCAGGCGCACGAACCCGAGCACGTGTCCGCCGCCGCGCTCGCCCGGCTGGCCGCGGAGAAGCTGGCGGCGGGCGCGGAACTCCCCGCGCCCCGGCCGCTGTATCTGCGCCGCCCCGACGCCCAGGTCCCCAAGAACTACAAGGTGGTCACGCCCAAGTGACCGGATCCGAGCCGTGTGTGCTGCGCGAGATGCGCTGGTGGGACATCGACCCCGTGCTGGAGCTGGAGCGGGACCTGTTCCCCGACGACGCCTGGTCGCGGGGCATGTTCTGGTCCGAGCTGGCCCATGCGCGCGGGCCGGAGGCGACCCGGAAGTACCTCGTGGCCGAGGAGGGGGAGCGGATCGTCGGATACGCCGGTGTCGCCTCCTCCGGCGAGCAGGCCGACATCCAGACCATCGCCGTCACCCGGGAGTACTGGGGGACGGGACTGGGCGGCCGGCTCCTCACCGAACTGCTGCGGGCCGCGACCGCCTTCGAGTGCGCCGAGGTGATGCTGGAGTGCCGGGTGGACAACATCCGCGCGCAGAAGCTCTACGAGCGCTTCGGCTTCGAGGCCATCGGCTTCCGGCGCGGCTACTACCAGCCGGGGAACGTGGACGCCCTGGTGATGCGACTGACCACGAAACCCGACAGCGGCTCCGCCGCGGGTCCGACTTCCGTACGAGGAACCCAGACCAATGACTGACTCTCGCGACGAGCCGCTCGTCCTCGGCATCGAGACCTCCTGTGACGAGACCGGCGTCGGCATCGTCCGCGGCACCACGCTGCTCGCCGACGCCGTCGCCTCCAGCGTCGACGAGCACGCCCGGTTCGGCGGTGTCGTGCCCGAGGTCGCCTCCCGGGCGCACCTGGAGGCGATGGTCCCCACCATCGACCGCGCGCTGAAGGAGGCGGGCGTCAGCGCCCGCGACCTCGACGGCGTCGCCGTCACCGCCGGTCCCGGTCTCGCCGGTGCCCTGCTGGTCGGCGTCTCGGCGGCGAAGGCGTACGCGTACGCGCTCGGCAAGCCCCTGTACGGCGTCAACCACCTCGCCTCGCACATCTGCGTCGACCAGCTGGAGCACGGCCCGCTGCCCGAGCCGACCATGGCGCTGCTGGTGTCCGGCGGCCACTCCTCGCTGCTGTTGTCCTCGGACATCACCTCCGACGTCCGTCCGATGGGCGCGACCATCGACGACGCGGCCGGCGAGGCCTTCGACAAGATCGCCCGCGTGCTGAACCTCGGCTTCCCGGGCGGCCCGGTCATCGACCGGTACGCACGCGAGGGCGACCCGGACGCGATCGCCTTCCCGCGCGGGCTGACCGGTCCGCGCGACCCGGCCTACGACTTCTCCTTCTCCGGGCTGAAGACGGCCGTGGCGCGCTGGATCGAGGCGAAGCGGGCAGCGGGGGAGGAGGTCCCGGTGCGGGACGTGGCGGCCTCCTTCCAGGAGGCGGTCGTGGACGTGCTGACCCGCAAGGCCGTCCGGGCCTGCAAGGACGAGGGCGTCGACCACCTGATGATCGGCGGCGGGGTGGCCGCCAACTCCCGGCTGCGCGCCCTGGCCCAGGAGCGCTGCGAGGCGGCCGGGATCCGGCTGCGGGTGCCGCGGCCCAAGCTGTGCACGGACAACGGCGCGATGGTCGCCGCGCTCGGCGCGGAGATGGTGGCCCGCAACCGTGCCGCGTCGGACTGGGACCTGCCGGCTGACTCGTCCCTCCCGGTGACGGAACCGCATGTCCCGGGCCACGACCACGTGCACGAGATCAGCAAGGAGAACCTCTACTCGTGACGGTCGCGTTGATGTGGGAGGCGCGGGCGCTGCCCGGCCGGGGCGAGGACCTGCTGGCCTGGGCACGGGCGCAGGAGCTGCCCCGTGCACCCCTGCGCCGGGAGACCCTGCGCGCTCCCCAGGACCGGGTCCTCGTCATCACCTGGTGGGACGCACCCTACGACGCCGAGCTGCCCGAACTGCCGGAGCCGGACGGGGAGCTGGTGACCCGGGCCGTGCACCGGTGGCGGTTCGAGTCGGTCGGCGCCGACTGACCCGCACAGTCACCCGGCGTCCGTCACCTCCGTCTCGCACCGCAGCCGCCGGTCGGGGCCGAGCACCCGGACCGGGCCCGTGAGGGTGAGGTGGGCCGTGTGGCGTACGTCCGTGCTGGACGCCGCCAACCGTAGTTCCAGGGCGCCCGGTTCGACCACCTTGCGGCCCGAACGGTCGGTGAACGCCGAAAGGTCCGGGTGGAAGCGGAACCGCACCCGGGCCGCGTCCCCCGGCGCCAGCCGCACCCGCTGGTAGCCGATCAGCCGTACGTCGGGGCGGGTCACCGAGGCCACCGGGTCGTGCAGATACAGCTGCACGACCTCGGCGCCCTCGCGGTCGCCCGTGTTGCGGACGGTCACCGAGACGTCGTACGTCCCGTCCGTGCCGATCTCCGCCGGTTCCGCGCCGCCCGTGCCGTCCTCCCAGGCGAACGTCGTGTACGAGCGGCCGTGCCCGAAGGCGTACAGCGGGGTCGGGTCGAGGTTGCTGACCTCGCCCGCGAGGCCGAGGGGCGGCTGGAGGTACGTCCAGGGCTGGCCGCCGGGGACCTGCGGGACGCTCACGGGGAGGCGGCCCGAGGGGGTCACGCGGCCCGACAGCACTCCCGCCACCGCCGGGCCGCCCTCCTCCCCCGGGAAGAACGCCTGGACGACCGCGCCCAGGCGGCCGTGCCAGCGGCCGAGGGCGTAGGGGCGGCCGGTCAGCAGCACCAGCACCACGGGGACGCCCGTGGCCACCAGCGCGTCCAGCAGCTCGCCCTGGGCGCCCGGCAGGGCGAGGTCCGTCGCGTCGCAGCCCTCACCCGAGGTGCCACGGCCGAACAGGCCCGCACGGTCGCCGAGGACCGCCACGCACACGTCCGCCTCGGCGGTGCGGGCGATCGCCTCCTCGAAGCCGGAGGTGTCCGGGTCCGTCACATCACACCCGTGCGCGAACGTCACCTTGGCGTCGGGGAGTTCGGTGCGCAGGGCGTCGAGGACCGTCGGGATCTCGATGCCGGTCGGCACGCCGGGGTGGTGGGTGAGGACGTGGGACGGGAACGAGTAGCAGCCCAGCATGGCAAGGGCGTCGGCCGCCCGGGGACCGATCACCGCGATCCGGGTGTCGGGGGCCAGCGGCAGCAGGCCGTCGGGGTTGTCGAGCAGGACGACGGACTCCTCGGCCAGGCGGCGGGCCAGGATCCGGTTGCCCGTCGAGTCGAGGTCGACCGGGGCGGCCGGCTCGGGCGTCCAGTCCTCGTCCAGCAGGCCCAGTTCGCACTTCTGGAGCAGGACGCGGCGGGCCGCGCGGTCCACGAGTGCCTCGGGGATCTCGCCCGAGCGGACCGCGTCCACCAGCGGACCGCCGTAGCACCTGAGGCTGGGCAGTTCCACGTCGACGCCGGCCTCAAGCGCCGCGTGGGCCGCCTCGGCCGGGGTGCCGGCGACGCGGTGGAGGGTCTGGAGGAAGCCGATGCCGAAGTAGTCCGCCATGACCGTGCCGGTGAAGCCCCACTCCTCGCGCAGGAGGCCGGTCAGCAGCTCCGGGTCCGCCGAGGCCGGGACGCCGTCCCGTTCCGTGTAGGCCGCCATCACCGAACGGGCCCCGCCCTCGCGCAGCGCCATCTCGAAGGGCGGGAGGGTGACGTCCGCGAACTCGCGGGTGCCGGCCCGCACGGGCGCGAGGTTGCGGGCGCCGGCCGAGGAGGCGTACCCGGCGAAGTGCTTCAGCGTGGCGACGATCCCGGCCGACTCCAGGCCCCGCACATAGGCCGTGCCGACCGTGCCGACCAGGTACGGGTCCTCGCCGATCGTCTCCTCCACGCGGCCCCAGCGCGGATCGCGTACGACGTCCAGGACGGGCGCGAGGCCCTGGTGGACGCCGGCCGAGCGCAGGTCGGTGCCGATGCGGCGGGCCATCTCCTCGACCAGCGGGGGGTCCCAGGTCGCGCCCCAGGCCAGCGGGACCGGGTAGGCCGTGGCCTGCCAGGCGGTGAAGCCGGCCAGGCACTCCTCGTGCGCGACCGCCGGGATGCCGAAGCGGCCGGCCTCGGTGATACGGCGCTGGGCGCGGGCCAGTGCCTGCGCGCCCAGCGCCGGGTCGACGGGGGCGGTGCCGAAGGAGCGCGTGAGCTGGCCCAGGCCGCGGGTGATCAGCTCGTCCCACTCGTAGTCCACGGTCATGTCGTGCTGGTGCGGAGCGACTCCGTCACCGTCCGTCGACGCACCCACCCACACGCCGTACAGCTGGGCGGTCTTCTCCTCCAGGGTCATCCGGGAGAGCAGGTCGTCGACGCGGGCGGCGGCGGGCAGGGCGGGGTCACGCCAGGGCGCGGTGGTCATGAAGCTCCTGTCGGGTGGACGGACGGCCCTCTCACGAACGGTGCTCACGAGCGTTTCTCACGCCCGCTTCCACGAATGTTTCGATAAGTATGTCGAATGTTCCGGGAACCTATGGCGCCACGGGGACTTCGTCAAGGGGGCCGGCAGGGATACGATCGCCGCCATGACATCCCCGGAGCCGGTTGAAAGCCGGACGCAAACCCGGACGCAGGCGCGCAACGCGCAGACCGCGACGCTCGCCGAGATCGCCCGTGAGGCCGGTGTGTCGGCACCGACTGTTTCGAAGGTCCTCAACGGCCGGGCCGACGTCGCCCCCGCCACCCGGTCCCGCGTCGAGGACCTGCTGCGCGCCCACGGCTACCGGCGCCGCCGTGCCGAGGCGACCCGCTCGCCCCTGATCGACCTGGTCTTCCACGAGCTGGAGAGCGCCTGGGCGCTGGAGGTCATCCGGGGCGTGGAGAACGTGGCCCGGGACGCGGGACTCAGCGTGGTGCTGTCCGAGAGCGCGGGGCGGCTCACCCCCGGGCGGACCTGGGCCGACCAGGTCGCCGCGCGCCGCCCGCACGGCGTGGTCCTCGTGCTGTCCGGGCTCGACGAGTCCCAGCGGGCCCTGCTGACCAGCCGCGCCATCCCGTTCGTGGTGATGGACCCGGCCGGTGACCCGGGGGCGGACGTGCCCTCGATCGGCGCGACCAACTGGCAGGGCGGTCTCGCGGCGACCCGGCACCTGGTCGAGCTGGGGCACCGCAGGATCGGCGCGATCAGCGGACCGACGCAGATGATGTGCAGCCGGGCCCGGGTCGACGGCTACCGGGCCGCACTGGAGACGGCCGGGCTGCCGGTCGACCCCGCGCTGATCGCGAACGGCGACTTCCATCACGAGGCCGGCTACCGGCTGGGCCTGGAGCTGCTGCGCCGCCCGGACCGGCCGACCGCCGTCTTCGCCGGGAACGACCTCCAGGCGCTCGGGCTGTACGAGGCCGCGCGCGAGCTGGGGCTGCGCGTCCCCGAGGACCTGAGCGTGGTCGGCTTCGACGACCTGCCGGTGGCGCCCCTGGTCGGGCCGCCGCTGACGACCGTACGGCAGCCGCTGACGGAGATGGCCGAGGCGGCGGCCAAGCTCGTCCTCGACCTCGGCCGCGAGACCGGCACCCCGGCGGCCACCCGGGTCGAGCTGGCGACGAGCCTGGTGGTGCGCAGCAGCACGGCGCCGCCCGCGGGCTGACCTGTCGCTGTATTGACGGGTGTTCCGGGCGCCTCCACACTGCACCGAAGTCAATCGGTTGCACCACCGAAACTTTCGGAGGCACCCGCACATGAGATCGCTGAGATCGGGCTTCCTCACATCCGTGCTGGCCGGGGTCGTCACGGCCGGTTCCCTGCTGCTCGCGGCCCCCGCGTCCCACGCCGCCGACGCCCCGCTGCGCGACCTGGCCGAGGCCAAGGGCAAGATCATGGGCACGGCGGTCACCGGCTCGAAACTCACCGGCACCTACGGCGAGATCACCGGACGCGAGTTCAACTCGCTCACCCCCGGCAACGCCATGAAGTGGGCCTCCGTCGAGCCGAGCCGGGGCAGCCACGACTGGGCCGAGGCGGACCAGATCGTGGACTTCGCCGAGGCCCACGGCCAGCAGGTGCGCGGCCACACCCTGCTGTGGCACCAGCAGAACCCGGGCTGGCTGACGAACGGCAACTGGACCCGGGACCAGCTCAGCGCCGTCGTCCAGGACCACATCGCCACCGAGGTCGGCCGCTACAAGGGCCGGCTGGCCGCCTGGGACGTGGTCAACGAGCCCTTCAACGAGGACGGCACCTACCGCTCGACCCTCTTTCACGACACCCTCGGCCAGGACTACATCGCACAGGCCCTCACCTGGGCCCGGGCCGCCGACCCGGGCGCCAAGCTGTACATCAACGACTACAACGTCGAGGGCGTCAACGCCAAGAGCACCGCCCTGTACGACCTGGTCAAGTCCCTGAAGGAGCGCGGGGTCCCGATCGACGGGGTCGGGCTGCAGGCGCATCTCATCGTCGGCCAGGTGCCCTCGACGCTGCGGCAGAACATCCAGCGCTTCGCCGACCTGGGCGTCGACGTGGCGATCACCGAGCTGGACATCCGGATGCAGCTGCCGGCGACGCAGGCGAAGCTGACCCAGCAGGCCGCCGACTACAAGGCGGTCATGAACGCCTGCGTGGCCGTCGCGCGCTGTACCGGCGTCACCGTCTGGGGCTTCACCGACTCCGACTCCTGGATCCCGGACACCTTCCCCGGGCAGGGCGCGGCGACCCCGTACGACGAGAACTACCAGCCGAAACCGGCGTACCACGCCATCGCGGAGGCCCTCGGCGGGACGACGACCCCGCCGCCGGCGGACGCGTGCACGGCCACCTACAGCGTCGCCAGTCAGTGGAGCACCGGCTACACGGGCCAGGTGCGGATCGCCTGCTCGGGCGCCTCGCTGTCGTCGTGGAAGGCGGACTGGACGTTCGGCGCCGGGCAGCGGATCACCCAGGCCTGGAACGCGAGCTGCACGCAGTCGGGCGCGGCGGTCAGCTGTACGAACGCCCCGTACAACGGGTCGGTGCCGGACGGCGGTTCGGTCACGTTCGGCTTCAATGCCTCGTGGAGCGGGAGCAACCCGGTGCCCGTGGTGACCCTGGGGTGAGACCGGACGGAGAAGTCTGAGAATTTCCGAAGAAACATCGCCCTGGGTCCCTGCTCGTCATAATTCGGACGTACGTTCCTGCCCGTGACGGGACGTGACGGAAACGGGGCCGGGGACGGTGACGGGCAGGAGGACGCGGCCAGAGCAGTGGGCCGGCGGTCGAGAGCGCTGCGGATCGCCGGCCTCGCCCTGGCGGGCGCGCTGGTACTCGGCATCGGCTCGGCGGGCTGGGCCTACTGGCATCTCGACGACAACATCAAGAGCGTCGACATCGACAACGCGCTGGGCGGCAACCGCCCGCCGAAGCCGGTGCTCACGCCGTCTCCCTCCGCACCGGCCCTGCCCGGCGAGGCCCTCAACGTCCTGGTCCTGGGTTCCGACTCGCGCAGCGGCGCGGAGAACCAGCGGCTCGGCGGCGGCGACAGCTCCGGTGCCCGCTCCGACACGGCGATGGTCGTCCACCTCGACGCCGGGCGCACCAGCGCGACGGTGGTGAGCATCCCGCGCGACACCCTGGTCACCCGCCCCTCCTGCCCGCGCCCGTCCGGCGGGTCGACGGCCGTCGCCTACGACTCCATGTTCAACGACGCGTATGCCGTGGGCGGTCCGGTCTGTGCGGTGAAGACGGTCGAGTCGATGACCGGCGTCCGCATGGACCACTACATCGAGATCGACTTCGCCGGCTTCGCGAAACTCGTGGACGCGCTCGGCGGCGTCACCGTCACCACGGACGAGGACATCGCCGACGACGACAGCCATCTGCACCTGAAGGCGGGCACCCACCACCTGGACGGCACACGGGCCCTCGCCCTGGCCCGCACCCGGCACGGCATAGGCGACGGCAGCGACCTGGGACGGATCGGCCTGCAGCAGAAGCTGGTGAAGGCACTGCTGGACCAGATCGCCGCGCAGGACCTGCTCACCGACCCGGCGAAGCTGTACCGGGTCGCGGACGCGGTGACCGCCGGCCTCACCACCGACACCGGCCTGGACTCCCTCGGCGAGCTGACCCGGCTCGGGCAGAGCGTGCGGGGCCTGTCCGCGAGCGCGGTGCGGACGGTGACGATGCCGGTCGTGCGGGCGCCGACGGATCCCAACCGGGTGGTGGCCGAGGAGCCGGAGGCCCGGAAGCTGTGGGAATCGCTGCGCTGACCTGGGTAAACGCGCTCCGCGAAAAAATCCCGCGGAAAATCCGGCGAGGGTGTCGATCCGGAGGTTCCTCGATCGACGCAGGGGTGAGAGCGAGGAAGGACCTCGCTCCGCAGAGCCCCGAGGAGTCACCATGCCGCGCTTTCTCACCCTGATCCGCATCGACGAGAACAACGCCCCCGCCGAGGGCCCGAGCCCCGAACTCCAGGAGCGCATGGGCAAGCTCCTGGAGGAGATCACCAAGGCCGGGATCATGCTCGACACGGCCGGGCTCACCCCGACGGCGGACGGCACCCGGGTGACCTGGGAGGGCGGGAAGCTCTCCGTCACCGACGGGCCGTTCACCGAGTCCAAGGAGGTCATCGGCGGCTACTCGATCAGCCAGTGCAAGGACAAGGCCGAGGCCATCGAGTGGACCAAGCGCTTCCTGTCCCAGCACGAGGACTACTGGACGATCACCGCCGAGGTCCGGCAGATCGCCGAGGGCTGACCGGTTCTCCTTGGCCGGGCGGCGCCCGGGGTGTCTGATGGTGGGTTGTGACCCCGCAGCCCACCCCCTCCCCGGCGCCCCGGCCCGACCGGGCCGCCGAGGCCATCGAGACGGTCTTCCGCATCGAGTCGCCCCGCGTCATCGCCGGCGTCGCCCGCATCGTCCGGGACGTCGGCATCGCCGAGGAACTCGCACAGGACGCTCTGGTCGCCGCGCTGGAGCGGTGGCCGCGGGACGGGGTGCCCGACAACCCGGGCGCCTGGCTCATGGCCACCGCCCGCAACCGCGCCGTCGACCTGGTCCGCCGCCGCGAGAACTACGCCCGCAAGCTGGCGGAGATCGGCCGGGACCTGTCGGCGGTGGCACCCCCTCAGGAGCCCGCCGACCCGGACGACATCGACGACGACCTGCTGCGCCTGGTCTTCACCGCCTGCCACCCGGTCCTGTCCACCGAGGCCCGCACCGCCCTCACGCTGCGCCTCCTCGGGGGCCTGACCACGGCCGAGATCGCCCGCGCGTTCCTCGTCCCCGAGCCGACCGTCGCGCAGCGCGTCGTCCGCGCCAAACGCACCCTGGCGACGCGGAACATCGCCTTCGAGGTGCCCTACGGCCCCGACCGCGAGGCCCGCCTCGGCTCGGTCCTCGACGTCATCTACCTGGTCTTCAACGAGGGGTACGCCGCCACGGCCGGCGACGACTGGCTGCGCCCTTCCCTGTGCGAGGACGCCCTGCGCCTGGCCCGGGTGCTCTCGGCCCTCATGCCGAAGGAACCCGAGGTGCACGGCCTGACCGCGCTCCTGGAGTTCCAGGCGTCCCGCACGGCGGCGCGCACGGGGCCCTCCGGCGTACCCGTGCTCCTCAAGGACCAGAACCGCGCCCGCTGGAACCGCATGCTCATCGCCCGCGGCGTCGCCGCGCTGGGCAGGGCCGAGGCCACCTCCTCCGGCGCCCCGGGCCCGTATCTCCTCCAGGCCGCCATCGCCGCCTGTCACGCGCACGCGTACACGTACGAGGAGACCGACTGGCCCCGCATCGCCACGCTGTACGGCCTGCTGGCCGCCCGTAGCCCGTCCCCGGTCGTGGAACTGAACCGCGCGGTGGCCGTCTCGATGGCCGAGGGCCCGCAGGCCGCCCTGCCCCTCGTCGACGCCCTGTGCGCCGACCCCGCCCTGCGGGACTACCACCTGCTGCCCAGCGTCCGCGGCGACCTCCTCGCCCGCCTCGGCCGCACGGCGCAGGCCCGGGCGGAATTCGAACGGGCGGCGTCGCTGACGCGGAACGAACGGGAGCGGGACCTGCTGCTGCGGCGGGCGGCGGAGCAGTCCTGAAGGTCAGGCCGGGTGCCCGATGAGCATCGCCGGTGCCCCTGCCACCCGCGTCAGGAACACCGTCGCGGAGTGCCGGCCCTGCGGCTTGACCTTCCTGCGCAGTTCCTCCGGCTCGACCGCCGAGCCGCGCTTCTTCACCGTGAGGTTGCCGACCTCCCGCTCCCGCAGCAGCGCCTTCAGCTTCTTGACGTTGAAGGGGAGATGGTCGGTGATCTCGTAGGCGGTGGCGTACGGGGTCGGGCGCAGCTCGTCCGCGGTGATGTACGCGATCGTCGCGTCCAGCAGCCCGCCGTCGAGCTCCTCGGCCACCTCGGCGACCAGGTGGGCCCGGATGACGGCGCCGTCGGGCTCGTACAGGTAGCGGCCGGGCGGGCGGACCTCAGGGTCGGGCAGGCCGCGGGAGAGCAGGGTGCGCGGGCCCGGCAGCAGGGTGGCCCGTACCGCCCCGGGGTCGGTGCCGAACCACAGCACCGCCTCCTTCACATCGCCGCCGTCGGAGATCCACTCGGCCTCGGCGTCCTCGGGGACCGCCTCGTGCGGGATGCCGGGGGCGATCTTCAGCGCGGCGGTGCGAGGGGCTCGGCGGGCTGCGGAGACCGCCCAGGACAAGGGCGGCGAGTACGCCTCGGGGTCGAAGATCCGGCCCCGGCCGCCGCGCCTGGCCGGGTCGACGAACACGGCGTCGTATCCGGCCGTGTCCACCTCCGTGACATCCGCCTCCCGCACCTCGATCAGGCCGGCCAGCCCCAGCACCTCGGCGTTCGCCCGCGCCGCCGCGGCCGTCGCCGGGTCCCGGTCGACGGCCAGGACCCGGATCCCGGCCCGGGCCAGCGCGATCGCGTCACCGCCGATGCCGCAGCACAGGTCGGCGACCGAGGTCACCCCCGACTCCGCGAGCCGCCGCGCCCGGTAGGCCGCCACGCTCGCCCGGGTCGACTGCTCCACCCCGTTCGGCGTGAAGAACATCCGCCCCGCGTCCCGCGCCCCGAACTTCACCACCGCCCGCTGCCGCAGCCGCGCCTGGCCCAGCGCCGCCGACACCAGCTCGGCGGGGTGCTCACGACGCAGCCGGGTCGCGACGGCCAGCTCCCGCGCCGGATCGGTGTCCCGCACCTCGTCGAGGAGGGCGCGGCCTTCGGGGGTGAGGAGGAGGGCGAGGTCGTTCACCGGATCATTGTCGGCCACGGGTGGCGGGGGCGGTGGCATGGTCCGTCAGCCCGATGCCGGCCGGCCCGGGCTCTCGCGCGGCGGGCGGTGGGTTTCGCTTCGCGTGCGTGCGCTGTCCCGGCGGCACCGGGCGCGGCGCCGGCTCCGGGGGCCTGCGGCGCCCGCCGCCGGGAGGGGGTGTCCGGCCCGGTGGCCGTTGTGCCGCGAGGTCGGCCTGTCCGGGGTGGGGCGGTGGGGCGTGGTTCGTGTGTGAGCGGAAAGCCGGCCCGGGTCCGGGTGGATCGGCGTGGTGCGTCATGTCGGTGCCGGTGGGTCCGGGCCCGGGGCGCAGGTCGGGCCGGGGCGCGCGGAGGGCAGTGGGTTCCGCTCCGCGTGCGTGCGCTGTTCCGGCGGCACCGGGCGCGGCGCCGGCTCCGGGGGCCTGCGGTGCCGCCGGGAGGGGGTGTCCGGCCCGGTGGCCGTTGTGCCGCGAGGTCGGCCTGTCCGGGGTGGGGCGGTGGGTCGTGGTTCGTGTGTGTGCCGAAAAGCCGGTCCGGGTGGATCGGCGTGGTCCGTCGGGTCGGAGCCGGTGGCTCCGGGCCCGGGGGCGCGGGTCGGGCCGGGGCCGCGCTGAGGGCGGCGGGCTCCCTCCGTGTGCGTGCGCTGCTCCGGCGCCGCCGGAACAGGGCGTCCGGACCGGGCCCCGTGTGGGCCACTCGGTGGATGGTGCGCTGCCCGTCGCGGTGTCGGGGCCCGTGACGGGGAGACCGGCTGCGAGGATCCCGCGTCATGCGAGCAGTCGTACAAAATGACAAAAGCCGGGCATCTGGCGGTGTGCGGATCGGCATCGCCGTACTCACCCTCGCAGCCATCGCCTCGGGTTGCGCGCAGGGCGACAACGGCCGGATCACCGCGGCCGGCGGCCAGCAGCCCCTCGACGCGCCCCCGGCCCGCGCGCTCGACTCCTACGCCTCCAAACTGCGCGCCGCGCACGCCGCCCGGGTCGCCGCCGCGCAGCGCTGGAGGCTCAGGACGGTCCCGCTCACCGCCCCGCCGGCCCCCGCGAAGAAGCCGAGGATCACGACCCGCCAGGGCTTCGAGGTGACGGGCCACCGGCGACTGAACCTCCCGCCGGTCTTCACCACCGTCCCCACCCGGGACAAGGTCGTCTTCCTCACCATCGACGACGGCGCCGAGAAGGACCCGGCGTTCCTGCGGATGATGAGCGAGCTGAAGGTCCCCTACAGCGCCTTCCTCAGCGGCTACCTGATCAGGAACGGCTACGGCTACTTCGAGCAGATGCAGGACCGGGGCGTGGTCCTGAACAACCACACCCTCCGCCACCGCCTCATGCGGGGCATGTCGTACAGCGCCCAGAAGCGCGAGATCTGCGGCATGCAGCGCCTCATCGAGAAGCGCTACGGCAAGCGCCCGACCCTCTTCCGCCCGCCCTACGGCAGCTACGACGGGGCGACCCTGCGCGCCGCCAAGGCCTGCGGCATCGAGTACGCGCCCCTCTGGAACGAGGAGGTCTTCGCCGACCACTGGGAGTACCGCGAGGGGGACCGGAGACTGCGCCCGGGCGACATCGTCCTCACCCACTTCCGCGGCCGCGACCAGTGGCCGGGCACGATGCCCGACATGATCCGCCGCTTCCTGAACAAGGTCACGGCCGAGGGGTACGCGGTGGGCCGGCTGGAGGACTACCTGTGAGGCGGCGGTCACCGGCCGCCGTGGTGTGCGCGGGAGTGATCCTGCTGGCCGGATGCGCCGGGGTCGCGGAGGAGCGCACGGAGGCGGACGGCCGGGGCCAGTCCCCGGCGCACGCGCCGAGCGACATCGGCGGGCCGGACCGGGGCAGTCTCGCGCCCGTCGTCGACCACGTCCGCACCCGCGACCGGGTGGTCTTCCTGACCTACGACGACGGAGCCGAACGCGACCCCTCCTTCGTCGGACTCGTCCGCGAACGGCGGCTTCCGGTCAGCATGTTCCTCACGGACAGCGTCGTGGGGCCCGGCTACGGCCACTTCGCGCGGCTGCGCGCGGTCGGCGCGTCCCTCCAGAACCACACCCTCGACCACTCCGCCCTGCGCGGCCTGCCCTACGCCGGCCAGCGCGCCGAGATCTGCGGCCAGCAGGACAAACTCCGCTCCCGCTTCGGCATCCGCCCCCGCCTCTTCCGCCCGCCCTACGGCACGTACGACACGACGACCCTGCGCGCCGCCGCCGACTGCGGCATCCGGGCGGTCGTCCTGTGGCGGGCGTCCCTGGACCCCGGCGGCGCCCTGACGTACACGCGCGGCAAGCCCGCCCTGCGCCCGGGCGACATCGTCTCCGTACCGTCGGGCGAGCCCGCGTCCCTGACGCTCACAGAACGGACGGAGCGCCTGCTGAGGCAGATCGAGGGCAGGGGGCTGCGGGTGGGGCGGTTGGAGGACTACCTCTGACTCCTGCGCGGACGAGGCGGTCCAGGCCGACGCGCCGCAGGCAATTGGCACTCCGCTTGACCGAGTGCTAATCGCAGTCATAGTCTCGGCTCTGGCACTCCCCACTGGAGAGTGCCAACACAGCGACGGGCAGGTCCGGCACCCGCGACGACGGATCCACCTGGTCGCCACCTCAGACAGTTAACCCCGTGAGATCTCCGAAGGGGGAGGTCGGATCGTGACGACCACCAGCTCCAAGGTTGCCATCAAGCCGCTCGAGGACCGCATCGTGGTCCAGCCGCTCGACGCCGAGCAGACCACCGCCTCTGGCCTGGTCATCCCGGACACCGCCAAGGAGAAGCCCCAGGAGGGCGTCGTCCTGGCCGTGGGCCCGGGCCGCTTCGAGGACGGCAACCGTCTTCCGCTCGACGTCTCCGTCGGCGACGTCGTGCTCTACAGCAAGTACGGCGGCACCGAGGTGAAGTACAACGGCGAGGAGTACCTCGTCCTCTCGGCCCGCGACGTGCTCGCGATCGTCGAGAAGTAATTCACCCCAAGCACATTGCTTTGAGCTGCGCCCCTGGCCCCCCGCGATCGCTAAGAAGCCGGGCGCCCGGGGCGCAGTGCCGTTAACCCTGATTCCGGAAGAGGGCTCACGCTCCCATGGCGAAGATCCTGAAGTTCGACGAGGACGCCCGTCGCGCCCTCGAGCGCGGCGTCAACAAGCTTGCCGACACGGTCAAGGTGACGATCGGCCCCAAGGGCCGCAACGTCGTCATCGACAAGAAGTTCGGCGCCCCCACCATCACCAACGACGGTGTCACGATCGCCCGCGAGGTCGAGATCGAGGACCCGTACGAGAACCTCGGTGCCCAGCTGGTCAAGGAGGTGGCGACCAAGACCAACGACATCGCGGGTGACGGTACGACCACCGCGACCGTGCTCGCCCAGGCGCTCGTGCGCGAGGGCCTGAAGAACGTCGCCGCCGGTGCCTCCCCGGCCGCCCTGAAGAAGGGCATCGACGCCGCCGTCGCCGCGATCTCCGAGGACCTGCTCGCCTCGGCCCGCCCGATCGACGAGAAGTCCGACATCGCCGCGGTCGCCGCGCTGTCCGCCCAGGACCAGCAGGTCGGCGAGCTCATCGCCGAGGCGATGGACAAGGTCGGCAAGGACGGTGTCATCACCGTCGAGGAGTCCAACACCTTCGGTCTGGAGCTGGACTTCACCGAGGGCATGGCCTTCGACAAGGGCTACCTGTCGCCGTACTTCGTGACGGACCAGGAGCGCATGGAAGCCGTCCTGGACGACCCGTACATCCTCATCACGCAGGGCAAGATCTCCGCCATCGCGGACCTCCTGCCGCTGCTGGAGAAGGTCATCCAGTCCAACGCCTCCAAGCCGCTGCTGATCATCGCCGAGGACGTCGAGGGCGAGGCCCTGTCGACCCTCGTCGTGAACAAGATCCGCGGCACCTTCAACGCCGTCGCGGTGAAGGCCCCCGGCTTCGGCGATCGCCGCAAGGCGATGCTGCAGGACCTGGCGGTCCTCACCGGCGCCACGGTCGTCTCCGAGGAGGTCGGCCTCAAGCTCGACCAGGTCGGCCTGGACGTCCTCGGCTCCGCCCGCCGTGTCACCGTCACCAAGGACGACACCACGGTCGTCGACGGCGCCGGCAACAAGGACGACGTGCAGGGCCGCGTCGCCCAGATCAAGGCCGAGATCGAGACCACCGACTCCGACTGGGACCGCGAGAAGCTCCAGGAGCGCCTCGCGAAGCTGGCCGGCGGCGTGTGCGTCATCCGTGTGGGTGCCGCCACCGAGGTCGAGCTGAAGGAGCGCAAGCACCGTCTGGAGGACGCCATCTCCGCGACCCGCGCCGCGGTCGAGGAGGGCATCGTCTCCGGTGGTGGCTCCGCTCTGGTCCACGCCGCCAAGGTCCTGGAGGGCAGCCTCGGCAAGTCCGGCGACGAGGCCACCGGTGTCGCCGTCGTCCGCCGCGCCGTCGTCGAGCCGCTGCGCTGGATCGCCGAGAACGCCGGCCTGGAGGGCTACGTCATCACCTCCAAGGTCGCCGAGCTCGACAAGGGCCAGGGCTTCAACGCCGCCACCGGCGAGTACGGCGACCTGATCAAGGCCGGCGTCATCGACCCGGTCAAGGTCACCCGCTCCGCCCTGGAGAACGCCGCCTCCATCGCCTCCCTCCTGCTCACGACCGAGACCCTGGTCGTCGAGAAGAAGGAAGAGGAGGAGCCGGCCGCCGCGGGCCACGGCCACGGCCACGCCCACTGAGGCACCGACCTCTGCGAGAAGCCCCCGCCCCGCCTCGCGCGGAACGGGGGCTTCTCCCGTACACGGGTCCCGTCACAACTCCAGCGGGTCCAGCGCCCCGAGCTGCTGCATCAGCCCCAGCCGGTCGTACTGCCACCAGCCCTCGGCGAGCTTCCCGTCCGGCGTGCAGCGGTGCACGGTCGTCCCGGTCATGGTGACGTCCTTCCCGGTCGGCGGAATCCCGAGGAACTCACCCTCGTGGTGCCCCTTCCAGGTCCACCGCGTGCACACCCGGTCGCCCTGGGCGATCTGGTCCTCGATCGTGAACGAGAAGTCGAACCCGCCCCGCCACACCTCCACCTCGCGCCGCATCGCGTCCAGCCCGATGGTGTCCTGCACATTGGCGGGATCGTGGTCGTGGTAGCCCTCGATGAACACGTCGTTGAACGCCGGCGCCGCACCCTGCCCGGGCGTCAGCTCGAAGAACCTGCGTGCCGTGGCCGCGTTCAGCTGCTCGTCCCGCACCACGTCCAGGTCCGTGAACGTCGGCGTCTCGTCGCAGAGCGCCACCATGTCCTGGAAGATCCGGCCCGTCTCCGGAAGCCCGGAGTTGCGCATCGCCTCCTCGTAGGACGGGAACTCCACGATCTCGACGATGTGCGAGGAGTCGGCCCGGTCCTTCGCCACCACGCTGTGCGTAGCGGTCCGTTTCCCCTTGGTCTGCTCGACCCACCGGTCCATCAGCCGGTTCATCTCGTCGAGCCGGCTGGTCCTGCATTCGATGAGCTGTACGAAGGTCATGGCCTCGCCTCCGGCCCCCCTGGGTCCGGCTGTACCGCTCCATTGTCCCCACCAGGGCCGCTCGTCGCCTCCCGGCCCTTTGGCATCATGAGGTCATGCGCTGGTGGGGGAAGCGGGGGGAGCGGTCGGTGACCGCGGGCGGTGACATCGCGGTGGCCGTCACCGGCGATCACAACCGCATCCTGCTCGCCCCGGCGGTGCGTTCGGCGTACTGGGAGCAGGTCCGCCGCATCGCCCCGCCCCGACTCGTCGACCGCGAGGAGGAGTTGGCCGGGCTGTCCGCCTTCGGCACGGCCGACTCCGGCCCGGCGTACGCCTGGTGGCGCGCGGGCGCCTGGGCCGGCAAGACGGCGCTGCTGTCCTGGTTCGCCCTGCACCCTCCGCGGGGCGTACGGATCGTGCCGTTCTTCATCACGGCCCGGCTGGGCGCCCAGAACGACGTCGCGGCGTACGTGGACGTCGTACTCGAACAGCTGGCGGAGCTGGCCGGTCAGGCCCTGCCCGCCCACCTGACCGTGGCGACCCGCGAGGCCCACCTGCTGTACCTGTACGGCGCCGCCGCCCGCGCCTGCGCCGAGCGCGGGGAACGCCTGGTCCTCCTGGTCGACGGCCTGGACGAGGACCGCGGCGTCACCACCGGCCCGGACGCCCACAGCATCGCGAGCCTGCTGCCCGCCCGCCCGGAGGCCGGGATGCGGGTCCTGGTCGCGGGGCGGCTGAATCCGCCGCTGCCCGGTGACGTACCCGAGGACCATCCGCTGCGCGACCCCGCGATCGTACGGACGCTGTCGCCGTCCCCGTACGCCCGGGCGATCCGCGCGGAGGCGGAACGCGAGCTGAAGCGGCTGATCGAGGCGGGCGGCCTGGAGCACGACCTGCTCGGCCTGGTGGCGGCGGCGGGCGGCGGCCTGACGGCCGAGGACCTGGCGGCGCTGACCGGGGCGGTTCCGTACCGGGTGCGGGATGTCCTGCGGACCCGGGCGGGGCGGACCTTCGGCCTGCGCGTCGACGTCTACCTGCTCGGTCACGAGGAGTTGCAGTCCCAGGCGGAGGAGATGCTCGGCCCGTCCGAGACGGACCTCTACCGCGCGAAACTGCACGCCTGGGCCGAGGAGTGGCGCGGGCGCGGCTGGCCGCGGGAGACACCGGAGTACCTGCTGCGGGGCTACTTCCGGATGCTCCGGTCCACCGGTGACCTGGAGCGGATGCTGTGCTGCGGGGCGGACACCCGACGGCAGGAGCGCATGCTGGCCCTCACCGGCAGTGACGCCTCCGCCGTGAACGAGATCCACCTCACCGAGGACCTGATCATCGAGCGCGGTGCGCGACGGCCGCTCGACTCACTGCGCCTGGCGATCCACCGGGAGCGGCTGGCCGACCGCAGTGCGGGCGCCCCGGACTCCCTGCCGCACGCCTGGGCCCTGGCCGGGCAGACCGGCCGGGCCGTCGCACTGGCCCGCGGCCTCCCCGACGGCCATCGCCGGGCCATGGGCCTGGCCGCCGTCGCCGATGTGCTGCTGGAGCGGGAAGACCACGACGGGGCGCTGGAACTGCTCGCCGAGGCGGAGCAGGCGGCGCGCCAGGGCGAGGGACAGGGCCGGGACAACGTGGCGCGCTGCGCGGTGGCGGACCTCCTGGCCCGGGCCGGGCAGTTCGACAGGGCGGCAGCGCTCGCGCGGACGGTCAGCACCCAGCACCTCGCCGTACACACCTACGTCCAGGTCGGCAAGGCCTGCCTCGCGGCCCAGCGGTGGGATCTCGCACAGGACCTGGTCGACGGCGCCCCCAACAAGGAGTGCCGCACCGGTATGGAGAACACCGTGATAGCGGCCCACGCCGCCGCGGGCCGGCACGCCGAGGCGGAGGCGATGGCGAGGGCCACCGAGCCGGGCGCCCGCGCCGGCGCGCTGTTCACCCTGGCCTCCGCACTGCGCGAGTCGGGGCAGCACCGACGCGCTGACGCCCTGTGCGCCGAGGCCTTGGCGTGGGCGCGGGACCGTGCGGACGCCGAGGACGTGGTGAACCTCCTGGCCGAGGCAGGCGAGTTCGACCAGGCCGAGGCGTTCCTGGCCGGCCTGCGCGGTGAGGCGGGCCACGAGGCGGCCGTGGCGGAGCTGACCGGGTGGCTGGCGTGGGCAGGGGAACTGGACCGGGCCGAGGCACTGCTCGGCACGCTGGATCCTCGTGGGAACCACTACGCGCTGCGGGAGGTGGCACGGGCCCGGGCGAGAGCCGGCCGCTACGAGCAGGCCGAGGCCCTGGCCCGGCAGATCCCCGCCGCGGATGTCGCGTTGACGACGCTGTGCTCCCTCGTGCGCATCATGGCGGACGGGGGCGATGCCGACCGGGCCGAAGCGCTGGCACGCACCCTCGGTCGCCGGGCTGATGACCCGTCAGCCCTCTACGAGGTCGTCGAATCCCTGGCGCAGTCCGGAGACCCGGACCGGGCCCGGACGCTCGCCGATTCCCTGTCCCACCCGGTGGAGCACACCCATGCGTCGCTGGAAGTGGCTGCCGCACTGGTGCGGGCGGGACGGCGCGAGGAGGCCGAGCGACTCCTGCTGGCCGTGGAGAGCCGGACCCGAGTGCTCCATCCGCTGACGGCCGCCCGGAAACTCGGCCTCGCCGCCAGGGCGCTGGCCGAAGCGGGGCACCGGGAAGCGGCGCTCGCGGTGCTCGACGGGACCGAGTCGCTGGTCGCGGACCCCAGGAGCGAGCCGTACGCCTCTCACGGGGAGTACATCTCGTCCCTGCGGGCGCTGGTCGCCGCCCGCACGGCCACCGGAGAGCCGGACCGGGCGGAGACGCTGGCACGTCGGGTACCTGACGACTACGACCGGCGAGATCTCCTGAGCCCGGTGATGCGGGCATGGGCCAGATCCGGTGAGGTGGCCCGGGGCGCAGCGGTGATAATGGCCGAGGCCGAGGCGGATCCCGCACTCGCGGAACTCCTGTCACCGCTGGTCGTGCCGTTCGCTCGCGGTCTGGCCGAAGCAGGCGACGTCGAAGCGGCCGAGGCCCATGTGCGCAGAGCCGCCTGGCCCGGACCCGGTGTCTCAGCGCTCTGCGCGCTCGCCGTGACGATGACCGAAACGGGTCACACCGACAGGGGGCGGCGCATCGTCGACGAAGTGATCGCGATCGAGAGCGGGTACGACCGCCCCTCCACGATGGAGCTGAGCGCTCTGGTCAGGGCCCTGGCCGCGGCGGGGGACCGGGAGGCGGCCGAGGCCGCGCTCGCCGCCATGCCGCCACCGGTCCGGCCGAGCGGGTCCGCCTGGTACATCGAGGCGGTAGCCGTGGCCGAGGCCCTGACCGCCCTCGGGCACCACGAGCGTGCCATGGAGACGCTGGGCACCATCGAGGACCCGTACGACCGCGCTCACGGGACGCTCGCCCTGGTCGAGGTGCTGGCCGGGACGGGAGAGTGCGCCCGCGCCGAGGAACTCGCACGGACGCTGTCCGTTCCGGCGACGCTGGCCAGGGCCCGGGCGCTCATCGCGGCCGCGACGACCGACGGCGAACAGGCCCGGCGACTGGCTGCCCTGGCCCTCCAGGGCGGTGAGTGGGTGTCGGCCCTGCCCGCGCTCCTCGGGCAGGCACCGGACGCGGTTGTGCTCGTGCTGGAGGCCGCCGACGCCATGAAGTCTGCCTGCGGGTGGCACGCCGGGGTTCCTACTGGGGCCCGTACTTCCGACCCGTCCTAGACGACACCGCGCCGAGTACGCCCCGCGGCACCAGCCTCGCCGCCCCCATCAGCGCCTTGTAGCGCGGGTCCGGGATGGACAGCGTCCTGCCACGGGCCAGGTCGTGCAGTGCCGCCGCCACCAGCTTGTCCGCGTCGAGCCACATCCAGGCCGGGATGTTGTCCGTGCCCATGCCGGCCCGCTCGTGGAACTCGGTGCGCACGAAGCCGGGGCAGAGCGCCATCAGCCGTACGCCGCTGCCCGCCAGGTCGCGCGCGGCGCCCTGGGTGAACTGCACGACCCAGGCCTTGGACGCGCCGTAGGTGCCCCGCGGGACGAACGCGGCCACCGACGCGACGTTCACGACGCCGCCGCGCCCGCGCTCCCGCATGGCCTCAGTCGCCGCGGACGTCAGCCGCAGCACCGCCTCGCAGTGCACCTTCAGCATGCGCAGCTCGTCGGCCATGGGAACGTCGGGATAACGGCCCTTGTTGCCGAATCCGGCATTGTTGACGAGCAGGTCGACGGGGTTCTTGCGGTCGCCCAGCCGGTCGGCCACCGACTCGATGCCCTGGTCCTCGGCGAGGTCGGCCGTCAGCACCTCCGCCTCGATGCCGTGCCGGTCGTGCAGCTCGGTCGCCTGCTCCCGGAGCCGCTTGGTATCGCGGGCCACCAGCACGAGGTTGTGCCCGTCCGCCGCCAGTCGCCGCGCGAACGCGGCCCCGATGCCTGCCGTCGATCCCGTAATCAGAGCCGTTGTCATGGCAGAAGGTTAGTGACCTGGAGTAGGAGCATCCGCTTCCGTGCGGGGGTCTCGCCGGTGAAGGGTCGGTGGAGACCCGCCCGGCGAGCGGTCGTCGGACCGGACCGGCGAGCGGCCGTCAGACCCCGTGCTTCTCCGCGTACTCCCGCGCCAGCCGCAGCGACTCCGGGTGCAGCGCCTCGCCCGCCGGCAGCAGCCGCGGCAGCAGCGTCCGCTCGGTGGTCACCGCCCGGAACTGGAAGGCCACGGTCACGTCGTGCTCCGGCCGGTGCACGATCTCCACGGGGTCGCCCGCCCGGATCTCCCCGGGCTGGATCACCCGGAGATACGCCCCGGGCGCCCCCCGCCGTGTGAACCGCTTCACCCACTGCTTCTCGTCCAGATGGCCCTGGAACGTGCGGCACGGGATCCGCCCGCAGGTGATCTCCAGCACCACCTCGGGCCCGATGCGCCAGCGCTCGCCGATCCGCGCGCCGGACACGTCGAGACCCTCTGTCGTGAGGTTCTCGCCGAACGCCCCGTCGGGCAGCGTCCGGCCCAGCTCGCGTTCCCACGCGTCCATGTCCTCGCGCGCCATCGCGTAGACCGCCTGGTCGTCGCCGCCGTGGTGCTCCAGCTTGCACACCGCGTCCCCGGCCAGCCCGCTCCCGCCGACGCCCTTGGGCCCGGGCGCCGAGACCCGCACCGGCCCGTCGAACGGCCGCTTGTCGATTCCGGTCACACCCTCCGGGTTGTCCGTGTACGGCACAGCCTTGGCACGGCCCAGATTCACAGACAGAAGCTTCATGCCCGCACGGTAGGAGACCCGGCCCCAAAGCGTCGACGCATTATTCGGAGCGGATGCAAAGGGTCGCTTATTCTCGACGGGTGATCGAAGCCCGTCATCTCCGTGTCCTGCGCGCCGTCGCGGCCACCGGTTCCTTCTCCGCCGCCGGGCGCGAACTGGGCTGTACCCAGCCCGCCGTCAGCCAGCAGATGAAGGCCCTGGAAGCCTCCGTCGGCACACCTCTGCTGATCCGTACGGGACGCGAGATGCGCCTGACCCAGGCCGGCGAGGCGCTGGTGCGGCACGCCGCCGGGATCCTCGCCGGGCTCACGGCCGCGGAGGAGGAGGTCGCCGCCATCGCCGGGCTGCGCGCGGGCCGGGTCCGGCTCGTCTCCTTCCCCAGCGGCAGCTCCACGCTCGTGCCGACCGCCCTCGCCGCCCTGCGCGAGGCGCACCCCGGCACCCGGGTCTTCCTGGAGGAGGCCGAACCGCCCGCGTCCGTCGGCATGCTGCGCGAGGGCGACTGCGACGTGGCGCTCGCCTTCCGCTACGAGGGGGCGGCGGGCGCCGAGGAGTGGGAGGACCTCGTCGTACGGCCGCTGCTGACGGACCGGCTCGTCGCACTCGTGCCGGAGCGGCACCGCCTCGCGGGCGCCGAGTCCGTCGCGATCGGCGACCTCGCGCGGGAGGCGTGGATCGCGGGCTGCCCGCGCTGTCGCGGTCAGCTCGTCGAGGTGTGTGCGGCGGCCGGCTTCACCCCGCGCATCGACTTCGCGACCGACGACTACCCGGCGGTCGCGGGGCTGGTCGGGGCCGGTCTGGGCGTGGCCGTGCTGCCTCAGCTGGCGATCGAGTCCGTACGGCCCCGGGGAGTACGGACCGTGACGCTGGAACCGGCGGTACGCCGGGAGATCGTCGCGCTCACCCTGCCCGACCTCGCACAGGTCCCGGCGGTGGCGGCGACGCTCGGCCAGCTGGCACGGGCCGCCCACCGCTAGCCACGGCGCAGGCGCGCCCCAGCTACGGCGCAGGGGCGTCCGGCCACAGCGCCGGCGCGTCAAAAACCAAACGGCACGCGTGCGCGTGCCTCTCTCGCAGAAACGTTACTTCAGGTGTTCGAGGCGGCGTGCCCGCCGGATGTCGACGCCGACACCAGCCGGTTGCGCGCCCGTCCCATCAGCTCTTCGCGCTCGTCCTCGGTCAGTCCGCCCCACACGCCGTACGGTTCCCGCACCGCCAGCGCGTGGGCGGCGCACTCGGCACGCACAGGGCACCTCATGCAGACCTCTTTGGCCGAGTTCTCGCGAGCGCTCCGAGCCGCACCGCGCTCGCCCTCCGGATGGAAGAAGAGCGAGCTGTCCACCCCACGACAGGCAGCCAGCAGCTGCCAGTCCCACAGGTCCGCGTTCGGTCCGGGAAGGCGGGAGAAATCTGCCATTACGTGACCCCTTGTAGCCGTTCTGGGCGGATCCGGTGTCAACGACCGTACAACTACGATCTAAGGAGATGAAAATATGACTCATTGCGAATCTAGCTCCAGACACCGGCAAAGCGGAAGAAATAGATCCGAAAGGGGCATAGGTTGTGATGAAAGTTCGCGGGTCTGTTGCGCATGTCTGCACCGTGTCCGGCCCCTCACGTAGAGTGCCGAAGATGTCGGCCGCCCCCGTAACTCTTTCGAGTGACCGTCGTTGAGAGTGCGAGGCGGTTGAAGGAACAAGTGCTCGGGCGGGCGTCCGAGACGGTCAACCGCACAGGTGACGATTTCGTACCAGCCTGGAGGCTCAAGGTGACGCGCATCAGCTGCGGAGGGCGGTCATGACTTCCGTCCTCGTCTGCGACGACTCCCCGCTTGCCCGAGAGGCGCTCCGTCGCGCGGTCGCAACCGTGCCCGGCGTAGAGCGCGTGACGACGGCGGCCAACGGCGAGGAAGTCCTCCGCCGCTGGGGGGCCGACCGCTCGGACCTGATTCTGATGGACGTACGCATGCCCGGCCTGGGCGGCGTCGAGACGGTCCGGCGGCTGCTGTCCGCCGACCCCGGTGCGCGCATCATCATGCTCACCGTCGCCGAGGACCTGGACGGTGTGGCCCTCGCGGTCGCCGCCGGTGCCCGCGGCTATCTGCACAAGGACGCCTCCCGCGCGGAGCTCCGCGCGACGGTGACGCAGGCGCTGGCCGACCCGACCTGGCGGCTCGCCCCGCGCCGGCTGCGCTCGGCCGAGATGGGCGCCGCGCCGACGCTCACGGCGCGTGAGATCCAGGTGCTCGAAGGCATGAGCCACGGCCGCTCGAACGCGGAGATCGGCCGCGAGCTGTTCCTCTCCGAGGACACCGTCAAGACACACGCCCGCCGCCTGTTCAAGAAGCTCGGCGCCTCGGACCGGGCCCACGCCGTAGCGCTCGGCTTCCGGTGGGGTCTGGTGCGCTAGGGGATGTCCGCGAAGCCCCGCCCGCCCCGCGACGCCCGGCACGCTCCCTCGCCGCATCCGCCGCACGCCCGCGTACCCGTACGCGGGCGTCCGCCCGGCATGCCGAGAGCGCGCACCGGACGCCGCAGGGACCGCCCTCCGGGCCGGCGACGGGACTTTACGGACACCCCCTAGGGCCTGCCCTTCGGACCGTGCCGGCTTCGACGCGCGCTCTCCGGCCAGGACCGGAGAGCGGGGGCACACGGCGGCCCCCGTGCGAGCTGTTCACATGTGTGCCATGGCCGGCGGCTGACGACAGCGCCGGAGCGGATCCGTCCCCGCCCGGGCGAGACCGAGAGCCCGGGAGCGCGCACGCGCGAACCCACGGCCCCGGGATGGTCCGAACGGCAGGCCCCAGCGGTCGCAGTGGGGGCACGGAAAGCCAGGTCGGCGGGGGTGGACCCGGGGTCTGCCGGATGCCCGCTGCTCGTTTCGCCGCGGATGCCGCATCCTTGAGGGTGTGGAGTTCCTCGGGGACGAGTCGGTCGAGCGGAAGGGGAGGGCGCAGGGGATGAGTTCCGGCGCACCTGCTCATAACGCTTCGGTGCACAACAACGGGCGCGGTGCCACGGACCCGGCGGCCGCAGGGCACCATGGACCGATGCGCGACGACGAGGCGGTCAATGCCCAAGGGGCGATCGGCGCGCTCGTCCACCGCGCCGTCGACGGGGACGAGCAGGCCACGCACGACCTGCTCGCCCATGTCCACCCCCTGGCCCTGCGTTACTGCCGCACCCGGCTGTCCCGCCTCCCGGGCGACGCCCGGCACTTCGTGGAGGACCTCGCCCAGGAGGTCTGCGTGGCGGTGCTCCTCGCACTGCCCCGCTACCGGGACACCGGGCGCCCCTTCGAGGCGTTCGTCTTCGCCATCGCCGCCCACAAGGTCGCCGACCTCCAGCGCGCGGCGATGCGCCACCCCGGCTCGACGGCCGTCCCCTCCGACGAAATGCCGGAGCGGCCCGACGACTCCCTGGGTCCGGAGGAGCGCGCCCTGCTCAGCAGCGACGCGGAATGGGCCAAGAAACTGCTCGCCAACCTGCCCGAGAACCAGCGGGAACTGCTGCTGCTGCGGATCGCGGTGGGTCTCACGGCCGAGGAGACGGGCCAGATGTTGGGAATGTCACCCGGCGCGGTCCGGGTGGCGCAGCACAGGGCGCTGAGCCGGCTGCGGGCGCTGGCCGAGCAGTAGCCCTGCCGGAACAACCCCTGTACTGAACAGGCGGTGCGCCGCTTCCGTACGAACATACGAAGCCCGGAGCCAGGCGGAACCGTGGAATGAGACAGCCGCGCTTCCCGTTAGCATGGACATCCGCACCGATCAAGGCCATTTGGGGAAGGTGTCATGACTGCAAACGTCGACGGAGTGCCCGGTAAATTCGCGACACTCGGGCTGACCTACGACGACGTGCTGCTGCTGCCGGGTGCATCCGAGGTGCTCCCGGGCGCGGTCGACACCTCGTCCCGCATCTCCCGCAACGTGCGGGTCAACATCCCGCTGCTGTCCGCCGCCATGGACAAGGTGACCGAGTCGCGCATGGCGATCGCCATGGCCCGCCAGGGCGGTGTCGGCGTCCTGCACCGCAACCTCTCCGTCGAGGACCAGGTCAACCAGGTCGACCTGGTGAAGCGGTCCGAGTCGGGGATGGTCACCGACCCGATCACGGTGCATCCGGACGCGACGCTCGGCGAGGCCGACGCTCTGTGCGCCAAGTTCCGCATCAGCGGCGTCCCCGTCACCGACGGCAACGGCAAGCTGCTCGGCATCGTCACCAACCGCGACATGGCCTTCGAGACCGACCGCTCCCGTCAGGTGCGCGAGGTCATGACCCCGATGCCCCTGGTGACCGGCAAGGTCGGCATCTCCGGCCCCGACGCCATGGAGCTGCTGCGCCGCCACAAGATCGAGAAGCTGCCGCTGGTCGACGACGCGGGCGTCCTCAAGGGCCTCATCACCGTCAAGGACTTCGTCAAGGCCGAGCAGTACCCCAACGCGGCCAAGGACGCCGAGGGCCGTCTGATCGTCGGCGCCGCCGTGGGCGCCAGCCCCGAGGCGCTGGAGCGGGCCCAGGCGCTCGCCGAGGCCGGTGTGGACTTCCTGGTCGTCGACACCTCGCACGGCCACAACAGCAACGCCCTCAGCTGGATGTCGAAGATCAAGTCGAGCGTGCGCGTCGACGTGATCGGCGGCAACGTCGCCACGCGCGACGGCGCCCAGGCGCTGATCGACGCCGGTGTCGACGGCATCAAGGTGGGCGTCGGCCCCGGCTCGATCTGCACCACCCGGGTCGTCGCCGGTATCGGCGTCCCGCAGGTCACGGCCATCTACGAGGCGTCCCTCGCCGCCCGCCCGGCCGGCGTGCCGCTGATCGGTGACGGCGGTCTGCAGTACTCGGGCGACATCGGCAAGGCGCTCGCAGCGGGCGCCGACACGGTCATGCTGGGCAGCCTCCTCGCGGGCTGCGAGGAGTCCCCGGGCGAGCTGCAGTTCATCAACGGCAAGCAGTTCAAGTCGTACCGCGGCATGGGTTCGCTCGGTGCGATGCAGTCCCGCGGCCAGGGCCGGTCGTACTCCAAGGACCGCTACTTCCAGGCCGAGGTCGCCTCCGACGACAAGCTCGTGCCCGAGGGCATCGAGGGCCAGGTGCCCTACCGCGGCCCGCTGGCCAACGTGCTGCACCAGCTCGTCGGCGGTCTGCGCCAGACCATGGGCTATGTGGGCGCGGCCACCATCGAGGAGATGGAGACCAAGGGCCGCTTCGTCCGCATCACGTCGGCGGGCCTCAAGGAGAGCCACCCGCACGACATCCAGATGACCGTCGAGGCGCCGAACTACAGCCGCAACAAGTAGGCCCGGCCTTCCGAGGGCGGCTCCGGAGCATCCGGGGCCGCCCTCGCCGTGCCCGTCGGCGATACTGGAAGACGCTGAAACGCAAAGGGAAAGGCCACCAACGTGACTGAGATCGAGATCGGGCGCGGCAAGCGCGGCCGCCGGGCGTACGCCTTCGACGACATCGCCGTCGTCCCCAGCCGCCGTACGCGGGACCCGAAGGAGGTCTCGATCGCCTGGCAGATCGACGCCTACCGCTTCGAGCTGCCGTTCCTGGCCGCCCCCATGGACTCGGTCGTCTCCCCGGCCACCGCCATCCGCATCGGCGAGCTCGGCGGCCTCGGCGTGCTGAACCTCGAAGGCCTGTGGACGCGCTACGAGGACCCGCAGCCGCTGCTCGACGAGATCGCCGAGCTGCCCGCCGAGGCCGCGACCCGGCGCCTCCAGGAGATCTACGCGGCGCCCATCAAGGAGGAGCTGATCGGCGCGCGCATCAAGGAGGTGCGCGACTCGGGCGTGGTCACGGCCGCCGCGCTCTCCCCGCAGCGCACGGCCCAGTTCTCCAAGGCCGTCGTCGACGCGGGCGTGGACATCTTCGTCATCCGCGGTACGACGGTCTCGGCGGAGCACGTCTCCGGTTCGCACGAGCCGCTGAACCTGAAGCAGTTCATCTACGAGCTGGATGTCCCGGTGATCGTCGGCGGCTGCGCCACGTACACCGCGGCCCTGCACCTGATGCGCACCGGCGCGGCCGGCGTGCTGGTCGGCTTCGGCGGCGGCGCCGCGCACACCACGCGCAACGTGCTGGGCATCCAGGTCCCGATGGCGACGGCGGTCGCCGATGTGGCCGCGGCCCGCCGGGACTACATGGACGAGTCCGGCGGCCGGTACGTGCACGTGATCGCGGACGGTGGTGTCGGCTGGTCCGGCGACCTGCCCAAGGCGATCGCCTGCGGCGCCGACGCGGTCATGATGGGCTCCCCGCTGGCCCGCGCGACCGACGGCCCGGGCAAGGGCCACCACTGGGGCATGGAGGCCGTGAACGAGGAGCTGCCGCGCGGCAAGAAGGTCGCCCTCGGCACGGTCGGCACCATCGAGGAGATCCTCACGGGCCCATCCCACACGCCCGACGGCTCGATGAACCTCTTCGGCGCGCTGCGACGGGCGATGGCCACGACCGGGTACAGCGAGCTGAAGGAGTTCCAGCGGGTCGAGGTGACGGTGGCGGACTCGCAGCACCGGCGGTAGTCGGCAGCCCCCAGGGCGAGGAAGGGCCTGGTCACTCGGGTGAGTGACCAGGCCCTTGCGTGCCCAACTGGCCCTGGAGGGGCGCGTGTTGGCGTATGGGGGCGCGTGGTTGCCTTCGGGCCGGATGGCGCGGTGGAGGGCGGTTTCGAGGCGCTAGTGTCCGTGATCGGCGCCCCGGTTCTCCTGGGTGCCCCCTTCCAAGGACACGGTTCCGGACCCCGCCCTCGGGGCCCGGCCCGATTCCGACGTGCCGCCTACCGGGCCAATGGGTGGCGTCGTGGAAGGGGGCGCCCATGGGACGCCACCGCAAGCCCACCCGCTGGGACCGACTCCGTCTTCGGATGGTGCAGTGCCGGAGGAGGTGGATCTTGCGACTTTTCGGATGGTGAGCGGCCGCCCCCAAGAGAACTAGGGGCGGACACTCCGTGATCCATCCAGGAGCCTGCCGCAGTGCCCTCTGCGGTGGGCTCCGCCTTGCTTCGGATGGTGAGCGGCCGCCCCCAAGAGAACTAGGGGCGGACACTCCGTGATCCATCCAGGAGCCTGCCGCAGTGGCCTCTGCGGTGGGCTCCGCCGTCTCCCAAGGTACTGGCGGCGGGGTGCCCCGCGCCACCAGCCCGGGGGGCTCAGCGCCCCCACGCGCCCTTCTTCACAACCGGTGCGCCGCCCCCGTGGGCGCCGCCCCCCGCGTGTCCAGCAGCAGCTGTGCCTTCACCGACAGGCCTTGCAGGTCGTACGTGCGGTGCTGCTGGAGGAGGATGGTCAGGTCCGCGTCGGCGACCGCCTCGTAGAGGGAGTCCACGCGGGGGACGGGGCGGTCCAGGACGCTCCAGGCGGGGACGTGCGGGTCGTGGTAGCTGACCGAGGCGCCCAGTTCCATCAGGCGCAGGGCGACCTCCTGGGCGGGCGTGCCGTGCAGGTCGGCGAGGTCGGGCTTGTAGGTGACGCCCAGGAGCAGCACGCGTGCGCCCCGGGCCGACTTCCCGTGTTCGTTGAGGAGCGCTGCCGCGCGCTGGACGACGTAGCCGGGCATGCGGCTGTTGACCTGCTGGGCCAGTTCCACCATGCGCAGGGTGCGGCCGCCGTGGACGGTCAGGTCCTGCGGGACGGCGTGGCCGCCGACGCCGGGACCGGGGCGGAAGGCCTGGAAGCCGAACGGCTTGGTCTCCGCGCAGCGGACGACGTCCCACAGGTCGACGCCCAGGTCGTGGCAGAGGACGGCCATCTCGTTGACGAGGGCGATGTTGACGTGCCGGTAGTTGGTCTCCAGGAGCTGCACCGTCTCCGCCTCGCGGGGTCCACGCGCGCGTACCACCTTGTCGGTGAGCCGTCCGTAGAAGGCGGCGGCCGACTCCGTGCAGGCCGGGGTGAGGCCGCCGATGACCTTGGGGGTGTTGGCGGGGGTGAAGTCGCGGTTGCCGGGGTCGACGCGGCTGGGGGAGTAGGCGAGGTGGAAGTCGCGGCCCGCGCGCAGACCCGATCCCTCTTCGAGGAGGGGGCGCAGGAATTCCTCTGTCGTCCCTGGGTACACAGGGGACTCCAGGATCACAGTGGTGTGCGGGCGCAGCTGTGCGGCCAGGGTGCGCGCGGCCGCCTCCAGCTGGCTCAGGTCGAGTCCGCCGTCCGCGCCCCGCGGGGTCGGCGCGCAGATGACCGCAGTGCGCACCCGGCCGAGCTCGGCGGCGTCCGTCGTCGGCCGGAAGCCCCCCGAGAGCATCCGGCGCTGTTCGGCGGCGGTGAGGGAGCCGGCCTCGGGGCCGGTCCGGTAGCCGATGGTGGCGACACCGGCGGCGACGGCGGCCTGGGCCAGGGGCAGGCCGTACGGGCCGAGTCCGATGACGGCGAGATCTGCGGGCATGGCGTGGCCGTCCTTCCCGATAGCCGAAGTGGGACAGGTGCGCAAGCCCTGTGGACAGGACGGGCGAGCGCAATGTCAGACTAGGAGTAAATATGACCGATATGCGGGATTGCTCGCCCGAGTTTCGGTGAGTGTCCCGTGGGTGTTGTCCACAGGCTGTCGGCCCGTGGTGGCTGAAGTCGGGCAACACGGTCAGAATTTGGGCATGGGATACGGACGGGGTCTCACCCGAGGGGTGCGGCCGGCGCGACCGAGGCGGCACCAGCCGCCGCGATGAGCGGGAGGCAGCGGTGAGGACAGCGACACTCGGGCCGGCGCAGCGCGCCGAGTCACTCGCATCTATGGCCGAGCGCGAGCTGGACGTGCTGGTGGTGGGCGCAGGCGTGGTCGGTGCGGGCACCGCCCTCGACGCCGCGACCAGGGGCCTGTCCACGGGACTGGTCGAGGCGCGTGACTGGGCGTCCGGCACCTCCAGCCGGTCCAGCAAGCTGATCCACGGCGGCCTGCGCTACCTGGAGATGCTCGACTTCGCGCTCGTACGGGAGGCCCTGAAGGAGCGCGGCCTGCTGCTGGAGCGGCTCGCCCCGCATCTGGTGAAGCCCGTGCCGTTCCTGTACCCCTTGCAGCACAAGGGCTGGGAGCGCCTTTATGCCGGGTCGGGCGTCGCGATGTACGACGCCATGTCCATGGCCCGGGGACATGGCCGGGGCCTGCCCACGCACCGCCACCTGACCCGCTCTCACGCCCTGCGCGTGGCGCCCTGCTTGAAGAAGGACGCGCTGGTCGGGGCACTGCAGTACTACGACGCGCAGATGGACGACGCCCGGTATGTGGCGACCCTGGTGCGCACGGCGGTGGCGTACGGCGCGAAGGCCGCCAACCGCGCCCGCGTGACGGGCTTCCTGCGCGAGGGCGAGCGGGTCGTCGGCGCGATGGTGCGGGACGTGGAGGGCGGCGGCGAGTACGAGATCCGCGCCAAACAGGTCGTCAACGCGACCGGCGTCTGGACGGACGACACCCAGGCGATGGTCGGGGAGCGCGGCCAGTTCCACGTCCGGGCGTCCAAGGGCATCCACCTGGTCGTACCGCGCGACCGGATCCACTCCACGACCGGGCTGATCCTGCGCACGGAGAAGTCCGTACTGTTCGTCATCCCCTGGGGCCGGCACTGGATCGTCGGCACCACGGACACCGACTGGGACCTCGACAAGGCCCACCCGGCGGCGTCCAGCGCCGACATCGACTACCTGCTGGAACATGTGAATTCGGTGCTCGCGGTGCCGCTCACCAGGGACGACGTCCAGGGCGTGTACGCGGGCCTGCGGCCCCTGCTCGCGGGCGAGTCGGACGCCACCAGCAAGCTGTCGCGCGAGCACACCGTGGCGCATCCGGTGCCCGGGCTCGTCGTCGTGGCCGGCGGCAAGTACACGACCTACCGGGTCATGGCCAAGGACGCGGTGGACGCGGCGGTGCACGGACTCGACATGCGGGTCGCCGAGTGCGTCACGGAGGACGTGCCGCTGCTGGGCGCCGAGGGCTACCAGGCGCTGTGGAACGCGCGGGCGCGGATCGCCGCCCGGACCGGGCTGCATGTGGTGCGGGTGGAACACCTGCTGAACCGGTACGGGACGATGGCCGAGGAACTCCTCGCGCTCATCGCCGAGGACCCGTCCCTGGGCGAGCCCCTGCCGGCGGCCGACGACTATCTGCGCGCCGAGATCGTCTACGCGGCCTCGCACGAGGGGGCGCGGCATCTGGACGACGTGCTGACCCGGCGCACGCGCATCTCCTTCGAGACCTTCGACCGGGGCACGCGCAGCGCACGCGACGCCGCCGGGCTGATGGCGCAGGTCCTCGGCTGGGACAAGGACCAGTTCGAGCGCGAGGTACAGCACTACGAGAAGCGGGTGGAGGCCGAGCGGGAGTCGCAGCGCCAGCCGGACGACCTGACGGCGGACGCGGCGCGGCTGGGGGCGCCGGACATCGTGCCGCTGTAGGCGGCTGTTCCCGCGCACCGGGCGGCGCTTTCGACATCACTCGAACGAGTATCAGAAACCGGGATCTCCGTTCGGGACCCGGTCGTTCTACGAGGTGCGGGGGCAGAACTCGGCCGCGAGCACCGCGGGTTCGAGACCGGGTTCCGCGATCGCGTCCGTGTTCACGCGGAAGGTGAGGACACGCCGGCCGTCGACGGTGGCTGCGGTGCGCACATAGCTGCCGGATATGTGCCCGTTGTGCCCCCGCAC